>CALBAK010000013.1 GCA_937926445.1 uncultured Alphaproteobacteria bacterium
TCGAGCCGCGCCACGTCGCCGAGCGAGAAGCCCGCTTCGTCGCGGAAGGCGAAGGTCGTGGCGATCGGCATCGGCTCGGCGATTCCGGTCGATTCGACGACGAGCCCGTCGAACCGGCCGTCGCGGGCGAGGGCCGTCACCTCGCGCAAGAGATCGTCGCGCAGCGTGCAGCAGATGCAGCCGTTGGTCATCTCGACGAGCCGCTCCTCGCCGCGCCGGAGCGCCCCGCCGTTGCGCACGAGCTCGGCATCCACGTTCACCTCGCTCATGTCGTTGACGATGACCGCGAGCCGGCGGCCCTCGCGATTGGCGAGGATGTGGTTCAAGAGGGTCGTCTTCCCGGCGCCGAGAAAGCCCGTGAGGACGGTGACCGGAAGCTTCCCCGCCATGATACCTCCAACCGGACCGCCGATTGTTATAGTATAACATTTAGCTGCGGCAAGACCCGATCCGCCGACCGCCTCCTCGGCCGCCCGCGAGCCTGCTAGGTCCGCGGCGACCAGGAGCTGGCGGCATGCGCGATCCGAGGGCCCTCGGGACCGAGGCGGGGGCGGCGGCGCTCGAGGCGCGGCTGCTCGCGGCCCTCGCTGCCGCCGGCCGCGATCCGAACCGCCTCCAGCCGGCGGATCTCGCCGGCATCGACGCGCTGCATCTGGGTGGAGCGGCGGCGAGTGCGAAGCTCCTCGAGCGGCTGCCGCTCCGCCCGGGCCTCGCGATCCTCGACATCGGCTGTGGCGCGGGCGACACCGCCCGGCTCCTGGCCGAACGCGCCGAGGCCTTCGTGCTCGGGATCGACCGCGATCCGCTCCTGCTCGCCTTGGCCCGCAGGCTCGCCGCACGGGTCGGCCTCGCCGAGCATACGGCCTACCTACGGGCCGACGCCCTCGCCCTGCCCTTCGCCGACTCGAGCTTCGACGGCGCGGTGAGCCTGCACCTTTCGATGGCCGTGGCCGCGAAGGCGGAGCTCTGGGCCGAGGCCTTCCGGGTGGTCCGCCCCGGCGGCTTCCTCGGCCTCTACGACGCGGTGGCCGGGCCGGCCGGTGCGCCGCTGCGCTATCCCACCCCCTGGGCCGAGAGCGCGGCCGCGAGCTTCGTGGAGAACCCGACCGAGACCCGCGCCGGGCTCGAGCGGGCGGGGTTCCGGGTCGAGACCGAGCTCGACCTCGGCGAGCTCGCCCGCGAAGGGCTCCAGCGGCTGCGTGCCCGCCTCGATGCCGCGCCCGATCCGGCGCGTGTGCCGGGCCCGCATCTCCTCATGGGCCCCCGCTTCGCCGAGAAGCTCGACAATGTCGCCCGCGCGCTCGCCGAGGGGCGGCTGCGAGCGATCGCGTTCCTCGCCCGCAGGCGCTGATCAGCCGGCCCGCGGCCGGTCCTCGGGCTCGTCGTCGTCGAGCAGGATCCGCTGGGCGGCGCCGTCGAGATCGTCGAACTGGCCGGACTTGAGCGCCCAGACGAAGGCGGCGAGGCCCAGAAGCCCGAGGAAGAGGGCGATCGGGATCAGATAGAGAAGCCCGCTCACGCGCTCGCTCCCGCGAGCCGGGTATCGGCCTTCGCCGGCGTCGAGCTCGACTCGGCTCGGCGAGCCCCGAGCTGGAGGCGGAGCGAATTGCCGACCACCAGGAGCGAAGAGGAGGACATCGCGATCGCCGCCACGAGCGGGGTGACATAGCCCAGCACCGCGAGCGGTACGGCGCAGAGATTGTAGGCGATCGAGAGCGCGATGTTCTGGCGGACCAGCCGCTCGGCGCGCCGCGCCACCTCGAGCACCTCGAGCACGGGTGCGAGCCGCTGGCCCTGGAACACGGCATCGGCAGTGGTCTGCGAGACGTCGACCGCGGACGCGGGCGAGAGCGAGACCGAGGCGGCGGCCAGCGCCGGGGCGTCGTTGAGCCCGTCACCGACCATGAGGACCCGCCGGCCCTCGCGCGCGAGCGTCTCGAGCCGCGCCACCTTCTCGTCGGGCGCGAGCTCGGCCGCCCAGCGCCCGATCCCGAGCCGGTTCGCCACCGCCTCGACCGTCGCCCGCCGATCGCCCGAGAGGAGCTCGACCGAAAGGCCGCGGGCGCGCAGCGCCGCCACGACCTCCGCCGCATCGGGTCGCAGGGGATCGGCGAAGCGGAACCGCACGGGCGGCCGACCGGGCCGGGCGAACCAGAGCTCCGCCCCGGGCCGCCCGTCCTCCTCGACCTCGGCCGCGAAGCCGCGCCGGCCGAGCCGCCATTCGCCCTCCGGGCTCGAAAGCCGCAGGCCCTGCCCGGCGACCTCCTCGACCCCGGCGGCGGCCGGACCCGGTCCGGCCGCAGCAGCGAGCGCCCGGGCGAGCGGGTGGCGCGAGGCGCGGGCGAGGCTCGCCGCGGCGTCGAGGTCCTCCGCCCCGCCGCCCTCGATCGCCTCGAGCGCCATGCGGCCGCTGGTGAGCGTGCCGGTCTTGTCGAACACCACCGTGTCGACCCGGGCGAAGCGCTCGAGCGCAGTCGCCGATTTGACGAGCGTGCCACCCTTCATGAGCCGGCCGGCGGCGATCACCTGGACGGCCGGCACGGCGAGGCCGAGCGCGCAGGGGCAGGTGATGATCAGGACCGCGATGGCACTCATGATGGCGAAATGCCAGCCCGCCCCGGCGACGAGCCAACCGGCGAGCGTGAGGGCCGCGAGCGTGTGGACGAAAGGAGCGTAGAGCCGGGCGACCCGATCGGCCAGGGCCACGAAGCGCGAGCGGCGCTGCTCGGCCGCCTCCATGAGGCGGACGATCTCGGCCAAAAGCGTGCCCTCGCCGACCGCCGCCACCCGTACCCGCAAAGGTGCCCCGAGATTGAGCGTGCCGGCGAAGACCCGCACACCCGGCTCGACCGGCTGCGGTACCGTCTCGCCGGTCACGAGGCTCGTGTCGAGCTCGCTGCGGCCGGCCACGACCTCGCCGTCGACCCCCACCCGCTCGCCCGTGGCGACCAGGATCTCCTGGCCCGGCTCGAGGCTCTCGGGCCGCACCGGCCGGGTCGTGCCGTCCGGTTCGATCCGGCTCACCGCCTGGGCCCGGAGCGCGAGCAGCCGAGCCGCGGCGGCGCGCGCCGCCCCGCGCGCCCGCCGGTCGAGATAGCGGCCGATCAACAGGAAGAAGAGGAGGGTTACGGCACTGTCGAAATAGGCGTGCTCGCCCGCCCGGATCGTCTCCACGAGACTCACCGTCGGCGCCAGGATCACCGCCAAGGAGATCGGCACGTCCATGTTGGTCCGGCCGCGGCGCAGCGCGGCAAGCGCCGAGCGGAAGAAGGGCCGGCCCGCGAAGGCGATGGCCGGCAAGGCGATGAGCGCCTGGAACCAATGGAGGAAGGTCCGGGTCGCCTCGCCCATGCCGGTGAAATGACCGGACCAGACCGAGACCGCCAACAACATGATGTTGCCGGCCGCGAAGCCCGCCACCGCGAGGCAGAGGAGGAGCTCCTTCTCGGCCGCTGCATCCGCCCCCTCGAGGCGCGACGGATCGAACGGCACCGCCCGATAGCCGAGCCCCTCGACGGTGGCGACGATCTCCGACGCCCGCGCCGGGTCGCCCTCGAAGGCAACCGCGAGGCGCCGGGTCGTGAGGTTGACCCGGGCCTCCTTCACCCAGGGAAGCCTGCCGAGCGCCCGCTCGATCCGCCGGATGCAGGCGGCGCAGTGCACCCCTTCGACGACGAGGTCGAGACGCAGGAGCCCGTTCTCGGGATCGACTCGCACGAAGGGTGCCGGCTCGAGCCCCGGCTCGCCGGGCTCGGCCGCACGCCCGGGCAGCGGACAGGCGGCGGAAACGGGCGCACTCATCGCAACACCAACCGCTCGCTCACGACCAGTATCTCGTCGCCGCGGACGAGCCGCAGCCGCGCCTGCCATTGCCCCGCCGGCAGCGCGCCGAGGGCCGCCCGGTAGAGACCGGCGCCCACCGCCTCGAGGCGGAGCTCGCGCTCGGCACCCGGTTCGAGCGGCCGCTCGAGCCGGCCCTCGACCCGAAGACCCGAAAGGGGCGCGCCTTCGCGATCGCGCGCCTCGAGGAGGAGCTCGCGCCCGCCCTCGCCGCTCGTTCGGGCGACGAGCCGCGTGCTCCATCCGAGCGCCGCCATGGCGGCCGCCGCCTCGAGGTTGCGGTTGTAGGCGATGCCGCGGTCGTAGGGTCGCTCGGTGACGAGCCCGGGCCAGGTCGAGGCGGCGAACCAGATCATGACGCCGTTGACCGCCACGACGAGCAGGAAGCCCGCGAGGAAGGTCCAAGGGATCCACCAGCCGGGCGGCCGTCCGCGCGACACCGCCGCCCTCACCGCTTGGGTCCCCGGAAGGTCGAGACGAAGCGACGGCTCTCGCCGCTCGCCACGTCCGTGAGCACGAAGGTCAGGTCCATGCTCTCCCCACTCACCGTCGCCCGCGGCAGCTTGAGATAGATCCGGTGCGTGCCGACTCCGTCGGGCGGCGCCTCGAGCAGGAGCCCGGTCCGCTCCGCCTGGTCGCCCGCGAGCTGCAGCCGCGCGCCCGGAGCCCCCTCGACGACGAGCTCGTAGGTCCGCGGCTGCCGTTCCATGTTGAGGATCTTGAAGGTGTAGCCGTTGCGGATCGAGCCGTCGGCGAGCTGGACGTACAGCGGGTTGCGCTCGGGCAGGATGTTGACCTCGGTGGTCCGCCGCAACAACAGCGTCGAGAGCATCACCGCGGCCACCACCACGAGCACCGTGGCGTAGAGGACGGTACGCGGCCGCACCAGGCGATAGACCGGCGGCTTCTTCGCAGCCTTGAGCTCCAGGTTGCGCTCGCTGTCGTAGGAGATCAACTTCGGCGGCCGGCCGATCTTCGCCATCACGTCGTCGCACGCGTCGATGCAGAGGCCGCAACCGATGCACTCGAGCTGGAAGCCGTCGCGGATGTCGATGCCCATGGGACAGACCGCCACGCACTGGCGGCAATCGATGCAGTCGCCGCGACCCTCGAAGCTCTGGCCCTTCTTGTACTTGCCGCGCGGCTCGCCGCGCCAGGCCTCGTAGGAGACCGCCATCGTGTCCTGGTCGACGAGTGCGCCCTGGATCCGCGGCCAGGGACACATGTAGGTGCAGACCTGCTCGCGGGCGTGCCCCGCCAAGAGATATGTCGTGAAGGTGAACAAACCGAAGAAGAAGTAGACGGCGAAGCTCGCCTGGCCCGTCAGGATTTGGCGCACCACCGTGGGCGCGTCGTTGAAGTACATGATCCAGGCACCGCCCGTCGCCGCGGCGATCAGGATCCAGGCGGTGTGCTTGAGCGCCTTCTTGCCGATCTTGGCTCCGGTCCAAGGCTGCGCGTCGAGCCGGATGCGCTCGCCCCGGTCGCCCTCGATCAGCCGCTCGACCCACATGAAGAGATCGGTCCACACCGTCTGCGGGCAGGCGAAGCCGCACCAGAGCCGGCCGAAGAGCGCGGTCGCGAGGAACAGGCCGAAGGCCGCGAGCATCAAGATGCCGGTGAGATAGTAGACCTCCTGCGGCCAGATCTCGATCCAGAAGAAGTAGATCCGTCGGGTCTCGAAATCCGCTAGGATGGCCTGTCCCGGGGCACCCGGCCCGCGATCCCAGCGGATCCAGGGCGCGACGTAGTAGAGGCCGAGCAGCACCAGGAGTGCCGCCCACTTGATCCGGCGGAAGGTGCCGTGCACGCTCTTGGGATAGACCTTGACCCGTCCGGCATAGAGCGGCGAGGCCTTCTGCTCGGTCCGCGAAAGCGCGTCCTGATATTCGGCGACGTCGCTCATGCCTTCGCCTCTCGGTGCCGCACCGGCGCGGCGCCCGCCTTCTACGAGCCGGATCGTGCCCATGCCTTGATCTGCCGCAAGTCCGAAATCTCGTATGCACATCAGCTTAGGACGGGCTCGCCGGTCCGGCCTGTGACCGATCCGCGCGCGCGACCGCCCGTCGCTCCTCCTCGGTTCCTGGATGCTTGACTTTTATCCTCTATTACTGCACATGATCCCGAGCGTCCGCAGCGAGGAGCCGCCCCTTGCCCACCCCCGGCCCCGCCCCCTCCCACGCCGACCCCGCCGCCCGCCGCGCCGGCCCCCACACGGTCGAGGGCAAGGCCCGTTCCGCCCTCAACGCCCTGCGCCACGGCCTCAGGGCCGCCCGCTTCACCCTCCTCCCGCACGAAGACGCCGAGGCCTTCCGCGAACTCGTCGAGGGTCTCCGCCTCGCCCATGCCCCGGACGATCCGGTCGAGCTCCTCTATGTCGACGCGATCGCGGTCGCGATCTGGCGCGAGCTCCGCGTCGATCGTCTCGAGGCGGAGATCCTGGCCGACATCGCCCCGGCCGAGCCCGGCCGCAGCTGCGGCAGCGACCTCGCCGAGCCCGCCGCCCGCGCGAGCCTCGCCACGATCGCCCGCTATCGGGCCGCCGCCCAGGCCGAGCATCGCCGCGCCTTGAAGCTCCTCGAGGAATATCGCCGGCTGCGCGGCGAAGCGCTCGACCGGGCGGCCCTCGGCGGCCGGCCCGACGCGCTCGCCGACCTGCCGACGGTCGAGATCACGGCCCCCGAGCCCGAACGCGTGAGCCTGCGCGATCGGGCCCGCGAGGAGGGTGCGGCGCGCGAGCGCATCCGGCTTCGGGCCACGGAATTCGCGGGCCTCGGCGCCGCCGCCCTGGCCGATCTGTTCGACGGGCTCCCGACCGCTCCGTTCGCGACCGTGCGAGCGTCCGCTTCGCCCGACCATGCGGCGGCCGATCCCACGACCTTCGAGGCGGCGTCTGCCGGGACCGGACAGCCCTATCCCCGGCCCTCGGACCCCGCACCGTCCGATCCCGAGCCGTCCGATCGCGCGGCCGCGGGCCACGATCGAGCGGCTCCCGCGGCCCGCGGCCCCGACGGCCGGGGCCCCGACCATCGGCCCGAGAGCACCGCGGGCCTCGACCCGATCGCCCACGCCCGGCTCCTTATCGACCGCTGGCTCGAGGAGCACCCGGACGGGGTGGCTCCCGGCCGCCGCCGGGTCGCCTGAGCCGGCGCCGCACCGCCCGCTTTTCGCTGGCCCCCGGGCCGAGCCCGCAAAGCCGCCACCACCGCGCGCTGCCGCTCGGTGGTGGCCCGCGCCTGCGGGCTTCCCGTCCCTCTCCTCGACCTCGCCGCCCAAGGCGCCGCGTCCTTCGCCGATCCCGTCCGCCCTCGGCCCCGGGTTGCGGCCGCCGCTCGCGGCCGACCGTTCGCCCGCACGGCGCAGCGCAGGCCGGCCCGCGCCGTAGGCGCGATGCCGGTGCAGGCCCGACCCGGGCCGGCCGCAGGCGCCGGGCCGGATCGGAGCGTTCGAGGCTCTTCGTTGCACGAACGAACCCCCTCGCCCGTCGGCCCCCTCGCCCTCGGACCTTGTCGAGGGGCACGGCGGGGCTAGGCTGCGGCCGACCCTTGCGCAGGAGGGGGCGGACCGTGGACAAGCCGGACGTGCTCGTGCTCTGGCCCAGCCGGCCCAAGCAGATGGCGATCCTCGAGGAGCGCTACCGGCTGCACCATCTCTACAAGGCGCCCGACAAGGCGGCGCTTTTGGCCGAGGTCGGTCCGAGGGTGCGGGCGATCGTCGCTTCGGGCGAGGTCGGGCCCGATCGGGCGATGATCGAGGCCTGCCCGAAGCTCGAGATCGTCGCCTGCTACGGGGTGGGGGTCGACGCGATCGACCGAGTGGCCTGCGCCGAGCGCGGCATCCCGGTCACCAACACGCCCGAGGTGCTGACCGAGGACGTGGCCGATATGGCCCTCATGCTCCTGCTGATGCTGCTGCGCGACGCGATCGCGGCGGACGCTCACGTGCGGACCGGCCGCTGGGCGCGCGAGGGCGTCTTCCACATGACCCGCTGCCCGCGCGGGCTTTCCGTCGGCATCGTCGGGCTCGGCCGGATCGGCAAGGCGATCGCCCGAAGGCTCGAGGCGATCGGCATGCAGATCGGCGGCTATCACGGCCGCAACGCCCAGCCCGGCGTGCCCTACCGTCATCATCCGAACCTTCTGGAGCTCGCTCGCGACGTCGACGTCCTGATCCTCTCCTGCCCGGGCGGGGCCGCCACCCGCGGGATCGTGAACGCGGCCGTGCTCGACGCGCTCGGCCCCGAGGGCCGGCTCGTCAACGTCGCCAGGGGCTCGGTGGTGGACGAGCCGGCCCTGATCGAGGCCCTCGAGCAGAAGCGGATCGCCGGTGCCGCCCTCGACGTCTTCGCCGACGAGCCCCGGGTGCCGGAACGGCTCCGCCGGCTCGACAACGTGGTCCTCTCGCCGCACGCCGCCTCGGGCACCTTCGAGACGCGCGACAAGATGGCCCAGCTCGTGGTCGACAATCTCGAGGCCCATTTCGCCGGCCGTCCTCTGTTGACGCCCGTTCTCCCGCCCTGAGCGAAGAGGCCTCGCGGCCCGGACGTTTGCGAGGCAAATGTTCTTGACGATCCGACCAGGATCCGGCATTCCGCGCCCGCCGGCGGGAAGCTGTGGACAGGCCGCGCGCGGCGGTTGCGCCGTTGCGTCTTGCGCGCTCTAGGGTGTCGCGCGCGTCACCGGGTCTCGTCATGCCGCACGCCGACTTCGTCCATCTGCGCGTCCGCTCCGCCTTCTCGCTCCTCGAGAGCACGGTCCGCCTCGAGCGGCTGGTGGCGCGTTGTCGCGAGCTCGCGATGCCTGCGGTGGCCGTCACCGACAGCGCCAACCTGTTCGGCGCCATGCAGTTCTGCGAGCTCGCCAAGAAGGCCGGGGTGCAACCGATCCTGGGCTGCACGCTGCCGCTCGTCGTGGCCGGACCGGCCCGGCCGGGGTCGCGGCCCGGGGTCGGCGAGCCCGAGCCGATCGTCCTCCTCGTCAAGGACGAGGAAGGCTGGCGCAACCTGATGGCGCTCGTTTCCGAGGCCCATCTCGAGGCCGAGGCCGGCCGGGTCGAGACCCGCATCGAGCGGCTCGCCGGCCGGACGGGCGGGTTGATCTGCCTGACGGGCGGGCCCGCGGGGCCGGTGGGTGCGGCGCTCGCCCGCGGCGATCGGGCGGTCGCCGAGCGGCGTCTCCAGGAGCTCGCGGCGCTCTTCCCCGGCCGGCTCTATGTCGAGCTGCAACGGACCGGGAGCGAGGTCGAGCGGCTGGTCGAGCCGGCGCTGGTGGCCCTGGCCGACGCCCACGATCTGCCCCTTCTCGCCACCAACGACGTCCGCTTCCTGGACGCCGCCGGCCATGGCGCCCACGACGTCCTGCTCGCGATCGCCGAGGGCCGGACCGTCCACGAGCAGGACCGCCAGCGGGTCTCGGTCGAGCATCGGCTCAAGAGCGCGGCGGAGATGCGCGCGCTTTTCGCCGATCTGCCCGATGCCTGCGACAACACGCTCGTCGTGGCGCGCCGCTGCGCTTTCGTGGCACCCGTACGCGAGCCGATCCTGCCCTCCTTCGCCGCCGACGAGGCGGCCGAGCTCCAGCGGCTCGCGGCCGAAGGGCTCGAGCGTCGGCTCGAGACGGCGGTCTGGAAGCCCGAGGACGACGGCCCCACCCGCGAGGCCAAGGCGGCCCCCTATCGCGAGCGGCTCGCCTACGAGTGTTCCGTCATCACCCAGATGCGCTTTTCGGGCTATTTCCTCATCGTCTCTGACTTCATCCGCTGGGCCAAATCGCGCGGCATCCCGGTCGGCCCCGGCCGCGGAAGCGGCGCCGGTTCCTTGGTCGCCTGGGCCCTCGAGATCACCGACCTCGATCCCTTGCGCTTCGGCCTCCTCTTCGAGCGCTTCTTGAACCCCGAGCGGGTCTCGATGCCCGACTTCGACATCGATTTCTGCGAGGAGCGCCGCGACGAGGTCATCGCTTATGTCCGCGACCGCTACGGCGCCGACCGGGTCGCCCACATCATCACCTTCGGGACGCTCCAGGCCCGCGCCGCCCTGCGCGACGTCGGCCGGGCGCTCGGCCTGCCCTTCGGTCTCGTCGATCGGATCTGCAAGCTCGTGCCGGTCAACCCGGCCGCGCCCGTGAGCCTCGCCCAGGCGATCGAGCTCGAGCCGCGCTTGAAGCAGGCGATCGAGGAGGACCCGCAGGTCGCGGCCATGGTCGAGATCGGCCGGGCGATCGAAGGCCTGCCGCGGCACGCCAGCACGCACGCGGCCGGAGTGGTGATCGGCGATCGGCCGCTCGTCGAGCTCGTGCCGCTCTACCGCGACCCGCGCGCGGCCATGCCGGCCACCCAGTTCAACATGAAGGACGTCGAGAAGGCCGGGCTCGTCAAGTTCGACTTCCTGGGCCTCTCGACCCTGACCCTCCTGCACCGCGCCCGCACCATGGTCGAGGCCGCGACCGGTGCCCCCCTCGACCTCGACCGGCTGCCGCTCGACGATTCCGCCACCTACGAGCTCCTGGGCCGCGGCGAGACGCTGGGTGTGTTCCAGCTCGAATCCACGGGCATGCGGGACGCGCTCAGGAAGCTCAAGCCCGACCGGTTCGAGGACATCGTGGCGATGAACGCCCTCTACCGGCCGGGGCCGATGAGCAACATCCCGCGCTACATCGCGGTCAAGCACGGCCAAGAGGAGCCCGGTTACATGCACCCCGCGCTCGAGCCGATCCTGGCCGAGACCAACGGGGTGATCGTCTACCAGGAGCAGGTGATGGAGCTGGCCAAGCGGCTGGCCGGCTACTCGCTCGGCGGCGCCGATCTGTTGCGCCGGGCGATGGGCAAAAAGATCAAGGCCGAGATGGACGCCCAGCGCTCGACCTTCGTCGAGGGCGCGGTCAAGAACGGGATCGAGCCGGCGCTCGCCGAATCGATCTTCGAGGCGGTCGCTCGCTTCGCCTCCTACGGCTTCAACAAGAGCCACGCGGTGGCCTATGCGCTGATCGCCTACCGCACCGCCTGGCTCAAGGCCAACCGGCCGCACGAGTTCTACGCCGCGGCGATGGGCATCGAGATCGCCACCGCCGAGAAGCTCGCGGCCTTTCGTCAGGAGATGCTGGCCCGCGGCCTCGAGCTCCTGCCGCCCGACGTCAACCGCTCGGACGTCTCCTTCACGGTCGAGGAGCGGCCGGGCGGCCGGGCCGTCCGCTTCGCACTCGCCGCCATAAAGGGGGTGGGCGAGCAGGCGATGCGGGCGCTCGTCGAGGAACGCCGGCGCGGCGGGCCGTTCGCCGACCTGTTCGACCTCGCGCTCCGGCTCGGCACCCGAGTGCTCAACCGCCGGCTCCTCGAGGCCCTGATCCAGGCCGGTGCCCTCGATTCCCTGGAGCCCTGCCGGCGGCGACTGTTCGAGGCGGTCGAGCCGGCGCTGCGCTGGGCCCAGGCGGCGGCCGAGGCGCGGGCGAGCGGCCAGGCGAGCCTGTTCGGCGGCGAGACCGCGCTGCCCGACCGGCCGCCCCTGGCCGCGGTCGCCGACTGGCCGGCGAGCGAGCGGCTGCAGCGCGAGCTGCAAGTCCTGGGTTTCTACCTCTCGGCCCATCCGCTCGACGCCTTCGGCCCGGCCCTCCGAAGGCTCGGGGTGGTGCCGGCCGTCCGCCTGGTCGAGCAGGTCGAGGCAACCGGCCGGACCCGCCAGCTCGTGGCCGGCGTGCCGCTCGGCCGCCAGGAGCGGGCCGGCGAGCGCGGCCGTTGGGCCTTCGTCCGGTTCTCCGACCCGACCGGTCCGTTCGAGGCGACCTTCTTCGCCGAGCTCCTCGGCCGCTCGCGCGAGCTGCTCGACGCCCAGGAGCCGCTCCTGCTCGAGGTCGAGGTGCGGGTCGAGGACGGGGCGCCACGGCTCGTCGCTCAGCAGGTGGAACGCCTCGAGGACCGGCTGCGGAGCCAGCCGCAGGGAACGGTCGAGATCCGCCTCGAGCGGATCGAGGCGGCTGCCGGCCTCGCCCCGCTCCTGGCCGAGGGCGGCCGCGGCGCCCGTGTCCGGCTGGTCGTGCCGAACGGCGAGGAAGAGGTCGTGCTCGCCCTGCCCGAGCGCTTCGCGCTCGCCTGGGCGCGGCGGCCGGACGTGGCCCGGCTGCCGGGTGTGGCGGGTCTGCGCGAGCTCCAGCCGCGCTGAGCTCGGCCCGGCGACGGCGCGGGCGATCGGGACGCCGTGGAGCCGGCCGCTCGCCCGCTCCGACCGCAGCGAACCGAGGCGGTTCGCCCGTTTGCCTCAGCCGATCCGCTCGACCCCCACTTCGATCGGGCCCACCGCGCGGCCGTGGACGAACTGGTCGACGTAAGGGTCGCCGCTGTCGTCCAGCCGCTCGACCGGCCCCTCCCAGATGATCTTGCCGCCGTAGAGCATCGCCACCCGGTCGGCGATCTTGCGCACGCTCGCCATGTCGTGGGTGATCGAGAGCGCGGTCGCCCCGAGCTCGCGCACGAGGCCGCGGATCAGCTCGTTGATCACGTCGGCCATGATCGGGTCGAGGCCGGTCGTGGGCTCGTCGAAGAACAGGATTTCGGGCTCGGCGGCAATCGCCCGGGCGAGGCCCACCCGCTTCTGCATGCCGCCCGAGAGCTCGGCCGGGTAGAGATCGGCCGCCTCGGGCCCGAGCCCGACCCGGGCGAGGGTGGCGATCGCCCGTTCGCGCGCCGTCTTTCGGTCGACCAGCCGGCGGGCCAACAGGCCGAAGGCGACGTTCTCCCAGACCGGCAGGCTGTCGAACAGCGCCGCCCCCTGGAACAGCATGCCGAACTTGCGGCGGGCAGCATCGAGGGTGGCGCGCGAGGCGCCGACGAGCTCGGTCCCGTCGACCCGGATCGAGCCGGCATCGGGGGTGACGATGCCGAGCACCGACTTGATCAGTACCGATTTGCCGGTGCCCGAGCCGCCGATCACCACGAGCGAGCGGCCCTCGGGCACGTCGAGGTCGAGCCCTTCGAGGACCCGCTTGGGTCCGAAGCGCTTGTGGAGCCCGCGGATCGCGATCTTGACGGCCGCTGCCGCCGGCGGGGCGGTCGGTGGCCGGTCGGACGGGTCGGGAACGGGGCCGGTCTCGGTCACGGGGGCGGCTCAGCGGGCGAAGAACAGCTCGGTGACGAAGTAGTTGGCGATCAGGATGAGGATCGAGGCCGAAACCACCGCCCGGGTGGTGGCGGCACCGACCCCCTGCGCACCGCCCTTCGAGCGGTAGCCGTGATAGCAGCCCATGAGGGTGAGCAAGAAGCCGAACACGGCAGCCTTGACGAGGCCCGAGACGACGTCCTGAGTCTCGAGGAACTCGAAGGTGCGGTTGATGTACTCGATCGGTCCGAAGCCGAGCTTGTAGACCGAGACCAGCCAGCCGCCCATGACTCCGATCACGTCGGCCACCACGACGAGCAGCGGCAGCATCAGGGTACCGGCCAAGAGGCGCGGGAAGACCAGATAGCGGAAGGGGTCGGTCGCGAGGGTGGTCAAGGCGTCGATCTGCTCGGTCACCCGCATCGTGCCGAGCTCGGCGGCGATCGCCGCGCCCACCCGGCCCGCGACCATGAGCCCGGCGAGCACCGGCCCGAGTTCGCGGGTCATCGAGAGCACGACGATGGTCGGGATGGCGCTCTGGGCCTCGAAGCGCGAGAAGCCGGTGTAGCTCTGGAGCGCCAGCACCATGCCGGTGAAGACCGCGGTGAGGCCCACGACCGGCAGCGAGAAATAGCCCATTTCGAGCATCTGCCGGGCGATCTGGCGCCAGTAGAGCCGGCCCGAGAGGCCGCGGGCGAGCGCTTCGGCCGCGAACAGGACGACCGCCCCGATGGTCGAAAGGAGCGCGAGGGTGGTCCGGCCGATCGCGGCGAGGAAGCTCAAGCTCCGCCCTCCGGGACGCGCCAACGCCGCTCGAAGCGCCGGCCGAGCCTGGTCAAGACCTCGTAGCCGATGGTCCCGGCCGCGGCCGCGAGCTCGTCCACCCCGAAGCCCTCGCCCAGGAGCTCGACCGCCGTCCCGGGACCGACCGCCTCTTCGGGCAGCTCGCTCACGTCGAGCGTCGCGAGGTCCATCGAGACGCGGCCCACGAACGGCACTTCGCAGCCGGCGATCCGCGCCCGACCGAGGCCCGAGGCGGCCCGCGGCCAGCCGTCGGCATAGCCCACGGGCACGACCGCGATCCGGCTGCCCGGCCGGGTCGGATGGGTGGCGCCGTAGCCGACGGTGCCCGGCTCGCGCACGGTGTGCACCCGGAGCACCGGGGCCTCGAGGCGGACCACGGAGCGCATCGGGTTGGGCCGGCCGGGGGTCGGGTTGATACCGTAGAGGGCCGCACCGGGGCGGACCTGGTCGAAGCGGTAGGCCTCGCCCAGGAAGATGCCCGAAGAGGCCGAAAGCCCGGCCGGAGCCTTCGGCAGCATCGCCCGCAGCCGGCCGAAGGCCGCGAGCTGGCGAGCGTTGAGAGGGTGGGCGGGCTCGTCGGCACAGGCCAGATGACTCGCCACGAGCACGAGCTCGAGTTCGGCGAGCGGGTCGCCCATCAGCGCCCGGACATCCTCCTCGGCGAGCCCGAGCCGGGTGAGGCCGGTGTCGAGCAGGAGGGCGGTCTCGAGCCGCCGCTCGCGGGCGCGGGCGAAGGCCCGCCAGGCGGCGAGCTCGCCGGGCTCGCCGATCATCGGCACGAGCCGGGCCTCCAGAAAGCGGTCGGGCGGGCGGCCGGCGAGCCCGTCGAGCACGAACACGCGAACGCCCGGCAAGAGGCCGCGCAGCGCCTCTCCCTCCTCGAGGCGGGCCACGAAGAAACTCCGGCAGCCGGCCCGGGCGAGAGCGCCGGCGACCGGGCTCAGGCCCAACCCGTAAGCGTCGGCCTTGACCACGGCCGCGAGCTCGGCACCCTGCGCGACCCGGGCGAGCGTGCGCCGGTTGGCTAGCAGGGCCTCGAGGTCGATCGTGAGCCGGGCCCGCTCGATCCGCTGCGCCCAGCTCAACAGCAGCCTTCCACGTAGGCCTCGGTCTCGAGGTTGCGGAAGCGGCCGTAGGCCGCGTCGAACTGGAGCTGGACGCTGCCGATCGGCCCGTTGCGCTGCTTGGCGATGATCACCTCGGCCTTGTTGTGGACCCGTTCGCAGCGCTGCATCCACTCCTGGTAGCGAGCCTGGAACTTCTCGACCGCCTCTCCCTCGCGCTGGCTCGGTACCGCCCGGGAGAGATAGTACTCCTCGCGGAAGACGAACATGACGACGTCGGCGTCCTGCTCGATCGAGCCCGATTCGCGAAGATCCGAGAGCATCGGCCGCTTGTCGTCCCGCGTCTCGACGGCCCGCGAGAGCTGGGAGAGGGCGAGGACCGGCACGGCGAGCTCCTTGGCGAGCGCCTTGAGGCCCTGGGTGATCTCGGAGACCTCCTGCACCCGGTTGCCGGGCCCGTAGGAGCCCGAGCCGCGCAGGAGCTGGAGATAGTCGACGACGACCAGATCGAGGCCGTGCAACCGCTTGAGCCGACGGGCGCGGGTCCGAAGGCCGGCCACCGTGAGGGCCGGGGTGTCGTCGATCCAGAGCGCCATCGAGGCCAGGCGCTGGCCCGCGCGGGCGATCCGCGGCCAGTCCTCCGCCCCGATGTGGCCGCGCCGCAGCTCGTCGGAGGGGATCTGCGCCTCGGCCGAGAGGAGCCGGGTGGCGAGCTGCTCGGCCGACATCTCGAGCGAGAAGAGGCCGACCCGGTAGCCGGCCGGCTCGCCCGGCCGCCGCTCCGCCTCGGGTCGGGGGGTCGAGGCGGCGTTGGCGGCGATCGTGATGGCGAGCGCGGTCTTCCCCATGCTCGGCCGGCCGGCCAGGATCACGAGGTCCGAGGGCTGGAGCCCACCGAGCTTCTGGTCGAGCCCCTCGAGGCGGGTCGGCACGCCCGTGACGTTGCCGGCCTTGTCGAACGCGCTCCGGATGTGGCGGACGGCCGCCGCGAGCACGTCCGGAAAGGCGCGGAAGGCACCGCCCGTGCGGCCGTGCTCGGCGAGTGCGAACAGCTGCTGCTCGGCCTGCTCGACCTGCTCGGCCCCGCTCAACTCGCAGGCGCGGTCGAAGGCCCGGTTGACGATCTCCTCGCCGATCCGAATGAGCCGCCGTTTGACCGCGAGGTCCCGCACGATGCGGCCGTAGTGCGCGGTATCGACGATCGCCTCGGCCGCGGCTGCGAGCCGAGCGAGATAGCGGGCACCGTCGAGCTCCTTGAGCGCCGGGTCGGTCTCGAACAGATGGAAGAGCGTCTTGTGGTTGGCGATCCGACCGTCCGCGATCCACTGGGCGCAGGTGGCGTAGATCCGCTGATGGACGGGTTCGTAGAAGTCGTCGGCCGCGAGGAAGGTCTCGACCTGCTGGAAGGCCTCGTTGTTGACGAGGATCGCACCGAGCACGGTCTGCTCGGCCTCGAGATTGTAGGGCTGGGTGCGGAAGGCGGGCTCGCCCGGCAGGGCGAGCGGCGGCACCCGGAGGGCTTCGGTCGTCGGCATGGCCGGAACCTAGCAGCGCTCCCGCCCGCCCGCGAGCGGGCCCGCACCGCTTGCTGTGGGCCGCGCTGTGGACGGCTGCGCGCGGCTTGTGGACGAGGTGTGGAAGGCCTGGCGCGGGGCGCGACGACCGCGTCGCGGGTTCAGACGGCGCAGAGCTCGGCCACGGTTTCGGGCGAAGCCTGCAGGCGCTGGTACTGCTCCTGCAGGAAGCGGATCGTGTCGGGCCCGTAGTCGGAGCGCGGCGCCCGCCCCTCGACCGCCGCCTCGGCGAACTCGATCGCCATGCGCACGAGCACGTAATGGGCGACCGGGAAGCCCGCCCGGATGCAGATCGCGGCGAGCCGGCGCCGGTCGGGGTCGTAGAGCAGCTTGCGGACGCGGGCGACCGGCTCGTGGGCGTGCAGCGCCACGCCGATCTCGAAGCCGGCGACGTCGCCGTCGCGCAGCATGGCGAGGAGCGCCTCGTGGTCGAGCTCGCCCGCACGGAAGCGGGCGCGCAGATGCTCCTCTCGGCGGCGGTCGCCGTGCTCGCGAGCGACGAGGTCGATGGCCGAGCGCTCGCGGGCGGCGTGGACGATCGCCTGGGCCCGCTCGAGCGGCATACGGTGGGTGGCGACGAGCTCCCACTCGAGCCGCTCGCCGATCAGCCGCACGAGCCGCTCCACCAGCTCGAAGGAGAGCTCCGGCCGGCGCACGAGCCGCTCCTGGACCGCCGCTTCGCGGCCGAACTCGGCGGTCACCCGCTCGAGGGCCGCAGCCGACAGCCGGGCGCCGACATTGCCGACCAGGCGGGCGACCACGGGCGCTTCGCCGGTATCGAGGAGGACGTCGGCGACCGCCTCGGACAGCCGGCTGCGGCCGGCCACCGCGAGCGCGTACTGCATGGCGTTGGTGCGGACGATGGCGATCAGGTCCTGGTCCGTGAGCAGCGGGCTCTTCTCGAGGACCGGGGTCGCCACCTCGATGTCGTCGCGGGCGAGGCGGCGGACGATCGAAGGCGGCACGTCGGCACTGTCGGCCACCGCCTCGGCGAGGGCCTTGCGCACCTCCTTGGCGACGTCGCGGACCAGGAGCTCGAGCACCGCCTCGACCAGACGGGCGTCGACTTCGCGGTTGAGCTCGGCGACGCTGCGGCCGAGCTTGGCCGCGATCTTCGCCCGCTGCTCGGGCGAGGGGTCGCGCCCGAGGGCCGCCACGTCGGCGGCGGTCAGCCGTCGTTCCGGCCGCGCCCCGGCCGCCGGCTCGCAGCCCAACAACAACACGCGGCGCCGCCCGCCCGCAGGCGTCTCGCGGGTGAGGCTCTGGCTCATGGCACGCCCGTTCCGCTCGAAGAGATCCCGGGGTGCACGAGCGCACCCCTGGTCGACCCTCGCACGCCTCGGTTAAGAAATCGTTGTGACTTCCGCCCCCGCCATCGGCCGCGATGCGGCGACCGCCGAGGTCCGCCGCGGCACCATGCGGCTCCTGGCCGCGCTCGGCCTCGCTCCCTTGGCCGAGGTGCCGCTCGCTTCGGGCCGCAGACTCGATCTTTTGGCCCTCGCCGCCGACGGGACCTTCTGGGCGATCGAGATCAAGAGCTCGCTCGCCGATCTGCGTGCCGATGCGAAGTGGCCGGACTATCTGCCCTGGGCCGATCGGTTCTTCTTCGCGGTCGCCCCCGACTTCCCGCTCGCCGCCCTTCCGGGTGAGGAAGGGCTGATCGTGGCCGACCGCTACGAGGCCGTGATCCTGCGCGAGGGGCCGATCCGGCCCCTGCCCGGGGCCCGGCGCAGGGCCCTCCTCCTCCGCTTCGCTCGACTCGCCGCGGCCCGCGTCCACGGGCTCGAGGATCCGCCCCTCTGACCCGGCGCCGGCGGCACGGGTTCAGCCCTCGGTCAGCCACTCGTCGATCAGGAAGCGGGCGATGCTGTCCGGGTTCGGCAGGCGGACGGGCCGGCGCTCCTCGTCGAGGAGCTCGGCGCGGTGGAACCAGCGGGCGTCCTCGAGCTCCTCGAGTTCGACCGCGAGTGCGCCACCCACGCAGCTCGCGCGAAAGCCGAGCATCAGGCTCTGCGGGAAGGGCCAGGGCTGCGAGGAGCGGTAGCGGATCTCGCCGAGCTCGAGGCCGACCTCCTCGCGGACCTCGCGGCGGACCGCGGCCTCGAGCGATTCGCCGGGCTCCACGAAGCCCGCGAGGGTCGAATACATGCCGGGCGGAAAGCGCGGGGCGCGGCCGAGCACGCAGCGCTCGCCCTGCGTCACGAGCACGATGACCGCGGGGTCGGTGCGCGGGAAGCCGTCGCTGCCGCAGGCGGTGCAGCGTCGCACGTGGCCGGCCTCGACCGTCTCGGTGGGGGCGCCGCAGCGGCCGCAGAAGCGATGGGTGCGGTGCCAGTGGGCGAGCGCCCGGGCATAGGCCAAAAGGCCGGCCTCGGCGGCGCCGAGCAGGGGTGAGAGGGCGCGCAGCTCGACGAGCCGCCCCTCGATCCCCGGCCGCTCGCCCTCGAGGTCGAGGGCGAAGACCGCGCGATCCTCGAGCAGGCCCAGGAAGATCGCCCGCTCCGGGATCTCCCCGCCCAGGAGCGCCGGCTCGAGCGCGAACGGGTCGGGGCCTTCGGGGCGGTCGACCACGAAGAGCCGGAGATCGTCGAGCGCCACGACGCGGGACAGCGGGTCGCGGCGGCGCTCGGCGAGCCAGGCCGGATCGCGCCTTCGGGCGGCGGCCCGGTCGAGGCCCACGGTGGTGTAGACGTGCGGCGGGGGATTGGCGATCGGGCGCAAACGGGCCTCCCGGGAGCGGGACCACGGCCCGCACCCGGCCGGCTTCTGGTCCGCCGCCGCATCTTGCGCAAGCGCCGCACGCGGTCGATATAGCGCGTGGAAGGCTGGCGGCGGACGACACCCTCGCCAACCCGGTCAGGTCCGGAAGGAAGCAGCCGTAACGAGTTCCGTGCCGGGTCGTCCGCCAGCCTTCCGCCGCGGCCTCGGGGCCGCGCGCTTCCGCCTGTCGCCCCGACCCCGCAGCGGATGAGCGAGCCCAGGGTGCAAGGCGCCTACCGTGTGCTCGCCCGGACCTACCGGCCGGGCCGCCTGTCCGAGCTGATCGGCCAGGACGCGCTCGTCCGCACGGTCTCGAATGCCTTCCGCACGGGCCGGATCGCGCACGCCTTCCTGCTCTGCGGGATCCGCGGGGTGGGCAAGACCACGACCGCGCGGATCCTGGCCAAGGGGCTCAACTGCACGGGGCCCGACGGCAGGGGCGGACCGACCCCCGAGCCCTGCGGGGTCTGCCCTTCCTGCGTGGCGATCGGCGAGGACCGCTCGCTCGACGTCGTCGAGATGGACGCCGCCTCGCAGACCGGCAAGGCCGACGTCCTCGACCTCGTCCAGGGGATCCAGCTCGCCCCCGCCTCCTCGCGCTTCAAGGTCTACATCCTGGACGAGGTCCACATGCTCTCGGAGAAGGCGTGGAACGCCCTTCTCAAGACCGTCGAAGAGCCGCCGCCGCACGCCAAGTTCGTGTTCGCCACGACCGAGATCCGCAAGGTGCCGGTCACCGTGCTCTCGCGCTGCCAGCGCTTCGAGCTGCGCCGGGTCGAGCCCGCCAAGCTCGCGGCACACCTGGCCGCGGTCTGCCGCAAGGAGGCGGTCGAGGCCGAGCCGCGCGCCCTCGAGCTGTTGGCGGCGGCCGCCGAGGGCTCGGTCCGCGACGCCCTCTCGCTGCTCGACCAGGCGATCGCCATCGGCGAGGGCCGGGTGGTGGCGGCGCTCGTCCAGGACATGCTGGGTCTGGCCGACCGCGGCCGGCTGCTCGACCTGCTCGAGGCGGCCGGCGCCCGCGATCCCGGCCGGGTGCTCGATCTCCTGGGCGAGCTCCACGCGCTGGGTGCCGACCCGCGCATGGTGCTGCAGGACCTCCTCCACTTGGTCCATCTGGCGAGCCGGCTCGCCGCCGGGGTGGCACCCGGCCGGCTCGGCGAGCCGCTCGCGGCACCGCTGCTCGAGCGGCTCGAGGCGCTGGCCCGGGGCTCCGACCTGCCGCGGCTCGCCCGCGCCTGGCAGGTGCTGCTCAAGGGGCTCGAGGAGGTACGCAGCGCGCCCGATGCGGCGGCGGCGGCCGAGATGGTGCTCCTGCGCCTCACCTGCCTCTCCGACCTGCCGACGCCGGCCGAACTCGCTCGGCTCCTGCGGGCCGGGCCGGGTGCTCTCGAGGCGGCCCTGCCGGCAGCCCGGCCGCGCGCCCCGAGCCCCTCCCCCACTGGACGCGCTGCCGCCCCCTCGACCGCCGGCGCTTCGGGTACGCCGCGCCCGGTGTCCGCCCGTGCCGTCGCCGGGCCGGCCGCGGCGACGGTCGAGCCGGGGGCGGATGCGACTGCGGCGGTCGAGACGCCGATCCGCTTCGCCGATCTCGTGGCACGCTTGCGTGCGCGCGGCTACGCTCCGCTCGCCGGCTGGCTGATCGAAGGGGTGCATCTCGTGCGCCTCGAGCCGGGCCTGCTCGAGGTCCGGGCGCGCCCGGGCCTGCCGCGCGAGCTGCCGGGCGAGCTCGCCGCGGCCCTCCAGGCGGTGACCGGGCGGCGCTGGATGGTGGCCTTGAGCGACGCGCCGGGCGAGCCCACCCTCGCCGAGCAGGCGGAGGCGGCGCGGGCCCGGCGGATCGAGGAGCTCGGCCGAACCGAGCCGATCCGGAACCTGCTCGAGCTCTTTCCGGGCACCGAGATCGTCGACGTCCGCCCGGCGGCGCCCGCCGGGGCGCGTGGTGCAGCCGAGGAGGAAGGGGGCCGATGAAGAATCTCTCCAACATGCTCAAAGAGGCGCAGAAGCTGCAGCAGCGCATGGTCGAGATGCAGCAGCGCCTGGCCGAGACCGAGATGACGGGACAGTCGGGCGGCGGGCTCGTCACCGTCGTCCTCAACGGCAAGGGCGAGATGAAGCGGGTCAAGATCGACAAGAGCCTGGTCGATCCGAACGAGGTCGAGATCCTCGAAGACCTGATCGTCGCCGCGACCAACGACGCCAAGAGCAAGATCGAGGCGCATCTCGCTGCCGAGATGCAGAAGATGACCGGCGGGCTGCCCTTGCCGCCGGGCATGAAGCTGCCGTTTTGAGACCTTGGCCGCCGGACCGATCGAAGATCTCGTCCGCCTGCTCGGCCGCTTGCCGGGGCTCGGTCCGCGCTCGGCCCGACGCGCGGCGCTCGCCCTGTTGCGGCGACCCGACACGCTGCTCGAGCCCCTGCGGGCGGCCCTCGAGACCTGCGCCCGCGAGGTCCGCCGCTGCGCCGTCTGCGGCAATCTCGACACCCGCGATCCCTGTTCGATCTGCACCGATCCGGGCCGCGATGCGGATGCGATCCTCGTGGTCGAGCAGGTCGAGGATCTGTGGGCCATGGAGCGGGCCGGTACTTTCCGGGGCCGTTACCACGTGCTGGGTGGTACGCTCTCGGCGCTCGATGCGGTCGGCCCCGAAGAACTCGGGGTCGACCGGCTCTTGCGGCGCGCGGCCGAGCGGCCGGGGATCGAAGTGGTCCTCGCCCTCGGCGCCACGGTCGCCGGCCAGACCACCGCGCACTATCTGGCGGAGCGCCTCGCCGGTACCGGGGCGCGCGTGACCCGGCTCGGCTACGGCCTTCCGATCGGCGGCGAGCTCAACTATCTGGACGAAGGAACGCTCGCCGCCGCCCTGAGCGGCCGCCAGCCGGTCGGCTGAGCCGCCGACGATCGCGCGATTCGAGAGCACGATGGCCGTCCGCCGCATCCTGATCGCTCCGCACCCGCTCCTCAAGCTCAAGGCCCGGCCGGTCGAAACGGTCGACGACGACATCCGCCGGCTCATGGACGACATGCTCGAGACCATGTACCGAGCACCGGGCATCGGCCTCGCCGCACCGCAGGTGGGCGTGTCGCTGCGCGTGGTGGTGGTCGACCTCGCCAAAAAGGACGAGCCGCCCGCACCGCTGCGCCTCGTCAACCCCGAGATCACCTGGCGCTCGGAAGAGCAGGTGGTGATGGAGGAGGGGTGCCTGTCGCTGCCCGAGCAGTTCGCCGAACTCGCCCGGCCGGCTTCGATCCGCCTCGCCTATCTCGACGAGCGGGGCGAGCCGCGGACCCTCGAAGCGGACGGCATGCTCGCCCGCTGCCTGCAGCACGAAGTCGACCATCTGGACGGGATCCTGTTCGTCGACCGGCTCTCGCCCTTGAAGCGCAACATGATCCTGAGGAAGCTCGCCAAGGCCCAGCGAGCGCGCGCCTGAAGCGGTCCGCGCGTGCGCCTCGCCCTCCTCTTCATGGGTAGCGCCGGCTTCGCGGTGCCGGCCCTCGAGGCGCTCGCCCGCGGACCGCACCGACTGCTCGCGGTCTACACCCAGCCGCCGCGACCCGCCGGGCGGGGCATGGCGGAGCGCCGGACCCCGGTCCACGAGGCGGCCCTCTCCCTGGGGCTGCCGGTGCGTACGTCGTCGAGCCTGCGCGATCCGGCGGTGGAGGAGGAGCTTCGGGCGCTGGCACCCGATCTCGCGGTCGTCGCGGCCTACGGCCTCCTCCTGCCCGAGACCGTGCTCGCCGTCCCGCGGCTCGGCTGCCTCAATCTGCACGCTTCGCTCTTGCCGCGCTGGCGGGGGGCGGCGCCGATCCAACGAGCGATCCTGGCGGGCGACGGCGAGACCGGCGTGTGCCTCATGCGGATGGAGAAGGGGCTCGATACGGGCCCGGTCTACGCCTGCAGGCGGACCCCGATCGGCCCGCGCGAAACGGCGGGCAGCCTGCACGATCGCCTCGCGGCGATGGCGGCCGAGCTCCTGCTTGCCGAACTGCCGGCGATCGCGGCTGGGACTGCGGTGCCCCGCCCGCAACCGGCCGAAGGCGTCACCTACGCGGCAAAGATCGGCCCCGAGGACCAGCGGCTCGACTTCACCCGCAGCGCCGTCGAGCTCGACCGGCGGATCCGGGCGCTCTCGCCGGCGCCCGGGGCCTGGTGCACGGCACGCGGCGAGCGGCTCCTCGTGCTCGAGGCCGAGCCGGTCGAGGCGCCCCCCGGTGCCCCGGGCGAGGTCGTGGCGCTGCCGCTCACCGTGGCCTGTGGCGAGGGCGCGCTCGCCCTTCGCCGGGTGCAGCGGGCCGGGCGGCGGGCGCTGGACGCCGAGGCCTTGCAGCGCGGCTTCCCCCTTCCCCTCGGCAGTCGGCTGGGATGAGGGCGTGCGGCGCTGGCGGATCGTGATCGAGTACGACGGCGGGCCGTTCGTCGGCTGGCAACGGCAGACCTCGGGGCTCTCGGTCCAAGCCCTGCTGGAGGAGGCGGTGGCCCGGCTCACCGGCGAGAGCGTCACGGTGGTCGGCGGTGGGCGGACCGACGCGGGGGTGCACGCGCTCGGCCAGGTGGCGCATGTCGATCTCGCGAAGGACCTGCCGCCCGAGCGGCTCGTGGGTGGTCTCAACGCGCATCTGCGGCCGCACCCGGTGGCCGTGCTCGAGGCGCGGGCGGTCGACGAGAGCTTCCACGCCCGCTTCTCGGCGCTGCGCCGGCGCTATCTCTTCCGGATCCTCGATCGGCGGGCACCGCCGACCCTCGAGCGCGGCCGGGTCTGGCACCTGCCGCGGCGGCTCGATGCCGAGCGGATGCACGAGGCCGCCCAGGCGCTCGTCGGCCGGCACGATTTCACGAGCTTCCGGGCGA
Source organism: uncultured Alphaproteobacteria bacterium (assembly GCA_937926445.1). Lineage (GTDB taxonomy): Bacteria > Pseudomonadota > Alphaproteobacteria > Geminicoccales > Geminicoccaceae > JANXAZ01. The sequence goes on from CALBAK010000013.1 coordinate 23,979, forward strand.
GCGAGTGCCAGGCGAAGAGCGCGATCAGGACGCTCGATCTCGTGCACGTCCGGCGGGTCGGGTCGATCGTCGAGCTCCGAGCGGTGGCCCGCTCCTTCCTGCATCACCAGGTGCGGAACATGGTGGGCACGCTCGTCCGGGTCGGGCTCGGCGAGGCCGATCTCGGCTGGCCGGCGCATGTGCTCAAGGCCCGCGACCGGCGGGCGGCGGGGCCCACCGCACCCGCCTGCGGCCTGTTCCTCGAACGGATCGACTACCCGACCGGCTGAAGGGCCGTACCAGCGGCGAGCCAGGCGATCAGGCGGTCGGTGGCGCCGTTGACGAGCACGCTCACGATCACGTCGAGCAGGACGAAGCCGGCCGCCACCTGGCCCGGGGCCTCGAGCGCAGTGCGCACCACGAGCCACTGATAGGCGAGGGCGGCGAGGGTGGCGGCGGTGGCGAGCCCGGCACCCGTGGGGTGCGGCAGGAGGGCCGAGAGGATCACCGCCGCGAGCAGGAAGTGGATCTGCAGGACGGCCGCCCAGTTGCTCGCCACGACGAGCGGCACGAAACGGCGGCCCTCGCCCATCGCACGGAGGACGAGGGCGGCGGCGAGCGGGAAGGCGAGCCAGCCGAGTACGTAACCGCCGGTCTCGACGAGGAGGAGGAGTGGCAGGGCGATCGGCGCCCCCTCCTCGAAGAGGCCGCGCAGGACGAGCACGAGATAGGCGGGGAAGGAGACGAGCGCCGCGGTGAAGGAGGCGAGGAAGCCCTCGAAGGAGAGGTCGAAGCCGGCCATCGCCGCGGGCTCGCGCCGCAGGATCGCGAGCGCGCCCACGAGGCCTCTGCGGATCTCCGCGGCCGAGGCGATCACGCGGGGAAGAACCGGTCGAGGAAGGTGGCGTAGATGCGCGCGAGGCCTTCGATGTCGGCGATCGCCACGTGCTCGTCGGTCTGGTGCAGAGTAGGCCCCGGCAGGCCGAACTCGACCACCGGACAGTGCGGGGCGAAGAAGCGTGCGTCCGAGGTGCCACCCGAGGTGTCGAAGCGGGGCCGCAGACCCGTCACGGCCTCGACCGCTTCGGCGAGCGTGGCGGTGAGCGGCCCCTCCTCGGTGCGGAAGGGCTCGGCGCCGATGCTGGTCTCGAGCGCGACGTCGCCGCCCAGGGAGTCGAGGAGCGCCCGCAACCGGCGCTCGAGGCCGGCGCCGCTGTGGCGGTCGTTGAAGCGGATGTTGAAGACGGCTCGGGCCTCGCCCGGAATCACGTTCGACGCGGGATTGCCGATGTCGATCGAGGCGATCTGGAGCGTCGAGGGCTCGAACCAGGGGGTGCCCTCGTCGAGGCGGAGGGCGAGGAGGGCCGCGAGGATCTGCACCAGGCGGTGGGCCGCGTTGTCGGCCCGCTGGGGGTAGGCGGTGTGACCCTGACGCCCGCGCACGACGAGCCGCCCGGTCAAGGAACCGCGGCGGCCGATCTTGGCGAGATCGCCGAGCCGCTCGCGGCTCGTGGGTTCGCCCACGAGGCAAGCGTCGGGGGGCATCCCGCGTTCGATCGCCCAGGCGACGAGCCGGGCCGAGCCGTCGATCGAGGGTCCCTCCTCGTCACCGGTCAAGAACAACGAGAGCCGGCCGCGCGGCAGGCCGCGGCGGGCCAGATGGTGCGCGACGGCGGCGATCATGGCCGCCACCCCGCTCTTCATGTCGGCCGCCCCCCGGCCGAACAGCCGGCCGTCGCGCACCACGCCTTCGAAGGGCGGGACGCTCCAGCGCGCGGGATCGCCCGGCGGCACGACGTCGAGATGGCCGTTGAGGACGAGGTGCGGCCGGCCCTCCCCGACCGTCGCCACGAGGTTGGGCACGCGCGGCCCGGCGCTCGCGAACTCGAGGCGGATGCAGGCGAAGCCGGCGGGCTCGAGCGTCCGCGCGCAGCGCTCGAGCGCCGCCCCGGCATCCGGTGTGACGCTCGGGCAGCGGACGAGCTCCCGGGTGAGTGCGACGGGATCGATCTCCATGAGCGCCTTTCGGAACGAGCGCCCCGCGGACCCGCGCCGGTCCGGGTCAACGCAGCGGGCGGCCGGCCGGGCGATCGGACCCTACGCCACCGCCCCCTCCTGTCAACCGCACGGCGCGCCGGAGCCGCCTGCGCCGTTCAGTCGCGCAGCAGCTCGTTGATCGCGGTCCGCGCCCGGGTCTTGGCGTCGACCCGCTTGATGATGACGGCACAGTAGAGGCTCGGGCCGGGCCGCCCGTCGGGCAGCGGGTTGCCGGGCAGGCTGCCGGGCACGACGACGGAGCCCGCCGGGACACGGCCGGTGAAGATCTCGCCGGTCGTACGGTCGACGATCTTGGTCGAGGCGCCGATGAAGGTGCCCATCGCCAGGACCGCTCCCTCTTCAACGATCACCCCCTCGACTACCTCGGCACGGGCGCCGATGAAGACATCGTCCTCGACGATCACCGGGTTGGCCTGCAGAGGTTCGAGCACGCCGCCGATCCCCGCACCGCCCGAGATGTGGCAGTTCTTGCCGATCTGGGCGCAGGAGCCGACGGTGGCCCAGGTGTCGATCATGGTGCCGCGGTCCACCCGGGCACCCACGTTGACGAAGCAGGGCATGAGCACCACGCCCGGAGCGATGTAGGCGCTCTTGCGGACGATGGCGCCCGGGACGGCGCGGAAGCCCGCCTCCTCGAAGCGGGCCTCGTCCCAGCCCGCGAACTTGGGCGGAACCTTGTCCCACCAGGAGGTGCCGCCGGGCCCGCCCGGGATCGTCCGCATGCCCTCGAGGCGGAAGGAGAGCAGCACGGCTTTCTTGAGCCATTGATGGGTGATCCACTGCCCGTCCTTCTTCTCGGCCACCCGAAGCTCGCCGCGGTCGAGGGCGGCGAGTGCCTCCTCGACGGCGTCGCGGATCTCGCCCTCGGTTTGCGGGCCGATGGTCGCGCGCTCGTCCCAGGCCCGCTCGATCACACCTGCGAGCAGGTCGTGGTCCATGCCGGTTTCCCCCTTTCCGTGCCTGTAGCGATGCTCGCTCGATGCGGAGGTGGGAGGCTAGCCGGCGCGGGCGGGCTGTCAATTCGGCCGGCGCTCGAGCGGCTCGGCTCGCCGGCTCGCCTTTCAACCCGAGATTTTCCCGAGGGCGGGGGCGTTCTTCCCGTGGCCGTCGACCTCGAGAACGCCGAGGCCGATCGCCTCGCCCGCGCGATCGCCGAAGCGCGGGGCGAGCCCTTGCTCTTCGAGGGCCGAGACTTCGGCCGCACCGACGTCGAACGGGCGGTTCCCCGAGCCGGTCCGGGAGCGGTGTCGAGATGCTCCGGGGGGCCGGGCGCACCGGCCGAACGGAAGGGCCCCTCCTGCGCGGCGGTGCTTGTCCGGGGGCGCCGGCCACCCTAGCCTCCGGTCATGGAGCGAAGCGACCTCGCGCCCCTGCCCGCGGGCTTTCTCGAACGCTGCCGGGCCGTCCTCGGGCCGGCCGGCCTGGTCGACGACCCGCAGTCGATCGAGCCCTACGTCAGCGACTTCTGGCGACAGCACCGCGGCCGCACGCCGGCCGTGCTCCGACCGGCCGACACCGAGCAGGTGGCGGCCGTCGTGCGCCTGGCGGCCGAGGCGGGCGTGCCGCTCGTCCCCCAGGCGGGCAATACCGGGCTCGTGCACGGCGGCATCCCGGATGCGAGCGGCCGGCAGGTGGTGCTCTCGCTCGAACGGATGACCCGGATCCGGGCGATCGACCCCAGGGGCGAGCACATCGTGGTCGAGACGGGCTGTGTGCTCGAGACCGTGCAGCAGAAGGCCGCGGCGATCGGCCGGCTCTTCCCGCTCGCGCTCGGTGCCCAAGGCTCGTGTCGGATCGGCGGCAATCTCGGCACCAACGCCGGCGGGCTCAACGTGCTGCGCTACGGCATGATGCGCGATCTCGTGCTCGGCCTCGAGGTCGTGCTGGCCGACGGCCGCGTGTGGGACGGGCTCAGGGCGCTGCGCAAGGACAATACGGGCTACGACTTGAAGCAGCTCTTCATCGGCAGCGAGGGAACGCTCGGGATCGTCACCGCGGCCGCTCTCCGCCTGTTCCCGGCCCCGCGCGACCGGCGCACCTGTTGGCTCGGCATCGACGGGCCCAAGGTGGCGCTCGACGTGTTCGAGCTGTTCCGCGCCGAGGCGGGCGAGACGATCTCGAGCTTCGAGCTCTTGACCGGCTTCGGTGTCGAGGCGGCTTGTGCGAACCTGCCCGGGGTGCGCCGGCCGCTTCCCGAACCGCATCCCTGGCATCTCCTGGTCGAGCTGTCCTGGAGTTTCGAGGACGGCCTCGCCGAGAAGCTCGATGCGGTCCTCGAACGCGCGGTCGAGATGGGCCTCGTGCGCGACGGCACCCGCGCCGAGAGCGAGGCGCAGCGGGCCAACATGTGGCGGATCCGGGAGGGCCAGTCGGAGGCCACCCGGCACATGGGCTTCATCGTCCGGAGCGATGTCACGGTGCCGATCGACCGGATCCCCGAGCTCGTCGAGCGAATGGCCGGCTGGGCGTCCGCGACCGCGCCCGACGTCACGCTGATCCCCTTCGGCCACGTGGGCGACGGCAACCTGCATTTCAACTTCATCGCGCCGCCCGAGCGGGTGGATGCCCTGAAGCCGATGCTGCTCGACCGGCTCTACGACGAGGTCACCGCGCTCGGCGGCTCGATCAGCGCCGAGCACGGCATCGGCCGGCTCAAGCGCGACGCCCTCTGGCGCCGCCGGTCGGCACTCGACCGCGAGCTCATGACGAGAATCAAGGCGACGCTCGATCCCCGCGGGATCTTGAACCCGGGGGTGATCCTGCCGGTCGAGCCCGCCTCGGAGGAACGACCGTGACGAGCCGCCGTCCGGCGGGCTGGCCGGCCCGCGCCACGATCGTCGAGGTGGGCCTGCGCGACGGTCTGCAGGCCGAACGCGTCACGCTCCCGACCGCGACCAAGCTCGATCTGGCGCAGCGGCTGCTCGCCGCGGGACTGCGGCACCTCGAGGTGACGAGCTTCGTGAGCCCGCGGGCCGTGCCGCAGCTCGCCGATGCGGCCGAGCTCCTGGCGACCCTGCCGCGCCGGTCGGGGGTCGAGTATTCGGCGCTCGTGCCGAACGCCAAGGGTGCCGAGCGGGCGATCGCCGCCCGGGTCGACGCGATGGTGGTGTTCCTCTCGGCGTCCGAGAGCCACAACCGGAAGAACCTCAACCGGCCGATCGACCAGAGCCTCGCCGACGTGGCCGAGGTCATGCGGATCGCCGACACCGCGGGCATCCCGGTGCACGCGGCGATCTCGGTCTGCTTCGGCTGTCCGTTCGAGGGCGAGGTGCCGCTTTCGCAGGTGCTCCGCATCGCCGAGGAGCTCGCCATGCTCGGCATCGGCCATCTCTCGATCGCGGATACCACCGGCATGGCCACCCCGCCTCTGGTCCGCGAGCGGGTCGAGGCGTTGCGCGCGCGGCTGCCCGGGGTGCGGCTGGCACTCCATTTCCACAACACCCGCGGGCTCGGCCTCTGCAATGTCATGGCCGGGCTCGATTGCGGGATCGACCGGTTCGAGAGCTCGATCGGCGGCATGGGCGGCTGCCCCTTCGCGCCCGGGGCGACCGGCAACATCTGCACCGAGGACCTCGTCTTTCTGCTCGAGGAGTGCGGGGTGGAGACCGGGATCGACCTGGAGGCGCTGATCGAGGCGGCGAAGGCGGCCGAGGCGGCGGTCGGTCACCCGCTGCCGGGTCAGGTCATGAAAGCCGGCCCGCGGCTTCGGCTCCACCCGCTCGAGGCGGTCCGCACCGCCGCGGGCTGAGGCAGGCCGTGCTCGCGGGCGCGCTCGACGGGATCCGGGTCGTCGATCTCACCCGGGTGCTCTCCGGCCCTTTCTGCACGATGCTCTTGGCCGACCTCGGGGCGGACGTGATCAAGGTCGAGGGGCCCGAAGGGGATCCGACACGGACGATCGGCGCCGGGCGGGAGGGGCTCTCCTGGTACTTCGCCGCCTTCAATCGCAACAAGCGCTCGATCCTGCTCGACCTCAAGCGCAGCGCCGACCGGGAGGTGCTCGCCCGGCTGATCGAGACGGCCGATGTGCTGGTCGAGAATTTCCGACCCGGTGTGCTGGAGGCGATGGGGTTCGCGCAGGCCCGGCTCGAGGCGCTGAACCCGCGGCTCGTGACCTGCTCCATCAACGGCTTCGGCAGCGTCGGGCCCTACCGGGACCGGCCGGCCTTCGACTTCGTCGCCCAGGCGATGAGCGGCTTCATGGCGACCAACGGGGTGGAAGGCGGGCCGCCTTTGCGGACCGCCGCCCCGCTCACCGATCTGGCGGCCGGGCTCTATGCCGCGCTCGGGATCGTGGCGGGCTTGCGGGCCCGCGACCGCACGGGCCGCGGCCAGCGGGTCGAGGCCACGATGCTGGGCTCGATGCTCTCGCTCCTGGGCTATCTCGCCCCGGAGTTCTTCGCCACCGGCAAGCCACCGCCCAGGACCGGCAACGACCATCCGATACTCGCTCCTTACGGCCTGTTCGCAACCGCGGACCGCGCGATCGCGATCGCGCCCGCGAACGAGGCGATCGTGCGCAAGCTCTTCGCCGAGCTCGGGCTCGAGGCGCTGCTCGAGGATCCGCGCTACGCCAGCAACGCCGAGCGGGTGAAGCGGCGCGAGGAGCTGCGCGCCCGGATCGAGGCGGTGCTCTCGACCGCCCAGGCCGAAGTCTGGATCGCTCGGCTCAACGCCGCGGGCGTGCCCTGCGGTCCGGTCAACGGGCTCGCCGAGGCCATGGCCGACCCGCAGGTCGACGCGCTCGGCATGGTCCTGGACGTGCCGCATCCGGGCCACGGGGTCGTGCGGATGACCGGCTTTCCGATGCGGCTCGAGGGGACCCCTTGCGCGCTGCGGCGGCCCGCCCCGCGGCTCGGCGAGCACACGGGCGAGGTCTTGGCGGAGCTCGGGATCGCGCGCGAGGAGGAAGCGCGGGGCTGACGCACGGGCGCGGGCCGCCTTATCTTGGCTCGAATGCAAAACGCTTTCGAGGAAGAGGGATCCGTGTCGACCGCCTCGCTCTACGAGGAAGACTTCTATCGCTGGAGCCAGGAGCAGGCGGAGCGGCTGCGCGCGCTCGCGGCGATGCGGGCGAACCTCGCCGTGCCGCTCGATCTCGAGAACCTCGCCGAAGAGATCGAGAGCGTGGGAATCGCGCAGCTTCACGCGCTTCGGGCGCATCTGCGCCAGCTGCTTCTCCACCTGTTGAAGTGGCGTTTCCAGCCCCGGCGCCGGACCCGCAGCTGGCGGACGACGATCCGCGTGCAACGAGACGCCGTCGCCGATCTCCTCGAAGCGAGTCCGAGCCTGCGGCGACGGTTGGGCGAAGAGCTGCCGAAAGCCTACGCGAAGGCTCGCCGCTACGCGGCGGAGGAGACCGGGCTACCGCTTTCGACCTTTCCCGAGACCTGTCCTTTCACACTCGAACAGATCGAGGATCCGGAGTTCCTGCCGTGAGCCGTGCGTCTTCCGCGCTCCTCGACCTCGCCGCCGCGCTCGCGCGTTTCGTGCGCGCCGAGAAGCTCTTGCCGGCCGAGGCCGAACCGGTGCTCGCCGCGGCCGAGGCGCTCGCCGCGCCGGGGTGAGCGACGCGTTGGGCTCACCGCGTCGGCAACGACACCCCGCACTGCTGCGCGATCGCCTCGGCGAGGGCCCGGAACCCTTCGTAGCAATCCCGCACCGCGGCCTGATGCCCGCCGATGGCGCCATCCGCCGGCTTGAGCAGGAACATGGGCTTGCGCACCTCCTGGGCAATCGCCATCAAGGAGCGGAAGTCCTTGAGGCGCGCCAAACAGAAGGGATCGTTCTCGATTGAGGGCGACGGTTCCGCCGGTTGACCCAAGACGGCCTGCCGGTACGCGCCCGGGGCCTGTGCCATCCATCGCTCGTAGGCCCGGACCGGACGATCGAGACGGACCGTGTGGCGCATCATCACGTAGCCGGCCGGAGCCATCCCGCCTTCTGGAACATCCGTCACCTGATCCGGTGCTTTCCTTCGCCGTTCCGCCCACTGGCCGCGCCAAGTCCTCAGCGTCGGTCCCACGTTCCGCAACCCCTGGATGGAGAAGAGGTCCGGTCCGAGTGGTAGCACCACGTGATCGCAAGCGGTGAGAGCCGCGCGATTGAGGGAACCGAGATTCGGCCCGAGATCGACCAATGTCAGATGAGCCCCGATCCTCTCGGCGGCTGCCCGAATGACCCGGGCGAAAGACGTGATCACCCGAAAGGCCCGCGCCTTGCCGTCGGTACATTCCGCCCAGGCCCGAGACAGTTCGTCCTCGTAGCGCGACAATTCTAGATCGCCTGGAACTAAAGCGATAGAGTCGTCGGGGAATCGTGGTTCGAGAGCCTGCAGGCCGGCCTCACCCTCGTAGAGTGGCCGAATCGCCCGCCATACAGTGTTGGGCCGGTCCTCCTGCCAGAGTCGCTCGATCGCATCCTCGTCGAGAAAAAAGCTCGTAAGATTGGCCTGCGGATCGAGATCCGCCGCTACTACTTGCAATCCCAGCTCGCGAAACATCCAAGCCAGGTGGTAGACCAGAGACGTCTTCCCCACACCCCCCTTGTTGTTGAAGCAAGCGATCGTTTTCATGGAGCGCGCCAGATGATCGCGGACACGAAATTGAGGTCGGCGCGCAGCTCGAGCGGCGGATTCCCGTTCCGCTCGAGCTCGTCGCGTGCACGGGCGATCCCTGTACCGAACCGCTGTGCGTAGCCGAGACGACTCGCGAGTTCGGCGAGCCCGGGATTGCGATAGCTCGTGACGTTCGGCTCGCCGAACCGCTCCGGGGTGACCTCGCCGAACGGCCCGCCCGGGCTCACGATCTCGACTCGGTCGGCGTACCAGGTGACCCGGACCGGAGTCGTCGACTGCTCGTAATTTCGATGGATCAGAGCGTTACGTCCGATCTCCTGGAGTGCGACCAGGGGATAGTCGGGGCGCTCCACGGCTGGACCCGGCCCGAGAACCGTGCGGACGGAGACGTTGAGCCGCAAGAGCTCGTCGAGCTGCCGGAACTGGTCGACCAGCGTGCCGCCGATATCGTGCGAAGCCACGACCGGGTCGGAGAGTCGCGTGCCTTCCAGCTTCAGGAACTGGATGTAAGCACCCGGAAAGAAACGGCGAGGCTCTTTGCCCAGGGAAAGGATAGCAAGCACCGAAGGCGTGCCGTCCGGGTGGAGCATCCGCAAGGCGCGCAGCTGCTCCTCCTCGCTCCGCTGGTTGAAGGCCAGCACGTCGGCTGGAACGAGTGCCGGAAGCAGCTCCAGTCGAAAACGAGCGAGATCGAGATCTTCGCGGGTCGCCCCTCGCACCGGCTGCTGATCGAACGGCAGATTGGCCCACCGTCGCCGCTCGACGAGTCGCCGCTCTTCTTCTGCCGAGGCAATGCGCACCGTGGGTCCGACGCGCACATAGGCACGCCCCTCGAACTTCACCGGCGGATTGTCGGACGGCTCGACGAGGACGACCACGAGCCTACAGCCGGCGACAATCTCTTCCTTGACTGTCATCGTCGGGAAGGGGTGGATCTTCCCGTCGCTCCGCAATTCGGCGAGATCACGTAGGAGCCGGTCGGTGACGGGCAGATCGGCGCAACTGCCGTCGTCGCGCACGCCGATGAAGATCACGCCGGGTGTCCCCGCGCCACCGAGATCGTTGGCGAGCGCGCATATCACGCGGCGCAGATCGTTCTTGTCGCTCGCCGACGCTTTGCGCTCGACGCGATCGTTCTCTGCGTCACGCAGCAGCGATTCGAGATGGTCGCTCGTCAGCATGGCTACCCTATCCGTTTCAGAAGCGTAGCGGCTCGCGACCTTCCGCGTCCACCCGCTGCCGTGTCCACCCCTGGCCCTCGGGCTCCGGCCGTGCCATCTCTGGCCGCGGGCGAGACAGTCGCATCGGATCGGGGACCCGCGGCCATGGAAACCTACCTCAACCTGATCGGCGGCAAGTCGGTGCCGGCACGCGACGGGCGCACCTACGAGCATCTCTGCCCCTCCGACGGGCGGCCCTTCGCGACCGCCCCCCGCAGCGGGGCGGCCGATGTGGACGCCGCGGTGCAGGCGGCCCGCAGCGCCTTCGAAGGAGCCTGGGGCCGGATGCCGGCGGTCGAGCGCGGCCGTCTGCTCCTGCGCCTTTCCGAAGCGATCCGGCGCGAGGCCGAGGCCTTGGCCGCGCTCGAAGCGCGTGACACCGGCAAGCCCCTGAAGCAGGCGCGGGCCGACATCGCCGCCGCCGCCCGCTATTTCGAGTTCTACGGTGGCGCCGCCGACAAGCTCATGGGCGACACGATCCCCTTCCTCGAGGGCTACACCGTCTTCACCCTCCGGGAGCCGCACGGGGTGACCGCCCACATCGTGCCCTGGAACTACCCGGCGCAGATCTTCGCCCGCTCGGTCGGTGCGGCGCTCGCCACCGGCAACGCCTGCGTCGTCAAGCCGGGCGAAGAGGCGGGGCTCTCGATCGTCAGGATGGCCGAACTCGCCCGCGAGGTCGGCCTGCCCGACGGGGCGTTGAACGTCGTGCACGGCATCGGCGAGGAGGCGGGTGCCGCGCTCGCCGCCCATCCCGATATCGACCATCTCTCCTTCACGGGCTCACCCGAGGTCGGCACGCTGGTCCAGGCGGCGGCCGCCCGGAACCACGTCGGCTGCACCCTCGAGCTCGGCGGCAAGAGCCCGCAGGTGGTCTTCGCCGACGCCGATCTCGAGGCCTGCATCCCGGTCGTGGTGACCGCGATCACCCAGAACGCCGGCCAGACCTGCTCGGCCGGCTCGCGGGTGCTGATCGAGCGGAAGGTCTACGAGGAGGTGGCGGGCCGGATCGCCGAGCGGTTCGCGCAAGTGCGGGTCGGCACCCACGAGATGGATCTGGACATGGGGGCGCTGGTCTCCGAGACCCAGCGCCGCCGGGTCCAGGGCTATGTCGACCGGGCGATCGAGGAAGGGGTACCGGTGCTCGCCCGCGGCCGGCTGGAACCCGGCCTGCCGGCCGGCGGCTTCTACGCCCAGCCGGTGCTCTTCGGGCCGGTACCGCGGGCCAATCGGCTCGCCTGCGAAGAGGTGTTCGGGCCGGTTCTGGCGGCCTTCCCGTTCGAAGACGAGGAGGATGCGATCCGGCTCGCCAACGGCACGCCCTACGGCCTCGTGGCGGGCGTGTGGACGCGCGATCTCGGCCGCGGGATGCGCCTCGCCCGGGCGATCCGGACGGGGCAGGTGTTCCTCAACGCCTACGGCGCGGGTGGCGGAGTCGAGCTCCCGTTCGGCGGCTTCAAACATTCCGGACACGGTCGCGAGAAGGGTTTCGAGGCACTCTACGGCTTCACCGCGGTCAAGACCGTTGTCGTCCGCCACTGAGGGGGCGCGCGGCAACGGGCTGGTCGGCGCCGGCCTGCTCCTTTTGGGCCTCGCCGGCTGTCAGCCGGCGGCGCCGCCCGAACCGACCGGCACGGCCGGGATCGTCAGGGCGAGCCCGGCCGAGGCCCGCGCGCGGGCGGCCGCCGTGCTGCGGGCCGCCGGTTTCGCCGCGACCGAGTTCGAAGGGAGCGCGGCGCCCACCCTCCGCGGCGAGCTCGCGGCCGGGAGCGATCCGGGCTGGGCGCATGGCCCCGGTATCTGGACGAGCGACCCGTTCGGCGACCTCGGCCGGTCGCGCTTCGTCGAGGCCGAGGGGCGGCGCGCCGTCGTCGTGGTGCGGACAAGTGCCCTGCCGCAGGGCACCAGTGTCGAGGTCGACCTGCACGTGATCGGCCTCTACCGTCGTGCCTTCACGGGCGACCGGGTCGAGGCGCACTTCGGCAGCAGCGCCGTGCTCGAGCAACGGATCCTGGATGCGGCCGCCGGAATCGGCTAGCGGGGGCGGGCGAGGAGCCGAGCCATGACCGTCTTCACCCCGCCTCTTGACGAAATGCGGTTCGTGTTGCGGGCGCTCGCCGAGGTCGAGAGCCTCGCGAGGCTGCCCAGCCTCGCGCACGCCACCCCCGACCTGCTCGATGCCGCGCTCGAGGAGGCGGGGAAGTTCGCAGCCGAAGTGCTGGCGCCGCTGAACGCGGTCGGCGACCGGCACGGTGCGGTCCTCGAGAACGGCGTGGTCCGCACCGCGCCGGGCTTCAAGGCGGCCTACGAAAAGTTCCGCGAGGGCGGCTGGATGGGGGTGGTGTTCCCCGAGGCCTATGGCGGGCAGGATCTGCCCTGGACCTTGAACACCGCCTTGGCCGATCTCTGGAACGCGGCCAACACGACCTTCGAGCTCTGCCCCTTGCTGACCCAGGGGGCGGTCGAGGCGCTCCTCCACCACGGCAGCGAGGAGCAGAAGGGGCTCTACGCGACGCGGCTCATCGCCGGCACCTGGACGGCCGCCATGTGCCTGACCGAGCCGCAGGCCGGCACCGATCTCGGTGCTCTGCGCACGCGTGCCGAGCCGCGCGACGGGCACTTCCGGCTCTTCGGGCAGAAGATCTTCGTCACCTTCGGCGACCACGACATGGCCGAGAACATCGTCCATCTCGTGCTCGCCCGCCTACCCGACGCACCGCCCGGCACCCGCGGCATCTCGCTCTTTCTCGTGCCCAAATATCTGCCGGAACCGGACGGCCGGCTCGGGCTTCGGAACGACTGGCGGATCCTCAAGCTCGAGCAGAAGGTCGGCATCCACGCCTCGCCCACCTGCGTGGTGAGCTACGGCGAGAGCGAGGGTGCGGTGGGCTTCCTCGTGGGCGAGCCGAACCGCGGCCTCGCCAGCATGTTCACGATGATGAACAATGCCCGCTTGGCGGTCGGGCACGAAGGGCTCGGCCTCTCCGAGCGCGCCTTCCAGGCCGCGCTCACCTACGCCAAGGGACGAATCCAGGGGCGGATCGACGGCCGGCCGGTGCCGATCGCGGCCTATCCGGACGTGCGGCGGATGCTCGTGCGGATGCGCGCCCAGATCGCTGCGATGCGGGCGCTCTGCTATTGGACCGCGAGCTTCGTAGACCGGGCCGCTCGCGCCGCCGAGCCCGGGGAGCGGCACCGGGCGAGCGAGCGGGTGGCGCTGCTCACGCCCATCGTGAAGGCCTGGTGCACCGATCTCGCCCAGGAGATCACCCATGCCGCGATCCAGGTCCACGGCGGCATGGGCTTCGTCGAGGAGACCGGGGTCGCCCAGCACTGGCGCGACGCCCGCATCCTGCCGATCTACGAGGGCACCAACGGCATCCAGGCCCTCGATCTCGTGGGCCGCAAGCTCGCGATCGCCGACGGACGGCTTCCCTGGGAGCTCGTGGGGGAGCTGCGCCTCGACCTCGAGACGGTGCCGGGCGAGCTTCGCCTCGTGCTCCGCGAGGCTCTCGAGCGGCTCGAGGCCGCGACCCGCTACGTGCAGGCGGCGGACGAGGAACATCGCGGGGCGGCGGCTGCGGCATACTTGCGGCTTTTCGGCCACACCCTCGGGGGCTTCCTCCTCGCGCGGGGTGCCCGAGCGGCGCTCGCCGGGGCCGAGGGCGGCAGCACCTGGCCGGGTCTCGCGCGCTTCTGGTGCGCGCACGTCCTGCCCGAGACGCTGGGCCTTCTCGCGAGTGTGCTGGCCGGCGCCGAGGGGCTCGAACCGGCGCTGCTCGAGGGCTGAGCCCGGACGGACCGGGGCGACATCCGCCCCGCGTTCGGACCGTCGGCGGTTAACGCTTCCTCAACCTTTCTGGACGAAAACGGTCGCGGAAGAGCGGAGACCGATCGGTGCTCGTCCTCTTTCTCGCCTGTCAGCTCGGAGCCGCCGTCCTCTCCGCGGTCGGCTGGCTCCGACGGCCACCCGACGGCACGGCCGCTCGGCCCTCGGCTCCGCTCGCTGTCGCCGGGTCGATACCGCGGACGGGCGCCGGCGGGTCAGTCGCGGCGGGTCACCTTGCGGGCGCGGCGGTCGAGGTGGCGCTCGACCTCGGCGAGCCGGACACCCGCCGCGACGAGCTTGACGAGGGCGAAGTAGAGGAGATCGGCCGCCTCCCAGACGACGTCCTCGCGACCCTCGGCGCGGGCCAGCTCGTCCGCCTCCTCGCGCAGCTTGGCGGCGAGCAGACCGGGATCGGCGAGGAGCTTCGCCGTGTAGGAGCCTTCCGGAGGAGCCTTCGCGCGAGCCGCGAGGATCGCCTCGAGACGGGCGAGGCCCTCGGCCTCGCCGAAGCAGGAAAAGCGCTCGAGGTGGCAGAAGCCCGGGCCTTTCTGACGGACCAGAAAGCGGAGCGCGTCGCGGTCGCAGTCGAGGTCGACGCGCACGAGCTCCTGGGTGGCGCCGCTGGTCTCGCCCTTCACCCACAGGCCCCGCGAGCGCGACTGGTACACACCCGCGCGCCGTCGGACGGCCTCGCGCAGCGAATCGCGCGAGCTCCAGGCGAGCCCCAGGGCGATACCGCGCTCGTCGACGACCACGGTCGGGAACAGGCCGTCGGGCCGGTCGGAACGCAGAGGCGCGGCGATGGCGTCGGCGAGGTCGAGCCGGCCGGTGTAGAGCGCCATGCCTACCTGGGCGTCGGCACCGAGACGGTCGAGGGTGGCGATCTCCTCGGGCGTCGTCACCCCGCCCGCGATCGTGACGCGGCAGGTGGGGCCCGCGGCGCGCACGACCGCCTCGGCGAGCGTCAGATCGGTGCCGCCGAGCCGCCCCTCGCGCTCGACGAAGGTGACGAGAAAGCCACAGACGAAGTCGCGGAGCTCGTCTATCCGCTCGAGGATCCCGCGGCCCGTCCCCTTGCGCCAGCCCTCCACCACGACCTCACCGTGGCGGGCGTCGAGAGCGGCGATCACTCGCTCGCGCGGCAATTCGCGCAGGAGCTCCGGCCGAGCGGCGGTACCGAGAACGACCTTGGCAGCTCCGCGGTCGAGCCAGCGGCGGGCCGTGGCGAGATCCCGGATACCGCCACCCACCCGGCAGGCGAAGCCGGCATCGAGCAGGCGCTCGATCAGCACCGCATTGGAGCCGCGCCCCATGGCGGCGTCGAGGTCGATCACGGCGATCTCGCCCGCCACGGCGAAGTGTTCGGCGATCGGCAGCGGATCGCCCGCCTCGAGCGCCAGCGTCTCGCCGCCCACGAGCTGGACGGTCTGGCCATCCCGGAGGTCGATCGAGGGGACGATCACGGCCGCACCGGCACGCCACGGGCGGCGAGGAACCGCTTCACTTCCCCGACCGTCCGATCGCCGTCGTGGAAGATCGAAGCGGCGAGCACCGCGTCGGCTCCGGCCTGGAGCGCCTCGAGGAGATGCTCGGGCGTGTCGGCGCCGCCCGAAGCGATCACCGGAACGCGGACCGCGCGGGCGACCGACCGAGTGAGAGGGAGGTCGTACCCGGCCCGGGTTCCGTCGCGGTCCCAGGAAGTCAACAGGATCTCGCCGGCTCCGCAGCGCTCGCCCTCGCGGGCCCACTCGACGGCGTCGCGCCCGGTACCCTCGCGGCCGCCCTTGACCAGCACTTCGAAGCGGCCGTCGCGCAGCGCCGCGTCGATCGCGAGCACGCAGCACTGGCGACCGAAGCGCGTCGCGATCTCGCCGAGCAGTGCCGGTCGCTCGACGGCCGCGGTGTTGATAGAGACCTTGTCGGCCCCCGCCTCGAGCAGCCGCCAGGCGTCCTCCTCGCTGCGGATGCCACCACCCACGGTGAGCGGGATGGCCAGCACCTCGCGAACCCGCCGGACGGTCTCGATCTGGTGGCATCGCCCCTCGGGGGTCGCCGAGACGTCGAGGATCACGATCTCGTCGGCGCCCTGCTCCTCGTACAGCTCGGCCCGTTCGGCCGGATCGCCGGCATCCCGCAGGCCCTGGAAACGGATGCCCTTTACCACCCGGCCGTGGCTCACGTCGAGACAGGGAACGATCCGTCGCGCCAGCATCTCAGGGCGACTCCAGGGCGAGGAAGCGGTCGAGCAGGGCCGCCCCCCAGCGACCGGACAGCTCGGGGTGGAACTGGCAACCCAGGACCCGCCCCTTCTCGACGGCGGCGAGGAAGCGGCCGCCGTGCTCGCTGCGCGCGCAAGCCCAACCGGGGGCGTCGACGGCGCGGTAGGAATTGGCGAAATAGGCCCAGCCCGGCTCGACCAGTCGACAGGTGGGCTCGGGTTCGACCAGGTTCCAGCCGAATTGGGGCGTGCGCACGGTGGCCGGAAAGCGGCCGACCGTTCCCGGCAGTGCACCGAGCCCGCCAACCCCGGGGCTCTCCTCGCTCGAGGCGAACAGGAGCTGGTGGCCGACGCAGATCGCGAGGGTGGGCCGATCTTCGGCGATCCGCCGACGGAGCGCCTCGGCGAAGCCCCGACCCATCAGGCGGGCCATGGCGGCACCGAAGGCTCCGACGCCGGGCAGCACGACGTGGCTCGCAGCCAGGATCTCGCGACCCCGCTCGGCCAGCCGCACGGTCGCGCCGAGCCGGCGGAAGGCGGCCGACACGCTCGCGAGATTGGCCGTGCCGGTCGGCACGATCAGCACCTCGGTCATCGCCGCTCCCCACGGCCGGACAGCCGCCGCATCGCCCTGCCGCACCTCGCCTCAGAGCACGCCCTTGGTGCTCGGCACCTCGGCCGAGCCGTCCGAGGACACGGCCTCGCGCAGGGCCAAGGCGAGAGCCTTGAAGGCCGCCTCGACCCGGTGATGGTCGTTCTCGCCGCGCTCGACGTCGACGTGCAGGGCCATGCGGCCGGTCACCGCGAGCGAGTGGAAGAAGTGAGCGAGGCATTCACAGGCGACCTCGCCGATCCGCTCGCGTCTAAGACCGAGCGCTACCTGTGGCGCCGGCCGGCCGGACAGATCCACGACGACCCGGGCGAGGGCTTCGTCGAGCGGAGCGAAGGCGAAGCCGAAGCGGCGGATGCCGCGCCGCTCGCCGAGCGCCGCATCGAGCGCGCTGCCGAGGGCGAGCGCACAGTCCTCGACCGTGTGGTGGTCGTCGACCTCGAGGTCGCCCTCGCAGGTGAGCTCGAGGTCGAAGCGGGCGTGGCGAGCGAACGCGGTCAGCATGTGATCGAGGAATCCGAGACCGGTCGCGATCTCGCTTCGGCCCGTGCCGTCGAGCAGCATCCGCACTCGGACGGCCGTTTCCCTCGTTCGCCGCTCGACCGCGCCGACGCGGCCCTCGCCCGTGCCCTGCAAACGACCCTCCCCGCCCGGTCGCCGTTCTCAGACGACGATCTGGGCGATGTCGAACACCACGATGTCGGTGCCGCCGCGCTCCTTGATCGCCCGGATGAGCTCGGGCAGCTGATGGCGCGGCACGGCGGCCTTGACCGCGAAGCCGGCATCGTGGTGCAGTGGCGCGATGGTCGGCTCGCGCATGCAGGGAAGGATCTCGACCACCCGCTCGAGATGCTCCCGGGCGACGTTGACCTCGAGCATCACCCGCTTGCGGGCGTCGAGCACCGAGCGCACGAGCAACGTGAAGTGCTCGATGACCGGCCGCTTCCTCCGGTCCTCGAGAGCCCGCGGATGGGCGTAGAGCCGGGTCGAACTGCGCATCACCTCGTCGACCACCACGAGCCCGTTGGCCCGCAGGGTCGCTCCGGTGGCGGTGTTGTCGACGATGCAGTCGGCGTCCTCCGGCGGGAAGACTTCGGTGGCTCCATAGGAGCGGACGATCCGCGCCTCGAGCCCGCGTCGGGCGAGCCAGAGGGCGGTCAGTCGTTCGTATTCGGTGGCAACGACGAAGGAGCGCGCCGGCAGCTCGCCGTTCTCGAGGAAACCCGGGGCCGCCGCCACGACGATCGTCACCGGGTCGAGCCCGGTGTCCACGAGCTCGACCAGCTCGGCCTCGAGCTCCGCCACCCAGTCGGCCCCGGCGAAGCCCAGATCGCGCGAGCCGAGATGCAGCATCTCGACGATGTTCTGGGGCTTCAACAGCTTGGCCTCGAAGCCCGGGAGCGAGAGGCTGGGCCGGTAGCCGCGCCGATCGAAGGAGAGCCGGATCCCCGCGTCGGCGAGGAGTTGGAGGACGTTCTCCTGCATCCGGCCCTTCGGCAGGGCCAGGTGCACGAGTGGTGGAGCGGGCGAGGCGGCGAGCGGCACGGTGTCGGGGCCGTGGTTGATGGCGGGCGCCGGGCCGCGACGCCTTGGCACCCCGCGGCCTCGCTTATAGAGAGCGCCGCGGGCGCGGTAAAGGCGAGCCGGCGACGGCCGGCCGGGAGCGGTGGATGGCGAATGCGGGCCGCGTGCAGGCGACGATGGGGATCGAGGTCGGCCGCAGCCGAACGAACGGGGTGCTGCTCGCCGCCGACGGCCGCGAGCTCGCGCGGGCTTCGGCCGAGCATCCGCCGCTCGTCGCCCGGGGCGCCGTCTGCGAGCACGACCCCGAGGTCCCTTGGGTGGCGTTTCGCCGCGTGGCGGCTCGGCTCAAAGCGCTGGTCGAGGTCGAGCTCGTGGGACTCGGCCTCGCCGGCGAGGCGGGCGGCCTCGTGTTTCTCGATCGCGCCGGCGTGCCGGTCCGCCCTGCCGTGGCGGGTGCCGATCGACGGGCGGGCGACGAAGCGCGCGAGCTCGTTCGCCGGTTGGCCGAGGCCGGCGTGGCACCCCCTCCAGGGCGTCGCCTCGGGCCCTGTCTGCCGGCCGCCAAGATCCTCTGGCTCGCCGCCAACGAGCCCGAGGCCGCGCAGCGCGTGGCCCGGGTGCTCGCGCCCAAGGACGATGTGCGTCGGCGCCTGACCGGAGAGCTCGCGACCGATGCCGCCGAGGCCTCGGCGACCGGGCTGCTCGATCTCGCCGGCCGGCGGTGGAGCGCTCCCGTCCTGGAGGCGCTCGGCCTTCCCGCCGACCTGTTGCCGGAAGTGTTCGAAGGCGCCGACGTCACGGGCCGGGTGAGCGTGGCGGGTGCCGCCGAGACCGGCCTGCCGGAAGGGTTGCCGGTGGTGGCGGGCGGAACCACGCTCGCCTGCGGAGCGCTCGCCGCGGGCCTGGTCGCAGACGGCGATGCGCTCGCCTGGTTGGAGCCCGGCGCCGGGTTCCTCGTCCGCATCGGACGGCCGCCGGAGGCGGCCGAAGAGGGGGTCGAGATCCTCTGCGACGCGACCGGCGGCTTCCATCGAATCGCGGAAGTGCCGATCGCCACGAGCCCGCTCGCTTGGCTCGCCCGCGAGCTCGTTCCCGAATGGGCCCAGGCGGCCCGCGCCGCCGGTATCGAGCCCGAGGACGCCCTCTTGGGGGAAGCCGCGGGAGCGGAGCCAGGAGCATCGGGCCTCCTCTTTCTTCCGGCCCTCGACGGCGCCGCCGGCGACCCGGCCGTGCCCGGCGCCTGGCTCGGTCTGCGGCCCGACCAGCGCCGAGCCGATCTCGCCCGTTCGCTGGTCGAGGGGCTCGCTGCGGCGCTCGCCGAGCGGACCGCTCCGCTGCGCCACGCTCGCGCCCCGCGCGAGCCGGTGCGGCTGGTCGGTCGCGCGGCGACGGACGCCGCCTGGCGGGTGCTGCTCGCCGCCAAGCTGGGCCTCGCCCTGACGCCGCTCGAGGCCGGGCTCGACGCGGCCCGGGGAGCGGCGATGTTGGCCGGCGTCGGCGTGGGGCTCTGGTCCGATCCCGCCGAGGCCGTCGCGCGAGCCGCAGCGCCCGCGGGTCCCGTGGTCGCCGTCGATCCGCAGCTCCACGCCTTCTACCGGGCGCGCGAGCCCGTGCGGGCTCGGGCTCGGGCGCTTCTCGCCGCACTCGAAATCTGAATGGCGCGAGTGCCCGACGCGCATCGTATCGACGATCTGCCCGCGACCGAGGCGTGCTGTCAGATACTCGACGCGCCGCGATCGAGACCGAGGGCGTTGCCGGCCGTACCGGCTACAGGAAATCCTTCGTGAAGGCCCGAGCGTTCATGCCCTCGTCACGCTCGGCAGCCGACCCCGTGCACGCCACCGGGCACGTGACGATTCGCGACCCGGAGCGCCCGCCCCACACCACGGTCGCGATCCGAAAGATTGCGAATTCGGGCGGACGATTCGCGGGCTTCTCGGTCTTGCTCGACCCGCGGCACCGAGCCCGCCACTGGGGGGCCCACAAGGACCCTGCCGCGAATCGCCGGATCCACGGTCCGAGGCATACGGGAATGCGTAGACCGATCCCCCCCGTTTCACGATTCCTCAACTCCGTCGTGGCACTCTCCCGACCGAGGTCGGGAGAAGAGCGACGGACATGGCCAACCCCGAGGGAAACCGGCTCGGCGTCCGATCGGTCGATGCCTCGGTGCTTCCGATGCAACTGGGCAGGGACCAGCGCGGCGCCGTGGCCGCTGTCGTGGCACTGATCCTGGTGCCGCTCGTGATCGCGGTCGGGATCGCGATCGATGTCGGGCGGGCATTGTCGGCCCGGACCTCGCTCGGCACGGCGCTCGATGCGGCCGCTCTGGCCGCCGCCCAGGAGACGTCGGAGAACGCCGCGCTCGCCACCCTCCAGCGCTACTTGCGCGCGAATTACGACGAGTCGCGCTGGGGTACGCTTTCCGCGTTCCACGTTACCCGGGGCGACCTCACGCTCGGGGTCGATGCACGCGCCACGGTGCCCACGACGCTCCTGCGCGTGCTCGGCCTGAACGAGATCGAGGTCGCCGCCGAGGCCGAGGTCGCGGTCGGCGGGTCCAACCTCGAGGTGGCACTCGTCCTCGACATCACCGGTTCGATGGCCGGTCGACCGATCAAGGACCTCAAAGCTGCCGCCAACGATCTCATCGACATCATTGTTCGCCACGAGCAGACGCCGTTCTACAGCAAAGTGTCGATCGTCCCCTACTCGATGGGGGTGAACGTCGGAATCCTCGCCGACAGGGTGCGGGGCCCGATCAGCGCCGGCACCTGCACCACACCGGGCTGCCAGTTCTACCGCTTTACCGCCGCCGACGGCAGCAGCCAGACTTTTCCGATCAGCACCTGCGTGAGCGAGCGGACGGGTCCTCATGCTTATACCGACGTGTCGCCGAGCGTGGCTCCGGTCGGTCGCAACTACACGAGCGCCTACAATCCGTGCCCGACCGCCCTCCTCCAGCCCCTGAGCTCGAACAAGCTCGCGCTCCAGGCCACGGTGGCGAGCTTCACGGCGGCCGGATCGACCGCTGGCCAGATCGGGCTCGCCTGGGGCTGGTACACGCTCTCGCCCGAATTCGGCATCTGGACCGGGTCGAGCATCCCGGCCGCCTACGGCGACACGCAAACCCAGAAGATCCTCGTTCTGATGACCGACGGCGAGTTCAACACGGCTTACTGCAACGGCGTGATTGCCAAGAACTCGACGAGCGGCAGCGGCTCACTTTCTCAAAAGATCAATTGCAACGCGACCAACGGCAGCTCGTTCAGTCAAGCGAGCCGACTGTGCACGGCGATCAAGTCGCGCGGGATCACGATTTTCACAGTGGGGTTCGGCCTCGACAGCACGACCGCCATCGACTTCCTGCGGTCCTGCGCCTCGAGCCCGCAACACGCTTACACGGCGGACACGGGCGCCGAATTGCGCACAGCCTTTCGTCAGATCGCCTCGCGGATCTCGAAACTCCGCCTGTCTCGGTGAGGACCGGAGCCCGGTGGGTCGCGCCAGCGGGCCCCGGACGGTGCCCGCTCGGCGCGCTGCCTCAGCGGCCGGCGCTCTGCCCCGCCCGTTCCTGGTCCCAAGCGGCGACGACGGCGTTCTGCACCGATCCACCGGCCGGATCCGGCTGGTCGGCGACCCAGAGGTCGGCACCGGGAAAAATCTCGGGCAACCTCGACGAGGCCTCGGCAAGCCCGCTCCCGACCGGATCGGTGCCCGATCCCCGACCGTCGATCGGCACCGGAGCGGTGCCCATGTCGGGTTCGAGGAAGCCCGAGAGGAGGTCCTCCGTCGGCGGCTCCGCGACGCCCAGGAACTCGCCGGGCTCGTGCAGCTCGCCGTCTATCTCGATACCGGCGAGCGATCCCTCCCGACCGCGATAGCCGACCACAACGGCGAAATCGCGATCGTCGTAGGCCAACCAGAGGTCGTGCCCTTCGAGCCGCGCCGAAAGTCGCGACGGGTCGGCACCGTCCAGTCGAACCCGGTTTGCGCCCTCGTGATCGAAGATCCGGTCGACGCCCGTTTCGGCGAGCCCGAACACGTAGACGTCGTCGCCTGCGCCACCGAAGAGGAGATCGTCACCCGCTCCTCCCTCGAGCAGGTCGTCGCCGTCGTCGCCCATCAGGAGGTCGTTGCCTTCCTGGCCGTACAGTCGGTCGTCGCCGGCCCCACCGCGGATCCGGTCGTCGCCGGCACCTCCCCAGAGTCGGTTGGCGGCATCGTTGCCCTCGATCGTATTGGCGGCGCCGTCTCCGACCACGGCATGAGCCTCGGACCCTGTGAGTCGAACATTCTCGACGTTCGGCGCCACCTGTTGCTTGAAGGTCGGGGCGCCCGCCGGCGGCGATCCGAGAACGGCATCTCCGATCATGAAGGTGGCCACCCCGCCTTTGGCGAGAGTCGGAAACACTTTCTCGAGCTGGGCACCGAAGTCCGGCGCGACGACCAGCGTGTCTCGCCCGCCGCCGTCCGGCCCCCAGGGATCTTCGAAGACCAGATCGCCGGGTCCACCTATCACCGCGGAATCGTCGCCGGACCCACCGGTAATCGTGTCGTCGCCGTCCCCGCCGTCGAGCCAATCGTGGCCCGGACCACCGTCGAGCGTGTCCCGACCCGGTCCACCCAGGAGCGTGTCGTCGCCCGTCCCGCCGGAAACGAGGTCGTTTCCCGCTTCACCGTCGACGAAGTCGTTGCCGGCCCCACCGGCCAGGATGTCGTCGCCACCGCCGCCCGCGATCGTGTCGTCGCCCCCACCGCCGTCGATCAAATCGTCGTGGGGCCCCCCCACGAGCACGTCGCCGTCCTCGCCGCCCACGATTTCCTCGCCGATCGGTCCGAGATCCTCGCCGGGCTCGGCCGGCGCCTCGACCGCCGGCAGCTCGACCGGGCCAGGCGGCGCGAGCGCGATCGAAATCGTCGCCGCCGCTGCCGCCGCCGGCGCCGGCGCCGTTCCGGCGTCGAGCGGGACGGTCGTCGCTTCCGGGCGCAGCAGCCGCAGTGCCGCTTCGTCGAAACGAGCTTCGCCTGCGAGCCGGGTGAGCACCGCCGGATCGATCACCGCGCCGGCGGTGAGAACAGAGCCCGCTGCTACAGGGATGGCCGCGAGCTCCTGCATCGGTGCCACGGCCTCGTGCCCCTCGGCCGGTTCGTCACCCGCGCGTCGCTCTGCGCCCTCTCCCGGTGGCGTCGGCCGCGGCTCCTCGGCGCCCTCGGCCCCCGAGCCCGGACGAACCAGCAGAAGCCCGAGAAAGGTGGCGCCGAGCGCGGTGCCGAGACCATTACCGACCGTCCGCGCCTCGCCCCGTCGCCGCCCCGCCCCGACCCGCGGCTCCGACCCGGGCGGCTGCGCCGCCGGCCTTCCTGCAGCGACTCCCTCGATCATCGCAGCGATACCTCCGTGGTCAGGCCACCCCGGTCGGTGGTCCTCGCCCGACGACGGACCCGGTCGCGCGGCTTCGCCCCGACACCGCCGCACGCCCTCAATATACTGTTGCAACCCATTCAACACAAACGATTTTCGACAGGCTGTGAAGGTTCCGTTGGAAGTCGCGCCGGGTCAGGGCCTTGGCTCACCCTTCTTAACCATTGGTTGAACACGACCGCCGAAGCCCACTCTTGGCGCGGCTCGCCGGTCGGACTGCGGTCGCGTCTCGTCCGTCGCCGCCACGACCGGACGCGACGTCTCGCCGAGGCCGGCGATGCCGGCCCGCACGGTCGTGCCGGGCCGAAGCGAGAAGGGCATGTCGCCCTTGGCCGACGCCAGGCGGGGTAACGGTCGGGACGACGTCGCTAGGAAGGAGAGTCGTGGTGTGGCTCGCGAAGCTCACGATCGAAGCGACGTCGAAGAGCTTCGGCCGGATCGGAAGATCGTCGTCCGGGTCGAGCCGTCTTGCATCCGGTGGCCGTCGACCCCGGACCGGATGGCGAAGTCTCGCGCGTCGTTCACCTCGTCCGGCCGCGACCGGCCAGCGCCCGAACGTTGCGAACCCTTCACCGTCTCCGCCGCGGATCCCCTGCCCGACCTGCCGCTCGTTCCAGAATCGTTCGATCTCGTTCGAGAATCGCTCGGGGATGTCGTTCGCGATGCAGCAGCCGGCCAGATCGGCGAGTGCTCGCTCGACCGGAAGGTGGCAAGCGGGGGTGCCGATCACCAAGGCGAACTCGACCTCGAAGCCCTGTTCGTGCGAGCCCCGTGGCGCGATCGGCCGATCCGTGGCCCCTCGGAGGGCGGTGGTCGGCTCGAGGAACAGGACCGGCTCGACCGGCAGGGGCGGCTCGACCTCCGCCGCGTGATAGGAGCGATCGAACCCGATGCGGACGATCGCGCAGGTTCCCGGCACCGGCACACCGAGCCGGACCGACCGGTCGATTTACGGCAAACCGAGCGCAGCGAGCCGTGGCGACCGGTCGAGCGCTTCGGGTCGGAGGAATGCGCCGGCGAGCTCCGCGACGACGTCACCGAGCGCTCGGATCGAACCGTCGGGAGCCGAGGCGCAGATGCGCTCGCGGTCGCGTTCGGCCGTAGCGGGGCGGACGCACCCTTGCCCGTCCCTCGCCGTTCCACCCCTGCTCTTGCGTTGCCGTCCGGTCACGCACCTCGCGCGAAGGCCTACCGACGCACGGGATCGACACCGAGGTTGGCGGTGCGTCGGCGCGAGCGCGGAACTCTTCATGTATCGTTAACCTTTGTGGTGCTAGAGACGGGTCGCGCGGTGGTCGGTTCGGCCTCGCACGTGGCATTCGATCCGGAACAGCGGCCAGGAACGATCCGAAAGCGAGGGCACGACGTGTGAGCACGGCACCTCCAACGATCGAACGGATGTCCGCCCCCGGGGATCGGGGTCGTGGACGGCTGCGCAGTGCACTTTTGAATCTGCTGCTGCTGGCGACGAGTGGGTTCGTGGCGCTCGCAGGGTTCGAACTCGTGCTGCGACTTTTCCCGAACCTGCTGGGCGAAGAGGCGGCGCTGCGGGTCCATTGGCTCGAGGTCGCGGGCGACACGGACAGCGAAGGCCGGTCCTTGATGATCGACGATCCGTCGATCGGCTTTCTCTACAGGCCCGGTATCGAGGGACGGATCGCGCGGGGCGATCTCGACTTCCGCTTCCGCCTCGATTCCAAGGGGTTCCGTAATCCGGAGCCGTGGCCCGAACCGGCCCGCATCGTGGTGCTCGGGGATTCGATGGCGTTCGGCTACGGCGCCGACGACGGCGCCGACTGGGTCTCGTTGTTGCGCTCCCGGTTGCCGGGTGTCGGCATCGTCAATCTGGGGCTGATCGGGAGCGGGCCCTTGCAGCAGGAGCGCATCTTCGAACGCTTCGGGGCCGAGCTCCGACCGTCGATCGTCTTGCTGTGCCTGTTCGCCGGCAACGATCTGGACGACGACCGGGCGTTCGCGCGCTGGATCGAGCACGGCGCGACCGGCTCTTATCGTCGATTCCGGGGCCAGGGCGATCGCTGGCTCGACGAAAGCCTGCTCGGGCTGGCCCAGCGAACCTATCTGTTCTGGTTCACCGTCGATCTCGCGAGGACACTCGCCCGACGCTCCCGGGGCCGGACCCTCGAGCTCGACAGCGGTGAGCGACTGCAACTCGTCCTCCCGCGCCCGGGTGCGATCGACCCGGCCGACCTGGATCGGACGCTCGGTGTCGTGCGCGAGCTGCGCTCGCGAGTCGAAAACGGCGGCGGTCGGCTGTTCGTCATCTTCATGCCGACCAAAGAAGAAGTGTACCTCCCGCTGCTCGGAGAAACCGCTCCGAGCCCGACCGCGGCTTTGGCCGAGCGGTTCGTCGGCGCCGGCCTGGACGTGCTCGATCTGGGCGAGGTCCTGCGCGAGCGAGCCTCCCGACGTGGGCCGGCGCTCTATTTCGCGGTCGACGGCCACCCGAATCCGACTGGTCAGGCCGTCGTCGCCGAGGCAGTACAAGGCTGGCTCGTCGGGCGGTTGCCCCCATTCGCCACGAACGGGTCGGCTGCGCCGGCGACGGCACGCTGAGGAGAAGTGGATGGCCGGTAGCTTCCACGAACGGATCGATACCCACGAGCGCATCGAAGGCCCGAGCGACCGCTCCTTCGGTTTGACCGTAGGCGGCATTCTGGCCGGACTCGGCCTCCTCGAGGCTCTGTGGTTCGGCGGCTGGACGGTACTCGCCTGGGCGGTCCTCCTGACAGGCGGCGCGCTCGTGGCCACGGCACTCGTTCGACCGCCTCTCCTCGCGCCGCTCAACCGGGCCTGGCTGCGGTTCGGGCTCCTCCTCTTCAAGATCGTCAACCCGATCGTCATGTTCCTGATCTACGCGACCACCGTGGTACCGATCGGGCTGTGGCTGCGTCTGCGCGGCAGAGATTTGTTGCGGCTGCGGCGCGAGCCGGCGGCGGCCAGCTACTGGATCCCTCGCGAGCCGCCCGGCCCGGCGCCCGAAAGTATGCGTAACCAGTTCTGAGGGGATACGAGCATGAGCTTTCTCGCCGAGCTCTGGGCTTTCATGCGCGAGCGCAAGAAGTTCTGGCTCTTGCCCGTCCTCCTGATGACCGTCCTGTTCGGTGGCCTCGTCGTTTTGACGAAGGGCAGCGCCGTGGCGCCCTTCATCTATACGCTCTTCTGATCCGAGGAGCAGGACGTCGATGCGGATCCTCGGCATCTCGGCCTTCTACCACGACAGCGCGGCCGCGATCGTGGTCGACGGCGACATCGTCGCGGCGGCGCAAGAAGAGCGGTTCACCCGGATCAAGCACGACTCCGGCTTCCCGGCTCGGGCGATCGGTTACTGCCTGGAGGCGGCCGGCTGCGATCTGGGCGGGATCGACCACGTCGTCTTCTACGACAAGCCGTTCCTCAAATTCGAGCGGCTGCTCGAGACCTATCTCGCGATGGCACCACGCGGCTTCCGCTCCTTCCGCGTCGCCATGCCGATCTGGGTCAAGGAGAAGCTCTTCCAGAAGAGCATGCTCGCCGACGAGCTACGACGCCTGCCGGGCGGCGAGCGCTGGAACGGTTCGTTGCTGTTCACCGAACATCATCTCGCCCACGCCGCTTCGGCCTTCTACCCCTCCCCGTTCGAACGCGCGGCCGTGCTCACGATGGACGGGGTGGGCGAATGGTGCACCACCTCGCTCGGCCTCGGGAACGGCAATTCGCTCAAGATCGTCAAGGAAATTCATTTTCCTCACTCGCTCGGCCTGCTCTATTCCGCCTTCACCTACTACACCGGCTTCAAAGTCAACTCCGGCGAGTACAAGGTCATGGGCCTCGCCCCCTACGGCGAGCCGAAATACGTGAACCTCATCAAGGACCACCTGATCGACATCAAGGAGGACGGCTCGTTCCGTCTCGACCTTTCCTATTTCGACTACTGTACCGGGCTGACGATGACGAACGAGAAGTTCCATCGTCTGTTCGGCGGACCGCCGCGAAAGCCGGAAGTCTGGCTCACCCAGCGCGAGATGGACCTCGCTGCCTCGATCCAGAAGGTCACCGAGGAGGTGGTGCTCAAGCTCGGCCGGTCGATCGCCCGGGAAACGGGCGAGCGCAATCTCTGTCTCGCGGGGGGTGTCGCCCTCAACTGTGTCGCCAACGGCAAGCTTCTCAAGGACGGCTGCTTCGAGCGGATCTGGATCCAGCCGGCTGCTGGCGACGCCGGTGGGGCCCTCGGCGCCGCCCTCGCCTGCTGGCACCAGTACCTCGACCGGCCGAAAGCCGCTCCCAACGGCCATCTCGACGGCATGCACGGCGCTTATCTCGGGCCGGCTTTCGACCTCGAGGAGACCCGTCGCCAGCTCGATGCCTGTGGTGCTCGCTACACCGTCGTCGAGGACGACGAGGTGATCACGCTCACCGCCGACGCACTCGCCGACGGCAAAGCCGTGGGCTGGATGCAGGGCCGCATGGAATTCGGCCCGCGGGCTCTCGGCGCCCGCTCGATCCTCGGCGACGCGCGCTCGCCCACGATGCAGAAGCTCTTGAACCTCAAGGTCAAATACCGGGAGAGTTTTCGCCCCTTCGCACCGTCGGTTCTGCGCGAGGACGTCGCCGACTGGTTCGAGCTCGACACCGACAGTCCCTACATGCTCCTCGTCGCCGACGTCGTACCGCGGCGTCGCCGGGCCATGACCGACGAGGAGCGGGCACTCTTCGGCATCGACAAGCTCAACGTCGTCCGCTCCGAAATCCCGGCCGTCACCCACGTCGACTATTCCGCCCGGATCCAGACGGTCCATCGCGAGACCAACCCCCGCTATTGGCGACTCCTCGAAGCCTTCAAGCAGCGCACGGGCTGCCCGGTGATCGTCAACACGAGTTTCAACGTGCGGGGCGAGCCGATCGTCTGCACGCCGACCGACGCCTTCCGGTGCTTCATGGGCACCGAGATCGAGCGCCTGGTGGTCGGCAATTGCTGGCTCGAGAAGGAACGTCAGGACCCGGCCCTCAAGCGCGATTACAAGGACCGTTTCGAGCTCGACTGACGTTGTTCCTCCGGTCGCGGCGCTTCCCGCGCTCGCTTCCCGGCGAGGCGGCCCGGCTCCGGGTCGGCCTCGCCGACCTCACCCGCGGGCAGTTTCGATCCGAACCGGGCATGCCGAGGCGACCTCGACCGCTAGGAGGCCCTGATCGCCGATGCGTTCGGTAGCCCGGCTCGAGGCGCGGGCACGAACCTCGCCCAGGCGAGGGAACGTGAGCAGCTGGCGGGTCGGAAGAGCGCCGAGGCCGACGCGAAGCAGAGGCGAGCGGCAGCGTCGTGTGCGACAGCCAAAAGACGACGCGCCGGGTTTCGGCATCGTCGAGCGAGGTCGGTCGGATTCCGGCGATCGTCGACGAGCTCGTGTTCCAGATCAACCTTTTCGCGTCGAACGCCGAGCCGGATTCGGCGCCGGGCGGTGAAGGGGGTCTCGGGGTTTCGCGGCGGTAATTAGGGAGCTTCGCCGGCTCGCGCAGCGGGCGGCGGAAGCGTCGCGGACGCTCCGGGATCTGCTCGACCGGAGCGGTGCGCACGTGGCGGAAGGGGTTCGGCCGGTCGATGCCACCGAGGAGGTTTCGGGTCGGACCGCCGAGGTGGTGCCCGCGATGGCGACAATGGTGGGTGACGTGGCATCCGCCGAGCGAGAGAGCGGGCACGTGCAATCGCCGAGCTCGGCACCGGGGTCGGCCATCTCGATAGGCTGACACAGCAGAGCGCGCCGACAGCGGAGGCGGCGACGGCCGCCGGCAGCCCATCGGCGAAGACCGCAAACGGCCCATCGCGCTCGGGGAGACCTCCCACGACGAGACCGGGGGCCCGCTGGTGGACAGGCCGGCCGATAGGCCACCGTTGCGCCCGATCGGCCGGGCCGAGGTCGGGGGTCCATGGTCGATATGCCGTGGAGGGGTGCGCCCGCGGCGGGGTGAGCCACACGGCAGCGGCGGGCCAGCGCCCTTCGACCGTGCTCGAGGCCCGGATCTCTCGTGCAACGAGGGGGACCGAATGGCTCGAGGCAGAAATCCGCATCGGGCGAGACGTCTTGGAGAGCCCCGCTTCGGGTACGACGTCGCGTCGGCCTCGAGGGCTTTCTCAGCGCGTCATTGCTCTTTCAGTCGACACAGGCTCGGGCGGTGCCGGGCTCCGCGTCTCGGTACCCGAGCCCGGCTCGACACGCCCGGATCCGTCATCGACGGTACGAACCCGAGACGCGGCCTGGAGGTTGCGCAGTCTCTTCAGAAGCGAAGGCGTTCCGACGGCCCAGGTTCGAGGGCGGTCCGCCACCCCTCGGCGACGGGTCGGAGCGGTCGGGCGGAGACACCGGCCAACGAGCAGCGCACTCGTCCCGTGAGCGGGCCCGCTGCGCCTCAGCTGGAGGGTGGAACCTGTGGTTCGAGCCGCGCTGGCGACGGGCGTCGGAATGGACGCGCCGCGCGTCTGCTCGAGAGGGCGGAGCCTCTCGAGGCAGGCGACCCGCCCGCCCAGATACGTCGCGGAGCCTCGCCCGGTCCGGAACGCCGACACCCGATCGCAACCCCTGCCACAAGTGATCCGAGCTACAGCAGTGGGGCACCGTGCGGCAGGCGGACGACGGCCGAAGCCCAGCAAAGTTTCGGGACCCGTTCGCACCCGATCCGGCTATGGGGAGATTGGGGTGCGATCGCGTGCGTCCCGACCGAGGCGGCGATCCTCCGAGGACCGTCCACGCCCGTGACGCCGCTGCCGCCCGGCCCGTCTCCCCGGGGCGGAGCGGCTGTCGGTCGGCTGCAGGAGGGGCGAGCTCGCTCGGCCTCGTTCCCGGCGGGGGAGGGGCGGCCGCTCGACGCGATCCGCGACCCGATCCGCTGGCGGCTCGATCCCATGAGGGGCGGCCAATCGGCGAAGCGATCGCGAGGTCGTTCGAGAGGTTTGCCGAGCCGGGCGCGGCGCCCGGGGTTCCACTCGAGGCCTGGCCATGGTCGAAAGGACGATACACGCGCCTGCGCGTCGGCCATCTCCAAGCACACCGGCAGCAACGCTCGGCGTCCGGATCGACCACCGCCGGCCGCCGAGGTCCCGAGGCGAGACGCCGAAGCGCGACCGAACCGGACCGCGCGCCGGTGTCCAGTTCTCCGCCTCGCCGGATTCTCGCTTTCGCCACGCGGAACGAGGAGGCTTCGCGAACCGGCTGCGGCACGACGACCCGTTCGTTTCACCGAGGTACGCGTCCACCTGGGCGGCGTCGGGGTGCCGAGCCGGCCGACCCCGTGTCCGCCGCCAACCGGAGCCCCGGCCACGTCCGTGACGTTTGCACCGTCGCCTCCTACGAGCGATCCGCCGGCACGTCGCCAACAGGGGCGCGCTTTTCCGAGCACAGGCGCCAAGTCGCGGCTTCGCCATCGGGCGTGACGAGCGAGCCGAAGGAGATGGCGTGGCGGGGCCGTCGCGATGACGAGAGCTGCCCGCTTCGGGGGCGACCGACGACTTCGGCGGGTTCCCACACCGTCCGAGGCATCGACCGGTCCCCTCGGACGGAAGCGTTCCCGTCGACGAGACCGGTCGATCGGCCCGGCCCAAACGGCCTCCCCGAAGACCCGCCGACGAAAAGCTCCACTAAGGGGCGCTCCGGCACCGGTCGCCCCGCCCCCGACCGAGGCCCCCGGCTCCCGGAGCAGCGGACCCCCGTCGAGCGAGCCGGCTCGCCGCCGAAGCGCGTCGGAATCGAGCCCCCGCACCCGGCTGTCCCCGCGAGACTCCCCGGGTCTCCGGCCGATGGCGGTCGAGCGGTCGGCGTCGGCACGGGCGGTCCGCGCCGGCTCAGCCGGTGGCGACGGTAGCGGCGATCCGGCGGGCCTGGCGGAGGGCCAGGGCGACGATCGTGAGTGTCGGGTTGGCGTGGCCGCCGCTGGGGAAGATCGAGCTGCCGGCGATCCAGAGATTGGCGATCCCGTGCACCCGGCCCCAGGGATCGACGACACTCGTGCGCGGGTCGGTTCCCATCCGTGTCGTGCCCATGTGATGCGAGGCGTCGGTGAAGCGGGGCTCCTCCGCCGCGGGCAGCAGGCGGCCGAGCCCGGTGCTGGCGAGCTCCTCGCCGAGCAGCGTGGAGAGCGCCTCCATGCTCCGAACCACTTCGGGCTGGATTCGCCAGTCGAGCCGCAGCATCGGCACGCCGATCGGATCGCGCCGGTCGGACAGGGTCACCCGGCTTTCGGAGTCGAGCGGTTGTTCGCAGAAATGGACGAGGACGAGGCGTTCGGCGCGCCGCCGCCGCGGCAGTCGCTCGTGCAGCTCCCAGAGGAGGCGATAGGCCCAGTGCGGTAGGATCTCCTTGGGGGTGAGGAGATAGAGGAGGTCGGGCGTGCGACCGGCGAGGACACCACGAAGCTCGAGGCGGCCGCCCACGTGGCCGCGGCGCAGGAGCCGCTTCGCCACTTGCACGGCGACGTCGTATTGCTCGCGGGCGTAGGAAGAGTGCTCGCTCTCGAATGTGAGATAGTGGTGCAAGAGGCCGCGCTCGGCGCGGATCGCGGGTGCCGCGGCGAGACCGAGCTGGACCTTCCCGCCCGGGACCGGGCGGCCCCGCAGGACGTGCAGCCTCGCGCCGGGCACGAGTTCCACCCGGCCCCACACCGCTCGCGGATGATCCATGAAAAAGCGGCCGACCAGGCCCGAGCCGTTACCGAGCCCCTCAGGTCGGCAGTCGGTCGAAAGGAGGAGCAGTCGGGCGTTCTCGAGCCCGCCGCAGGCGAGGACGAACGCCCGGGCGCGTGCCTCGAGATCGCGGCCGTCGAGCGTGCGCAATCGGACCGCCCCGACCCGGCGCCCGTCCTCCGTCTCGGCGAGGCCGATCGCGTGTGCGCCGAGCAGGATTCGGATGCGCGGGCTCGCTTCGAGTTCGGCAGCGAAGTCGCACGCGAAGCGGCGCGGGCGTACGGCCCAGAGCGAGACGGTCGGCACGAGCCGGCCGCTCGCGAAGAGGGCCCTCTCGGCCGCCCCCGCCCGGGCGAGCCAGGGCCCCGGGTGGAACGCGCCGGGCCCCGGCAGTCCCAGGATCCGCTCGGCTTCCGGGTAGAGCGCCTCGAGCTCGCCGGCGGCGATCGGCCATTCCCCCTGCGGTACCGAGGGCCGCGGCCGCAGATCCTCGGGAAGGAGGCGCATCGCACGCCCGGCCCAGAGGTTGCAGGTGCCGCCGAACTGGCGCAGGCGCGGCAGATAGCCGGGCCGCATCGGTCGGCCGACGCACTCGATTTCGTGGAGCGCCTGGGCGCGCGGGTCCGGATCGTGGCCGCCGCCCTCGATCAAGAGCACCTCGCGGCCGAGGCGGGCGAGCTCGAGCGCGAGCGTGATGCCGGCGGCACCCGCCCCGACCACGACCACTTCGGCAGCGAGCTCGGGCGCCGGTCCGAGCTCCGAGACCCGGACGGGCTTCACGCTGCCGTAACCTCGCCGGACGCGACCGGCGCGAGCCGGCCGCTGCGGGCGACCTCGGCCAGCATGTGCATCGCCGGCCGCGGCCGCCGCTCGAGCGTCGCGAAGTCGGTCTCGGCGAGGCCGAAGCGTGCGGTCGTCCCTTTGGCCCACTCGAAATTGTCGAAAAGCGACCAGTGAAGATAGCCACGCAGATCGATCCCTTCGCCGAGTGCTCGGGCCAGGGCCTCGAGATGGCCGCGCAGATGGGCGAGGCGGAGCGCGTCGTCGGTCGTGGCGATTCCGTTCTCGGTGATCAGGATCGGCAGGCCGAGCCGGGCGCAGCGCCGGAGTACCGCGAGCAGGCCCTCGGGGCAGAGCTCCTGGCCCAGATCGTCGAAGCGGCGCGCGCCGTGATGCGGCTCCAGGCAGTCGGCTCCGAAGAGGAGGGCTCGGCCCCGTGGCCGCCAGCGCACGACGCTGCGCGTGTAATAGTTGACCGCGACATAGTCGAGGAGGAGCCGGCCGTTCTCGCGGACGAAGTCGAAGGCGAGATCGACCAGGAAGCGGGTCCGTAGCCGAGCCGCGAGCCGATCGAGGGGGCGGCGCGGATCGCAGGGCTCGATCCAGGGAATGCTGTGGGCGAAGGAGACGAGCGCTCGGGGTCGCAGCGCCCGGATTCGGCGATAGGCCCGACGATGCGCGGCGCAGAGCCGATGCAGGATGCGAAGTGCGAGATCCCACCGGCCGCGACGGAAGGGCGGCCAGTCGCCGGTCACCCAACCGTGCTTGGCGAGCACGGTCGGTTCGTTGACGGTGATCCACCAGCGGATCCCGGGCCCGAGCCGGTCGACCACCGCCTCGACATGGGCGGCGAAGCGGTCGAGCGCGTCGGCCGCGAGCCAGCCGCCGCGTTCGGCGAACCAGCGCGGAGAGGTGAAGTGGTGCAAGGTGGCGACGGGCTCGAGGCCACGCTCGCGCAGGGCATCCAGCACTCGGGCGTAATGGTCGAAGGCGGCCGGGTCGCGCCGACCGGGCTCGGGCTCGAGCCGGCTCCATTCGAGGGAGAGGCGATGGGCGTTGTGGCCGAAGGCCCGGGCGAGGTCGAAATCCTCTTCGTAGCGCCGCAGATGGTCGCAGGCCCGCCCCGAGCGGTGCGGCAAGAGCCCGCGCTCCTCCGCCGCCCACCAGTCGCTCGCCCGATTGTCGCCCTCGATTTGGTGAGCCGCCGTCGCGGCCCCCCAGAGGAAGCCTCGCGGAAAGCGGAACTCCTCGAACCGTCCCCCCGCCGACACTTTCCCGGTCTCCCCTGTCCGATCGCCGGGCTCGGGTGGCACGGCCGCTGGCCCCCGACAAGCCCGCGCGATCGTCTCAGAGCCGGGTCACGCGACAGTCGGCGGCGCCGGCGAGGCGGGCACAGGCACGCTCCGCCTCGGCCCGGTCGGCGAAGGGACCGGCGAGCAGGGTTCCGCCGCCGGCACCCTCGCCGGCCAGGCGGCCGACACCGGCGAGCGTGTCGGCGTGGGTGCGACGGAGCTGCTGCCAGCGCGCCCGCCCCTCCTCGCCGCTCGCCACCGGGCCGAGCTCGACCACCCAATCGCCGCCGCGGGCGGGCTCGATCGGCAGAGCGGCCAGGGTCCGTTCGGCGCTCGGCGGTGCCGCCGGAAGCGATGCCGAGGAGCCACTGCTGCCGGCGAACGCATCGGCGGGCCCGTCGGCCGCCGGCTGCGGCAGCCGCGCGGGCGCGGCCTGGCTCTCGGCGACGGTCGCCGGGTCCGGCTCCGCTGCGGGCCGGATCGTCGGTCCCGCCGCCTCGGCCGGGGCCTCCGCCACAGAGGTGGACGCTTTCGCGGCCTCGGCGACGGTCGTCGGCACCGGCCCGGAAGGTGCGGGCAGCGGTGCCGCGGCAAGTGGCGTGGACGGGCGGGAGGCGGCGAGGTGGTGGGTCCGGGCGGGACCGCCGGTCGCTGTCGGGCCCCCGCTCGCCGCGGCGATCCCGATCCCCGGGACGATACCGGTCGCCGAGGGCGCGGCGGCCGCGAGCGCGGGCTCGAGCTCTGGCGCGCTCAGCCGCGTACGGCCGGCCGCGAGGGCCGCCGGTCGAGCCAACGGCTCCGGGGGCGGTGCCACCGGCGCACCGCCGGGTGCGGCGGAGGCCAGGCGCCTCGCGGCGCTCGCCGCCGTCGGCTCCGCCGGCGTCGCCGCGCCGAGCAGCGCGCGTGCAGCCCGTGGCGAACCGGCGGGACCCAGGCCGCGCAGCGCGGTGTAGTAGGCGAGCGTCGAGCGCAGATCCTTGTCGTCGAGGTCGAGCTTCAAGAGCGCTTCGGCCGCGGCGAGATCGCCCTTGAGTGCGTAGGCCGCGGCCAGATTGTGGCGGGCACGCGGCGTATCCTGCAGGCCGCGGGCGAGCTGGCCGAGCTCGGCGATCGCCTCCTCGTAGCGGCCGGCAAGCGCGAGCGAGAGGCCGAGATTGTTGCGCAGCGAGGCGTTCTCGGGCCAACGCGCGAGCCCCTCGCGATAGACCGCCTGGGCCTCGGCGTGGCGGCCGAGCTGGTCGAGGGCGACGCCCTTGGCGTTGACCAGCCGCGGATCGTCCGGGGCCCGGGCGAGCGCCTCCTCGAGCCGAGCGAGCGCCGCGTCCGGCCGGCCGATCGCGAGCAGCGCCCGGGCGACGCCGCGGCTCGCTTCCGGCTCGCCGGGATCGGCCGCGAGAACCCGGCGAAAGGCGTCGATCGCCTCCTGGTGGCGACCGAGGCGCAACAGAGCCTCGCCCAGCCGCCGCGCCGCCTCCCGGTTGTTCGGCTCGACCGCCAACACGCGGCCGTAGAGATTGGCGGCGGTGGCCGGATCGCTGGCGCCGGCCGCGTCGTCGGCCATGCGCAACAGCCGGCCGACCCGGCCCGGACCGGGCCCGGCTTCGCTCTCGGCGAGCCGGCCGTCGCCCGGGAACCGGGCGCAACCCCCGACCAGGAGAAAGACGGTCAGGAGGAGAGTCGGGGCGAGCCGGGTCGGAACGGACGAGCGGGACAAGGTGCGACCTCCACGGGCGGGATCCGCCCCTGCACCATGCCACGCAGCCGTGAACGGAAGGTTAACGGCGCGCGCTCAGCACTCGGTGATCTTGCCCAACAACGCCGCCCGGCGCGCGCCCGTGACCTCGGGCAGCCCCGCCGGGATACCCTCGAGCCGCGCCGCGGCCAGAAGCCCGAAGGCGATCGGCTCCTTGAGCTCCGCCGGCAGGCCGAGCGCGTCGCTCGGCACGACCGGCAGCGGCGCGAGCGCCGCCTCGAGCCGACGCAGGAGCTCTGGGTTGCGCACCCCGCCGCCACTCGCGACCAGGCGGGCCGGGCGGTAGTCCGGCGGGACGCGGCGGGCGACCGCGCGGGCGACCACCTCGACCGTGAAGGCGGTGGCGGTGGCGAGGAGATCGCACCAGGCCCCTTCGCCCTCGGGCCGCACGCGCGCCAGGAGCCGGTCGACGAAGGCGGCACCGAACTGCTCGCGGCCCAGCGAGGGCGGCGGCTCGCGGCTGAACAGCGGATCGGCCAAAAGCTCGGCCAGGAGTGCCGGGTCCACCCGACCGGCGGCGGCCATCCGCCCGTGCCGGTCGCAATTCAGCCGGCCGCTGGTGGCGCGCCGCGCGAGCTCGTCGATCACCATGTTCGCGGGGCCGCAGTCGAAGCCCAGGACCGGCAGCCCGCTGTCGGCGGGCGGCAGCACGGAGAGGTTGGCGATGCCCCCGAGATTGAGGGCGAGGACTCCCTCCCCCGGCCGGGCGAGCAGCCAGCGGTCGACGATCGGGACGAGCGGCGCGCCGCAGCCGCCGGCGGCCACGTCGTTGCGGCGGAAGTCGCTCACCACGGGGCAGCGCAGCCGCTCGGCGAGGAAGGCCGGCTCACCGAGCTGGCAGGTCGTGACCCGGTGCTCGTGGTACACGGTCTGGCCGTGGCTGCCGACGAGGTCGGGCAGGTGGCCGCTCGCGCGAACCAGCCGCTCGAGGGCGTCGGCGAACCAGAGGCCGAGCGCGCGGTCGAGCCGGCAGGCCTCGGCGAGGGTGAGGGCACCTTGCGGCGCGAGGGCCGCGCGCAGCTCGGGCGGCATGGGCTCGTGGGCGTACGCCAAGAGCTCGAAGCGGCGGGGGACGCCGGCCGGCACACGCAGGATCACGAGGTCGAGCCCGTCCATCGAGGTGCCGGTCATGAGGCCGGCCACGAT
>CALBAK010000014.1 GCA_937926445.1 uncultured Alphaproteobacteria bacterium
AAGGGATTAAGACCACACAAATGATCACGACACGTGGAGTGCGCAACAAGTTCAGCTCTCTGCCCTGACGAAGAAGGGATTAAGACCGTTAGCGCTGGACGGCACCTGGACGCCGGCCACCGGTTCAGCTCTCTGCCCTGACGAAGAAGGGATTAAGACGTCCTGGCGGCTATGTCGATGACCGTCCTGAGCTGAGTTCAGCTCTCTGCCCTGACGAAAAAGGGATTAAGACCCGTTGGAGACCTGTGCCAGCTCCCTGCAGTGCGCCTCGCCGTTCAGCTCTCTGCCCTGACGAAGAAGGGATTAAGACGCTCTTCCGTGGCGTCGAAACCGACGCCACGGTTGGGTTCAGCTCTCTGCCCTGACGAAGAAGGGATTAAGACCTCTTCCGAGGCGTCGAACCCGACGCCCCGGTTCGAGTTCAGCTCTCTGCCCTGACGAAGAAGGGATTAAGACGCCTCGGCGATAAGACGCTCGCGGTACTCCACCGCGTTCAGCTCTCTGCCCTGACGAAGAAGGGATTAAGACTCGCCAGCCCCGCCCGGGGCTGACGACGTTCACGAGTTCAGCTCTCTGCCCTGACGAAGAAGGGATTAAGACCAGGGGATCGCCGCGATCATACACGGCGTCCCCGGGGTTCAGCTCTCTGCCCTGACGAAGAAGGGATTAAGACCACGCCTCCCAGCGTAAAATCTCCGCGGCGAGGAAGAGTTCAGCTCTCTGCGCTGACGAAGGAAGACTCTCTAACAGGCAGAGGGGGTGGGGTGCGGGGAGGGATCGCAGGGGCCCTCGCCCGGTCCCGATCCGGCCCCGCCCCGGCGGCAGCGCGCCGCGCGTGTCCGCCGCCACAAGTTTGTCGTTCACCCTGCGGCGTCGCGTTCACCTTATCTTTCCGTTCGGTGCCGAACGGACCCTGGCGATGAGCAAGCGTCTCCTCCATCTCGTCTGTTACGACGTGCGTTGTCCGCGCCGGCTCGCCCGCGTGCTCAAAGTCGTGAAGGGCTGGAGTACGGGTGGCCAGAAGTCGGTGCACGAGTGTTGGCTCACGGCGCGCGAGCTCGCCGCGCTCGAGCGCGAGCTCTTGGAGGTGATCGACCCGGACGAGGACAGTCTCTTGATCCTGAGGCCCGATCTTTCGGCCGGGGTCCGCACGCTCGGAATCGCGCAGAAACCGCGCGACCCGCGCTTCCTCTATGTCGGCTGATCGTTCCGGGACTTCGCCGTGCGCACGCTCTATCTCGACCGCAAGAACGCTGTCCTCGAGCTCGACGCCGGTGCGCTCTTGATCCGCGTCCCGGGCGAGCGGCCGGCGCGCGTGCCGCTCGCCGGGCTCGAGCGGGTAGTGGTGCGCGGTGCCGCGACCGTCGCCACTGGAGCGCTCGCGGCACTGCACGAGCGCGACGTCGGGCTCGTCCTGCTCTCCGGCCGCCGCGGCGAGCCGACGGCGACCCTGCTCGGCCGGCCGCACTCCGACGTGACGATCCGCCTCGCCCAGCTCGAGGTTGCCCGCGACGCCGAGGCGCGACTCGCCCTCGCGCGTCGGCTGCTCGAGGCCAAGCTCGCGGGCCAACTCCGCCTTCTGGGCGAGTTGCTCGAGGCGCGGGCCGACCAGCGGCGGCCGCTGCTCGTCGCACGGGCGGCGATCGAGGCGGCCCGGGAGAAGCTCGCGGCGGCCGAGGCGCCATCCCTGCTCGGCCTCGAGGGGACGGCGGCGGCCGCCTACTTCCAGGGTCTCGCGGCGGTTCTGCCGCCCGCGCTCGGCTTCACCGGTCGCAACCGACGGCCGCCGCGGGATCCGGTCAACGCCTGCCTCTCGCTCGGCTATGCCCTCGCGACCCACGAGGCCGGCCGGCAGGCGCAGCTCGTCGGGCTCGACCCGCTCCTCGGCTTCCTCCACGCGCCGGTGCCGGGCCGACCGGCACTCGCCTGCGATCTCGTCGAGCCCGTTCGCTGCCACGTCGACCGGCTCGTCTGGCGGCTCTTCGCCGAGGGTCGGCTTCGGGCCGAGCACGCACGGTCG
This sequence comes from uncultured Alphaproteobacteria bacterium, assembly GCA_937926445.1. Classification (GTDB taxonomy): domain Bacteria; phylum Pseudomonadota; class Alphaproteobacteria; order Geminicoccales; family Geminicoccaceae; genus JANXAZ01. The sequence continues at coordinate 2,021 of CALBAK010000014.1, forward strand.
ACCGCCGAGGGCTGCCTCCTCGGCAAGGCCGGGCGGGAGATCTTCTATCTCGCCTTCGAGGCCGAGCTCGCCGCCCTGCCGCGCCTGTTGCGCCAGATGGCGTCCGCCTTGGTGCGCGAGCTACGCGCCCGGCCGCAACCGGAGTGGCTCCGATGCTGATCCCGGTCCATCTCGACGCGGTCGAGACCCCCATTCTCGTCGCTCTCGACGGACCGTCGCTGATCGTCCGGCGGGCGGGGGTGGCCGACATCCGGCTGCCGCTGCGCCGGCTCGGCCGGATCAGCGTGCGCGGTCCCGTGACCTTCGCCGCCGACACACTCCCGGCCTGCCTCGCCTCGGGCGTGCCGGTGGCCTTCCTCGACGGCCAAGGGCGGGCACTCGGCCAGCTCCTGCCGGCGCATCGGCGCCACCAGGACCTCGCCGCGCTGGTCGACGAGGCGATCGCCAGCGGTCGCTTCGCGGCGATTCGTTCCGACTGGCGAGCCGCGATCGTGCGCCGCGCGGTGATCCGGGCGGTCACCGCGCTCGCTCTGAAGGTGAACGACCTTCGGGCCCGAACCGTTCGGCTCGCCGCGGCGCACGCGGTCGACCGGGCGGGCGCGCCGATCGCGACCGAGGAGCTCGAGGAGCGGTTCCGCGCGCTGCTCGACGGGTTCGTGGCGGAGCGGTTGATCGAGGAGGGGGCGGGTCTCCGCTTCCAGGGCCTCGACCCCGACCTCGACCTGGCGGCCGATCTGCGAGCGGCCCTCGCCTTCGAGCTCTGGCCGACGATCCGCGAGCTCGCCCGTTACCTAGCACGGCACGGTGCCAAGCACGGCAGCGAGAAGGCGCTCCAGGCGCGGATCGTGCGCCGGTTCGAGGCCTGCCTGCCGCGCCTCGATCGTGCCTGCGGCGAAGCGCTCGCGCTCTTGCGTCGTTGTCTGCGGGAGGTCCTCCATTGAGTGTCCGCGCCGGCCAGTGGCTCGTGGCCTACGACATCGCCTGCCCACGCCGGCTCGCCCGGGTGCATCGGCTGATGACCGCCTGGGGCCTGCCGGCGCAGTATTCGGTGTTCCTCTTGGTCGCGACCCGCGAGGCGGTAGCGGCGCTCGTGAGCGAGCTCGCGCCGCTCGTCCATCCGCGGCAGGACGATGTCCGCATCTTCCGTCTCGAGCCCGGCTGGATGCGCAGCCTCGGTGCTCCGACCCTGCCGCGTGGTGTGCTCACGCTCTTCGCGAGCCTCGCG
>CALBAK010000015.1 GCA_937926445.1 uncultured Alphaproteobacteria bacterium
CGCATCTCGCCCGCCCGCAGCACGCAGCGGGCGAGCTCCTCCAAAGGCGGCGTGCTGAGCGCGCGGAGCGTCGCCTCGTCGGGAGGGGCCTGGCGGCGGGCACCTTCGGGCACGGTTTCGCCGAGCGTGGTGTCGACGAGCCGCCCGCCTTCGAGCAGCACGAGGCCGTAGCGCTCGGCGAGCTCGAAAACCTTGGGGGCCCAGGTGACCTTGCCGGGATCGTCGCCGCCCAGCACCACCCAGAGGAAACCCACCTCCGGGTCGAGCTTGGCGAAGCCGCGGAACATCCGGGTCGGCACCGAGACCACGTCGCCCGGGCCGGCGTCAAGGTGGCCGTCGCAACCGGCCTCGACGCCGAACAGGAAGCGCCAGCGGCCGGTATGGACCACGAAGACCTCGGCGGTCTCGTGGCTGTGCTGCGAGTTGAGGCAGCCGCCGGGCTGCCGGGCGCCGCCGATGTTGAAGCCGTGCGGCTCGCGCAGATGGACGTGCTGGTGCGGGTTCTCGGCTACCCCGGGGCCGATGATCGTGAAGTTCTCCTTGCGGTCGGAGCCGGGGGTCCGGGTGTCGACGAAGGCGGTGGTGCAGGGCACGAGGTCGACGTAGCGAACGAGCCTCGAATCGAGCGAGCGGGTCACGGTCGGTCTCCTTCGGGCGAGGGCGCCCGTCCGGGGTCAGCGCAGCGCGCCCGCGAACCGGCCGGCCACCAGGTGGCGCTGCAGGGCGCGGGCGAGGAACAGCATCGGCAGCATGACGACGAGACCCATCACGGCCATGACCTCCCAGACGTCGCCGCGCTCGGTCCGCGCCGCCATCAGCCCGACCTGGAGCGTGGTGGCGCGATCGCGGGTCAGGACCAGGGCGTAGAAGAACTCGTTCCAGGAGACGACGAAGCCGAAGATCCCGGCGCAGACGATCCCCGGCCGGGCGAGCGGGACGACGATGCTCGCGAGCACCCGCAGCCGCCCGGCTCCGTCGAGCATCGCCGCCTCCTCGAGCTCGACCGGGAGCGCGTCGACGAACCCCTTGATCATCCAGATCGCGTAAGGGACGACGAAGGACAGGTTGGCGAGCACGAGGGCCACGGGTGTGTCGAGCAGCCCCGCCGAGCGGAACGCCACGAAGAGGGGGATCGCCACGATCACGGGCGGGACGAACTGGGTGGCGAGCACGCCGAGCGACCAGGCCTCGCCGCCCGGAAAGCGGAAGCGGGAGAGGGCGTAGGCGGCGAGCGTCGCCACGGGTAGCGCGATCACCAGCGTCGAGCCGGTCACGAGCAGCGAGTTCCGGATCCGCCGCAGGAGCTCGTAAGGTGCCGCGAGCGCGGTTTCGAAATTGGCGAGCGTCGGCTCGAACAGGAGACGGAGGGCGTAGACGTCCTTCGGGTCCTTGAAGGCGGTGGCGGCCACCCAGGCGATCGGGCCGAGAAACAGGAGGAGCACGAGCAGGATCAAAAGGGCGCGGACGAACCGTTCGAGCGGGCCGGGGCGGGCGATCACGCGGCCGCTCCCCGGGCGAGCCGGCCGTAGAGGGCGGCGAGCACGGCGAGCGTGGCCGCCAACAGCCAGGCGAGCGCCGCGGCGTAGCCGACATCGTACCAGCGAAAGGCGGTCTGGAAGATCAGGTGCGCGAGGGTCTCGGTCGCCGTGCCGGGCCCGCCCGCGGTCATCGTCACGACGTGGTCGAGCAGCTTGACCGAGAAGATGGTCTTCAAGAGCACGGCGATCGCCAGGACCGCACGCAGCTGCGGCAGGACGATCGAGCGGAAGGTGCGCAGCCGCCCGGCACCGTCGATCGCCGCCGCCTCGATCGTCTCGGCCGGGATCGCGGCGAGCGCGCCCACGAAGAGGAGCATGAAGTAGGGCGACCAGTGCCAGGCGTCGGTCAAGACGAGTGCCACCATGGCGAGGCTCGGATCGGCCAGGATCGGCCGGCCGGCGAGCGGCGGGACGAGCCAGCCGAGCAGCGCCGCCACGGCACCGAGTTCGGGATTGAGCAGAAAGCGCCAGGAGACGCCGACGAGCGCCGGCGACATGGCGAAGGGCAGGACCAGGAGGGTGCGGATCCCGGCCTCGAGCCGGCCCGGGCCGCCGAGCAAGAGGGCGAGGGCGAGGGCCAGGGCGAGCGTGGTCGCGACCGAGGCCAAGGTGAAGACGAGCGTGACCCGGGCGCTGCGCCAGAGATCGGGGTCGTCGCCGAGCAGCGTGACATAGTGGTCGAGCCCGACGAAGGCCGTAGGAGAAGGGCTCCGGGCGAGATTCCACTCGTGCAGCGAGTGCCAGAAGGCGCTCGCGAGCGGCCAGGCGAGCGTCCCCGCCAGCACGAGGAGCGCCGGTGCGACGAGCAGATATTTGAGACGGGCGTCGCGCATGCTCGCTGCTCGCAAGGGGTCGCGGTAGCCTGCCCCGTGCCCCGCCGCGGAGCCGGCCGCCGCCGCGCTCAACCCTTGCGCACGCCGGCGCGCTTGAGGATGCGGTCGGCCTCGCGGGCGGCCTCGGCGAGCCCGGCCTCGACCGGCTTGGTCCCGGTGGCGAGCTCGGAGATCGTGCTCTCGAGCACCACCGCGATCTGCGGCCAGACCTCGAGCTGCGGCATGATGCGCGAGCCCTCGAGGCTCTCGGCGGCGACCCGGTGCAGGCCGAAATTCGCCGCGTTGACCCGCGGGTCGAGAAAGCTCGCCCGGTGGGTGACCACGATGTCGGCGGTGTTCGGGTCCGACTTGTCGGTGGCGCAGGCGATCTCGAGCTCGGGCGAGCTCACCCATTTGAGGAACTCGAAGGCCGCCTCCTTGCGGCGCGAGGCCTTGGCGATGCCGAAGGGCAGCGAGATCGCGTACGACACGCGCGAGCCGCCCGCGGTCTGCGGCATCGGCGCGAAGCCGACCTGCTCGGCCTCGAGCGTCGACTTCGAGCCGGTGAGCACCGACCAGACCCACCACCAGACCATGACCATGGCGGCGTTGCCCTGGGCCACCGAGTTGACGGCGTCCTGCTCGACGAACTGGACGGAGCCCGGGGCCGTGACCTTGTGCTTCAGGTGAAGGTCGAGATAGGCGCGCGTCGCCTCGACCGCTTCGGGCTCGGCGAAGCGCGTGCGCTGGAAGTCGGGGGTGAAGAGATCGCCGCCGCGCCCCCAGAGGAAGTTGAGCCAGAGGAAGAGGTTCTGCTGAGCGTTGCCCTTGCCGTAGTACATCGCCACGCCGGCCACCCCGGTCTTGCGCTGGACCGCATCGGCGACCGAAACGAGCTCGTCCCAGGTGCGCGGCGGCTCGACCCCGGCCTTCGCCAACAGATCCTTGCGGTAGAAGAGGAGCTGCGGGTGGCCGCGGATCGGCAGCCCGAGCACCGTGCCGCCGAAGCTCGCCCCCTGCCGATAGGCCTGCGGATAGCGATCCATGGCGATGCCATCGCGAGCGAGCAGCGCATCGAGCGGCTCGAGGTAGAGGGCGAGCGAAGGTCCCCAGGCATCGAGCCAGCAATAGAGGTCGAAGGCGTCGCTGCCGGCGACCGCTTCGGTCGTGATCTTGTCGCGCAGCTGGGCGTAGGGGACGTAGTTGTAGGCGACCTCGATCCCGGTGGCGGCGGTGAACTCGGCGAACCGTTTTTCCTGCGCCCGGAACTGCGAAGCGTGCGGCACGAGGACCGCCACCCGCTGGCCGGCGAAAGGCTTGCCCGGCAGGAGCCGGGCCTTCGCCGGGCGGCCGAAGAGGGCGGCACCGGTTGCCGCGAGCGCTCCGCCGAGCGCGGCTCGACGCGTCGTCATGCTTCGCCTCCCTGGGTCCCTGGACGGCAGGATAGCCGGCTCTGCATGCGTATGCAAGGGGCGAGCGGAAGGAGTCAGCCGGCCTGGAGTGCGATCTGGGTGCGCAGCGCCAACTCGTCGACCAGGACCCGTTCGCGCAGGATCCGACCCTGCACGAGCTCGCTGTGGGTGATGCCGAGCATCGTCACGGTGGCACCGGTGGGCCGGCCGAAGGCCCCCCAGCCGCTGTGCGTCGCCGCCATCCACCAGCGGGTCGCGACCCGCATCGGCAGCCCCGGATCCTCGCGGGCGATCTGGCGGACGAGACCGGCCGCATCGCGGACCAGCCACTCCTCGTGGATCCGCCCGTCGTGGCAGAAGCAGTCGGCGATCGCCTGGACCGTGACCTCGGCGCCGCTCGGCGGACCGAGGGGGCCGTCGCCCCGATGGGTGCCCGGGCTCAGGATACGGTGCGAGGAGAGGAAGCCGGCTTCCTCGTCCCCCGACCAGATCACGTCCTCCGGCAACGGCCGACGGTCGGGAATCTGGTGGAGGACGGCGAGCGCGCCTCCGATCCCCGCCTCCACGCCGCGGATCGGCCCGCTGCCGGTGTGGACCAGCACGTCGGGGGCGTAGAAGCGGCGGATCGCATCGATCCCGCGGCCCTCCCAGACCCGCTCGGTGAGCGTGACGACGCAATCGGGGAGGTCGCGGAATTCCGGGTCGAAGCCCTTCACGGCACGGCTCCGGCAGGGGCGAGGGGGCGGGCCTCGGCCGGGGCCAGGCCGTCTACGGCGTCCTGCGGCCAGAGGTCGGGCGGCGGGCGGCGGGCGGAGCCGCGGACCAAGAGCCGGCCGGGCACGACGATGCGCTGCGCCGGCCGGCCCGGCTCCTCGATCTGGGCGAGCAAGGCCCCGACGGCGGCTTCGGCCATCGCCGCCACGTCGAGCGTCCAGCTCGTCAGCGCGTAGCTCGGCCAGGCAGCCGGGGCGGCGTCGTCGAAACCGACGATCGAGAGCTCTTCGGGCACGCGCAGGCCGAACTCGTGACGGGCGACCTCGAGGCAGGCGATCGCCATCGGATCGTTGGCGCAGAAGAGAGCGTCCGGGCGGTCCGGTCGGGCGAGGAGCGTACGCGCCGCCCGCTGCGCCTCTGCGAAGCTGTAATTGCCGACCGCGCGCGAGGGCGGCTCCCGGCCGGCGGCGGCGAGCCCGGCCGCGAAGCCCCGCTCGCGGTCGCGGTTGGTCGAGGAATCCTCGATCCCGGCCAGATAAGCGAAGCGTCGGTGTCCGCCGGCCAAAAGGAACTCGGCGATCGCCCGGCCGCCGCGCTCGTTGTCGCCGGTCACGCTCCAGATGGCCGGATCGTCGGTCGCCCGGTTGATCGAAACCACCGGCACCCCGGCCGCGCGGCACTCGCCGGCGAAGCAGGAGGAGAGGGTGGTCGAGGCGAGCAGGATGCCGTCGACCCGGTAACGCATGACCTGCTCGAACACCGGATCGGCGGTCGAGCCTTTGTCGGCGGTGAACAGGAGGATCTGGTAGTCGGCGGCCTGCAGGGCGGTGGAGAGCCGCTCCAGGAGCTCCGGATAGACCAGATTGTCGAGATGGGCCATCGCGACCGCGACGATCCGCGAGCGGCGCAGGGTCAGCGAGCGGGCGATCGCGTCGGGTCGGTAGCCGAGCTGGCGGGCGGCTTCGAGCACGCGCTGGCGGAGGGCGGGCGAGACCGCGGCCCCGGGCGAGAAGACCCGGCTCACGGTCGATTGCGAGGTGCCAGCCAGCCGTGCCACGTCTTCGGCCGACACACGCCGCCTCGGCCCGGCCGACCGCGTCGTCGACCCTGTCTGCGAGCCCATCGCCTGCGTCCTCGCCTCGCACGCGCTCCCCGGCACAGGCCGGAGCCCTTTCGACCGCGGCCCTCGTCCGGACGGCCTCGGGCGAGTCGCCGAGGGACGAAGCCGGCCCGGCTCTTCGACACGG
>CALBAK010000016.1 GCA_937926445.1 uncultured Alphaproteobacteria bacterium
GACGAGGCCGGCACCGTGCTGTTCGTCGACACCGGCCTCGCCTTCGAGGAGCACGGGGACCATCGGGACATCGAAAAGAGCGAGCCGAAGCTCCTTCCGCTGAGGCTCACCGGGACCAAGCCGGGCCACGTGGTCGAGGGCCACGGCCGGGTCGCGGTGTTCTACGACGGCAGCCGCGAGCCGCGGGTCGACGCGGTCGTCCATCTCGTCGATCTGGCCGCCCTCGAGCAGGCGATGGCGCCCCACGGGCGTTGGCAGAGCCCCGGCCCGCAGCACGGCATCGCCGTGCCTTTCCGCGAGGGGCGGCTGCTCGTGACCACGCCCAACCCGCTCTATGTCGCTGGCGAGAAGGACGCGAGCTCGCTGCCGATCGGCTTCCGGCTGCTCGACGCGCACGGAGCCGTGCTGGCCGAACTCGACCGGCCCGACGACCCGGATCGCCGCTGCCGCGGCTATCACGGCCACGCCGCCAGGGGCGAACTCCACCTCTTCGGCTGCTTCACGAAGGCCGAGGGAGAGTGGCTCTCCGACGGCGGCCTGTTGCTCGTGCGCGAGACCGAGGCCGGCCTCGAGAGCCGCAAGATACCCTATCCCGACGATCGACGGGTGAGCACGATCGCGAGCGGCGGCGGTCGTTGGTTCGTCGGCAATTACGGCAAGCCCGGCGATTACCGCGCGTTCCTGCGGATCGACCCCGAAGGTCCGGCGCCCGCTGCGTCCGACGTGCTGCCGGTCGCGGGCGGCCAGATCGTCTGCCAGTTCGCGCTTTCGGGCGACCGGCTCGTCAATCTGACCCCGGACGGAACGCTCCGGCTCTACGACATCGCGACCTGGAAGGAGCTCGCGAGCCGATCGGTCGTGGGCGCCTTCGACTGCACCTGGAACGCGGCGATGCGGCCCGAACTCGCGCTTTCGGGCGATCGGATCTGGGTGAGCGAGCCGGCCGCGGGCGCGATCCACGAGCTTTCGGCGAACGATCTCGCAGCCTTGCGCCGCTTCGAGGTCGGCGGCCGGCCGACCCGGATGGCGGCGGGCGACACGCATTGAGCGACGGCGCGCAGCGGGGCTGGATCGCCTTCGAGGCGATCGCAGCGTCAACGCTCCGTTAACCATTTGCCGCTACGGACAAGGCCTACCCCGGCGCGGAGCCTCCCGTGGTGGCGCTTCTCGTCCTTCTTCTCCTCCGCGCGACGACGGGTGTCCCGGTGACGTCGGCGCGTTGGTGTTCGGTCGGGCTCGGGGCGCGAGCGGCGGGACGGAGCGGTGCGATCGATAGGTTGCAGGCGAGCAAACGGGCTCGCGGCTTCCCGCGCGATCGGGTACGCGGCCGGCCGATCGGCTCGGCCGTCATCGGCGCGGCTGGAACGGGGGTGCTCGGCGCGCTCGGCCGGGCCCTTCCGCATGCGGTCCACCCCTCGCGCGGCGAACTGCGACACGGCTTCTGTTGCGGTGCAGCGAAGCCTGACCTAGAGCGTCGAGCCACCTCCAGCCGGGACGCACCGATGGACGAGCCGCGCCGCAAGCCCGCCAATCCCTGTTTCGGCTCCGGGCCGACCGCCAAGCGCCCCGGTTGGTCGTTCTCCGCGCTCGAGGGCGCGCTTCTCGGCCGCTCGCACCGGGCGGCCGAAGCCAAAGCCCGGCTGATCGAGGTCTGCGAGCGGTCGCGGCGGATCCTCGGCATCCCGGCCGACTATCGGATCGGCATTCTGCCGGGCTCGGACACCGGCGCCTTCGAGGCGGCGATGTGGTCGCTTCTGGGGGCGCGCGGGGTCGACTGCCTCGCTTTCGAGAGCTTCGGCGAAGGCTGGCTCGCCGACATCGAGAAGCAGCTGAAGTTGTCGGACCTGCGGGCCTTGCGGGCACCCTACGGCGAGCTGCCGGACCTGGCCGCGGTCGACTTCGACCGCGACGTGGTGTTCTGCTGGAACGGCACGACCTCGGGCGTGCGGGTGCCGAACGGCGACTGGATCGCCGAGGACCGAGGCGGGCTCACGCTCTGCGATGCGACCTCGGCCGCCTTCGCCATGGAGCTTCCGTGGGCGAAGCTCGACGTGGTCACCTGGTCCTGGCAGAAAGTGCTGGGAGGCGAGGCGCAGCACGGGATGCTCGTGCTCTCGCCGCGTGCGGTCGAGCGGCTCGAGCGCTGGAGCCCGCCCTGGCCCGTGCCCAAGCTCTTTCGGCTCGCGAACAAGGGGAAGCTCGCCGAAGGGATCTTCGCGGGCGAGACCATCAACACGCCTTCGATGCTGGCGGTGGAGGACGCGCTCGACGGGCTCCGCTGGGCCGAAGCGATCGGCGGCCTGCCCGCGCTGATCGAGCGTTGCCGGCGCAATCTCGCGGTGATCGAGCGCCTGGTCGCGAAGGGGCGGGGTTTCGGCTTCCTCGCCCGCCGGCCCGAGATCCGCTCGCCGACCTCGGTGTGTCTCACGATCGAGCATCCCGCGGTGACGCGGCTCGACGAGGACGGGCGGCGGAAACTCGTCGCGGCGATCACGAAACTCCTCGCGGAGGAGAAGGTCGCGTACGACATCGCCGCCTATCGCGACGCGCCGGCCGGGCTCCGGATCTGGTGCGGCGCCACGGTCGAGACGACCGATCTCGAGGCGCTCGCTCCTTGGTTGCCTTTTGCACTCGAGACCGTCGCCGGCCGGTTGTCGGATGGCTGAACTGCGGGGAGAGACGACGTTGCCGCGTGTGCTGATCGCCGACGAGCTGAGCCCCGCCGCCCTCGAGGTCTTCGCGAGCCGCGGCGTGGTGGCCGACCTCCGGACGGGGCTCTCCGAGGAGAAGCTCCTCGAGATCGTGGGCGAGTACGACGGGCTCGCCGTGCGCTCGGCAACCAAGGTCACGGCCGAGGTTCTGGCGGCGGCGAAGAAGCTCCAGGTGGTCGGCCGGGCCGGGATCGGGGTCGACAACATCGACCTCGAGGCGGCCACCGCCAAGGGCGTGATCGTCATGAACACGCCGTTCGGCAACGCCGTCACCACGGCGGAGCACACGATCTCACTGATGCTGGCCCTGTGTCGGCAGATCCCTGCGGCCGACCGCTCGACGCGCGCGGGCAAGTGGGAGAAGTCGCGCTTCGTGGGCGTCGAGCTCATGGGCAAGACCCTCGGGCTCATCGGCTGCGGCAATATCGGCTCGATCGTCGCCGACCGGGCTCAAGGCCTGAAGATGCGGGTGATCGCCTACGATCCGTTCCTCGGCACCGAGCGGGCCAAGGAGCTGGGCGTGGAGAAAGTCGAACTCGACGAGCTCTTGGCGCGTGCCGACATCGTCTCGTTGCACACGCCGTTGACCGAGCAGACCCGCAACATCCTCTCCCGCGAGCGGCTCGCGCGGACCAAGCGGGGTGTGCGGATCGTCAATTGCGCGCGGGGCGGTCTCGTCGACGAGGAGGCGCTGGCGGATCTGATCCGCCAGGGGCACATCGCCGGGGCGGCGCTCGACGTGTTCGCGGTCGAGCCTGCGCGCGAGTCTCCGCTCTTCGCGCTCGATCAGGTGGTGGTGACGCCTCATCTCGGGGCCTCCACCAGCGAGGCGCAGGAGAACGTCGCGATCCAGATCGCCGAGCAGATCGCCGATTATCTCACGACCGGGGCGATCGTGAACGCCTTGAACATGCCGTCGGTGACCGCCGAGGAGGCACCGCGGCTCAAGCCCTACATGAAGCTCTGCGAGCAGCTCGGCTCCTTCGCGGGCCAACTCACGGAGACCGGGCTCGAGCGTGTGACGATCACCTATGCCGGCAAGGCCGCCGCCTTGAACACGCGGCCTCTGACCCAGGTCTGCCTCGCCGCCCTGCTGCGGCCGCTCCTCGATAGCGTCAACATGGTGAACGCGCCGGCGGTCGCGAAGCAGCGCGACATCGCGGTGACGACGAGCCAGCGGGAGCAGATCGAGGGTTACCAGACGCTCGTCACCCTCGAGGTCGTGACCGAGCGCGGACCGCGGACGCTTTCGGGCACGCTCTTCCAGGACGCCGACCCGCGGCTCGTGGAGATCCGCGGCATTCCGATGGAGGCGCGGCTCGGCCCGCACATGCTCTACGTGCGCAACTCGGACAAACCGGGCTTCATCGGCGCGCTCGGCAAGACCCTGGGCGACGCCGGCATCAACATCGCGACCTTCCATCTCGGACGCGACCGGCCGGGCGGCGATGCGATCGCGCTCGTCGAGGTCGACGGCCCGATCCCGGAGGCGGTCGTCGAGCAGGTGCGCCGGCTGCCGAACGTCCTCCAGGTCAAGGCGCTCGGGTTCTAGGAGCGCCGTGCCCCGAGGGGCGACCGGTCGAACGGCGAACCGGCCGAGCGCGGGATCCGGCCCCGGCTTCCGAGCCGGTCGGCGACGGGGCGAGTCGCGAGGGGGCGGGGCGAGACGCCTCGGCGACGCGCGGGGCGGAGGAAGCCGGGTCCCGTGGGCAATTGCCCGTCGGCCGTTGGAGGTCGGGCGGCCGGCGACCGGATGGGGGACTTCCTCGGAGCCCGGGTTCGGGAGTTCGGGGGCGGGTTGCCCGCCTCGGCGGCGAGCCTGCCTCGAGGTCGAAGGCTCCGTCCCGACGGATGGTCGTCGCGCGAGCAGGCCCGCGGACCGTCACCGGCACGGGAGCCGAGGGAGCCTCGGGTGCCGACCCGAGTGGCGGCCCGTCCTCGCGTGCCGATCGGACGAGCCGAAGAAGGGACTCGATCTCGTGTCTTCGAGGACCGTTGCGGCGACCTCCGACACTCGGTGAACCAGCGGATCGGGGGAGCGGCTCTGGTATTCGACCGGCTCCGAGCGGACACGCTGGACGAGTGGGGCTTCGGATCGGGATCCGACGCGTGCCGTCGAGGCGACACCCGGCCGAGCCGATGGCCGCGCGGGCGACCATCGCTGCCCCCGGCCCTGCCGACCGGACATCGCGCGAGCGGGTGTGGGGGCCGGCGGACGTGGCCGAGCGTCGGCGGCCTGCAGAACGGTGCCCGGCGGAGCGTTGCCGGGCCGGGTCCGGGCCTCCGGGTCCCGCCGACCGCTCGGCGGATGCGCCGGCCGACGGGGGCGAGCCGGGTCGAGCATCTCGCGGGCAGGGCCGGTCCCCGGGTCGGTCGGCGGTCGCTCCGAAGAGTGCGCGCTGCGGCTTCCGAGCCGGTCGGCCAGGGATCGGGCCTAGTCCCGATCGCCGCAATGGCCGCGGGTGCTCCCCGCTCCGGGTTTCGGTCGCGAGATCCCCTCGGCCGTCGCGCGCGGGGTCGCCGGGCCCGAACGGGAGACGTGGTCGGAGCGGCGCGTCGGGGAAGATCGCGGGGCGTCGCCGCCGCGGCCGCATCGGCCCGCTCCCAGCCGAGGAAGAGAGGATCGGTCGGCTTGCGAGGTCGAGGGGCGGGCGGGGCGAATGGTCGGCCTCGCCGACACGGCCGGTTCGGGAACACGCGGCGGCGCCTTCCGTCGCGGTGCCCGGCCGTGGTGGGACCAGCCGGGGTCGAAGGCCCGATCCCGAAAGCACAAGGCGGCAGGGCAGGGAGGGCGCTGCGGGGGCTTCTCGCGCGTCCGCCGGCCACGTTCCCGTCTGCCGAGCACCGTTCGACCGGGGCAGTCGTGCATCGGCCGGTTTGTCGAGACGGGGCGAACTCGCTCGTATCGCTCGGCACGGCGATGGCCAGATTTCGTGCGAGGGAGATGGCCCGTGGCCCGAGCGGGGCCCGGCGCGATCGTTCGGGTGGACCGGGTTCCGGCGGTGGGTGCTTTCCCCGGCGCCCACGGTTCGTCGGGGACGGGCGGCAGGCTCCGACAGAATAGGGGCGCGAGCGGCCGAATGAAGACGGGGCGCCGCCCGGCTGGCGAGGCTCCGGCCGGGGCACCGAAGTTCCGAGCGGCGTTGGCCGACGCCGCGGGTCTCGACCGGAACGAGCGGCGCACGAGCCACGTGGCCGACCGGCCGGGTCGGCTCGAGGCGACCGCGTGCTCCGGTCGCGACCGCGCCTTGCGCCGAAGGCTCGTGGACCCGTTTTCGGCGACGATGCGAGAGCGAGCGCGAGCGGAGGGTTCGTCTCGGACGCTGCATTCGCAGCCCCGGGAGCGGCGCCATTCGGAGGCAGGAGTCCGACGCGCGTATCGGCTCGTGCGGGGCGTCGATAGGGGCGGCCGAGGGCGGAGTGGGGAGTGCTGCCTGTGCGTGCCGGGCGGCGAATTGTGCGGCCATCCCGTCGGGAGTGCTGCGTGCAAACGGTACCTCCCGGCGATCGCACGGAACGGGCCGGGGGACGTCCCCTGGGCCGAGGCCCGAGACGGTGAGGCTCGCGCCGCGGATCGGTCGAGCCGCGCCGCTCGGGTCGCGCGGACGTCACCGATGAGGGGGCCCCGCGCGCCGCCCGGTGGCCGAAGTGGTGCCCGAGGTCGGGTTCGCTGGCCGCTCGGTGAAGGGTCGAGCCGTTGGTCCGCCGGCGGATGGCCCCGGCCGTCGAGGCCGTGCCGGCCTGAAACGGGAGAAGCCCCCGGCGCTCGGCAGCCCCGGATGCGGCGAGCGAAAACCACGGGCCGTCGCGGGACGGGCGTGCCCGGGCCGGGCGAAGGCTTCGTCGCGGTCGAGGCGCTCCTCGCGCCCGGTCCGTCCGACCGATTCCACGGGCTGCGTACGCGGGCCAAGCGCACGCGGAGGGACGCCGTTCGGGAACGGCCGCGTTACGGCCGACGGCAGCTCGTCGTCGCGCGGCCGACCGCGGCAGCCTCGGCTTCGTACCCGCGTCGCGCGGACCCGGCCGAGCCGACGGCTCGCGGATCGAGCTCCGGCGGACGAGTGCACGGGAACTCACGGCGGCCCCAGAGGCGTTTCCGGCGGCGTCGACGAGGGAGCGGACGACAGCGACGGGGCGCGGTCGGCAGGCGGCCGCGTTCCGAGGCCGCGCTTCGGGCGACGGCGAGTCGGCGGATCGTTGCCCGGTTCCGAGGAGGACCGGTGAGGGCCGGGGCCGTCGCCCCCTCCGCCCGGGCCCGGCGGCGCCCGACCGGGCCGACCGCCATCCCCGGCATCGAGTTCCACAGGGACGCGCCTTGCCTCGGTGTGCGAGCCGGCTTCGGCCACGCGTCGGATCGCGTTTCTCGCGACCCTACCGATTCGGGAGGATCGCGCCGGGGTCACGGGGGCGATCCGCCGCCACCGCTCGTCACGGCGGTCGAGCGGGCGGGCGCGCTCGCGGGCAGGCTCGACGCGGGTCCCGGTCGAAAGTACCCACGCTCGCCGCCGCGGCCGAGCGGGCTGCACGGACGGGAGCGCTCAGGTTTCGGCGGGAGGTGCGCCGTAGCGCAGCACCCGGACGCTCTCGAGCGTCACGAGGCCGCTGCTCAACATCCCGTCGAGCACCGGCAGAAAGGCGTCGATCTTTTCGGGCGCGTCGACGATCTCGATCACGATCGGCAGGTCCTCCGAGAGACGGAGGATCTTGGCGGTGTGCAGCCTGGAGGAGCGGCCGAAGCCCAAGGGTCCGCGCAGGACCGTGGCACCCGCCAGATGTCGCTCGCGGGCGGCGAGCACGATCGCTTCGTAGAGCGGGCGACCGTCGACCTCGTCGTCTTCGCCGATGAAGATGCGCAACAGGAGCGCGTCCTCGGGCAGTCGCATCGTCATCTCCCCGATCCGGACCGAGCCCGGCGCGGCCGATTGAGCCGCTCGCCGAGGCCGTAGCCCGCCCAGACCGCGAGCATGGCCCCGAGAAGCGATCCCGAAGCATAAGCGATGCCGGCGGCGACTGCACCGCCCCCTAACAGGTCCGTCGTCTCGAGTGCGAGGAGCGAGAAGGTCGTGTAGCCGCCGCAGATCCCGGTCGTCACGAGCTGCCGCTCCCGGGTGCCGACCAGAAGCCTGCCGTCCGGGCCGGTGAGAGCGGCCCAGAGACCGATCGCGAAGGAGCCCGTGAGGTTCGCCACGAGCGTGCCCACGGTTCCCGGAAGGCCGAGGGCGGCGCCGAAGAAGAGGTTCACCAGGAGCCGGGCGAGTCCGCCGAGCACGGCGCCGGCGCCGACCCAGAGATGCACCGCGATCGTCTGCGGGAGACGCCGGGCGCTCACGCGAGCAAGCCGCCGAGACCGAGGCCCAGCGCACAGGCGGCGACGCCGAGCAGGGCCGACCCCAGGAGGTTGGTGGCAGCGCGCCGGTACTCGCGGCCGCGCGACAGCAAGAGGGTCTGCAGAGCCAGAGAGGAGACCGTGGTGTAGCAGCCGAGAAAGCCCGTGCCGAAAGCGAGGCGGGCGGTCTCCGAAGCGAGCAGGCCGGAGCCCGCGGCGAGGCCCGCGAGGAAGGCGCCGCTCGTGTTGACCAGGAGCGTGCCCCAAGGGAAGGTCTCGCCGATCCTCCGGGCGACCGCGCCCGAGACGGTGTAGCGCGCGACGCCGCCCAGGAAGCAGCCCGCGACGAGTCCCACGAGGTCGAGGGGAGTGGCCATGTCGAGACCGGCGCGCGGGCCTCAGCCGCCGGGTGCGGCGGGGTACCGGGCGGGGTCGAGGACCTGCTCGGCCGTGCAGGGACAGGTCTCGGGCAGGGCCCGGCCGTCGGGCGATGCGCTTGCGCTGCGCTCGATGCGCGGTAGGGCGATCTGCGATGCGGTCTCCGGGCAGACCGGGACCAACGGCTTCGGATTAGGGCTGTCCGCGATCACCGCGCGTACCCGTGCGCGGTGCTCTTCGACGGTCGGCATCCACACCCGCCGGGGATCGGACGCCCGCGACCAGGCGAGTTCGCCGAGATGGTCCGGGACCCGGGCCGGGTTCGAGGCGAGCTCGCGCTTCTCGGTGGCGCCCGAGCCTTCGATCTCCTCGACGAGCCCGTCCCGGTCGAGCGCGAGGTTCGTGCCCGAATCCCCGGCGCGGCGCAGGAATTCCACCTGCTCCTTCGTCCAGGTGCAGAAGTCGCGGTCGTGCAGCGCATCCATCCCGGCAGCTCCGCTCGACGCCGGCATGCCAGCACGGGCGGCCGGTACCGGCAAGGGTGCCGGCCATAGCCCGGGTATCTCCGGGTCCGGTCGGGCCGCGCGAAGGTCCGGCGCGGAACGGGCGGGAGCGGGCGCGGTCGCCGTGCCGGTCGGCGTGTGCGGCACCGGAAAGAGACGCCGGTGCAGGGTGTGGGAGGCTCGGTGCGCCCCCGGTACGCGGGCCGCGGAGGCTCGATGCCGTCTCAAGGCGCGGCCGGGGCGCGGACCAGGTTGAAGAGCGGGGTGCCGCGGGCGAGCGCGTCGAGGTTCCTGGCGATCTGCCCGCCCCGGCGGCGGAACAGGCCCTCGGTCCAGCCCGAGGCGTGCGGGGTCATGATGACGTTGTCGAGTTCGTGGAAGGGGAAGGCGGAGGGGCGCGGGGCCGGGTCGCTCGGGCTCGGGTAACGCCACCAGACGTCGAGCACGGCACCGCCGATCCGCTTCGTCCGCAGAGCTTCGAAGAGGTCGGATTCGACGCAGACCGGCCCCCGGGCGACGTTGATCAACACCGCCTCCGGGCGCATCAGGGCGAGACGACGGGCGTCGATCAAGCCCTTGGTGGTCGCGTCGAGCGCGCAGGTGAGGACCAGGAAGTCGACGCGCGGGAGGAGCACGTCGAGCCGGCTCCAGGGCACGAGCTCGTCTACGGGCGGATCGGGCACGAGCGAGCGGTTGCAGGCGATCGGCCGAAGTCCCAGTGCCTGGGCGCGGCGGGCGACCGCCCGGCCGATTCGACCGAGCCCGACGATGCCGAGGGTGGCTCCGGCCACCTCGCCGTGCGGCGGATCGCCGATGTGGCCCGAGAAGCGCCAGGAGCCGGCCTTGAAGCCCGTCGCCATCTCGAGCAAGCGGTGGCGCCAGGCGAGGATCGCGAGGATCACGTATTCGGCCATGCCGTCCTCGTGGCCGAAGGCGTTGCAGACGGCGACGGTGGGCGGGATCGCCTCGAGATCGACCGCATCGAGCCCCGCTCCGCCCACCTGGACGAGGCGGACCCTGGGGCCGAGCGGCATCGAGCGGTCGAGGCGAGTCGAGACGATCGCATCGGCGCGGCCGAGCGCGGCCGCCACCGCGGCCGGTTCGGCGCTGTCGGGCAGCACGGTGAGCCGCCAGGGGGTCTCGAGCCGCTCGCGCACCGCGCTCTCGTACGCCGCCGCGATTCCGAGGAATACCGCCTCGAGCATGCGTTCACCTCCCACGCTATCGGCCGAGCGATGCCACGATCCCGCGGGTCGCGGAAGCGGGATCGGGGCGGGCGGGACCCGGCTCGGCGGGCTTTCGCGAGCCTGCCCGGGCCGGCTAGAAGCGGCCGCGGCAGATGCTCCGGGAGGCCGCGATGATCGATCTCTACACCTGGTCGACGCCCAACGGCCGCAAGATCTCGATCATGCTCGAGGAATGCGGCCTGCCCTATACGGTCCACCCGATCGACATCAACCGCGACCAGCAGTTCGAGCCTTCCTTCCTCAAGATCAGCCCGAACAACAAGATCCCGGCGATCGTCGACCGCGGCAACGGCCAGAGCGTGTTCGAATCGGGCGCCATCTTGATCTATCTCGCCGAGAAGACAGCGCGTTTTTTGCCGATGGACCGGCCGAAGCGGATCGCGACCCTCGAATGGCTCTTTTTCCAGATGGCCTCGATCGGGCCGATGCTGGGCCAGCTCCACCATTTCCTGCGCTTCAACCCGGGCAAGGCGCCCTATGCCGAAGAGCGCTATCACACCGAGGCGAAGCGGCTCTACGGGGTCATGAACCGGCGGCTCGGCGAGGTTCCCTATCTCGCGGGCCGGGACTACACGATCGCCGACATCGCGACCTTTCCCTGGATCGCTCGTTGGGAGTGGCACCGGATCGACTGGGCCGACTATCCGAACGTGGCCCGCTGGTACCGGACGATCGCCGAACGGCCGGCGGTGCAGCGCGGCTACGACGTGCCGCAGACCGGCGCCACGATCGCCCTGCCGCCGCTGTGAGCGGGGAGGCCGAGGCGATCCTCGAACGCCCGGCCGTGCGGCGGGCCCCAGCGGCGCTCGAGGCCGCGGGATCGAAGGC
>CALBAK010000017.1 GCA_937926445.1 uncultured Alphaproteobacteria bacterium
CCACCCGGCGCAGATGCAGACCCGTGGGATCGAGCCGGATCTCCTCACGCAGCCTGCAGCGGCGGCGGACGACCAGGAACGCCGCGGCGAGCGCCAGAACGTCGAGGCCGAGGAAGCCCGTGACCGGCCAGGCGCCGAGGAGCGCGAACATGCAGCCGATAGCGCCACAGACCGCGGCGAAGACGAGGAGAACGGTTGCCGCCCCCCATGGACCGAGCGAGCTGTTCGGGTAGAGGACCGCCTCGAAGGGCGGTGGCGGCGTTTCTTCGGCGACCGTCATCCCGCGACCCCGATCGCGTACACCGGAGAGACGTTATGCCGGAACGGTCGCCTCGTCCAAGCCGCTCGCGGCCGCCTGCCGCGAGCGCGGCGCGGGCCAAGGCCGAGGCGATCTTCGAGCGCCTCGCGGCCGCCCGGCCGGACCCGCACACCGAGCTCGTCTATCGCGACCCCTTCACCCTCCTCGTGGCCGTGGTGCTGTCCGCCCAGGCGACCGACGCCTCGGTCAACAAGGCGACCCCGGCGCTGTTCGCCGTAGCACCCACCCCGCAGGCGATGCTGGCGCTCGGCGAAGAGGGCATCCGCGAGAAGATCCAGACGATCGGCCTCTACCGCTCGAAGGCCAAGAACCTCGCCGAACTCTGCCGGACCCTGGTGGAAGAGTACGGCGGCCGGGTGCCACGCGAGCGCGAGGCGCTCGAGAAGCTGCCCGGGGTCGGCCGCAAGACCGCCAACGTGGTCCTCAACGAAGCCTTCGGCGAGCCCACGATCGCGGTCGACACGCACGTCTTCCGGGTCGCCAACCGGACCGGCCTCGCTCCCGGCAAGACCCCCCTCGAGGTCGAGAAGAAGCTCCACGAGGTGGTGCCCGAGTGCTTCCGCAAGGGCGCCCATCACTGGCTCGTCCTGCACGGCCGCTACGTCTGCACCGCCCGCAAGCCGGCCTGCCCGAGCTGCCCCATTCGCGACCTCTGCGACCATTACGCTCGGACCGTGGCGACGGCCGGCGGCGACGCACCCGCCGGCAAGGGCGGCAAGGGATCGTAAAGACCGTCGACACCGCGTGCCGTCAGCCGGCAGCCGGAGAGTCGCCGGTCGGCCTTCAAAAGCCGGAGTTCGAGCAGCCGCGCGGTCGCCCCGAGGAGCGGCTCGCGGCCTTCGGGCAGCGCCGCGAGGTTGCGGGTCCAGGCCGGATCGGCGGCCCGGTCGACCAGAATGGGCGGCAGTGCGGCGAAACGAACACAGGCGAAGCGCTCGGCGAGATCGACGGCGAGGCCGCAGGCATCGGCCGCGAGGCCCAGGGCCGTAGCGGGACCGAGCCGAGCACCGTCGCGGATGTCGAGCTCCATCTGGGCGGAAAGCCGCCAGCGGGCGGGCTTTTCACCTGTAAGAAAAACCGACAGGGAGCGCCCGTCGCATTGGAGGGGAACGGGCAGGCCCAGAGCCTCGAGAATCGTGGGCAAGAGATCGACATGCTCGCTGAAGGCCTCGACGCGGCGGCCGTGGCCCCGCGGCCGACGCGGATCGCGCACGAGGCAGGGGACGTGGAAGGCCGCCGGGAAGAAGGCGCCCTTGCCCAGGAGCCAATGGTCGCCCAGGAGCTCGCCGTGATCGCTCGTCACGATGACGAGCGTGTCGTACCACTCGCCGCGGGCGCGAACCGCCTCGAGGAGCCGACCGATCTGCCGGTCGATCTCGCCGACGAGCCCGCCATAGACCGCCCGCAGCCCCGCCACGGTCGCCCGATCGAGATCGGCCGGCCCCCTGCCGACCAGGCCGCGGTCGAGCGATCCCTCGAACCGGCGCTCGAGCCAGGCCGCCACGAGCGGGTGCAGCCCGGCCTGTTCCGCGATCGTCGGAGCGCGCAGCGGAGCCCGGGTCCGCCGCGGGTCCACGAGGCCGTGCCAGGGGGCCGCCGCGATCCAGGGCGGATGCGGTTTGATGAGCGAGACATGCAGCGCCCAGGGCCGCCCGCGCGGGGTCCGGGCGAGCCGAGCGAGCGCCTCGTCCACCAGGAACGCGCTCTCGCTGTCCTCGGCCTTCCAGGGCGCCGGCTCCGACCAGGGCCGATCATAGGCCTCCTCGATCGTCATCCGCCCGTAGCCGCGGCGCGCCAGATGGTCGAGCCAGGGGCCGGCGTCCTCGGGCAACAGGAGGCCGACTGTGAAACCCGGCAACGCGCCCTCGTAGCTGCGCAGACGCGGATCCTCGGCCGGTAGCACGCGCGGATCGGCGCTCGTGTCGGTGTAGCCGAACAGGATCGGGTCGTAGCCCGCCCGGCGCAGCTCGAGGGCGAGATTGGTGAGCGTCCAGTCGAGCGGGGTGCCGTTCGTGATCGAGCGGTGGTTGAAGGCGTAGGTGCCGGTGTAGAGCGAGGCCCGCGCCGGCCCACAAGGGGTCGCCTGGCTGTAATGTCGCAGAAAGACGGTCGCCTCGCGGGCGAAGGCCGCGAGGTTCGGGGTCGGCACCGGCCCCGTCCCGTCGAGGTCGAGATGGTCGGCCCGCCACTGGTCGGCGGTGAGGAAGAGGAGGTTCAAGGCGGGCCTCCGGTTTCGCCGCTTCGGGGTTGAACCCTGCGCCGGCGGGCGGCAGGCTCCCGCCGTTCGAGCGGAGGATGCCCATGCGCGCGGTCGCGGTCGAGCCGGTCCTGGCCCAGGTCGAGCGGGAATTCGAGCACTCGGTCGATCGCCTGGTCGAGCTGTTGCGGATTCCCTCGGTCGGCACCGACCCGGCCTTCGACGCCGACACCCGAAGGGCCGCCACATGGCTCGTCGAGCGGCTGCGGGCGATCGGTTTCGAGGCCTCGCTGCGGCCAACCGAGGGCCAACCCATGGTCGTGGCGCACGACCGGAGCGCGCCGGCCGGCGCCCCGCACCTCCTCTATTACGGCCATTACGACGTCCAGCCGGCCGACCCCCTCGAGCTCTGGCAGAGCCCGCCCTTCGAGCCGGCCCGGGTCGAGGGGCCGCACGGTCCCCGCCTCGTGGCCCGTGGCGCGGTCGACGACAAGGGCCAGCTCATGACCTGGGTCGAGGCCCTGGCCGCCTGGAAAGCGGTGCACGGGGCGCTCCCGGTCCGCGTCTCGGTGCTGATCGAGGGCGAGGAAGAGAGTTCGTCCAAGAGCCTCGAGCCTTTCCTCCTCGCCAACCGCGACGAGCTGAAGGCCGATGTCTGCGTGATCTCGGACACGGGCATGCTCGGCGTCGACCAGCCGGCGATCACCACCATGCTGCGGGGCATCGCCTATTTCGAGATCGAGCTCTCCGGCCCCGCCCACGACCTCCATTCCGGCATGTTCGGCGGCGCCGTGGTCAATCCGATCCACGTGCTCTGCCGCATGCTCGCCGATCTGCACGATTCGCAAGGGCGCATCCGCCTGCCCGGCTTCTACGACGCGGTCGTCGAGCTCCCGGCCGAGCAGAAGGCTCAGTGGGCCGCGATCCCCTTCGACGAGCGGGCGTTTCTGGCCGCAGCCGGGCTCGACCGCTCGACGGGCGAGGCCGGCCGCAGCATCCTCGAGCGGCTCTGGGCGCGCCCCACCTGCGACGTCAACGGCATCTGGGGCGGCTACACGGGCGAGGGTTCGAAGACCGTGATCCCGGCCCGTGCCTCGGCCAAGCTCTCCTTCCGCCTGGTTCCCGATCAGGAGCCCGCCGCGGTCGCGGCCCAGCTCCGCACCTTCCTCGAGGCCCGCACGCCCGAGGGCTGCCGGCTGCGGATCACCGAGATGGGGGCGGGCACGCCGATCCGGGTGCCGACCGATTCGCCGTTCCTCGCCGCCGCACGGCGGGCGCTCGCCCGCGTTTTCGGCAAGGAGCCGGCGCTGATCGGCTGCGGAGGCTCGATTCCCGTCACCGCCTCGATCCGCCGCCATCTCGGGATGGACAGCCTGCTCCTGGGCTTCGGCCTGGACGACGACCGGGTCCACAGCCCGAACGAGAAGTTCGAGCTCGTCTGCTACAAAAGAGGCATCCTGGCTCACGCCGCCTTCCTGGCCGAGGCGGCGTCGATCGGGGGCCGAGCCCCGGCCGCCCGGTGAGCTTGCGCGCCGGCCCGCAGGAGCGGCTCGGAGGGTTCAGACGTTGAAGCGGAAGTGGCAGACGTCGCCGTCGCGGACGACGTAGTCCTTGCCCTCGAGCCGCATGCGGCCCGCCTCTTTGGCTCCCTGCTCGCCGCCGAAGCGGACATAGTCCTCGTAGGCGATCACTTCCGCGCAGATGAAGCCGCGGGCGATGTCGGTGTGGATCACGGCCGCCGCCTCGACCGCGGTGGCGCCCTCGGGGATCGTCCAGGCGCGCGCCTCCTTGGGCCCGGCCGTGAGGAAGGTGATCAGGCCCAAGAGCGCGTGGCCCTCGCGGATCACCTTGGCGAGCCCCGGCTCGGAAAGGCCGAGGGACTCGAGATAGGCCCGCCGCTCCTCGGGCTCGAGCTGGGCGAGTTCGGCCTCGATGGCGGCCGAGATCACGACGTGGCGGGCGCCCTGCGCCGCCGCCATCGCCGCCACCTTCGCGGTCCACGCGTTGCCCGTGGCGGCGGCCGCCTCTTCGACGTTGCAGATCCAGAGCACGGGCTTGGCGGTCAACAGGTTGAGGCCGCGCAGAAGCGCCCGCTCGTCGGTCGGCAGCGCGAGCGCGCGCGCCGGCGTACCCTCGCCCATGGCCGGCAGGATCCGCTCGATCAGCTCGAGCCTGGCCTTGGCCTCGCGGTCCTGGCCGCGGGCCCGGCGGACGAGCCCGTCTCGCTGGCGCTCGAGGCTCTCGATGTCGGCCAACAAGAGCTCGGTGTCGACGAGCTCGGCATCGCGCAAGGGATCGACCCGGCCCTCGACATGGGTGACGTCCGGATCCTCGAAGCAGCGCAGCACGTGGAGGATGGCGTCCACCTCGCGGATCGCCGCCAAGAACCGGTTGCCCAGCCCCTCGCCCTTCGACGCGCCGCGCACGAGACCGGCGATGTCCTTGATCTCGAGCTGGGTGGGGACGATCTTCGCGGACTTCGCGAGCCGGGCCAGCACCTCGAGCCTGGGGTCGGGCACCGGCACCCGGCCGACATTGGGTTCGATCGTGCAGAAGGGGTAGTTGGCGGCGGCGGCCGCGGCGGTCGCCGTCAAGGCGTTGAAGAGGGTGGACTTGCCGACGTTCGGCAGGCCCACGATCCCGCAGGCGAAACCCATCTCAGCCGCTCCCCTCGCCCGCGGAAGCCGCCCGCGTGGCCTTGCGCTCCGCCCGCCGGGCCTCCTCCTCGGGGTCGCGGGAGAGCAGCGCCACCTTGTTCATGAAGCCCGAATCGTCGCCCCGGGCCAGAAGCGGGGCGGCTTCGGCGATCGCGTCGAGCAGCCGTTCGAGCCACGGTCGCTCGATCTTGGCGAAGTCAGAGAGCACGTGGCCCGTCACCTTGTCCTTGTGGCCGGGATGGCCGATGCCGATCCGCACCCGGCGGAAGTCGGGCGTGCCGAGGCAGGCGGCGATCGAGCGCAGCCCGTTGTGGCCCGCCACCCCGCCGCCGAGCTTGACCCGGACCTTGCCCGGGGCGAGGTCGAGCTCGTCGTGGAAAACCACGACGTCCGGAAAGGGCAGCTTCAGGAAGCGGACGGCGGCGGCGACCGAGCGGCCGCTCTCGTTCATGAAGGTCTGCGGCTCGAGCAGGAGGGCCCGCTCGCCGTCGAGCAGGCCCTCGCTCAACCGTCCCTGCCACTTCGCCCGCCAGGCCGGGAAGCGCCAGCGAGCGGCGATCCGCTCGACCGCCATGAAGCCGACATTGTGCCGGTTGCCCTCGTACTCCCGCCCGGGATTGCCGAGGCCCACGAAGAGCTTCAAGGCGCCGGGCCCCGCTCCCGCCGCGGCCCGGCTCAAGCCGCCGGCTGCTCGCCCGCCCCGGCCGCCGGCGCCTCGCCGGTGGTGGGCGGTACGATCGAGGCGATCGTGAAGTCGCGATCGGTGATCGTCGGCCGCACGCCCTGCGGCAGGGTGACGTGGCGGATGTGCACCGAATCGCCGATGTCGAAGCCCGAAAGGTCGGCGACTATCTCGGCCGGGATGGCATCCGCCGGGCAGACGAGCTCGATCTCGCGGCGCACCACGTTCAACACGCCGCCGCGCTTGAGGCCGGGGCAGAGCGCCTCGTTCACGAAACGCACGGGCACCGCCACGGTCACCCGAGCACCGGCCGCGGCGCGCACGAAGTCGAGATGCAGCGGCCGGTCGGTCACCGGGTGGAACTGCGCCTCGCGCGGCAGCACGTGCTCGATCCGCCCGTCGATCTCGAGGTCGAGAACCGTGGCGAAGAAGCGCGGCTGGTGGAGCAGCCGCTGGACCTCCTTGGCATCCAGGCTGATCTTCAACGGTTCGGCTCCACCGCCGTAGACGATCGCCGGGATCTTGCCGGCGCGACGCACGGCGCGCGCTCCCCCCTTACCCGTCCGCTCGCGCGGCTCCGCCTTCAACAGCTGCACCATGGACCGTTCCTCCTGCCCCTCCGGTTCGCGGTTTCCCGCCCGAACAGACCCCTTCCTCGCTCAATCGAACAGGCTCGAGACCGAGCTCTCGCTCGAGATCCGCTGGATCGCCTCGCCCATGAGCGAGGCGATCGACAGCACCCGGATCTTGTCGGTCACACGGACTGCCTCGTTCGGGCGGATGCTGTCGGTGATCACGAGCCTGTCGAGCGAACTCGCCACGATCCGTGCTACCGCCCCGGCCGAGAGGACCCCGTGCGTCACATAGGCCTGCACCGACACCGCCCCTGCTTTGAGGAGCGCTTCGGCCGCGTTGCACAAGGTGCCGCCCGAATCGACGATATCGTCGACGAGGATGCAGCGCATCCCGCGCACGTCCCCGATGACGTTCATCACCTCGGAGACGCCTGCTCGTTCCCGTCTCTTGTCGATGATGGCGAGCCCCACGTCAAGGCGCTTGGCGAAACCGCGCGCCCGGGCCACCCCGCCCACGTCGGGCGAGACGATCATGAGATTGTCGTTGCCGAGCCGCTCGAGGATGTCCGGCACCATGAGCGGTGTGGAGAAAAGATTGTCGACCGGGATGTCGAAGAAGCCCTGGATCTGCCCGGCGTGCAGCTCCATCGTGAGGACCCGCGAAGCACCGGCGGTGGTGATCAGGTTGGCGACGAGCTTGGCCGAAATCGGCGTACGGGGGCCCGGCTTGCGGTCCTGGCGGGCATAGCCGAAATAGGGGATGACGGCGGTGATCCGCCGCGCCGAAGCACGCTTCAGCGCATCGATGATGACGAGGAGCTCCATCAGATTGTCGTTCGCCGGATAGCTCGTCGGCTGGATGATGAAGACGTCCTCGCCACGCACGTTCTCGTGGATCTCGACGAACACCTCCATGTCTGCGAAGCGGTGGACGGTCGCCCTGGTGAGATCGACGCGCAGATAAGCGGCGATCGCTTCGGCCAGCGGCCGGTTGGCGTTGCCGGCGATGAGTTTCATGGCTGACGTTTCCGGGAGGGGTCCGCGCGCGGCGCGGCTTCTACCAGCCGTGCCGCGCTGCGGCAATGCGCGCGGCGCCGCGGCCCGGCCGCCCCGGCATGCGCCGGGCGCTCAGCCTTCCTCGAGCGGCACGCCCTCGTAGAGCTCGGAAAGGGGCAGTGCGATGGCGAGCTCGCCGAGCTCCACGACCGCATCCGGACCCTCCACCGCCTCGTCCCGCCAGCCGGTCTCGACACGGCGCATGAGGTCCACCCGCATCCGGTCGGGATGCACCCACAAGACCACCCTCAGGCTCGGGATGCTCTGATAGGCGAGCCGCTTGCGGGTGAGATCGTAGAGCGCGGTCGAGGGCGAGAGCACCTCCACGACGAGCACCGGATCGTCGACCGCCGTGACCCCGCGCAACGGCTGCCCGCAGCGCACGAAAACGTCGGGATAGGTCACGTCGCCACGCGGCGAGACGACCTTGAGGTTCGAACCGTGCACGATGCAGGGCCCCCCGCGCAGCCGGTCGGCGAGGGAGGTCGCCATCCGCATCGCCAGCTGGTCGTGCTCGGCCGTGCCGCCCGCCATCATGCGGACGACCCCGCCGACCCGCTCCCACCGCTCCAGCCGCCGGTTCTCCCACTCGAGAAAGCCCTCGAGCGAGAGATCCTCCTTCCGCACCTCGGCCATGCACCCCTCCGCACCGCCATCGTGCCACGGCCCGCGGGCGGGGGCGAGCCGCTCGCGAGCCTCGCTCATTCCTCGGGCCATCCCGAGGCGGCCCAGCGGCGAACAGGGCCGCCGCCACGGTCGAGAAGGCCGGTCTCGAGCCCCCAGGCGTCCCAGCCCGGCCGGCGCGTTCGGGCGAAGAGTTCGAGATAGGGCCCGTCGGCGAGCCGCTCGATCCGCTCGTAGAGCTCGTCGGGTTTTCGCGAATGCTCGCGGCGCGGGGCCACCACGAGCTTCTCGACGTCGCGCCTGAGTCGCTTGGGGCTGCCGCGGGTGGCCAAGAGACAGGGCTCGGGATTGGCCCGGGTCCAGAAACCCAGGCCTTTGTGGAAGCCGCGACCCGAGGGGTTGAGCTTCACCCAATAGAAGCCCACGGTCTTGTAGGTGAAGCCCCAGGCGCGGATCACCTCGAGAGCCCGGTCGAGCAGAGGATCGGTGGCCCAGAGCAGGAGGAGCGCGTCCTCGGCCGCCCATTCGGCGACCGGCAGGGCCTTGATCGCCTCGAGGTCGAGGCAGTCGTACCAGGCCTCGGGGCTCCTGCCCTTGCCCTTGGCCGACCAGGTGGAAAAGCGCCAGGGCGGATCGGCATAGATCACCCGATAGGACCCGGCGCCGGGCGGCGGCGGGAGCCTCGGCTCAGCCACGCGCCGCGTAACTCCGTCCCGGCAGGTCGCGGGCGCCGTGCTCGGCGTCCCGGAGGTCCTGCACCGCCCGGATGATCCGCATCGCTTCACCTCCCCGTCCCGACGGCGCGCAGAAAGCCGAAGTCGCAGCCCTCGGGGGCCTGCAGGATCTCCCGCTGCCACAGCCGGGCCCAGCCCCGCTCGGGCACAGGCGGCGGTCGCCAGGCCTCCCGCCTGCGGCCGAGCTCCTCGGGCTCGACCAAGAGATCGAGCCGCCGCTCCTTCACCGAAAGGCGGATCCGATCGCCCGTGCGCACGAGCCCGAGCGGCCCGCCCGAGGCGGCATCGGGAGCCACGTGGAGGACCACCGTGCCGAAGGCGGTTCCCGACATCCGGGCATCCGAGATCCGCACCATATCCTTCACGCCCGCCCGGGCGAGCTTCTTCGGGATCGGCAGATATCCCGCCTCCGGCATCCGCGCGGGCGAGGCGGGGCCGGCGTTCTTGAGCACGAGGAAATCGGCAGGCGTCACCTCGAGGTCGGGATCGTCGATCCGCCGGGCGAGGTCCTCGAGCCCGTCGAACACCACCGCCTTCCCCTCCCGCTCGAAGAGCGCCGGGGTCGCCGCGGCACGCTTCAGAATGGCACCTTCGGGAGCGAGCGTGCCGAACAGCGCCACGAGGCCACCCACCGGTGCCACCGGATCCGAGAGCGGGCGGATCACCCGCCGGTCGACCGGCTCGGGCAGAGGCTCGGCCAGCACTTCCCCGAGGGTGCGCCCGTCGATCGTCGGCACGTCGAGGTGGAGAAGCGGCGCGAGCTCGCGCAACAGGGCCGGGACGCCGCCCGCCGCGTGGAAATCTTCCATGTAGCCCTCGCCCACGGGCTTGAGGTCGACGAGGACGGGCGTCTCCTCGGAGAGCGCGTCGAGCCGTCGCAGATCGAGGGCGAGCCCGGCCCGGCCGGCGATCGCCGCGAGGTGCAGGACGGCATTGGTCGAACCGGAAAGCGCCAGGAGCACCCGCAGCGCATTGTCGAGCACGCGCGGGTCCAGGATCGCCCGCATCGTCCGTCGCTCCGCCGCCGGGTCGACAGCGAGGCGGGCGGCGAGCGCGCCCGTGGCCTCGGCGATCCGCAGCCGATCGGCGTGCACCGCGGGAATCGCGGCCGAGCCCGGTAGAGCGAGGCCCATCGCCTCGGCGAGGCAGGCCATGGTGGAGGCCGTGCCCATCACCGCGCAGGTGCCGGCGGTCACCGCGAGCCGGCCCTCGACCCGGGCGATCTCGGCCGCATCGAGCTCGCCCGCGCGATAGCGCGCCCAGAAGCGCCGGCAGTCGGTGCAGGCACCGAGCCGCTCGCCCCGATAGCGGCCGGCGAGCATGGGGCCGACCACGAGCTGGACCGCCGGCACCTCCGCCGAGACGGCACCCATGAGCTGGGCCGGCACGGTCTTGTCGCAGCCGCCCACGAGCACGACCGCATCGAGCGGCTGGGCGCGCAGCATCTCCTCGACGTCGAGCGCCATCAGGTTGCGCAAGTAGAGCGAAGTCGGGTGGAGGAAGGGCTCGCCGAGCGAGACGGTCGGGAAGGCGAGCGGCAGGGCACCTCCGGCCAGCGCCCCGCGGCGGACCGCCTCGACGAGCTCGCCCATCGTGCGATGGCAATGGTTGAGCTCGGAGGGGCTCGCGCAGATGCCCACGACGGGCCGATCGAGCACGGCCTCGGAGAGCCCGGTCGAGCGGGCGAAGGAGCGGCGCAGATAGCGGGCGAAGTCGGGGTCGCCGTACTGGGTGAGGCCGCGCTGCAACCCCTGTGGCCGGTCGGTCACGATCCCCTCCTCGGACGTGCGGCACGCGAACCCGACTCCGTTGGCTCTCGACACAACGGTTGAAGCGCGCCCGCACGGCCGCTTTACTGATTTTCAAGGATGCGCGGATAGAGGGGGAAACGCCGGTGCCGGCCGCGCGAGTCGACGACCGGGAGTTCGGGGTCGTGAAAGTCGGCATTCTCGCGGGTGGGTTCGGGTCCCGCCTCTCGGAAGAGACGATCGTCAAGCCGAAACCGATGGTCGAGATCGGCGGCCGCCCGATTCTCTGGCACATCATGATGCATTACGCCACCTACGGCTTTACGAATTTCGTGATCGCGCTCGGCTACAAGGGCGAGGTCATCAAGCGCTACATGGCCGATTATTGTGCGCTCGAGAGCGACATGACGGTCGATCTCGGCAGCGGGCGGGTCGAGCTGCATCGCCACCACAGCCAGGACTGGAAGGTCGAGCTGATCGACACGGGGCTCGGCACCGGCACGGGCGGCCGCATCAAACGGCTGGTGCCGTACATGGGCGGCACTTTCTTCATGACCTGGGGCGACGGGGTCTCGACCGTGAACCTGCGCGAGCTCCTCGCCTTCCACAAGCGGCACGGCAAGCTCGCCACCGTCACCGCGGTGCATCCGCCGGCCCGCTTCGGCCGGCTCGACCTCGAGGGCGACCGGGTCGTCTCCTTCACAGAGAAGCCGCTCGAGGAGGGCTGGATCAACGGCGCATTCTTCGTTCTCGAGCCCGAGGTCGCGGACTATATCGAGAACGATTCGACCATGTTCGAGCAGGGCCCGCTCGAGCGCCTCGCCCGCGACGGCCAGCTCATGGCCTGGCGGCACGAGGGCTTCTGGCAGTGCATGGACACGCTCCGCGACAAGGTGCGCCTCGAGCAGCTCTGGGAATCGGGCCGAGCGCCGTGGAAGATCTGGGATTGAACCGCGGGCCGCGCCGACCGGACGGGCGTGCGGCCACCGTCCGCGGCGGGGCGGTTGTCCCGGCGGCCGGGAGCGCGGGCGAGGGGGGGGCGAACGTGCGGGTGCTCCTGACCGGGGCCGACGGCTATGTCGGCCGCATTCTCTGGCGGCGGCTACGGGAGCGCGGTCACAGCGTCGTGACCCTCGATTCCGGCCTGTTCGCCGGCTGCGCGCTCGGCCCCGAGCCCGCGGAGCCCGTCGATCTGCCGCTCGACATCCGAGCCGTCGAGCGCCGCCACCTCAAGGGTCTCGATGCGGTCCTCCATCTGGCCGGCATCTCGAACGATCCCTTGGGCGACCTCGATCCGGCCGTGACCTTCGCGATCAACCACGAGGCCTCGGTTCGGCTCGCCCGGCTCGCCAAGAAGGCCGGTGTGTCGCGTTTCCTCTTCGCCTCCTCCTGCTCGGCCTACGGTGCGGCGGGCGATGCGATCCTCGACGAGGAGGCGCCCTTCAACCCCGTGACACCCTATGCCGAGAGCAAGATCCGGGTCGAACGCGACCTTCTCGCCATGGCCGACGATCGCTTCTCGCCGGTCTTCCTTCGCTCGGCCACGGCCTACGGGCGCGCCCCGCGGCTGCGCGGCGATCTCGTCGTCAACAACCTGTTGGGCTACGCGCTGACCACCGGGCGGGTGCTCGTCAAGTCCGACGGCACGCCCTGGCGGCCGCTCGTCCACGTCGAGGACATGGCGGCCGCCTTCGTGGCCGTGCTCGAGGCCCCCCGCGAAGCGGTGCACGGCGAGGCCTTCAACGTCGGCCGCGACGAGGACAATCACCGCGTGCGCGATCTCGCCGAGATGGTCGCAGCCGCGGTCCCGGGTGCGGTGATCGCCTACGCGCCGGGCGGCGGGCCCGACAAGCGCAACTATCGCGTGAGCTTCGCCAAGATCCGCGAGCGCGTCCCCGGCTTCCGCCCGGCCTGGACGGTCGAGGCCGGTATCCGCGATCTCAAGGAGGCTTACGAGCGCCACGGCCTTTCGCTCGCCGATCTCGAGGGCGGCAAGCTGATCCGGCTCGCTCGGATCAAGGAGCATCTCGCGGCCGGCCGGCTCGGCCCCGATCTCGCCTGGAGACGAGCCGCGTGAGCCGGATCACCGCCTGCCGGTCCTGCGGCGGACGCGAGCTGCTGCCCGTCCTCTCGCTCGGTACCCTCCCCCTCTCCGACGGCTTTCTCGGCGCGGAGGAGCTCGACCGACCGGAGCCGCGCTTCCCGCTCGACGTGATCTTCTGCCCGGCCTGCACGCTCGTCCAGATCCTCGACACGGTCCCGCCCGAGATCCTCTTCGGCCGCGACTATCCCTACTTCTCTTCGGTCTCGGCGACACTCCTCGAGCATTCGCGAGCGCACGTGGCCGAACGGCTGCCGGAACTCCCGCCCGGGCCCGACACGCTCGTCCTCGAGCTCGCCTCCAACGACGGCTACCTTTTGCAGTTCTACCGGCAGGCCGGGGTGCGGGTGCTGGGTGTCGATCCGGCACCAGGCCCGGTCGCGGCCGCCCGCGCGAAAGGGATCGAGACGATCGAGGCCTTCTTCGGCCGCGCGCTCGCCGAGCGCCTTTCCGCCGAAGGCCGGGCGGCCGATCTCGTGCACGCCAACAACGTGCTCGCGCACGTCGCCGACGTGCACGGCTTCCTCGACGGGATCCGGCTCCTCCTCAAAGACGACGGCCGGGCGGTGATCGAGGTCCCTTATGTGCGCGATCTGGTCGAGAAGCTCGCCTTCGATACGATCTACCATGAGCATCTCTGCTATTTCTCGGTCCATGCGGTCGAGCGCCTCGTGCGCCCGCACGGCCTCTTTCTGGTCCGGGTAGAGCGCGTGCCGATCCACGGCGGCTCGCTCCGCCTCTTTCTCGCCAAAGAGGACCGCCCGGATGCGACCGTGGCCGCCGCCCTCGCCGAGGAGCGGACGATCGGGCTGGACCGACACGCCTTCTACACGGGCTTCGCCGAGCGGGTGATTCGGCTGCGCGCCGATCTGCGGGCGCTCCTGCTCCGGCTCAAAAGCGAAGGAAACAAAATCGCGGCTTACGGGGCCGCGGCCAAAGGTACCATTCTCCTCAACTATTGCGGGCTCGGCCCCGAACTCTTGGACTGGGTCGCCGACAAGAACCCCTTCAAGCAGGGCCGCTTCGTGCCGGGCGTGCGGCTGCCGGTCGTTCCGCCGTCGCGCATCCTCGAGGAGCGGCCCGACTGTCTCCTGATCCTGCCCTGGAACATCGAGGCCGAGATCGTTGCCCAGGAACGGGCCTATCGGCAGACCGGCGGCCGCTTCCTCGTCCCGCTTCCTTCGCCGCGGATCGCCGCGTGAGCCGGATCGAGGCCTGCCCGGCCTGTGCCTCGCCGGCCCTCGAGCCGGTCTGGCGGGTGCCGTCCGTGCCCGTCCATTCCTGCCTCATGGTCGACAGCGAAGCCGAAGCGCGCGCCTTCCCGCGCGGCGAGCTCGACCTCGTCTTCTGTCCGGCCTGCGGCTTCCTCTTCAACGCCGCCTTCGATCCGACCGTCCAGCACTATTCCCCGGCCTACGAAGAGACCCAGGTCTTCTCGCCCCGCTTTCTCCGCTTCTTGGCCGAGCTCTGCGAGGACCAGGCGGCCGCGTACGAGCTGCGCCATCGGCTCGTCGTGGAGATCGGTTGCGGCAAGGGCGATTTTCTGGTCGCGCTCGCCGAGCGGACCGGCTGCCGCGGCATCGGCATCGACCCGGGCTTCCGGCCCGAGCGGGTCGCCTCGCCGGCGGCTTCGCACCTGACCTTCGTGCGCGATCTCTACGGCCCCACCTGGCGCCGCCTCGCCCCCGATTACCTCGTCTGCCGGCACACCCTCGAGCATATCGGGCCGGTCTCGGCCTTCCTGCGCACCGTCCGCGAGACGGTGGGCGAGCGGCCCGAGACGGTCGTGATGTTCGAGCTGCCCGATCTGCGTCGCATCCTGATCGAGCGGGCCTTCTGGGACCTCTACTACGAACACGCGAGCTACTTCACCGCCGGCTCGCTCGCCCGTCTGTTCCGCCGCGAGCGCTTTTCGGTCCACGCCCTCCGGCGCTGCTACGACGAGCAGTACCTCGTCCTCGAGGCGCGGCCCGCCCCCGGCCCGACCGCCCCCTCGCTCCCGCTCGAAGACGATCTCGCCGAGACCCGGGCCCTGATCGCGGCCTTCCGCAGCGGGATCGCCGCGAAGCGCGAAGGGTTCGAAGAGCGGCTCGCCGCTTGGCGGGCCGAAGGCCGGCGGGTCGCGATCTGGGGCTCGGGCTCGAAGGCCGTTTCCTTCCTCGCCGTGCTCGGCCTCGGCGCCGAGATCGCAGCCGTGGTCGACGTCAACCCGCACAAGCGCGGCCGCTGGCTCGCCGGCACCGGACATCGGATCGTGGGGCCGGACGATCTGCCCGAGGTGCGCCCGGACGTCGTCCTGGTCATGAACCCGATCTACCTCGAGGAGATCGGCCGCGACCTCGCGGCCCGGGGCCTCGCCCCCGAACTCGTGCCGATGCGCTGAGCCCCGTCCGCGGCCGCGCCGGACCGCCCGCCGAGGCCGAACCGTCGGAGCGGACCCGGCGCCGGGCGCCGACGCCGGACGACCCAAGCGCGGAAGGCGCGCTTGGCGGCCGTCCGGGAGCGATCTAGAACGGTTCCAAGCTCGTAGACGCGACAGAACGCGACGACCCGCGTCGGTCACACGAGAGGCCCCATGCTCGGTTTCGCCCTGCGGCCGCAGAAGCGGTTCACCGATCTCTCCGAGCGCGAGATCCTCGCCCTCGCCATCACCCTCGAAGAGGAAGACGGGCGGATCTACCGCGATTACGCGGAGGGTCTGCGCGAGCAGTACCCAGCGACCGCCAAGGTCTTCGAGGCGATGGCGGAGGAAGAGAGCGAGCATCGTCGCCGACTGATCGACCTCTATCGCGAGAAATTCGGCGAGCACATCCCGCTCGTCCGTCGCGAAGACATCCGCGGCTTCGTGCGAAGGAAGCCCTTGTGGCTCACTCGCCCGTTGGGCCTCGAAGCGGTTCGCCGCCAGGCCGCAGAGATCGAAGAGGAGACCGGCAACTTCTACCGCAAGGCCGCCCGGCACGTGACCGACGCGAGCATCCGCAAGCTCCTGATCGACCTCGCCGAGACCGAGCAGCAACACGTCGCCACGGCCGAGCGGCTCGAGGAGCGGCATCTCGCGGGCGAAGCGGGCAAGAGCGAGGAAGAGCTGGCGCATCGTCGCTTCGTCCTGCAGTTCGTCCAGCCCGGCCTCGCCGGTCTCATGGACGGCTCGGTGAGCACGCTCGCTCCGCTCTTCGCGGCCGCCATGGCCACCGGCAATTCCTGGGAGACCTTCCTGGTCGGTACCGCCGCCTCGGTCGGTGCGGGGATCTCGATGGGCTTCGCCGAAGCGCTCTCCGACGACGGGGCCTTGACCGGCCGCGGCCATCCCTGGATCCGCGGCTGGGTGTGTGGTGGGATGACCACGCTCGGCGGCCTCGGCCACACCCTCCCCTACCTCATCCCCGACTTCCGCATCGCCACCACGCTCGCGGTCGCGATCGTGCTGCTCGAGCTCTGGGCGATCGCCTGGGTTCGCGCCCGCTACATGGACACCCCGTTCCTGCAGGCCGCCTTCCAGATCGTGGTCGGCGGCTTCCTGGTCTTCCTCTCGGGCATCCTGATCGGCAGCGCCTGAGGCCGGCCGTCCGCTCCGCGACGGCCGAAGCCGCGGCCGCGCGTAGCCGGGGCCGGGGCGGCGCCCGCGATCAGATCGAGAAGCTCGAGCCGCAGCCGCAGGAACTCGAGGCGTTCGGGTTCGATACCTTGAAATAGGCGCCGCTCAGATCGTCGACGAAATCGAGTTCGGCGCCGAGCACGTAGAGCAGCGACAGGCCGTCGACCACGACTTCCGCTCCCCCCGCCCGGACGGTGACGTCGTCGGGCTGCGCCTTGTCGTCCAGTTCGAGTCGGTAGCGGAAGCCCGAACAGCCGCCACCTTCGACCGCGACCCTGAGCTTGAGCCCCGGCCGACCGTCCTTGCGGACGAGCTCGGCGATCCGCCGGGCCGCCGCCTGCGTGACCCGGATCGGATCGGGCCGACCCTTGATCTCGGCCATGTCGAGCCCCTATCCTGCCGATACTTGCCCCACGATGTAAGAATCGCGCCGAGCTTGTCAAACCGGCTCGCGGCCCGGCGCATCGGTCCGGCACGGAGAAGGCCCCGATGCGGCTGAGCCTCGCCCCCTGCGCCTGCCGGCCGGAGGCGAGCTTGGGTCGTGTCGTGCCCGAGCCCGAGAGCCCCTTGCGCACGGCCTTCCAGCGCGACCGCGACCGCATCGTGCATTCGACCGCCTTCCGCCGCCTCGAGGGCAAGACCCAGGTCTTCGCCCCCTCCCTCGGCGACCATTACCGCACTCGCCTCACCCACAGCCTCGAAGTCGCGCAGATCGCCCGCACCGTGGCCCGTGCCCTCGCTGTCGAGGAGGACCTGGCCGAGGCCATCGCGCTGGCCCACGATCTCGGCCATTCGGCCTTCGGCCATGCCGGCGAGCGGGCGCTCGATCGGGCGCTTTCGGCCTTCGGCGGCTTCGACCACAACCTCCAGACCTTCCGCATCGTGACCGCGCTCGAGCGGCGCTACGCCGCCTTCGACGGGCTCAACCTGACCTTCGAGACGCTCGAGGGCGTGGTCAAGCACAACGGACCCTTGCACGGGCCCCTCCCCGAGCCGATCGCCCGCCATCCGCTCGCCGAGCGCATCGACCTTTCGAGCCAGCCGCCGCTCGAGGCGCAGGTGGCGGCGGTGGCCGACGACATCGCCTATTGCGCCCACGACCTCGACGACGGCCTCAGGGCCGGCTTCTTCGCACCCGAGGACCTTTTGCCTCTGCCCGGCGTGGGTCCGCTCGTACACGACCTGCTGGAAGCCCATCGCGGCCTCGAGCGCGGGCGGCTCGCGCACGAGACCACCCGTCGGCTGATCGACGCTCTGGTGCGCGACCTGGTGGCCGAGAGCCGGCGGCGGATCGACGCTGCCAGGCCCGATTCGCCGGCCGCGGTCCGCGCCCAGGAGCGGCCGCTCGTGGGGTTCGCCACGGCCATGGCCGAGGCGGTGGCGGCGCTCAGGGCCTTCCTCGGCGAGCGCGTGTACCGGCATTTCACCGTCAACCGGATGAGCCGCAAAGCCGAGCGCCTGGTCGAATCGCTGGTCGCCGCCTTCCTCGAGGCGCCCGAATGCCTGCCCGACCATTGGCGGGCCCGGGCGGTCGATCGGCAGGCGACGGCTGCCGCGGTACGCGACTATATTGCCGGCATGACCGACCGATACGCGATCGACGAGTACGACCGCCTCTTCGAAACCAGCCGCGAGACGAGATGAACGCTTTCGACGACCTCGCCGATCGGATCCGCGCCGCCCTCGAGGGCCTGGTGCGCGACGGCCGACTGCCGCCGGGCCTGCCGCTCGATTCCGTGCTCGTCGAGCCGCCGCGCGAAGCGGCGCACGGTGAGGCCGCGACCAACGCCGCCCTCCTGCTCGCCAAGCCCGCCGGCCTGCGGCCGCTCGACCTCGCCCGGTGCCTCGCCGAAGCCCTGCGCGCCGACCCCGAAGTGGTCGAGGCCACCGCCGCCCCGCCCGGCTTCGTCAATCTGCGGCTCGCGCCCGATTTCTGGCGCCGCCGCCTGCGCGACGTGCTCGCGCTCGGCTTCGACTACGGCCGGGTCGATCTCGGCAAGGGCCGGCCCGTCGATGTCGAGTACTGCTCGGCCAACCCGACCGGGCCGCTCCACGTCGGCCACGGCCGCGGTACGGTGTTCGGCGACGCGCTGGCCAATCTCTTGGCCTACACCGGCTGGAAGGTCACCCGCGAATACTATGTCAACGACGCCGGCGCCCAGATCGAAACTCTCGCCCGCTCGGTCCATCTGCGCTACCGCGAGGCCCTCGGCGAGGCGATCGGGCCGATCCCCGAGGGGCTCTACCCCGGCGAATACCTGGTCCCGGTCGGCCGGGCGCTGGCCGAAAGCGAGGGACCGCGCTGGCTCGGTCGGCCGGAACCCGAGTGGATGCCGCTCTTCGCCCGGCGCGCGGTCGAGGCCATGCTCGAGCGGATCAAGGACGATCTGGCCGCCCTCGGCGTCCACCACGACGTGTTCCGTTCGGAGCGGGCACTCGTCGAGGCGGGCGAGGTCGAAGCCGCCCTCGCCTTCATGGAGCAGAAGGGCCTCCTCTACACGGGCACCCTCCCGCCGCCCAAGGGCAAGCCCGTCGAGGACTGGGAGCCGGCGCCTCAGCTCCTGTTCCGGGCGACCGCCTACGGCGACGACACCGACCGACCCCTGAAGCGCTCGACCGGGCACTGGACCTACTTCGCCGCCGACGTCGCCTACCACATGGACAAGTGGCGGCGCGGCTTCGATCGCATGATCGACGTCTGGGGCGCCGACCATGCGGGCTACGTCAAACGCCTGCAGGCGGCGGTCGCGGCCTTCTCGGACGGCGCCGCCACCCTCGAGATCCGCCTCTGCCAGCTCGTCAACCTGCTCGACGGCGGCAAGCCCTTGAAGATGAGCAAGCGGGCCGGCCGCATCGTGACGCTCCGCGACGTCGTCGACGAGGTCGGCAAGGACGTCTTCCGCTTCATGATGCTCACCCGCCGCAACGACGCGCCCTTGGATTTCGACCTCGTCGAGGTGACGCAGCAGTCGAAGGACAATCCGGTCTTCTACGTCCAGTACGCGCACGCCCGGATCCGCTCGGTGTTCCGCCACGCCGCCGAGCAGGCCCTGCCGCGCACCGCGGCGGAGCTCGTGGACGCCCCGCTCGCCCGGCTCGAGGATCCGGCCGAACTCGCCCTGGTCCGGGCCGTCGCCGCCTGGCCGCGGACCGTGAAGGCGGCGGCCGAGCAGTCCGAGCCGCACCGGATCGCCTTCTACCTCCAAGATCTCGCCGCGCAGTTCCATGCGCTCTGGACGCGGGGCAAGGAAGTGCCCGATCTTCGCTTCCTCGTGGCCGAGGACCGGCCGCTCACGCTCGCTCGCCTCGCCCTGCTCGAGGCGGTGCGCACGGTGCTCGCGACGGGCCTCGCTCTGATCGGCGTCACACCGGTCGAGGAGCTGCACTGAGAAGGCCCGGCGAGGAGAAGGAGGATGGCGAGCATCCACGAGACGCTGGGAGCGGGCCGCAAGGACCGTGCCAAGCTGATCGCGGCCGACCCGCCGCGGCGCGGCGTCTTTCGCCGAATCGTCCTGCCGACCCTGCTCGCCGCCGTGTTCGTGGGCTTCGCCGCGATCGTCTGGCTCGCCTGGCGCGACGCCTATCCGGGCGGCGGCGAGCCGCCCCTGATCCGAGCCGCCCCCGGGCCGATCAAGCGACCGCCCGACACCCCGGGCGGGGTCGATTTCGAGGGCGAGCGGCACGGGATCGCGAGCGTGCTGAACGGGCCGCCGCCCGCCCCGCGGGTCGAGCGTCTGCTACCGCGCGAGCCGGCACCACCGCGCACGCTCGCCGAGGCCGATCCGGCGCTCGTCGCCCCGCCTCCGGCCCGACCGCCCGAACCACCCGCGACGGCCGCGAGCCCGGCCCCCTCGCCCCCTGCCGTGGTGACCGCAGCGGCTCCGACCGGCTCGGCGCTCCCCGGCAGCGGTGCCGCCGCGGCCGACGGCACCATCCGCCCGACCGCGCCCTCGGTCCCGGCCGCGACCGCGCCCGACCGGGCGAGCGTGGCGCTCGCTCCGCCGCCGGCCGCCACCCCGGCCCTCGGCCCAGAGCCGTTGCGACCGATGCCGCTGCCCTCGGGCAGTGGCGAGCCGGCACGGGCCGGCGAGGCGCCCACCTCCCGAACCCAATCCGCAGAACCGACCACCACGGCGGCAGCCCGAGCGAGCACCGGGCCGGCCGAAGGGCCGGCCGCGCCCGCCGCACGCCTCGAGCGTCCCGACCCGGCCTCTCCGGTTCGACCCTCCCCGGTCACGTCCGCCGCCCCGCCCGCTCCGCCTTCCGCGACCGCCCGTCCGGCCGCGCCCGCACCCTCGCCAGCGCCCGAGCGGCTCGCCGCCCGCGAGGCCGCCGGCCGGGAGCCGGGAGCGCCGAGCCCACCCGCTCCTGACGGTGGCGGTCCCTGGGGCGTGCAGATCGCCGCGGTGAGTTCGCGCGAGGCGGCCGAGCGCGGCTGGAGCCGGCTCCAGAGCCGGCATCCCGATGTCCTGGGCTCGCTGCGGTTGCGGGTCGACGAGGCAAAGCTCGCGAGCGGTCTCACCCTCTACCGGCTGCAGGGAGTGGGCTTCCCCGATCGCGAGAGTGCCGCCCGCGCTTGCGCTCGGCTCAAGGCCGCCGGCACCGAGTGCTTCGTCGTGGGCGGCCGTTGAGTCCTCCCCGCCCGGCGATCGTCGCCCTCGAAGGCCCCGTCCTCACGGCGGCGGAGGCGGCGGTCCTGGCGCGGCTGCCGCCCGCGGGCGTCATCCTCTTCGCCCGCAACTGCCGCGACCGGGCCCAGCTCCGCCGTCTCGTCACCGATGTGCGGAGCGCCTGCGGACCGCGGCCCCTGCTGTTCCTCGTCGATCAGGAAGGCGGCCGAGTGCAGCGGCTGCGCCCACCCGAATGGCGCGCGCTGCCGGCGATGGCGGCCGTGGGCGCGCTCGCCGTCCGCGACAACGCTTCGGGCGAGCGCGCCGCCCGCCTGGTCGGCCGGCTGATCGCCCACGATCTCGCCGAGGTCGGGATCGACGCGACCGCGGCGCCCTGCCTCGACCTCGCCTTCCCCGAGACCACCGAGGCGATCGGCGATCGCAGCTTCGGCGGCGATCCCGAGCGCGTCGGCCGGCTCGGCCGGGCGCTGCTCGAGGGGCTTCGCGAGGGTGGCGTCTTGGGCGTGATCAAGCACCTGCCCGGCCACGGCCGGGCCCGGCTCGACAGCCACCTCGTCCTGCCGCGGGTCGAGGCCTCGGCGGGGGAGCTCGCGGCAAGCGACTTCCTGCCCTTTCGCGCCTGCGCCGATGCGCCCTTGGGCATGAGCGCGCATCTGGTGTACGAGGCCCTCGATCCCGAGCGGCCGGCCACCCTGTCGCCGCGCGTGATCGAGGCGACCATCCGCGGGGCGATCGGCTTTCGGGGCCTGCTCTTGAGCGACGATCTGGACATGGGGGCACTCTCGGGAGCCGTGCCCGAGCGGGCCCGGGCCGCCCTTGCCGCCGGCTGCGACCTCGTCCTCCATTGCCGCGGCGAACTCGCCGGCACGAGCGCGCTTCTCGAAGCCTTGCCGCCCGCCTCGGACGGGCTCCTCGAGCGGCTCGCTCGGCTCGCCGAGCGGCCGGGGCCGCGCGCCCCGCTCGCGGTCGCGGCCGCCGCGACCGAGCTCGAGCGGCTTCTCGGGACGGGCTGAACGGTGGAGAGCCTGGCCGAGCTCGGCCGCACCCTCTCGGTGTGGCTTCTGCCCGTGCTGTTCGCCATCACGCTGCACGAGGCGGCGCACGGCTGGGCGGCCGAGAAGCTCGGCGACGACACCGCCCGCCGGCTCGGCCGGGTCACCGCCAACCCGCTGCGCCACGTCGACCCGTTCGGCACCTTGGTGCTGCCGGGCCTGTTGATCTTCATGAAGTCGCCCTTCGTCTTCGGCTGGGCCAAGCCCGTGCCGGTCGCCTTCCAACGCCTGCGCGACCCCAAGCGCGACATGGTCTGGGTGGCGCTCGCCGGACCGGCCGTGAACATGCTGCAGGCGGTGATCGCGGCCTGGGCCATGCATTTCACCCACCTGCCGCCCGAATGGCTCGGCGCCTGGCTGCACCAGAACCTCAACAACGCGGTCGTCGCCAACGTCTTCCTCGCCGCGTTCAACCTGATCCCCTTGCCGCCGCTCGACGGCGGCCGGATCCTCACGGGCCTTTTGCCCGGGCCCTTGGCTCGGCGCTTCGCCCGCATCGAGCGGCTCGGGCTGCTCGTCCTCTTGGGCCTCGCGGTCCTCGTGCCGCTCGCCGCCGCGCAGCTCGGCTACAGCTTCAACCCGCTCCTCCTGGTCCTCCTGCCGATGGCCGATCTGCTCTTCGCCCTGGTCCTGAAACTCGGCCTCTGGTGAGGCGGCCGCCGTGCTCGCCCCGGCACAGGACTTCGCCGTCAGCCTCGAGGGGTTCGAGGGCCCGCTCGATCTCCTGCTCGACCTCGCCCGCGCCCAGAAGGTCGATCTCGGCCGCATCTCGATCGTGGCCCTCGCCGATCAGTATCTCGCTTATCTCGAGCGAGCGAAGGCCGCCCGCCTCGCGGTCGCGGCCGAATATCTCGTCATGGCCGCCTGGCTCGCCTACCTCAAATCCCAGCTTCTCCTGCCGCCCGCCGAGCGGGACCAGCCCGCTGCCGGCCTCGCCGCCCGGGCCCTCGCCGAGCGGCTCGGCACGCTCGAGGCGATCCGCGCCGCCGTGGTCTGGCTCGAGGGCCGGCCGCGGCTGGGCCGCGAGCGGCTGCCGCGCGGTGCCGCCGAGGCCCTGCCGGTCCGGGTGGAGCCGCGGCTTGGGGCGAGCCTCGCCGAGCTCGTGGCGGCCGGCGCCCGGCTCGCCGTCCGGCGTGCGCCCGACCGGCTGCGCCTCACTCGCCCGCCGCTTCCGACCGTCGAGACCATGCTCGAGCGCATCGCCCGCCGCCTGACCGGCCAGGATTGGCGCGATCTCGCGAGCTTCCTGCCGGCCGGCCTCGCCTCCGGCCTCGAACGCCGGGCCGCGCTCGCCGCCGGCCTCGTGGCCGGGCTCGAGCTCGCCCGC
>CALBAK010000018.1 GCA_937926445.1 uncultured Alphaproteobacteria bacterium
CGTCTCGCCCTGCCGGCGCTGCGGCTCCCGGCGGCCGTTCTTCTGCTCGTGGTCCTCGCCCGCACGCTCGAGGGGATCGAGCTCGCCTCGGCCGGCTCCGACTGGCCGGTGCTGCTCTACGGCCACGGCCTGCCGCTCCTCGCGCTCGTGGCCGCGGCACGCCTCCTCCGCCCGGTCTCGGCCCCCCCGGTCCCGGACCTCGAGGCCATGCTACAGACGGGCGCGACGCTCTTCTGGCTCCTTCTGTTCACCCGGCTCCTCGCGACGATCGCGGGCGCCGAGGGGCTCGACGATCTGCTGCGGCTGCCGACCCTGGCCGCGAGCACACTCGGCTGGCTGCTCACCGCGATCGTGTTGTGGCGGCTCGGCGCGAGCCCGGCGAGCCCGATCCTGCGCTGGCTCGGCCATCTGGTGGCGGGCGTCGGGCTCTTGCAGCTCGCGGTGCTTCTCCTGCCCCTGAACCCGCTCGTGACCGGCGAGCCGGTGGGGCCCTGGCCGATCGCCAACCTGCTCGCCCCGGCCTACCTCGCCCCGGCGCTCGGGGCGGTTTGGGTGGCGATGCGCGCGGGGCAGGGGCCTGGGCTGCCGCCGGCCGTGCTGCGCCGTCCCGCCGCGATCGCGGCGGTCGGGCTCGGCCTGCTCTGGCTCACCCTCGAGGTCCGCCGAGCATTCCAGGGGCCGGTGCTGGTGGGGCCCACGGGCGATGCCGAATGGCTCGCCTGGTCCGCGGCCTGGCTCGCCTATGCGGGTTTCCTGCTCGCCCTAGGTGTGCGAGCGGGCTCGCGGCCGCTGCGGGCGGCAGCGCTCGGCGTGGGTGCACTCGCCATCCTCAAGGCGTTCTTGTTCGATCTCGGCGAACTGGAGGGGCTCTATCGGGCCGCCTCG
Source organism: uncultured Alphaproteobacteria bacterium (assembly GCA_937926445.1). Lineage (GTDB taxonomy): Bacteria > Pseudomonadota > Alphaproteobacteria > Geminicoccales > Geminicoccaceae > JANXAZ01. The sequence goes on from CALBAK010000018.1 coordinate 886, forward strand.
TTCTTGGCCCTCGGCCTCTCCCTCGTGGGCGTTGGCTTCCTTTACCGCCGCTACGTCGCGCCGCCGGCCGCCGCGGCCTAGCGGGCCCGCTCGCGCAGTCTACGCAGTCCCTCTTCGGGATCGACCTCGAAGCCGAAATAGATCCGCCAGGCCGGCCCTTCGCCGGAGCCCACACCGGCGATCCGCTGCTCGACCCGCTCGCTCGCGAGCCTCGGCCCCGGTCCTTGCGGGACCTCGATCGTGGAGCTGAAGGTCTGCTTGTCGACCACCGTCCCGCTCGGGTCGACCACCGCCACGAACCAGGGCAGCTCGAGCCGCCCGCCCGCCCCGGGTGCGGCACCCGGACCGGGCAAGATCGCCATGTCGAGCGTATAGCGGAGCTCGACGCCGTCGCCGGAGTAGCGGCAGCCCCCGCCGATTCCGGTCAGGGTCGCCCGCCAGGCGAAGTCAGTGGGGCCGGGCCCGCTGCGCCGCTCGAGCGTCTGGGCGCCGTCCAGGATCGCCGGCTTCGGGCAGAGCTGCGGGGTCGGCGGCTGGCGAGCGCAGCCGGCGAGGGCCGCGACCGCGAGCGTGGCCGCGAACGGAGCGAGACGGGCCGGCACGCTCAGAGGCTCTTGTGGGTGCCGTCGCAGAAGGGGACGCGCTGCGTGTGCTTGCAGCCGCACAGGAAGGCCGGGCCGCTCGCCGTAGCGACGTGCTTCACGGGTGCGAGGCCGGTGCCCTTGTGCGATCCGTCGCAGAAGGGCTGCTTGGCGCTGCGTCCGCAGGCGCACCACCAATAGGTCTCGCCCGCGGTGAGCTCCACCTTGAAGGGAGCTTTCTGCGCGATCACCCGCTCGCTCATCGCGACCTCGTCCGCCCCTTGCGACGCGCGAGCGGTTAGCAACCGGCTCCGCCCCGGGCAAGGCCCGCCGCGCCGGTTCTTGCGCCGTCCGTTTCGGGCAGTAGATTGAGGGATCTGAGGCGCACGAGCCGCTCCCATGGACCTCCCGGCCGAGCCCACCGATCTCGGAGCCGCCGTTCGGCCACGCCTGGGCGATCGGCTGGCGGCGCTCGACCTCGGGACCAACAATTGTCGGTTGCTCGTCTGCGAGGTGCGACCCGAGGGCCTCGAGGTGGTCGACAGCTTTTCGCGGATCGTCCGCTTGGGCGAGGGCCTGAGCCGCTACGAGCGGCTCTCCGAGGCGGCCATGGCCCGCACGCTCGCGGCGCTCAAGGTCTGCGCGCGGATCATCGCCCGCCACCGCTGCGCGGCGGTCCGCTGCGTGGCGACCGAAGCCTGCCGGCGAGCTATCGACGGGCCGGAATTCCTTCGCCGGGTGCGGCGGGTCACCGGCCTCGAGCTCGAGCTGCTCGACCATGCCGAGGAGGCTCGGCTCGCCATGCTGGGCTGCCTGCCGCTCGCCGATCCGGATGCCGATCGGCTCTTGGTCCTGGACATCGGCGGCGGCTCGACCGACATGCTCTGGCTCGACCGGCGCAGCGAGCCCGGGGCCGGCGAGCCCGGAACGGCGCTCTCGCTGCCGCTCGGTGTGGTGACGCTCGCCGAGACCTTCGGCCGGGAGCCGAGTACCGAGGCCTACGCCGCCATGGTCGATCTCGTGCATGCGCGTCTGCTCGCGCAGATGCCGGAGCGGGCGACCTTCGAGCCGACCGGGCTCGAGATGCTCGGCACTTCGGGCACGGTCACCACGCTGGCGGCGCTGCATATCGGGCTGCGCCGCTACGACCGCAGGAAGGTGGACGGCCTCGTGCTGCCCTTCGCGGCGGTGCGGGCGGTATCGGCCGAGCTCCGCTCGCTCGGCAACGCCGGCCGGGCCGCCCATCCCTGCATCGGTCACGGCCGTGCCGATCTCGTGGTGGCGGGCTGCGCGATCCTCGATGCGGTCCATCGGCTCTGGCCGGTCTCCCATCTCAAAGTAGCCGACCGCGGCCTTCGGGAAGGGATCGTGGCGGGGCTCATGGGCGTCACGCTCGCGGCCGCCTTGCGACCGCGGGTGGCGGGATGATCGGCTCGCGCTCCGGCCGGCGGCGGGTGCTCGCCCGCGGCGGACGTACCGCCTCGCAGGTCCGTTGGCTGCAGCGCCAGCTCGACGATCCCTACGTCGCGGAGGCGAAGAAGCGCGGCTTCCGTGCCCGTTCGGTGTTCAAGCTCGAGGAGATCGACAAGAAGCATGGGCTCTTGCGCAAGGGGATGGCGGTTCTCGATCTCGGCGCCGCACCGGGCAGCTGGACCCAGTACGCGGTGGCCAAGGGCTGCCGGGTCGTGGCCTGCGACCTGCTCGAGATGCAGCCGGTCCCCGGCGCGGTTTTCGTCCGGGGCGATTTCACCGACCCCGCGGTCTTGGAGCGGCTCGCCGCACTCCTGGCGGGGCCGGCCGATGTCGTGCTGTCGGATGTGGCGCCGAACACCACGGGGCTGCGGAACGTCGACCGGCTCAAAGCCGAGGCCGCGGTCGAGGCGGTGCTCGACCTCGCCGGCCGGCTGCTGCGGCCCGGCGGCGCCTGCCTCGTGAAGCTCTTGAAGGGGGCCGAGGCGGTGATCCTGCCGCTCGTGCGGCAGGACTTCGCCGCCCACCGGCTGATCCGGCCCAAGGCGACCCGAGCCGAATCCTCGGAGCTCTATCTGCTCGCCACGGGATTTCGCGGCCGCGGCGAGCCGGGCTTCGAGGCCGGGCGAGAGGGCTAGATCGTCTCGGTGTTGCCGCAGACCGAGAGCGCCTGGCCCGAGATGTTGCGGCCGGCCGGCGAGCAGAGGAAGAGGGCCATGGCGGCCATGTCGTCGGGCTCGACCATCCGGCGGAGCGAGACCTTGTCGAGATAGCTCTTGCGGACCTCGTCGACCGAGATGCCGAGGGCTTCGGCACGGGCGGCGAAGACGCGCTCGATCCGCTCGCCGCGGACCACGCCGGGCAGGATCGCGTTGACCCGAATGCCCTCGGGCCCGAGCTCTTTGGCGAGACTCTGAGTGAAGCCGACGACCGCCCATTTCGAGGCGGCATAGGGCGTCCGATAGGCGTAACCGAGCCGGCCGGCAACCGACGAAAGGTTGATGATCACCCGTTCCTCGCTCTTCCGGATGAGGGGAACCGCCAACCGAGTGCAGAGGAACATTCCGGTAATGTTCACGTCGAGCGTTCGCCGCCAATCGGCCGGACTGATCTCCGCCACACCGCCCGTGGGCCCGGCGATACCGGCATTGTTGACGAGCACGTCGAGCCCGCCCAGCCGCGCCTCGACCGCGTGGAAGAGCTCCTCGACCTGGGCCTCGTCGGCGACGTCGCAAGGGACGGCCGCGATCGCGGGATGGGCGCTCGCGAAGCGGCCGAGGGCGTCGCGGTCGACGTCGCAGACCACCACGCGCGCCTCGACCTCGGCGAAGGCGCGGGCGATAGCCGCGCCGATACCGGAAGCCCCGGCGGTGACGAGCACCTTGAGCCCCGGCCGGGGCCGCATCGCATCGACGAGTGCCATAACTTCCCCCCCAACGTCCGTGTCGACGCCGGCGGAGGCTAGGGGGCGGGCGAGCCCGGAACAAGCCGGGCGGCGGTCCGGCGGCTCACCAGGAGACGAAGATTTTGACGTCGCCGAGATTGCCGTCGGGATAGCTCACAATCTGCGCCCTGACCTTGAAGCCGGCCTCTTTGAGGTGCGGCTCGAAATAATCGTAGGCGCGTTTGGCCCAGCCCTGCAACGTCTCGGGCCAGCTCTGCTCGTCGTTGTTGATCGCCCGGCCGCCGTCGGTGCACCACGATGCCGGAAAGCGCATGACCATGAGTTCGCCGAGGCCGGCTTCGGCCGCGCGGCGAATCATAGCGTTGAACCGCTCGAGTGCTTCGGGCCCGAGCTCCCGGCTCATGAATTCTTCGCGCATCTTGCGCTGTTCCTCTTCGGCTTCGCGCTTGCACTCGAGCACTTCGCGGACCTTCGCTGCTTCCTTTTCCTCGGCGATCTTCTGGCGCTCGGCCGGTGTGACGAGACCGCTCATCGCTTTCCTCCCTGGGCTCGGCGAACAGGCGGGGCGGCGGTACCGGCCACCCCGAACAGCATCTCGATCCGGGCGAGCCGCTCCGCCCGCTCGCCCTTCGGCTCGCCCGTCGCCCGGGCGACCCGCTGAACGAGTGCGAGCGCCTGCTCCTTCCGCTCGGGTTCGCGCCCGACGAGCTCGCCGATCGCCTCGACGGCGGGCGGCTCGTCGATCACGAGCACGAGAAACTTTTCTCGGAGGGCCGGCTTGAACGCGGCGAGCGGCACCGCCTGCGGCAACTCTGCGCGGATCCGCCGGATCGTCTCGAACGCGCGCTCGTCGGCCGCGCCCTCGGCCATGCCGGTCCAGACGACCGACCGGACCGCCGCCTCGCGGATCCCGCCCTCGGCGATCCGGCCGCGCAGCTCCTCGATCCGCCGGGCGATCTGCGCTGCCTGCTCGGGCCCGCGCCCGGGTCGTGGGCGCAGCGTGGTCTCGCTCCCGTCGAGCCCGGCCAGCGCCTGGACGAGCGGCGAACCGTAGATCGCGTGGAAGGCGGCTTCGACCGTCGCAACGCGCATCCGGCCCCAGGTCTCGAGGGTGTCGCCGATCGCTTTGGCGACCTGTTCGCGAGCCGCCACGACCGGTTTGTCGGCCGCGGGGGGCCGTCGCTCGGCTCTGACCCGCTCGGCGAGCTCGGCCACCGGCCGCAAAACCGGCTCAGGTCCGAAAACAGCGTGTAGGACAGGCAGGAGGGGTGCAGCTCGCGCAGCCGGGCGGCCGTCTCGGCGTTGGCGGTCGCCCGGACCAGCGGCTGCAGGAAACGTCGGTAGAGGGCGGCGTTGACCTCCGACAATCGAGCGACCGCCGCGAACCGGTGTTCGCCCTCGAGGTCGTTGCTGGCGAGAGCCCGGATGTCGTCCAGGCTGCGCCGCTCGAAACGGACGACCCGGTCGCCCTGGGCGAGCTCGGGGTTCGCCGTGGCGGCGTCCTTGCGGATCATGACCGCCTCGTGGAGCCCCGGCGGCGGCAGTCGATCAGATCGATGTTGGAGGCGAACTCCCGGTGCTCCTTGGTGGCGACCTTGCCCGAGACGAAGATGCCGAGATGGCCGATACTCTCGTGAATCGCGTAGACGATGGTATGGCCGGCCGCCACGATCTCCTCGTCCGTGCCGTAGCGATCGGTGATCCAGCCGAGCGCCTGCTGCGGCAGGGTGATGTCGTCGCCCTTCGAGCAGAAGCAGAGGATCGGCGCGCGGATCGCCGCGAGGTCGGTCCGCCGCTCGTCGGGCAGCAGGATCTCGGCGGTGGCGAGCTTGTTGCCGACGAACAGCTCCTCGACGATGAAGCGGATCTCCTCGACATCGAGGAGGACGTGGCCACCCCACCAGCGCTCGAAACCGAGGTAGCGGGGTTCTTCCGTGTCGATCTTCGACCAGAGATTGTACTGCTTGGTTCAGAGCGTGTTGGCCGGTTCAGACTCTCGAAATTGGCGACCAGGTGGGCGCCGTCGAACCGGCCGGCGCCGAGATCGCTCGCGAGTTCGGCGAGCCGGCTGCCGCCCAGAAGCCTGCCCGTGTAGCGCATCGGGTTCACCCCGTGCACGCTGGCCCAACAGGAGAGCGGCGCACCGGCCAGGATCAGCGGGCCGAACAGCTCGGGCCGGAGCGCCGCGACCTTCGCCATCATTCAGCCGGCCTGGCAGTTGCCGATCACGCGGGGCAGGCCCTCGGCCTCCGAGTGTCGCGCGATCACGCGCTCGAGAGAAGTGCGCACAGGCGTCGAGCACGTCGGGGATCGTCTGACCCGGCATCGGCTCGGGGGTGAAGCCCACGAAACAGCAGGGATGGCCGGCCGCGAGCGCCACGCCGATCTCGCTGTCGGCCTTGCAACCGCCGATCCCGGGCCCGTGCCCGGCGCGCGGATCGACCACGACGAACGGCCGCTTGCGCTGGTCGATCACGATCCCCTCGGGGGTCGATGGCCACGAGGCCGTATTTGACCGGCCGGGCGAGCGTGCGACCGTCGACCACGAGCTGGCCTTCGAAGGAGAGCACGTGCGGGACCGGCTTGGCCATGTGCTCGAGGTGCTGGTTGCCGCGCTGGCGCAGCACGTCGAGGAACAGCACCGAGCGTTGGGCGGCGTCGATCCAGGCCTCGCCCCAGGGCCCGAGCCAGCCGCGCCAGGCCTGCGCGAGCGCACCTGCGGCGCCGGCCGGGTCGGTGCCGACGGGTTGCCTGCGATCGCTCGTGATACTCTCCACCCGCCGCACGGGCTCAATCGATGATGTGGTAACCGCCGTCGATGTAGATCACGTCCCCGGTGATCAGTCGCGCCGCGTCGGTCGCCAGATAGGCGGTCGCATAGCCGACATCGTCGATGGAGACGAGGCTGCGGGCCGGGGCTTTTTTCTGCGCCTTGTGCAGGAGCTCGTCGAACTCGGGGATGCCGGAGGCTGCCCGAGTCTTCAAGGGACCCGGCGAGATCGCGTGCACGCGGATGCCTTTGGGCCCGAGCTCGGCGGCCAGATAGCGAGTCGCCGATTCGAGAGCGGCCTTGACCGGGCCCATCACACCGTAGTTCTCGACCACCATCTGCGAGCCGTAATAGGTCATGCAAAAGAGCGCACCGCCGTTCGTCATCAGCGGTTCGGCGAGCTTCGCCATGCGGACGAAGGACCAGCAGGAGATCTCCATGGCGAGAAGGAAGCCGGCCTTCGAACAGTCGACCACACGGCCCTGGAGGTCGTCTTTGGGGGCGAAGGCGATCGAGTGCAGAACGAAATCGAGCCGGCCCCAGTCTCGCTCGAGTCGTTCGAACACCGCCTCGAGCTGACCCTCGATCCTGAGATCGAGCGGCATCAGGATCGGCGCCTCGAGCTCGCGGGCGAGCGGCTCGACGAAGGGTTTGGCCTTCTCGTTGAGGTAGGTGACGGCGAGTTCGGCGCCGAGGCCACGGAACGCCTTGGCGCAGCCCCAGGCGATCGACTGCTCGTTGGCGATGCCGGTGACGAGCCCCCGCCGGCCCTCGAGGCTCACCCTGCTGCGGTCGATCATGCTGCACCTTCGGGGCCACACCGGCGCAAGATCGCGAGGGTGTGCCGGGCGATCATGAGCTCTTCGTCGGTCGGGATCACGTAGACGCGGATCCGCGATGCCGGCGCCGAGATCAACGGACCGTGGACCGCGTTGGCCCGCGGGTCGAGGCTCATGCCGAGCCAGGCGAGCCGGTGCGCCACGGCTTCGCGGATCGTCGGCGCGTTCTCGCCGATGCCGGCGGTGAACACGAAACCGTCGAGCCCTTCGAGCGCGGCCGCCAGCCAGCCGGTCATCTGGGCGATCTTGTAGGTGAAGAAGTCGAGCGCGCGCTTGGCCCGCGGATCCTCGCTCGCGAGCAGGACGCGAACGTCGTTCGAGAGGCCGGACAGGCCCTTGAGGCCGCACTCGTGGTAGAGGAACCGCTCGAGGGCCGTGGCGTCCATGCCCTTGGCGCGCATCAAGTGGAGCACCACGCCGGCATCGAGCTGGCCCGGCCGGGTACCCATCGGCAGCCCGTCGAGGGCGGTGAAGCCCATCGTGCTCTCGACACTCCGACCTTCCCGCAGCGCGCACATCGAGCAACCGGAGCCCAGATGGGCGACGATCACCCGGCCCCGGGCGATCTCGGGCGCGAGCTCGGGGAGGCGCGAGGCGATGTACTCGTAGGACAGACCGTGGAAGCCGTAGCGGCGGATCCCTTCCTCCCATAAGGCCTCCGGGATCGCGAAGCGGTCGGCGAGTTCGCCGTGGCCGCGATGGAAGGCGGTGTCGAAGCAGGCGACCTGCAAGAGGCCGGGTCGCCGGCGCAAGAGCGAGCGGATCGGCGCCAGATTGTTCGCCTGGTGCAGCGGCGCGAGCGGCACGAAGGTCTCGAGCGTGGCGAGCACCCGCTCGTCGACCGCGGTCGGCGCGGCATGGACGGGACCGCCGTGGACGACCCGGTGACCGACTGCCGCGGGCGGTCCGTCCAGGGTCTCGGCGAGCCAGGCCTCGACCACCCCCATCGCCCGCTCGACGTCGGCGGCTTCCTCGAGTGCAACCGTGCGATCGACCAGGGTCTCGCCGCCGGCCTGCCGGGCGTAGAGGTGCGGGCGCACGCCGATCCCCTCGATCTGACCGGAGAAGCGGCTCGCGAGGCGGTCGCCCGGGGCGACGTCGAACAGCTCGAACTTGATCGAGGAGCTGCCGGCATTCAGGACCAGGATGGTCTCGGCCACGGCCGTCATTCCGCCGGCGGTTTGCCGGTCATCCGGGCGTGCGCGTAGAGCGCGGCGATCGCGGCCGAGGCCATCCGGGTCCGTACGCTGTCGGCCCGGCTCGTGAGGACGATCGGCACCCGTGCGCCGAGCACCACCCCCGCGGCATCGGCGCCGGCCAGGAACGACAGGTTCTTGGCCAGCATGTTGCCGGCCTCGAGGTCGGGGACGAGGAGGATCTGCGCCCTGCCCGCGACCGCCGAGCGGATCCCTTTCATTTCCGCCGCTTCCGGGCTGATCGCGTTGTCGAGCGCGAGCGGGCCGTCCAGGAGCCCGCCCGTGATCTGGCCGCGCTCGGCCATCTTGCAGAGTGCCGCGGCTTCGATCGTGCCGGGGATCTTGGGTGTCACCGTCTCGACCGCGGAGAGGATCGCCACCCGCGGCTCGCCGAGGCCCAGGCCCCGGTGCAGGTCGATCGCATTCTGGACGATGTCGCGCTTGGTCTCAAGGTCGGGGAAGATGTTGATCGCGGCATCCGTGATGAAGAGCGGCTCGGGGTAGGTCGGCACGTCCATGATGAAGACGTGGCTGATCCGCCGCTCGGTGCGCAGCCCCGTCTCGCGGGCGACGACCTCGGCCATGAGCTCGTCGGTGTGCAAGGAGCCCTTCATGAGCAGCTGCGCCTTGCCGGCGCGCACGAGCTCGACGGCCTTGGCGGCGGCGGCGTGGCTGTGCGGGACGTCGACGAGCTCGATCCCCTCGAGCGAGCGCCCGACCTCCTCGGCGATCCGCCGCAGCTTGGCGAGCGGAGCCACGAGGATCGGGACGATGATACCGCGCTCGGCGGCCAGGAGCGCCCCTTCGAGGGCGCTCTTCTCGCAAGGGTGAGCGACGGCGCAGGGGATGGCCGGGATACCGTCGGTCCGTTCGATCAGCCGCTCGTATTTCTGGTGACGGCGGACGGTGACCTCGGGCAGGGTGGGCGCCGCGGCGCGAACCTTCTCCGTGGGTGCCACGACCTCGGCCGTCCCGGTGAGCACCACCTCGCCGCGTTGATTCGTGCAGCGGCAATCGAAGACGACGATCCGCTTCTCGGGCCGCTTCTCCTTGGCCGTCACCGTGACGGTCACCACGTCGCCGACCCGCACCGGACGATGGAAGCGGAGATCCTGGCCCAGATAGATCGTCCCCGCACCGGGCAGCTTGTTGCCGAGCAGGTTCGAGATCAGCCCGGCCGTGAGCATGCCGTGCGCCACCACGCCCTTGAACGGGCTCTTGGCGGCGAACTCCTCGTCGAGATGGGTCGGGTTGGCGTCGCCCGAGACCGCGGCGTAGAGCTCGATGTCCTCGCGCGTGATGGCTTTTTCGAGGCTCGCGCTCTCGCCGATCGCGATCTCCTCGAAGGTCCGATTCTCGATCTGCTCCGTCACGATCCCGCCATACCGCCCCGACTACCTGACGATCGTGGCTAGCAGGTCGGGATGACGGCACCAAGACGGATTCGGCGCTCGTCCTGCGATCGATGGCTGCTGTGGTGGAGGACTCGGCGGGCGATCCCGGTCTCGTAGGCGAGGCCCGCGGATGCGAGCACCGGCTCGCCCGCGGGTCCGGCCAGGATCAGGCCCTTCCGCGCGAGCACGTTGTAGGCATTGGGGTTCGAGAGCCCGGTCGCGTCCCTGGCCAGCACGACCGCGGCGCCGATGTGGAAATGGTCGCCATGGGCGTGCGGCAGGGCGCGAATCCGAATCGTGCCCTCGCTGTCGGGTGGGTCGGCGAAGGCGGGCTCCTTGGCGAGGGCCTGGAGGATCGCGAGCGTCTCGAGCTGCAGCGGATTGAGCTCGAGCGGATTTACGGATGCGGGCATCGGCGAGGGTTCCGGCGACGAGGGCTGGTGCAAGCTAAGGGTTTGGCGCCGGGCCGGCCAGAGCCGCGCCCGACTCGCGGACGGCGGCCGACGCTCTAGCCGAGCACCGAACGCCGGATCCGCTTCTCGAGCTCGCAGAGGATCAAGAGGAGCACGCCGATCCCGATCACGGCGAGCCCCTCGGCGAGGTCGAGCGGGCGGGTGTCGAACAGCGTCTGCATCCAGGGCAGGTAGGTGAAGGCGAGCTGGGCGAGGGCGGTGACACCGACGCCGATCAGCACCGCCGGGGTGCCGAGGACACCCTGCAACGTCAAAGACGTGCCGTGCACGTAGCGGATGCTGAACAGATAGAAGATCTCCATGACGACGATGGTGTTGACGACGAGCGTGCGCGCTTCCTCGACGGGGGCGCCGGCGGCCTTGACCCAGGCGAACATGCCGAAGGCACCGCAGACGAACAGGAGCGAGACGAAGACGATCCGCCAGCCGAGCTCGCCCGAGAGGATCGGCTGGTCGGGTCGGCGCGGCGGCCGCCGCATGGTGCCGGGCTCGGTCGGCTCGAAGGCCAGGGTGAGACCGAGCGCCACCGCCGTCACCATGTTGATCCACAGGATCTGGACCGGGGTCACGGGCAGGGCCAGCCCGAGGGCCAATGCGGCCAGGACCGTCAACGCCTCGCCGCCGTTGGTCGGCAGGGTCCAGCCGATTACCTTCATGAGGTTGTCGTAGACCGTGCGGCCCTCGCGAACGGCGGCCACGATCGAGGCGAAGTTGTCGTCGGCGAGCACCATCTGGGCCGCCTCCTTGGCCGCTTCGGTGCCCTTGATGCCCATCGCCACGCCGACATCGGCGCGCTTCAAGGCCGGAGCGTCGTTGACCCCGTCGCCGGTCATGGCGACGATCCGGCCGTCCGCTTGGAGCGCCTCGACCAGGCGCAGCTTGTGCTCGGGCGTGGTGCGCGCGAAGACGTGGACCTCGCGGGCGGCGCGGCGAAAGGCCTCGCTGTCGAGCGCGTCGAGCTCGTTGCCGGTGGTGACGAGCGGCTCGCGGGCGATGCCGAGTTGGCGGGCGATCTCTTTCGCGGTCACCGCGTGGTCGCCGGTTATCATGACGACGCGGATCCCCGCCGTGTGGCACTGCGCCACCGCGGCGATCGCCTCCTCGCGCGGCGGGTCGATGAGCCCGACCAGGCCCAAGAGCACGCAACGGCCCTCGACGTGGCGGGGTCCGAGCGGTTCGCTGTCGGCCGGTGCGTCGGCCGTGGCGATGGCGAGCACCCGCTGCCCGCGGCCCGCGAGCTCTTCGGCCACCGCGTGCCAGAAGGCCGGATCGAGCGGGCGCTCGCCCTTCGGCCCCCGCTCGGCACGGCACATCTCGAGGAGGCGCTCCGGTGCCCCCTTGACGAAGACCGAGTGTGTCCCGTCCGGGCCGGCGTGCAGCGTCGCCATGTAGCGGTGACGGCTGTCGAACGGGATCTCGTCGCGCCGCGGCAGGTCGCGCCGCAGCGGCGTGGGATCGAGACCGGCTTTCATCGCGAGGGTGACGAGGGCACCCTCCATGGGGTCGCCGTCGACGATCCAGCCCTTCTCGCCGCGACGGACGTCGGCGTCGTTGCACAACAGACCGGCCTGGATCAGCTCGCCGAGCACGGGATCGCCGAGCGGGTCGATCCGGTTGCCGTCGAGCGTGAAGTCGCCCTCCGGCGCATAGCCGCTGCCGGCGACACGGACGCTCGCGGCGGCGGTGCGCACCGACTGTACCGTCATCTCGTTCTTGGTGAGCGTGCCGGTCTTGTCGGAGCAGATGACCGAGACCGAGCCCAGGGTCTCGACCGCCGGCAGGCGGCGTATGATGGCGTTGCGCTGCGCCATCCGCTGCACGCCGATCGCGAGCGTGATGGTCATGACCGCGGGCAGGCCTTCCGGGATGGCGGCGACCGCGAGGCCGACCACCGCCATGAAGGAGAGGTCGAGCGGGTAGCCCTGGACGAGCCAGGCGAAGAGGAAGGCCGCCGCGGAGACGGCGAGGATGACGACCGTGAGCGTGCGGGCAAAGCTCGCCATCTGGCGCAAGAGCGGGGTCTCGAGCCGCTCGACCCGGCCGAGTAGCTTGCCGATTTTGCCGAGCTCGCTCTCGGCCCCGGTCGCCACCACGACTCCGGCGCCCTGGCCGGCGACCACGAAGGTGCCGGAGAAGGCCATGCAAGGGCGGTCCCCGAGGGCCGCATCGGCCGCGACCGGCTGGAGGCTCTTTTCGACCGGCACCGACTCGCCGGTCAGGATCGCTTCGTCGATCTTGAGCCCTTTGGCGCGCAACAGGCGCAGATCGGCCGGTACCCGATCGCCGGCCTCGATCAGCACGATGTCGCCGGGCACCACGCGCTCGGCCGGCACGGTGAGCCTGCGGCCCTCGCGCAGGACCGAGGCCTTGGGGTCGATCATGGTCTTGATCGCCTCGAGCGCGGCCTCGGCTTTGCCTTCCTGGATGAAGCCCACGACGGCGTTGATCAGGACCACGCCCAGGATCACCGCCGCGTCGATCGGGTGCTCGAAGAGCAGCGAGAGGACCGCTGCTGCCAGCAGCACGTAGATCAGAAGATTGTGGAACTGCAGGAGGAACCGCAGGAGGGGACCCTGGCGGGGCGGTTCGGGCAGACGGTTCAAGCCGAAGCGGGCGAGCCGGCCCTCGGCCTCTCCTCGCGTCAGGCCTTCGGGACGGCTCTCGAGCGCCGCGATCGCCTCCTCGGCGCCGATCGCGTGCCAGACCGGCTCGGCCGGGGCGGGCGAAGAGGGCTGGTCCACGGGCGTCCGTCCGCTACTGTCCACGGTCTTTCCCGAGCCTATAGTGGGCCGTGCCGGAGGTGACCATGACCGATCGCGCCGATCCACCCGACCGCTCGGACTCGCACGCCTGGCTGCTCGCTCAGGCGACGGCGTTGCGGCGTGCCGCGGCGCTGCGGCCGAACCTGCCGATCGCGATCGACTGGGGGGGATCGCCGAGGAGCTCGAGGCCGTGGCAGCAGCGGAACGGAACGCGTCGAAATCGTGTCTTGAGGTCGTGCTGGAGCACCTCCTCAAACTCGCTCACCTGCCCATGCCGGAGCCGAGGCACGGATGGCGCCGGACGATTCGCGAGCAGCGGCACCGGATCGACGATCTGCTCGAGACGAGCCCGAGCCTTCGCGGCAACCTCGCCGATGTGCCGGATCGGGTCTATCTGCGCGCCGTTCGGCACGTTCTCGCCGACTATCGCCTGCCTTCGCTCCCCGAGCGCTGTCCCTGGACGGCCGAAGAGATCCTGGCCGAAGACTGGTGGCCGAGCGCGCCCGAGGCGCCGCGCGAGGAGCCGTCGGTGGCCGGTCGAGCCTGAGGCGGCGGATCCCGCCCTCAGTGGATCGCCGGCTCCACCATGGGCACGATGGCCTCGAGGAAATCGAAGTCGCAACCCTCGTGCGCCTGGCGGGCACGGGAGAGGTAGAGCCGTTTCCCGCCGCGGCCCGGCAGAGCCCGCGGCCGCCAGGGCGGGCGCCTACGGGCGAGCTTGTCTTCGGGAACACGGAGCTCGAGCCGGCGGCCAGCCACGTCCAACACGATCCGATCGCCCGTTCGCACGAGCGCCGAGGGACCGCCGACCGCGGCCTCCGGGCTCACGAGCGCGATGCAGGTGCCGCAAGAGGTGCGGGACATGCGCGCGTCCGAGATCCGCACCATGTCGCGCACGCCGGCCTCGAGGAGCTTCTCGGGGATCGGCAGCATGCCCCATTCCTGCATGCCGGGCCGCCGACCGGTCCCGCGTCCTCGAGCACGAGGATGTGGTCTGGCGTCAGCTCCAGGGCCGGATCGTCGATCCGCGCCGTCATCTCGTCGTAGTCTTCGAAGGCGATCGCGGGACCCTCGTGACGCAACAGGCGCGGCTCGGCGGCCGAGGGTTCGATCACCGCACCCTCGGGCGCGAGGTTGCCGTGCAGGATCGCACAGGCTTGGCGGGCGACCGGCTCGGCGAGCGAGCGGATGATCTCGGGGTTGTGGACCTTCACGCCTTCGAGGACCGCGCCGAGCGTGCAGCCGTCGATCGTCGGGCAGTCGAGATCGAGGAGCGGGGCCAGTCGCTTCACGAGCGCGAGGATCCCGCCGACATAGTAGAAGTCTTCCATGAGATACCTGCCGGAGGGCCGCACGTCGGCCAGGACCGGCACCTCCCGGGCGATCGCGTCGAACCGGTCGAGGCCGAGCGGCACGCTCGCCCGCCGGGCCATGGCGACGAAGTGGATCATGGCGTTGGTCGAGCCGCCCATCGCCATGTGGACGCGGATCGCGTTGTCGGCCGTGCGGGCGGTGAGCAGCGAGCGGGGCCGCACGTCCTGCCGGACGAGCTCGACGATCCGCCGGCCGGTCGCCGAGGCGAGGCGGGTGTGGTTGGTGTCGGCTCCGGGGATCGAGGAGCCGCCCGGCAGCACGAGGCCCGGCGCCTCGGCGATCGCGGTCATGGTCGAGGCCGTGCCCTTGGTCGTGCAGTGGCCGAAGGAGCGGGCGATGCCTTCCTCGACCTCCTGCATTCGCGCTCGCCGATCCGCCCGGCCCGGAGCTCCGCCCAGTATTTCCACGAGTCGGAGCCCGAGCCGAGCGGCACGCCGTGCCAGTTGCCCCGCAACATCGGACCGGCCGGGAAGAAGATCGAGGGCAGGTTCGTCGAGAGCGCGCCCATGATCAGCCCGGGCGTGGTCTCGTCGCAGCCGCCCATGAGCACGACGCCGTCGATCGGATGCGAGCGGATCAGCTCCCCGGCCTCGATCGCCAGCAGGTTCCGGTAGAGCATCGTCGTGGGCTCGACGAAGGGCTCGGAAAGGGAGAGCGCCGGCAGCTCGATCGGGAAGCCGCCCGCCTGCCAGATGCCGCGCTCGATCTCCTCGACCCGGAGCTCGAAGTGGGCGTGGCAGGGGTTGATGTCGGACCAAGTGTTCAGGACGCCGATCACGGGCTTGCCCTGCCAGTCCTCGCGGGCGTAGCCCAGTTGCCGAAGGCGCGAGCGGTGGCCGAAGGCGCGCAGATCCTTCACCCCCAGCCAGCGGTGCGAGCGCAGCTCCTCGGGGCGCTTTCTGCGCGTGTGCACAGGCGACCTCCCCCACGGAAGGTGACAGGGGGAGGTTAGGCGGGGTCGAGGCGAGAAGCCCGCCCGGACGCGGCTCAGGTCGCCGCCTCGAGAAGGTCGGTGCCGCGGTAGAGCTCGGCCACGGGTACCTCGGCGCCCAGCACCTCGCTGCGGAACGATGCCTCGGTGATCGGCAAGGTGACGGTCCAGAGATCGCCCGTGCGGCGCCAGAGGCGCAGCCAGGGACGCGTGCTGTCGACGAGCCAGATCTTGCGGCAGGAGGGGATCTGGCTGTAGCGGTCGGCCTTCTCGCCGAGATCGAACCGCCGGGTGCTGTCGGAACAACACCTCTACGACGAGAACGGGGTCGCGGACGAAGCCTCGGGGATCGACGGGACTGCAGCTCACCGCCAAGTCGGCTTGGAAGAGGTTGTGCTCGTCGATCCGGATCCCGGCTTCGGCGAGCCCGCGGCAGCCTTTCGGCAGCCGGGCATGGATCGCCGCGGCAATCGCGAAGGCGACGACGCTGTGCCGTTCGAGCGGCGGCGCCAACGCCACGAGCTCGCTGCCGACGAGCTCGTGGCGGGTGTCGGTACCGTCCTCGTAGGCGAGGAACTCCTCGACGGTCATCGGGCGACGGGCGGGCTCGGCCATGCGCTCCTCCTCCAAGGGCGAGGATCGAGGATAGCACCGGCCGGCCCGACCATCGCGCCTGCTCAGCTGCCGGCCAAAAGCCGACGCATTTCCTGGGCGAAGGCGGCGAGCGCCTGCTCGGGGCTCTCCTTGCCGAGCACGATCGCCTGCCAGACCTGCTCCTCCTTGGCCCGGATCGCCGGCATGGCGGGCGGCCGGGCGCGCACGAAGGCGACATCGAGCTGGCGGATCGCCACCGACCAGGCCGGATCGCTGTCGAGCCGCGCCTTCGCTTCCGGCATGGCCGGGGTGTCGGCGAGCACCGGCAGATAGCCCGTGAGCGCGAACACCGTCGCGTTCTGCTCGGGGCGGTTGACGAAGGCGAGAAACGCCCAGGCGGCCTCGGTCTCGGCCGGCGGGTGGCCGGCCATCAAGCCGATCACCGCCCCGCCGATCGGCGCGGCACAACGGACCTTGCAGGGGAGAGGGGCCACGCCGAGCGCGAACTTGGCGTCGCGCTTGAGGTTGCCGAGCGAGCCCGTCGAGTCGAAGTGGATCGCCGCCTGGCCCGACAGGAAGTACTGGACAGCCACCTTCTCGTCGAGCGCCGCGTCCTTCGAGGCGAGGCCGTGCTCGCCGACCCAGGAGGCGGCGAAGCGGTAGGCTTCGATCGATTCGGGGCGATCGAGCAGCACCGCGTCGGTGTCCGGCTCGACCCAGCCGCCGCCTGCCTGGTGGGTCATCGCCCAGCGCACCCACTGGGGCGGGGTGTTGATGCCGAAGACGGTCGTCCGCCCCCCTTCGACCCGGTGCAGCTTGCGCGCGGCCGCGAGGAGCTCGTCCCAGCTCGCGGGCGGCTTGTCGGGGTCTAGACCGGCGGCGGCGAACAGGTCCTTGTTGTAGTAGAGGAGTGGGGTCGAGACGTTGAAGGGAAGGACGTAGGACTTTCCCTTGTAGAGGGCGGCCTCGCGGGCGAAGGGGCGGATCTGGTCGGTGAAAGTCGGACCCTCGCGCTCGAAGAAGGGCTCGAGCGGCACAAGCGCGCCGCGTTCGGCGAACAGGCCGTAGCGAGTGATCTCGAGCATCACCAGGTGGGGCTGGCGTCGGGCCGGGACGGCCGCCTGCAGCTTGGTGACGAGATCGCCGTAGCTGCCGGCGAACTCGGCCTTGACGCGGATGTCGGGCCGAGCGGCGTGGAACCGCTGGACCATGGCCTCGATCGCCTTGGCGCCCTCGCCGCTCGCGAAGGAGTGCCAGAAGGTGACCTCGGTGGCGGCACGGGCGGAGCTCACTGGCGCGGCGAGGCCGAGCGCGACGGCGAGCAGAAGAGAACGACGGTTCACGGCGGCTTTCTCCCGAACGGATGCGCTTCGGTACCGGGGGCGGCATCAGGGGCACGGGTCGGTGACGGCTCGATGAGGAACGGGTCACGGTTCTGTCACCGTTCGTGCCCACCAAAACGGGCCATGTCCTCCGCTACCGCACTGACCGCCCCGCGCCCCGCGACGACGGCCCGGCCGGCGCGGCGGCTGCAGCTGCCGCTCCTTCCCTGGCTCTGCCTGGCGCCGGCGCTCGGCGCGCTCGGGCTGTTCGTCTACGGGCCGATCCTCTGGTCGCTCTGGCTGTCGCTCCACCGCTGGGATTTCCTCGCCGCCGCTTCGCCCTTCGTCGGGCTCGACAACTACGCCGCGCTCCTGGCGAGTGCGGATTTCCGCAACAGCCTCGAGCGGACGGTGCTGTTCACGCTCGTGGCGGTTCCGCTGCGCCTCGGGGTCGCGCTGCTCCTGGCCCAGCTCCTGATCGAGACGACGCCGATCCGACGCTGGTCGCGGGCCGTCCTCTTCGCGCCCTACGTGACGAGCGGGGTGGCGGTCGCGGTCGTCTGGAGCTGGATCTTCAACAGCGACGTCGGGCTCGTGAACCTGGTCCTGCGCGCACTCGGCCAGCCCGGCTTGCCCTGGCTCACCTCGACCGAACTCGCGCTCGTCTCGATCGTGATCGTCAACCTCTGGAAGAATCTCGGCTACGACGTCCTCGTGTTCACCGCCGGCCTCGCCGCCGTGCCGCGCGAGGTGCACGAAGCCGCGGCGCTCGACGGGGCGGGCCGGCTCGCTCGGCTGCGCTGGATCACGCTGCCGCTGTTGATGCCCACCACCTTCTTCCTGCTGTGTGTCATGGTGATCGACAGCTTCCAGACCTTCACCCTCGTCGCGGTGATGACCGGCGGCGGCCCGGCCTGGAGCACCGATCTCCTCGTTCACCTCCTCTACCGCACGAGCTTCGTCTATTTCGAGATCGGCCGCGGCTCGGCGCTCGCGATGCTGCTCTTCGTCTTCCTCTTGGCGCTCACCTGGCTGCAGTTCCGCACCATCGGCCGCCGCATCCATTACGGTGGCGACCGGTGAGCCGGGCGGGCTCCCGGATCGCCGATCTGGCGGCCCTGGCCGTGGCCGGGCTCGTGGGCCTGCCGTTCCTGTTGGCCCTCGCCATCTCGCTTTTGTCGCCGGATGCGTATCTGGCCCGCGAGCCGGCGCTCTGGCCGCCGCGCTTCGACAACTACGCCCGTGCGCTCGAAGCCGCCCCCTTCGGCCGCTACCTCTTCAACAGCCTCCTGGTCGCGGGTGCCGTTACGGTCGGCTCGCTCGCGACCTCGATCCTCGCGGCCTACGCCTGCGCCCGGCTCGAGTTCGAAGGGCGCGACGGCGCTTTCCTCGTCATCGTCGCCACGCTGTTGATCCCGAGCCACGTGACGCTGATCCCGAACTATCTGACCATGGCGGCGCTCGATCTCGTGGACAGCTACGCTGCGCTCGTCCTGCCCTCGCTCGGCTCGGGCTTCGTGACGTTCTTCTTGCGTCAGCAGTTCCGCAACCTGCCGCGAGAGTACGACGAGGCGGCGCTCGTCGACGGTGCGAGCCGGCTCGCCATCCTCTGGCGAATCGTCGTGCCGCTCTCCCGGCCGGCGATCGCCGCCATGGCGATCTTCCAGTTCCTCTCGGAATGGACGAGCTTCCTCTGGCCCTTGATCGTCACGACTTCCGCGGAGATGCGCACGCTCGAGACCGGCCTCGCCGCGCTCTACGACGTCGCGATCGACGACGGCATCGTGAGCTGGCCCGTGGTCATGGCCGGTGCGGTGCTGGTGATGGCGCCCGGGCTCCTGGTCTTCGCCCTCGCCGAACGGCATCTCGCCCGCGGCGTGGCGGTCGGGCTCGCCCGATGAGCCGATCGGCTGTGCTGATCGCCGCCCATCGCGGCGGGGCCCGCGAGGTGACGGAGAACAGCCGGGCCGCCTTCCGCCACGCGATCGCCCTCGGCGCCGACCAGGTCGAGTTCGACGTGCACCGAACCGCCGACGGCGGGCTCGTCGTCCTGCACGATGCGACCCTCGAGCGAACGACGACCGGAACGGGACCGGTCGCGGCGCTGCGCCTCGAGGAGATCTGCCGCCTGCGGTTGCGCGATCGGCGCGAGGAGACCGTTCCCACCTTCGAGGAGGTGCTCGACCTTCTCGCCCCGGCGGCGATCGGCCTTCGGGTCGAGATCAAGCCGGGGGTCGATCTTCGACCCTATCCCGGAATCGAGGCGGCCGTCGTCGCGGCCCTGCGTGCGCGGGGCCTGCTCCATCGCAGCGTGATCACGAGCTTTCTTCTGCCGATCCTCGAAGCGGCCGCGGCGGCGGGGGCGCCGCGCCGGCTCTGGCTCGTCGCTCCGCTCGTCCAGGCGAGCCTCGGGTCGACGGCTCGATTGACCGAGCTCGCTCGGGCCGCCGGGGTCGGCGAGCTCGGCCTGCACATCGACCGTCTCGACGCGGCTACGGTCGAATCCGTCCGCACTGCGGGCCTCGAGGTCGGGGCCTGGGCGGCGCACGAGGACGCGCAAATCGAGAAGGCGCTCGACTCGGGTCTCGCGGTCTTCACGACCGATCGGCCGAGCGCGGCGCTCGCCATCCGCAACGCACGCCTTGCCGCGGACCGGGGCGGCCGCTAACCCGGCGCGGCGCGGGAGGCGGGGAAGGGACATGGCCGAGCGGATCGCCGAATACGAGGTGCACGATTGGCGCTTCAAGCGCTTGGCCTCCGTGAACGCGCGGGTGATGAAACTCTGGGAGGGCGCGGCCTGGGCCGAGGGGCCGGTCTATTTCCGCTACGGCGATTGTCTTTTGTTTTCCGACATCCCGAACGACCGCATCCTCCGCTTCGTGCCGGATCTCTCAGGGCTCGGCGGGACGGTCTCGGTCTTCCGCCAGCCGGCCGGCTACACCAACGGCCACACCCGCGACCGCGAGGGCCGGCTCGTCTCCTGCAGCCACGGTCATCGGCGGATCGAGCGCACCGAGTA
>CALBAK010000019.1 GCA_937926445.1 uncultured Alphaproteobacteria bacterium
GCAAGCTGCAGCGCTACATCGCCTTTCCCTCGGTCCGTGAGGTCTGGCTGATCGACAGTGCGGTCCGTTGGGTCCAGATCTGGCGGCGGTCGGGGGAGGCCTGGATCGTGACGCTGCCCTTGTCGGGCTCGGCGAGCTTCCGCAGCGAGATGCTGGGCGGGGCCGAGATCGGCCTCGACGCGCTCTACCGCAACAGCGGACTCTGAGCGTGGCCGTGGTTGAAGCCGGCGGCGCGAGGGAGCTCGAGGAGCCGCGGCCGGGGCCGCGCAACGGGCTCACCGACGTGGCGGGGCTTCGGGTCGGCAACGCCGCCGACCCACGGGTGCGCACCGGTGTCACGGTGGTGATCCCGGACGGACCGGTCCTGGCGGCGGTCGATCTGCGCGGCGGCGCACCGGGGACGATCAACACCGACGCGCTCGCCCCGGGCGGGCTGATCGACACGTTGCACGCGGTGGTGCTTTCGGGCGGCTCGGCCTTCGGGCTCGCGGCGGCAACCGCGCTCGTGGAACCCTTGGCGCGCGACGGGCGGGGCTTTCGCGACTGGGGGCCCACCGTGCCGCTCGTGGCGGGCGCGATCCTCTTCGATCTGCTCAACGGCGGCGACAAGACGACGGTCGGTCCGGCGCTCTACGGCCGGCTCGCGCTCGAGGCCTACGCGGCGGCCGGCCCCGAGGTGGCGCTCGGCAAGGTCGGGGCGGGCTACGGCGCGATCGCCGGCCCGCTCGAGGGCGGGCTCGGCACCGCCTCGGTGGTCGACCCCGCGACCGGGGTCACGATCGGCGCGCTCGTCGCGGTCAATTCCCTGGGCGGGACCACCTTTCCCGGGGAGCCGGCCTTCCTCGCCGGGCATCTCGCTTTTCCGGGCGAACTCGAGGCGGTGCCGCCGCCGCGCGGCCCTTCGGGCGCGTGCTTCGAGAGCAAGCGCGGGCTCGGCCAGGCGCGGCTCGGGCCGAACACGACGATCGGGCTCGTGGCGACCGACGCCGTCCTCGAGCGCGACGGTCTGCGGCGGCTCGCGATGCAGGCGCAAGCGGGACTCGCCCAGGCGATCCGGCCGGTCCACACGCTGTTCGATGGCGACGTCCTGTTCGCCCTTTCGACCCGGGCGTTGCTGCCGCCGGCGCGGCCCGATCTTTCGATCCGGCTCGGCACGCTCGCGGCCGACTGCGTCGCACGGGCGGTGATGCGCGGGGTGCAGGCGGCCGAACGGCTCGGCGAGATCCCCTCGTGGCGCGAGCGGCTCGCCGCGCGGGCGGCCGGTGCGACGGGCTGACGTCGGGCCGGTTCAGCGGCCGAAGGGGCCGGCGAAGATGAACCAGGCACCGAGCGCGATGAACGCGAAGCCGACCGCGTAGTTGAGCGTGAACGGCTCCTTGAGGAACCAGATCGAGAAGACCGCGAAGATCGAGAGGGTGACGACTTCTTGGATCGTCTTGAGCTGGGCGGCCGAGTAGACCGAGTGGCCGATCCGGTTGGCCGGCACGGCGAGCCAATATTCGACGTAAGCGATGAGCCAACTGACGGTCACCGCCTGCCAGAGCGCCACCGACTTGAAGCGGAGATGGCCGTACCAGGCGATGGTCATGAAGACGTTGGACAACACGAGGAAGACGATCGGCGCGATCCAGGGCGCGAGCGGACTCGCGCGCTCGAGGGCAGCCAGCATGCTCGCAGGTCCCAACGTTCAGCCGACCCCGTGGAAATGGGTTCGCGCGGGCCGGGAAAAAAGGGTCAGCGGATCGCCTCGAGGATGCTCACATAGGAGGCCACGCAGGCCCCGCCCATGTTGTAGACGCCGGCGACCTCCGCCCCATCGACCTGCATGGCGCCGGCCTCGCCGCGTACCTGCATGGCCGTGAGCACGTGCATCGAGACGCCGGTGGCGCCGATCGGGTGGCCCTTGGCCTTGAGCCCACCCGAGGGGTTGACCGGGAGCTTGCCGTCCTTCCGCGTCCAGCCCTCGAGGATCGCCTTCGCCCCCTGGCCGCGCGGGGCGAGGCCCATGGCCTCGTACTCGATGAGCTCGGCGATCGTGAAACAGTCGTGGGTCTCGACGAGATCCAGGTCGTCGAGCGTCAGCCGGGCCCGCTCGAGCGCCCGCTTCCAGGCCTCTTCGCAGCCCTCGAAGAGGAGAATGTCCCGCCGGCTCATCGGCAGGAAGTCGGAAACCTGGGCGAAGCCGCGGAAGGCCACGGCCTTCGGCATCGAGAGCGCGGTCTCGATGTCGGCGAGGACCAGCGCCGCTGCCCCGTCGGAGACCAGCGAGCAGTCGGTGCGCTTCAAGGGCCCGGACACGATCGGGTTCTTGTCCGACACGTTCCGGCAGAAGTCGAAGCCCAGATCCTTGCGCATCTGCGCCCAGGGATTGGCGCAGCCGTTCGCGTGGTTCTTGGCGGCGATGAGGGCGAGCGCATCGGACTGGTCGCCGTAGCGCTGGAAGTAGCGCTGGGCGATCCGGCCGAAGACGCCCACGAAGCCACCCTCGATCCCGCGCTCTTCTTCGAGGTAGCTGGCGCGGAGGAGCGTGCGGGCGATGCCGGCGTTGTCGAGCTCGGTCATCTTCTCGACGCCCACGACGAGGACGATGCGCGCCTCTTTCGCGAGGATCGAACGCAGGCCCGCATGCACGGCAGCCGAGCCCGTGGCGCAGGCGTTCTCGACCCGGGTGGCGCGCTTGAAGCGCAGCGCCGGGTCGGCCTGGAGGACGAGCGAGGCGGTGAAATCCTGTTCGACGAAGCCGCCGTTGAAATGGCCGAGCCAGATCTCGTCGATCGCCGAGGCCTCGAGCCCGGCATCGGAGAGCGCACCTTGGGCTGCCTCCACGACCAGGCTCTCGACACTGCGGCCCTCGTGCTTGCCGAAGGGCAGATGGTGCCAACCGACGATGCAGGCGGTCATGGGTCCTCGCACGGGCCGACCTCGCGAGGCGCAATCTAGTCGCGGCTCGTTTCCCGACCAAGGGGCGCCGCCGCCGCGCTCGACGCGAAGGGCAGCGCGCCCGGCCATCCCTCGCCGGTCGCCCGGGAAGGCCGGGCGGACGACCCGGCCGAACGACCCACGAGGCGCGCCACCGTTTCCCCCGCGAGTGTCGCGGCCGAGCCTCGCGGTCGCGCCTCGAGCGCCGCCTCGAGCCGGCTCTGGACGGCCGCGAGATCGCGATGGGCACGGCTGCCGCGGGCGATGTCGCCGACCCAGCGGCCGGCCGCGAAGGCGGCTTCGAAGGCCGGGTCGAAATGCAAGGGGGGTGCCACGGGCTCGCCGAGGTCGGCCAGGGCGTGGAGGTCGACGCGGCGCCGCAGGAGACCGGGGGCCGGCAGCCGGGTCGGCACGATCAGGGCGAGAGGCGTGCAGCCGCGGCTCTCGCGCCGAGCGGCCCGCAGATGGTGCAGGGTCCGTTGCAATGTTCCGAGGTCGACCCGGCCGACGCCGGTCGGGATCAGCACCGCATCCGCGAGCAGGCAGGCGGCGGCGAGGGCCGCGGCCAGCACCGCCGGCAGATCGACCACGACGAGCTCGTTCGTCCGGCGAATCCCGTCGGCATAGCCGACCCAGGCGCCGGCTCCGGCCAGATCGCGGATCGGCGCCTCCAACAGCTGGCAGGGCAAGAGACGGTGCGCGGCCCATCGGGCAGCGGTCTGCTGCGGGTCGGTGTCGATCAGCACGGTCGAGCGGCCGCCGGCGGCGAAGGCCGAGGCCAGGTTGACCGCGAGGGTGCTCTTGCCGACCCCGCCCTCGAGATTGCCGACCGCGACCAGGCGGCCCATGGCCGCTCTCTCCGATGCATCCGGGCGGGCCGGCCGCCCGAGCCCGGGTCACTCTGAGCGGACTGCTACCGCGTGGCGAGAGCTCCGATCGTCATCGCGCGAAAGGCGAAAATCCGTCCCCCTGCCATCTTTCCGCGCACCTATTCCAGGTTCGGCACCGTGCCGCCGGAGGCGGCACGCTGGACCTCGCGCGGAGCGATCGCCATGGGTGTCGGCCGCTCCAACAGCAGCGTCGCGAGCAGCAGCACAGCACCGAGGATCAGGAGTGCACGGTCGAGCATCGCGGCCACCTCCGCGCGACGGCCGACCGCCGCGCCCAGCCGCTGCTTCTACGGCAGCGGCGACGGCAGAGGTGTGACGATCGTCACGCGGCGCATCCCGGTGCGGCCATGCAGCAACGACTGTTGCCATGATGCAACGGCGGCGCCGGCGCGGCGGATCGACGCGGCCCCGATGCTCTCCGACGCGGCGACGGTCGCAGGCCCGCGTCAGACGAAGTCCGCGGCGGTCAGACCCGTGGTGCCGTAGAGCAGCACCGAACTCCCGCTGCCGCCCGCGAACGAGCCGAGATCGATGTAGGTCGCCATGGCGACGGTCGGAATCTCGCCCGGGGCCAGCATCTGCTCGCTGCGGATCGATACGGCCGCATCGCCGTCGTCGAGCACGCCGTTGCGGTTGCTGTCGAGCTGCGAGAAGCCGATGCGGCTGCCGTTGCCGAGCAGGATCTCGAGCCGGTCCTCGCCGCGGACGAAGTCCATGATCTCGTCGCGTCCCTGGCCGACCCGGAAGGTATCGCGGCCTCCCCGGCCCCAATAGAGGTCGTTGCCGCCGTTGCCGGCGAGCAGCTGGCTGCCGCTCGAGCCGTAGAGCCATTCGTCGCCCGACCCGCCGAAGATCGAGCCCGCGCCGGAGAGGAAGGTGTAGGTCCGGGTCGGCACGAAATCGGCCGCGCCGAGGCTCGTGATCCCGTGCAGGGTGAGGACGTGCGGCCCGGCGTCGATCTCCCCGGATCCGACCAGTCCGGCCGCCACGAGGGCGGAACCCACGTCGAGTTGCAGGGAGAGCGCGCTCTTGCCGTTGGCGGTGACCGAAGCGACGTCGACGAACCGGTCGCGGGCATCGAGCACGCCGTCGCCGTTGCTGTCGAACAGCTCGAAGCCGCCCCGGCGGAAGGTGTCGCTGCTGCCGAATCGGTAGACCACGACGTCGAGCCGGTCCTCGCCCCTGGTGAAATCGAGGACGATGTCTCGATTCGGGCCGAGGCCCGGGGTCGAATAGAACTCGAGATGCCGGTCCTGGATCCAGAACCGCGCCTCGAAGATGTCGCGTCCGGCACCGCCGATCAGGATGTCGTTGTCACTCGCCCCGCTCGCGCCGGGACCACGGAAGCCGCCGATGATCCGGTCGTTGCCGATGCCGCCGTCGACCAGGTCGCGACCGCCGTAGCCGCCGAAGACGTAGTCGTCGCCGGTGCCGCCTCTGATCAGATCGTCGCCGTTGCCGCCGTCGATCGTATCGTTGCCCGGGCCACCGTCGAGGACGTCGTCGCCGCCCGACCACTCGATCGCCTTCTGCCGCAGCTCGTAATCGTATATACCGTCGCCGGCCAGGCGGTCGTTGCCCTTGCCGCCCTTGATCGTGTCGTTGCCGCCGCGGCCGATCACGAGATCGTCGCCGCCCCTGCCGTAGATCAACTCGTTGCTCGCCTGGCCCAGGATGGTCTCGGAGGCGTTGGAACCGAGGACTTTCTCGGCTCGAGCCTTGGCCGCCCGCGCCGCGCCGTCGGCGGCGAGGGCGGTGGCTCGCCACTCCTCGTCGAAGGCAGAACCGAACCGAACCTTCACCATCGCTCGCTCCGACGAGGCCCCTCCCACACCGCCGGCGATCCGGTGCCACCGGCCTCGCTGCGGGTTTCCAGCGGCCAGCGCCCCGGTCTACGGGATCGAACCGGTCTGACAACCCCCGGCACTCTACACCCGGGTGGTTGACGAAAGGTTTCCGAGTGCGGGGCATAACCCGATACCGGCGCGGCCGCCCACCGTTGCCAGCCGATCACGCCATCGGTAGCGGGGCGCCGGGCGACCGGCCCGGAGCCGGCGCGAGCGAGAAGAGGAGAGGACCGGATGTTCCACCGCAGGGAATTGCTCGCAGCAGCGGCCGGCGCCGCGGTCGGGGGGCCGCCGCCCTTCCGGCGCCGGCGATCGCGCAGAGCGCGCCCGAGATCGAATGGCGGCTGACCTCGAGTTTTCCCAAGTCGCTCGACGCGAACTACGGTGCGGCCGAGATCGTCGCTCGTCACGTCGCCGAAGCCACGGACGGCCGTTTCCGGATCCAGGTGTTCGCGGCCGGGGAGATCGTACCGGGCCTCCAGGCGGCCCACGCGGTCGCCAACGGAACGGTCGAGTGCTGCCACACCGCGTCCTATTACTACTGGGGGAAGGACCCGACCTTCGCCTTCGGCACGGCGGTGCCGTTCGGTCTCAACAGCCGGATGCAAAACGCCTGGCAGTACGACGGCGGAGCGATCGAGCTGTTGAACGAATTCTACAAGAAGTACAATCTCTACGCCCTTCCGGCCGGCAATACCGGCGCCCAGATGGGCGGGTGGTTCCGCAAGGAGATCGAGACGGTCGGCGATCTAAACGGCATCAAGATGCGGATCGGCGGGTTCGGCGGCCGGGTCATCTCAAGGCTCGGCGTGACCCGCAGCAGAGCGGCGGTGGCGACATCTATCCCGCGCTCGAGAAGTGGACGATCGACGCCACCGAATGGGTGGGCCCCTACGACGACGAGAAGCTCGGGTTCTACAAAGTAGCCCAGTACTACTATTATCCGAGCTGGTGGGAGGGTGGGGAGATGCTTCACCTCATGATCAATCTCGGCAAATGGAACGAGCTGCCGAAGACCTGTCGGTCGGCTCTGTTCACGGCCTGCGCCTATGCGAATTCGTGGATGCAGGCGCGATACGACGCGCGCAACCCGCTCGCCCTCGAGCACCTGGTGGCGGCGGGCGCCCAGCTGCGACCCTTTTCCCCCGAGATCCTCGAAGCCTGCCTCGCCGCAGCCAACGAAGTCTATGCCGAGATCTCGGCCCAGAACGCCGACTTCAAGAGGGTTTTCGAGCACATGAAGGCGTTTCGCGGCGACTCCTATCTCTGGTGGCAGGTCGCCGAACTCGGTTTCGACACCTTCATGGTCCGGGCCCGCAGCCGGTTCTGACGACGGATCGGCCGGTCCCTCCACGGGGCGGGACCGGTCCCGTTCACTCGATCTTGGGTGGGCCGAGATCGATCGGCGGTAGACCCTCGAGGCCGGGCAGCCCCGGCAGACCCGGAATGTCGAGCCGCTCGATCGACGCCGGGTCGACCCCGGTTCCGGCGCTCTTGTAATGCATGACCATCTGCGGGAGCAGGATGACGAGCGCCACCATGATGCACTGGATCACGACGAAGGGTACCGCACCCCAGTAGATCTGGCCGGTGGTGACGGGCTCCATCCGCCGGCCCGTCACCTTGTCGAGATAGGGATCTTTCGGCGCCACCGAACGGAGGTAGAAGAGGGCGAAGCCGAAGGGCGGATGCATGAAGCTCGTCTGCATGTTCACGCCCAAGATGACCCCGAACCAGATGAGGTCGATCCCGAGGCGCTCCGCTGCCGGCCCCAAGAGCGGAATGACGATGAAAGCGAGCTCGAAGAAGTCGAGGAAGAAGGCCAATAGGAAGATCAGGACGTTGACGACGAGCAGGAAGCCGACCTCGCCGCCCGGCAGACCGACGAGCAGCTCCTCGACCCATTTGTGACCGTCGACGCCGTAGAAGGTGAGGGAGAAGACGCGGGCGCCCACGAGGATGAAGATCACGAAGGCCGACAGCTTGGCGGTCGAGTCCATCGCCTGCTTCAACAGGTCGAGGGTCAGCCGGCGCTTGAAGAGGGCGAGCAAGAGCGCCCCGGTGGCGCCCATGGCGCCGCCCTCGGTCGGCGTGGCGATGCCGACGAAGATCGTGCCGAGCACGAGGAAGATGAGGGCCAAGGGTGGGATCAGCACGAACACCACCTGCTCGGCGAGCCTCGAGAGGAGGCCGAGCCGCAGGAAGCGGTTGGCGAGCGCCGCCGCGAAGGCGAACAGGATGGCGTAGGTCGCGGCCAGGATCGGTCCGCCCTGCCGCATGCCCGAGGTCAGCGCGTAGTGGCTCGCCACCGCCACCCCGATCGAGCAGAGCAGGAGGACGAGGAAGGAGCGGACACCCGTGCCGCCGTCGGCCTCGCGGAAGCGGATCGCCTCGAGCGGCAGGGCCGGGGCGGCCGAGGGGCGCACGAGCGTGACGAGCAGGATCCAGGAGGCGTACAGCCCAGCGAGTACGATCCCCGGAACGAAGGCGCCCTCGTACATGTCGCCGACCGATCGGCCGAGCTGGTCGGCCATGACGATCAGGACGAGCGAGGGCGGGATGATCTGCGCGAGGGTGCCGGAGGCGGCGATCACGCCCGAGGCGAGCGAACGGTCGTAGCCGTAGCGCAGCATGATGGGCAGCGAGATGAGGCCCATCGAGATCACGGATGCGGCGACCACGCCCGTGGTGGCGGCCAACAGCGCGCCCACGAAGACGACGGCGTAGGCGAGCCCGCCCCGGATCGGGCCGAACAGCTGTCCGATCGTGTCGAGCAGGTCCTCGGCCATGCCGGAGCGCTCGAGGATCAGGCCCATGAAGGTGAAGAAGGGGATCGCCAACAGCGTGTCGTTGGTCATGATGCCGTAGACACGCTCGGGCAGGGCCTGGAGGAAGTTGGTCGGGAAGAGGCCGAGCTCGATGCCGATCGTGGCGAAGACGAGGCCGTTGGCGGCGAGCGCGAAGGCCACGGGATAGCCGAGCAACAGGAAGACGACGAGGGCGCCGAACATGATCGGCGCCATGTTGTGCACGAGGAAGGCTTCCATGGCGGCGATCCGGTGGCGGTGGGTTCAGGCGGCGTGCTCGGTCTCGGGACCGGCGTGGCCGTGCGGGCCGCTCGAGGCGTGCGGGTCGGGGATGAGGCCGCGAATCACGGCGAGGCGTTTGACGAATTCGGAGATTCCCTGCAGCGCGAGCAGGAGGAAGCCGAGCGGGATCAGCAGCTTGGCGGGCCATTGCGGGAGCCCGCCCGCGTTCATCGACTGCTCGCCGATCCGCCAGGAGGCCCAGAAAAAGGGCCACCCGTCGATCTGCATCAGGATCACGAGCGGCATCAGGAAGAGTACGTGGCCCAAAAGGTCGATCCAGTGGCGGACCGGCTTCGGGAAGTGACTGTTGACGATGTCGATCCGGATATGTTCGTTCTTGAGGAAGGTGTAGGCGGCGCAGAGCATGAAGACCGCGCCGAACATCTGCCACTGCAGCTCTAGCCAGGCGTTCGAGCTCGTGTCGAAGACTTTGCGGACGACGGCATTGGCGGCGGAGACCAGGACCGCCACGAGCACGAGCCACATAACGGTGCGGCCGATGCGCTGGTTCAGGGCATCGATCGCCGCGCTGAGCCGCAACAGCCCCCGCACCCCCGCCTCCCCTCAGGCTGCCCGGCCGACCTCTTAGACGAGCGGGCGCGGGCTTTCCAGCCGGTGGGCGGAGCGTCTCAGCGGCCGGAGGGAGGCGAGGAAGGCAACTCGAGCGGACCGAGCGGGGCGGCCGGCCCCAGGAGGTCCTGCAGGCTCGGCCCGGTGCCGGGTCGGGCCGGCGCGGTCGGGGCGAAGCTCGTGCCGAAGATCGCCTCGGGCAGCCAGGTGGCGGTGCGGGGAACGGCCCAGACGAGCGCCAGGGCGACGAGCTGGAGCACGACGAACGGCACGACGCCCCACCAGATCGCCGCGCTCGGAACCGAGGCCGGGGCGACGCTGCGCATGTAGAAGAGGGTGAAGCCGAAGGGCGGGGTGAGGAAGCTCGTCTGCAGATTGAGGCCGATCAGGACACCCAGCCAGATCGGATCGAGCCCCATCACGAGCAGCGGCGGGCCGAAGACCGGCACCATCACGAAGATGATCTCGAGGGTGTCCAAGAAGAAGCCCAAGAGGAACATCACGAGCATGCAGAGGAAGAGCGCCCCGGTGGGCCCACCGGGCAGGGCCGCGAGCGCGTCGGTCACGAGCGCCTCGCCACCGAGCCCGCGGAAGACCAGCGAGAAGACCGAGGCGCCGAGCAGGATGGCGAAGATCACCGCGGTCGTGCGCGCGGTGCCGAGCATCGCTTCCCACAGGAGTGCCGCCCCGAGCCGACGGCGGATCAGGGCGAAGAGGAGGGCACCCACGGCGCCGATCGAAGCACTCTCGGTCGCGGTCGCGACACCCGCCAGGATCGAGCCGAGAACGGCCAGGATCAGCGCGAGCGGCAGGACGAGGCTCGGCAGCAGGGCCCGTGCGAGGGCCCGGCGCTCGGCCGGGCCCGTGGGCAGCGCCGGGCAGCGCCGCGGCGCGAGCAGCGCGTTGGCGGCGATCCAGCCGCCGTAGAGGCCCACGAGCAGGAGCCCGGGCAGGAGGGCGCCGGCGAACAGATCGCCGACCGAGACCGGCGTCGGGGCGAGATTGCCCTTCTGCAGCTGGGCCGCCTGATTGGCGCCCTGCAGGATGTCGGCGAGGAAGATCAGGACTGTCGAGGGCGGGACGATCTGGGCGAGGGTCGCCGAAGCGCAGATCACGCCCGTGGCGAGGCGGGCATCGTAGCCGGCCTTGAGCATGGCCGGCAGCGAGATCAGGCCCATGGTCACGACCGTGGCGCCGACCACGCCCGTCGACGCGGCGAGCACGGCGCCTACGATCACGACCGAAAAGCCGAGCCCGCCCGGCGCGGGGCCGAACAGCCGTCCGAGCGTGGTCAGGAGGTCCTCGGCGATGCCCGAGCGCTCGAGGACGAGGCCCATGAAAACGAAGAGCGGCACCGCCACCAGGACCTCGTTGGTCATCACCCCGAAATAGCGAGGGGCGAGGCCGAGGAAGAGGACGAGGTCGAAGTGACCCAGGAGATGGCCGAGGCCGGCGAACAGCAGCGACAGCCCGGCGAGCGTGAAGGCGACCGGAAAGCCCAGGAGCAGCGCCGCCACGAGGCTCGCGAAGAGACCGATCGCGAGGAGCTCGGCCAAGGCAGCTGCTCAGGTGCGGAGAGTGCGCGGGTCGGGCCGGCCGGCGAGTGCCATGCCGGCCCGGACCGCCCCGGCGAGCGCTTCGAGGAGGAGAAGGAGGGCGGCGAGCGGGATCACGGTCTTGACGAGGAAGAGGCCGGGCAGGCCGCCCGCCTGGGCGGAGGGCTCGAGGACCTGCCAGGAGAGCCGCACGAAGCCCCAGGACGACCAGAGGACGAGCAGGCACCAGGGAACGACCAAGAGGAGGTTGCCGAGGAGCTCGACCAGGGCGCGGGTCTTCGGACCCCACCGCCGGCTCAGAATGTCGACCCGCACATGGCCGTCCTCGCCGTGCACGCGGGCGCTCATGAGCATGAAGGACACGCCGGCCGCGACCACGTAGAGCTCCTGCATCCAGATGCGGCCGAAGCCCAGGGCGTAGCGGCCGACCGCCACCGCCGCGCAGAGCAGCACGGCCACGAGCACGAGCACCGCGGCGAGCCCGCCGACCGCGCGGCCGAGCGCGTCGACCCCGCGCACGAAGCCCTCGAGCGCCCGCATCCGCCGACCTCCCGCCTGCGCACGGGCGCAGCGGTAGCGGAAGCGGCCGCCGCCTGCCAGGGGCCCGGCGACGCCGGATCCCGCACACCGCGTGGTGGCGGTCCGGGCCCGTTCGGCGCATGATCGGCGCGGCAGCCCCGGGGAGGCCGGCTTTGGCGGTGATCCAGTATCTGACGACGGTGTGGTTCGATTTCGGCGCCGTGGACCGGCTCGCCGAGGCGCTCGACCAGCTCGCGATCCGACGCCCCCTCCTGGTCGCCGACCGGGGCGTCGAGGCGGCCGGGCTGCTCGACCGGGTGCGGGCGCGGATCCCGAACCGGATCCCGCTCGCCACCTTTCTCGACACCCCGGCCAACCCGACCGAGGCGGCGGTGCAGCGCGCCCTCGAGGTCTTCCGTGCGGAGGGCTGCGACGGGATCGTGGCGGTGGGCGGCGGCTCGCCGATCGATCTCGCCAAGGCCGTCGGACTCGCGGCCACCCATCCCGGCCCGCTCGAGGACTATGCGTTGATCGAAGGCGGGCTCGGGCGGATCCGGCCCGCCCTCCCGCCGCTCGTCGCCATCCCGACCACCGCCGGCACCGGCAGCGAGGTCGGGCGCGGTGCGGTGATCGTGCTCGAGGACGGCAGGAAGCTCGCGCTCGTGAGCCCGCATCTGATCCCCAAGCTCGCGATCTGCGACCCCGAGCTCACGCTCGGCCTGCCGCCGGCTCTGACCGCCGGCACCGGCATGGACGCGATCGCCCACTGCATCGAGACCTTCCTCTCTCCGGCGATCAACCCGCCGGCCGAGGCGATCGCGCTCGACGGGCTCGGCCGCGCGGCCGCGCACATCGAGCGGGCCACCCACGAGGGCTCCGACCGGCGGGCGCGCTGGGAGATGATGATGGCGGCCATGGAAGGGGCGATGGCCTTCCAGAAGGGCCTGGGGGCGGTCCACGCGATGAGCCATCCCCTGGGTGCGCTCCCCGGCAAGCCGTTGCATCACGGCACCCTCAACGCCGTGATCCTGCCCACTGTCCTGGCCTTCAACGCCGGTCACGTGGGCGACAAATACGAACGGATCCGGAAGGTCGTGGGGCTCGGCGAGGGCGCCGATCTGTCCGAATGGATCCGCGAGCTCGACCGGAGGCTCGGCTTGCCGGCGAATCTGCGGGCGATGGGGGTGGTCGAGGCCGATCTCGAGGGCCTCCCGGAACGGGCCGAGCGCGACCATTGCAACGCAACGAACCCGCGCCCGGCCGTGGCGGCCGACTACGCCCGTCTCTACCGGGAAGCGCTCGGGTGAGGGCCGCGGGTCTCGCCGCGGCGCCGGTCGCCCGCATGCCGCGGGGGGTGTGGGCCCTCGGCCTCACCTCGCTGTTCATGGACCTCTCGAGCGAGCTCATCCACGCGCTGCTGCCGATCTTTCTCGTCGTCACGCTCGGCGCCGGGCCGGCCGTGCTCGGCCTGCTCGAGGGCGTGGCCGAGGCGACCGCCTCGTTCGCCAAGCTGGTCTCGGGGGCGCTCTCGGACCGGTTCGGCCGGCGCAAGCCGCTCGCCCTTCTGGGGTACGGCATGGCGGCGTTCACCAAGCCCTTGTTCCCGCTCGCGGCCGGGGTCGGGACGGTGTTCCTCGCGCGGTTCCTGGACCGGGTCGGCAAGGGGATCCGCGGTGCACCGCGCGACGCGCTCGTGGCCGACATCACGCCTCTGGAGCTTCGCGCCTCGGCCTATGGCCTCAGGCAATCGCTCGACACGGTGGGTGCCTTTCTGGGCCCGCTCGCGGCGATCGCGCTCATGTGGGCGTTCGCCGACGACATCCGGACCGTGCTCTGGTTCGCGGTGATCCCGGCCGTGCTCTGCGTGCTCGTGCTCTGGCTCGGGGTCGAGGAGCCCGAGGCGAGCCGGCCGCCCGCCCGGCCGCGGCCCTGGCTCGGCCTCGCCCGCACCGACATGGCGGCCCTCGGCTCGGCCTATTGGTGGATCGTGGCGGTCGCCGTGCTGCTCTCGCTCGCCCGCTTCTCCGAGGCCTTCCTCGTGCTGCGGGCGCAGGACGTCGGCATGGCGATCGGCCTCGTGCCGCTCGTCATGGTGGTCATGAGCCTGGTCTACAGCCTGGTCGCCTGGCCGGCCGGGCGGTTGGGCGACCGGATGGACCGGCGCCGTCTGCTCGTGGCCGGGATCCTCGTGCTCGTGCCGGCCGATCTCCTGCTCGCGACGGCGACCGGGCCCGCGGGTGCGCTCTGGGGTGTCGCGGTCTGGGGGCTGCACATGGGGCTGAGCCAGGGGCTGCTCGCCACGCTGGTGGCCGACGCCGCACCGGCCGAGCGGCGCGGCACGGCGTTCGGTCTGTTCCACCTGGCGACCGGCGTCGCGGCGCTCTTGGCGAGCCTGCTCGCGGGCGGGCTCTGGCAGCTGTTCGGGGCCGCGGCCACCTTCGCGGCCGGCGCCGCGCTGGCGCTCGCGAGCGCGCTTTTGCTCGCGCTGGCGCCGCGGCCGGTCAGCGCTTGAGGACGCACTTTTCGTACAGGCCCCGCAGCCGGCCGCACGGGTCGTAGCGTCGCTTGAGCCGCTCGTAGACCGCGCGGTCGTAGTGCCGCCAGAACTCGTCCTCGGGATAGAAGCTGTCGGAATAGAGCGATTTCACGCCGCCGAGCTCGGCGATCTTCCGCTCGATCTGGCGGTTGTACCAGTGATCGGGCTTGGCCTCGCGCCGGCGGATCGGCTGCCAGAAGCCGAAATTGACCCAGAGCTCGCCGGGCGGGGTGCGGAAGAGCGGGAAACCGTGCGGATGCAGCGCCCGGAAGGGGCAGTTCCAGACCGGCAGAATGCCGATCGTGTCGTGGAACCAGGCGAGGAAGGCGGGGGCCCGGGCGAGCGGCACGCCCACGTCCTGGATCACCGATTCCGACCGATAGCCCAGGAGATCGTAGATTCTGCCCAGCCGCCAGCGGTTGAACCAGCGCATGATGCGGGTGTAGGTGAGCGAATTGAGCCGCTCGCGTCCCAGAAGGCGGCGCAGGAGCGGGATCTCCATGCCCAGGTTCTTCGAACACCAGAACCAGTCGGTGTCCCAGCGGCGGATGTAGTCTCGGGTCGTGAGATAATCCTCCTCCCGCTCGAGGATCGACTTGTAGTAGATTTTCTCGAAGGTGTAGTCCGAGGTGTAGGGGGCCGCGTCGACGAACCGGCCGATCGACAGGACCATCCGGTCGCGGGCGAAGATCTCGCCTTCGACGAAGTCGGAGGCGGGATCGTCACAGGCGGCGGCGAGGGCAGCGTAATAGGACTCGGCGTCGCGGAAGGTCCGGTGCTCGAGCCGCACACAGGGCTTCACCGGGATCGTCTTCGCGAGGATGCGGATCGCATAGCCGAGCGTGCCGTAGCTGTTGGGGAAGCCGAAGAAGAGCTCGGCGTGCTCGCCCTCCGGGCGGGCGGTCACGACCTCGCCGTCGGCGGTGACGACGTCGAACTCGAGGATCGTCTCGTGGACGAGGCCGTGGCGGAAGCTCGAGGATTCGATGCCGATGCCGGCGAGTGCTCCGCCGATCGTGATGCCCATGAGCTCGGGGACGACGGCCGGCATCACCCCGTGCGGCAGGGTCGCATCGACCAGGTCGCCGTAAGGGCACATGCCCTCGACCTCGACCGTGCCGGCCACCGGATCGACCGCGAGGACGTGGCGGAATTCCCGGGTGTCGATCCGGGTGGCGGGTGCCGGAACCCGGTCGCGGAAGAGGTTCGAGACCTCCTTCTCGAGGCGCGGCGGTGCGGTGGCGTTCCGCAGCCGTTCGACGAGCGCCGCGCGACGCGCCGCATGGGCTGCCCGGGCGGCCTCGACCCCGCCTGCCGGCGCCGCGCCCGCGCGCGCCGGCGGCTCGACCGTGCGTTCGACCTCGGCCGTGGCCATGCGCCTTCCTCCCCGTTACCGCCCGAGAAGATGGCGGCGAGGGGAGGCAGACGCCAGGGGGCCGGCTCAGCGGAGCACGGCGGTCCAGGCGGCGTCGGCGCGGCGGGCGGGATCGGGCTCGGGCGCGGCGGGCGGCGGGACGGCCGCGCCCAGCCGGCGCAGATAGTGCTCGACCGCATCGTCGATCAGCCGCTCCTGCGGGCAGCAGAAGGTCGCCGCCAGCCGCTCGAGCGCCTCGCGGTGCCGGCGGGCGAGCGAGACGGGCACGCGCGGATCTCGCATGGTACGACGTCCTCCGGTACGGTCGATCGAAGCGGCCGACATTCTCCGCGGCTTCGCCCGGCCGCGCAGGGCGCGGAGCCCGCGCTCACTCCCCGATACGCTGTCCGGGCGTATCTCGGTGCGCTACCGCCTGCCGGGGGCTCGGTCGCCGCGTTCCTCGGGAACGAGGCGGAGTGCGGCCGAGTTCATGCAGTAGCGCAACCCGGTGGGCGGCGGGCCGTCCGGGAAGACGTGCCCAAGATGGGCGTCGCAGCGGGCGCAGAGCACCTCGGTCCGGCGCATGAACCAGCTGCGGTCCTCGCGGGTGGCGATCGCGCGCTCGTCGATCGGTGCCCAGAAGGAGGGCCAGCCCGTGCCGCTGTCGTACTTGGTCGTACTCGAGAAGAGCGGCTGGCCGCAGCAGACGCAGACATAGGTGCCGGGCGTCTTGGTGTTCCAGTAGCGGCCGGTGAAAGCCGGCTCGGTGCCGTGCTCGCGGGTGACGTGGTACTCCTCGGGCGACAGCAGCCGGCGCCACTCGGCTTCGCTCTTGACGACCTTTTCGATGCTCGCGTCCGCCATCGCCGCCTCGCCGCTTCGCTGCCGGCGCGGAGATGGGGTCGGCGCCGGCCGGCGGCAACGGCGGTGCGGGCGACCGCGCGCGACGCCGGGCGGGCCCGCACGGCGCACGGGTTCAGGAGCGGGGCGGGGCGTGGTAGCTGCCGAGCCGTCCACCGACCGATCGGGAACCGCGTCGATGCCCAATCTGCCCGCCGCCGGCCTCCGTGCGCTGGCCTACGCGATCGCCCGGGCCTGGGGCAGCGGCGAGGAGGAGGCGGCGCTCCTCGCCGACCATCTCCTCGAGGCCAACCTGGCCGGCCACGACAGCCACGGTGTCGGGATGCTGCCGACCTATGTGCGGATCTTCCGCGAGGGCTGCCTCGTGCCCAACCGCGAGCTCCGCACCGTGGCCGATTCGGGTGCGGTGATCGTGTTCGATGGCGGCCGGGGGGTCGGCCAGCGAATGGCGCGCGAGGCGGTGGCGCGCGGGATCGAGCGGGCGCGCGGGCTCGGGGCCGCGGTCGTGGCCCTGCGGGACAGTTGCCACATCGGCCGGATCGGCACCTATGGCGAGCAGGCGGCGGCCGCCGGCATGGCGGGCATCTTCTGGGTCAACGTCGCCGACCACGACCCGATCGTCGCACCCTACGGGGCGGCCGAGGCGCGCTTCGGCACCAACCCGTTCTGCGCGGTGGTGCCAGGCCGGCCGGGCGAGCCGCCGGTCGCCCTCCTCGACATGGCGACGTCCACGATCGCCTTCGGCAAGGCGCGGGTGGCGCGCAACAAGGGGCTGCCGGTGCCGGAAGGCACGCTGATCGACCGCGAGGGCCGGCCGACCACGGATCCCGGCCCGATGGTCGACCGATTCGAGGGTGCGCTCACCGCCTTCGGCGCGCACAAGGGCTCGGGCCTCGCGGTCCTGTGCGAGCTCCTCGGTGCGGCGCTGATCGGCGGCCAGACGATCACCGATCCGATGCGGCATGCGGTCGTGAACTCGATGCTCGCGATCCTGATCGATCCGGAGCGCTTCGCCGCGGCCGAACGCGGCTCGGCGGCGGTCGAGGCGGTGGCCCGCTGGATCCGGGCGGCGCGGCCGGCACCGGGCATCGACCGGGTACGGTTGCCGGGCGAGCCCGAGCGGGAGAGCCGGGCCCGGCGGCTCGCCGAAGGGGTGCCGATCGACGAGAAGAGCCTCGCCGACATCCTCGATGCGGGGATGGCGCTCGGCCTCGAACGCGAGCGGCTCTCGGCCCTCGCCCGCGGGGAGGGGTGATGGAGAGGGTCGAGGCGGTCGTAGTCGGTGCCGGGGTGGTCGGCCTTGCGGTCGCCCGACGGCTGGCGCTCGCCGGTCTCGAGGTGGTCGTCCTCGAGAAGGAGGGTGCGATCGGCACCGAGACCTCCTCGCGCAACAGCGAGGTGATCCACGCCGGGATCTACTATCCCGAGGGCAGCCTCAAGGCGAGCTGCTGCATCGCCGGCAAATGGTGGCTCTACCGGTACTGCGAGGCCAGGGGCGTGCCCCATCGCCGCTGCGGCAAGCTGATCGTCGCGACGAGTGAGGAGCAGAACGCCACCCTCGATCGGATCAAGGCCAACGCCCAAGCTCTCGGCATGCCCGACCTCGAGCGCTGGCCGGCCGAGCGAGCGAGGGCGCTCGAGCCGGCGCTGCGCTGCACCGGAGCGCTCTGGTCGCCCACCACCGGGATCGTCGACAGCCACGCGCTCATGCTCGCCTATCGGGGCGACGCCGAGGACCACGGTGCCGCGATCGCGTTCCGGGCCCCGCTCGAGCGGGCCAGGGTCGTGGACGGTGGTCTGGAGCTCGAGGTGGGTGGTGTCGAGCCGATGCGGCTGCGCACTCGCTACCTCGTCAACAGCGCGGGCCTGCACGCCCCGGCGCTCGCCCGCCGGATCGAGGGGCTCGACCCGGCGCTCGTGCCGCGGGGCTGGCTCTGCAAGGGCAACTACTACACGCTCTCTGGGCGCTCGCCCTTTTCGCGGCTGATCTATCCGGTGCCGGAAGCGGCCGGGCTCGGGGTGCACGTGACGATCGACCTCGCAGGGCGATGCCGCTTCGGGCCGGACGTCGAATGGGTCGAGGCGATCGACTACGACGTCGACCCGAGGCGGGCGGAACGGTTCTACGCCGAGGTCCGCAAATACTGGCCGGAGCTGCCCGACGGGGCGCTCGAACCCGGCTACGCCGGGATCCGCCCGAAGCTCGCGCCGGAGGGTGCGCCCGCTGCCGACTTCCTGGTCCAGGGACCGGCCGAGCACGGGGTCGCGGGCCTCGTCAACCTGCTCGGGATCGAGAGCCCGGGGCTCACCGCCTCCTGGCCGCTCGCCGAGCTCGTCGCCGCCAAGCTCGGCCTGCCGCCGCTCGCGGAAAAGGTGGCGGCGCTCTAGAGGCGAGTCTCGGCGCGGGCCGGGGCGAGCCCGCGCCCGAGCCAGCCGCCGAGCGCGATCGCGGCGGCGACCGAAGCGATCGCGAGCTCGTTGGGGCGCATCATCCGGGAGAGCAACAGCTCGCCCAGATCGGTGCGGGTGACGAGGTGCTTGAGCTTGCGGATGGGCTTGTTGCGCTTCTTCTCGGCCATGTGGTCGCTACCGCGGGCGGCCTGAGTGGCGAGCATGGGGAAGAAGGCGAAGGCCTGGGGCAACCGCGCATAGGAGGCGTCGATCCCGCCGCCGGCGATCTGCTCGCGCTCGCGGCGGTCCTTGGAGAAGGGGTTGGCGGCGAGCCAGGACAACAGGCGCGGGCTCGCGATGTAGGCGTGCGCGCAGGCCGAGGAGGTCCGCAAGAGGTTGGGGGCGACGAAGCGTGCCCTGAGCGGCCAGTGACCGAGGAAGAAGATGGTCCAGTCGGGCGGCAGGGCCGCCATCGCGGCCTCGACCGCAGCGAGCGTGCGCCGGCCCACCCACGGCGCGAAGGCGACATCGTCCTCGAGGATCAGCGCGTTGCGGGCGCCGGCATCCAGGGCGTGCCGGGCGACGGCGCGGTGGCTCTCCCAGATGCCCTCGATCACCCGTGTGGGATGGCGGTCGGGCCGGTAGAACAGCACCCGCCGGCAGAGCCCGACGCGGTGCAGTTCGGCGGCGGCGAGCGCTGCGCGGTCGGGCCGATCGGCGAGCGAGATGCAATAGGCGCGGTCGACGAAGTCCCAAGCCGAGGAGGGCGCGTCGCCCCGGCAATGCGGACAGCCGGGATCGATCGGGCAGGGGTGGAAGCGGTCGATGCGGGCCACGTCGCCCGAAAACGCCCCGATCCGAGGCTCGGTCACCATCGCTCCCATCCGCTCGTGGCGCTCCCGCGGCCGACGGCTGCGCTGCCGCACGGCCCTACCATCGATGCACCGGGTCGGCCGGACCGGCCTGCGGCGCAAGATCTCGGAGGGAGACCTAGGGGAGCGGAGGCCCTCGATCAAGGTCGGCGGGGCGCTCCGCGAGCGCCGAACCGCCCTCGGGTAGGCCGTCGCCGACGAGCTTCGCCCGCCACTTCGCCTTGGCGGGATCGGGCCACCGCCGCTTGATACAGAGCCACTGCTCGGGCCGTTCGGCGATCCATGCCTCGAACAGGGCGTAGAGCCGCTGCATCGTGTCGCGGGCCACCGCCCGCGGCTCGCCGACCGGGTGCAGCGCGATCGGCGGCTCTAGGGTCAGGCGGAAGCGGGCGCCCTCGAGCCGCTCGACCCGGACGGGGACGAAGGGGACGTCGAGCCGGGCGGCGATCAGGGCGGGGGCGATCGGTGCCCAGGCCGGGCGGCCGAAGAAGGTCACGGGCTCGCCCGCATCGTGCCGTTGGTCGAGGAGGAGGCCCAGCGAACGCCCGGCCCTGAGCTCCTTGAGGAGGGCGTGCGGGCTCGCCTCTTTGGGCAGGAATCGGCAGCCGAGCGCGCGCCGCCGGCGCTGCAAGAGCGCCTCGATCCGCGGGTCGGCGCGCGGCGCGTGGACCACGGTCATCGGCACACCGAGGCGGGCGGCGACGGCGGCCGGCAGCTCCCAGTTGGCGAGATGGGCGGCCACGAGGAGCGCCGGCCGGCCGGCTGCCGCGCGGGCGAGGCCGAAGCGGTCGACGAGCTCCACCCGGCCCGGCTCCTCGGCGAGCCGGGCGAGGTGCGGATATTCGCCCACCACCCGGCCGAATTGACGCCAAGAGGCCCGGGCGAGCCGGCGGAGCTCGAGCTCGTTCGCAGCCGGTCGCACGACGCGCAGATTGGCCAAGAGCCGCCGCTGGTCCCACGAGCGCGGGCCGATGGTCGCGAACAGGCCGCCGACGAGTGCGCCGGCGCGGTCGGGGCCGAGCGCCTCGGCGGTCCGCCAGAGAGCATCGAGAAGGCCCGCCTGTACCGCGCGCGCGAGTGCACGCCACTGCCGTGAGCGGGCGCTACCGGTCGAACGGGGGTGGGCAGGCTCGGATCGGGTCACGGCCGCACGCCGGTCGTCAGAGAGCCGCGCGGCGGCGTGCCTGTCAACCTCGCGCCGGGTCGCGAGCGCGCCAGCCGGGTTTCGGGAGTCCGGACCGCGGCGTGGCACTTGCGCTCGAAGGGTACAGCGAGCCGCGCTTTTCTGCTGACAGGTGTACGGTCGCGTTGTACTTTTTGATGTTGACGTGCATAGGATCGGGACGTGAGCGTGTCCAGGTCGAGCGGAGCGACGCCGACGATACTCGTGCTGGCCTGGCTGGCAGCGCCCGACCGCGGTTCGGAATGGGCCGCAGCCTGGGGCATGGCGCGCGCCGCGGCGCGGCTCGGCCGGGTTCTCCTCCTCGTGCGGCCGGACTGCGAGGCGTCGATTCGCGCCTGGTGCGCCGAGCATCCGGAGGTGCCGATCGAGCCGGTCCCGGTCGCCGCTCCACCCGGGCCGCATCGGCTGCTCGCCGAGATCCTGCCCAAGGGGCACTTCCTCGACTACATCGCCTGGCTCGGTGCGGCCCAACGCGTCGCGCGGGAGCTCGCCGAGGCGGAAGGGCCCCTGCTCGCGGTGCACGCCGCCCTCGGCTGCTATTGGCTGCCGAGCCCGGTGGTCGAGCTAGGCGTGCCCAGCGTGTGGGGTCCGGTCGGCGGTGCGACGCGGACACCGCGGGCGCTGTTGCCCGTGCTCGGCGGCCGCGGTCTGGTCGATCGGGCGCTCGAGCGGCTCGTGCTCGGGTTGGCCGCGCGGCTGCCTTCGACCCGGCGAACCATGCGGCGGGCCGATCGGGTGCTGGTCGAGTGCCGCGCCACGCTCGCCGTCCTGCCGGCCGACGTCGCCCGCCGGGCGCGGATCTTCAACCGGGCGCTGCTCACCGAGGTGCCGGCGCTGGAGGCGCGCGAGCGCGGGCGCTTCGTGCTCTTCCCCTCGACGCTGCATGCCCGCAAGGGGCCGATGTTGGCGCTCGAGGCGTTGCGGGCGGCGCCCGCCGGGACAGAGCTCGTCTTCGCCAACGAGGGGCCCGAGGAACCGCGCCTCAGGCGACGGGCGGTCGAGCTCGGGCTCGAGGGCCGGGTGCGGTTCCTCGGCAGGGTGTCGCGGCGGCGCTGCTTCGAGCTCGTGCGAGAGGCCGGTTGCGTGCTCTTCGCCGGCACCAACGAAGACGGCGGCTGTGCGCTCGTAGAGGCGATGTTGCTCGGCGCACCGGTCGTGGTGCTGGCGCACAGCGGCCCGGCCGAGATCGTCGAGGGCTTCGGCACCGATCCGAGCCGCGCGCTCCTCGTGCCGCCCGCGACCCCGGCCGCGGTGGCGGCCGGGATGGGCGCGGCGATCGCCCGCTTCCTGGCCCGGCCGCCGCGGGCGAGCGATCCGCATCTCGACCAGACCCGCGCGGTGCTGGCCTTTCAGGGCCTGCTCGAGGAGGCGATGGTGCGCGCGCCCGTTCCGCGGCCGCTCGCCGAGCCGGCCGGCGTCCGCCCGGCCGAGGCGGCCCTCCCGGGCGTCTGATCGCCGCGCGAGGCGCAGCGCTCGCCTGCGCCGGGCCGCTCGGACGGGGCCGGTCGTCGCCGGCGGGCGCAGCGCACCCGCACCCCGGGCAGCCGCGATCTTCGGCGGACCGCCCGAGGTTCGGGCGTTGCGCCAGGAGACGGCGCCCGAGGCCCGCGCGGCTCGGCGCGGATCAGGCGCGCAGTGGCACGACGTTCTGGGCGGCCGCCCGCATGCGTTCGCGCCAGAAGGCCTGCAGCGCCTCGCCCTGCAGCGGACGACCGATCAACCAACCCTGACCCGCCCGACAGCCGAGCTGGGCCAGGAGTGCCGCCTGGGCTGGTTCCTCGATGCCCTCGGCGATCACCTCGATCCCGAGTCCGCTCGCCAGGCCGAGCGTGGCGCGGACGATCTCGCGGGCCCGCTCGTCGCGCGTCACGCCGGCCACGAAGCGGCGGTCGATTTTGAGGATGTCGATCGGCAGGCTGAGCAGCTGGGCGAGGCCCGAGCTGCCGGTCCCGAAATCGTCGAGCGCCAGGCGCACGCCCCGCTCGTGCAGGCGGAGGAGCCGGGCGAGGCGCTCGTCGCAGATCCGGTCGAGCAGGAGCTGCTCTGTGATCTCGAGGCAGAGCGCCGACCAGGGCAGGCTCCATTCGGTGAGGTCGGCCTCGAGCTCGGCCTCGAGGTCGGGGTTCCCGACCTCGGTCGGCGCAAGGTTGATCGCCAGGTAGCGGCCCTCGACCGCCTCGGGGCCGAGGCCCGCGAAGGCGGCCAAAGCCCGGCGGCGCAGGGCGCGGCCGAGCCGGGCGGCCCGACCGCTCGCTGCGGCGGCGGGGAAGAGCTCGTCGGGGACGATGGCTCCCAGGGTGGGGTGGTGCCAGCGGGCGAGGGCTTCGAAGCCGAGCAGAGCGGCGAGATCGAACGGGTCCGCGGCGAGCCGGGCGATCGGCTGCAGAGCGGCATCGAGGCCCGGGAGACCGTTCTCGGCACCCGCCTCGTCGAGAGCTCGCAGGGCAGCGATCAGCCGCTCGATGCGCGGGGCGTCGTCCGGGCTCGCGCGGCCGACCCCGCCCCGCTGGCTGCGCCTGGCGCGCAGGAGCGCCTCCTGGGCGGCGCGCAGAAGCTGTTCGGTGCTGCGCGCGTCGTCCGGATAGCGCGCGACACCCAGGGTCGCCCCGCTGCGCAACATTCGCTCGCCGAACGGCACCGGCTCTTGCAAGGCAGCGCGCAGCCGGTTGAGGACCGTCTCGAGCGGTCGGGACCCCGCCACCTCGGGCAGAAGGCAGGCGAACTCGTCGCCGCCGAGACGGCCGATGCTGTCGCCGCCGCGCAGAACCTCGCGCATGCGAGCCGCCACCGTCCGCAGCACGGCGTCGCCGGCGGCCTGACCGTCGCCGTCGTTGACCTCCTTGAAATGGTCGAGGTCGACGAAGACGAGGGCGAGCGGTCGCTTGGTCGCGAGCTCGCGGTCGAGGGCGGCGAGGAAGGCAGCGCGAGAGAGTAGCCCGGTCGTGGGGTCGAGCCGGAGGAGCCGCTCGAGCTCGCTCGCTTGGGACAGGAGCCGGCGCGTCAGGGGGCGGAACAGCAGCAGCGCCTGGGCCAAGATCGCGAGCAACAGGCCGCCGAGCAGCAGCCGTCGCGCACCGTGGGCGCGCGCCGCGAGCGCGTCGCCGCGTTCGGTGAGGCGGGCGATGGCGCGCTCGCTCGCGGTCGTCGAGGGTCCCGCCACCTCGCGGCGGAGCTCGGCGAGGGTCTCGAGCGTGGGCGGTTCGCCCGCCCGGACGGCCGAGATCACCCGCTCGAGCCGCGCGACGAAGGATCGGCCGTCGGCGGTGGGCTCCACCGCCGCCGTGTCGGCCGTGGCGCCCGGTACGTCCGTCGCGTCGCCCGGGTCGATGCCGCTCTCGCGCAGGCGGGCGAGCGCGTCCTCGAGCTCGGCGATCGCGGCCTGGGCGTCCTCCGGTCGCGCCAGGCCCGGCAGCGAGGCGGCGATCCGCTCGAGATCCTGGCGGCGCGCTCGCTCCTCGGCGAGCGCCCCGGCGGTGCGTGCCACCTCGAGGTCGAGGTGCTCGAGCCAGAGCTCGCCCGCGACGACGGCCGCCGCCACCACGGCGAGCGTGGATCCCCAGACGATAGCGAGACGGCGGCCCAG
Source organism: uncultured Alphaproteobacteria bacterium (assembly GCA_937926445.1). Taxonomy (GTDB): domain Bacteria; phylum Pseudomonadota; class Alphaproteobacteria; order Geminicoccales; family Geminicoccaceae; genus JANXAZ01. Next base: position 24,171 of record CALBAK010000019.1, read on the forward strand.
CCGTGCGGCGGCCGGACCATCCTGCGCACGACGAACCGTTTCGGCGTGTGCCACGCCGCGCTGCTCCCCACCGCTCCCCCTGGAGCGTCCGGATCGGACTTAGAGGCGCGCGCTTAACGCTCGGTTGACGCGCCGGCATCGGGTCGGCCGGAAGCCCCCACCTCCGCAGCCGGATACGCCCTCGGCGCTGCGGCCGCGGCGTTGGCGGCCAGGATCGCGAGGGCGAGGCCTGCGCCCACGGCAAGCGCCCAGGGTTCGTCGCCGACGAGGAGAAGGCCGGCCAGGCCGAGCCCTGCGCGCGCCGCCCGGCCGAGCGCGGCACGGAAGAAGCCGATGAAGGCGGCGGCGAGGGCGGTGATGCCCAGCAGGCCGGAAGTCATGGCGAGCAGAAACTCGCTCCAAGAGAAGTTCACGAGCAGGAGGCTCGGGGCGTAGACGAACATGAAGGGCACGAGCGCTTTGCCCATCGAGAGACGGAAGGCGGTGAGGCCCGTGCGCATCGGCTCCGCCCCGGCGATGGCGGCCCCGGCGAAGGCGGCCAACGCTACGGGCGGGGTCACGTCCGCGAGCACGCCGAAATAGAAGACGAAGAAGTGGGTGGCGAGCTGTGGCACGCCGAGATCGGCGAGGGCCGGGGCCGCGATCGAAGCCAGAATGATGTAGGTGGGGGTGGTGGGGATGCCGGCCCCCATCACGATGCAGGCGATCGCGACGAGCAGGAGGGCGAGGAAGAGGGTGAGACCCTGGCGCGAAAGGAGGCCCAGGGGATCGAGGGCCGAGACGAGGTCGGCGAGGCTCCGGGCGAAGTCGAGCACGGCTGCGGAGAATTTGAAGCCGATCCCGGAAAGGGTCGCGATGCCCAAGATGAAGCCTACGCAGGCGCAGGCGGCACCGATCCCGAGGGCGTATTTGGCGCCGAGCTCGAGGCCCCGGACGAGCTGCGCGGGGCGCAGGGCCGAAGAGGCATCGAGGCTCGCGAAGCCCACCGGTCGCAGGACGAGCGGCAGATGGGAGCAGGCGACGGTGAGCAGGATACCCCAGAAGGCAGCGAGGAACGGAGTGTAGCGCAGCAGGAGGAGCGCCACGGTGACGACGAGCGGGATCAGGAGGTGCCAGGAGCGGCGGACGACGTTGCCGAGACGCGGGATCGTGGCCGGGTCCATGCCCGAGAGGCCGAGCCGGCGGGCCTCGAGATGGACCATGAGGAGCATCGCCACGTAATGGAAGAGGGCGGGGAAGACCGCGATCAGGACGAGCTCATTGTAGGGAACGCCCAGCATCTCCGACATGACGAAGGCGGCCGCCCCCATGATCGGCGGGGTGATCTGGCCGCCGCAGGAGGCCGAGGCCTCGACCGCGCCGGCGAACCGGGGCGAGAAGCCGGTGCGTTTCATCATCGGGATGGTGAGGGCACCGGTCGTTACCGTGTTGGCGATGGCGCTGCCCGAGATCATCCCGAAGAAGCCCGAGGAGACGACCGAGACCTTGGCGGCTCCGCCCACCCGCCGGCCGGCCAGGATGGCCGCGAGGTCCATGAAGAGCTTGCCGAGGCCGGTGAGCTGCATGAGCACACCGAACAGGACGAAGTGGAAGACGTAGGTGGCGACGACGCCGACCGCGATGCCGTAGATGCCCTCGGTGCCGATGTAGATGTGATTGACGATCCGCAGGATCGAATAGCCGCGATGGGCGAGCGGGCCCGGTAGATAGGGCCCCCACATGCCGTAGAGCAGGCAGACCACGCCGATGATCGGCAACGACAGGCCCATAGTCCGCCGGGTGGCCTCGAGGACCACGAGGATCGCCACCACACCCATCATGTAGTCGGTGGCGACGGGCGAGCCCACCCGGCGGACGAAGATCTCCTCGAAGAAGATCACGAAGTAGAGCGAGACGGAGGCGGCCGCCGCCGCCAGCACCCAATCGCGCGGCGGGATCCGGTCGCGGTGGCCGGAGAGGGCCGGGATCGGAAGCGTGAGGAGCGCGAGCAGCGCGATCGCCGAAAGGAACCAGACGGCACCCTGCGCCTCGCCGCGGGCCGAAAGTGCGCGGACCAGATCGAACGCCATGTAGAGGTAGAAGGAACCGAATCCGAGGCTCACGCTCCATTCGCGCACGGGGCCCGCCCGCCGCGGCTCGGGAAAGACGAGGAAGATCAGGCCCAGGACGAAGGAGAGATGGATCGAGCGGTGGACGATCTCGTTGAGGAGGCCGAAACCGGCGGTGTAGACGTGAAACAGCGAGAGCGCCACGCCCAACAAGGTCACGAGGCCGGCAGCGACGCCCACGAGCCGGCGGAAGTTCGATTCGGGGTCGTATTCTTCGACGAGCCGATCGATTTCGGCGGGGCTCGGTGCCCGTTCGGGTGCGGTGGCGGCGCCGCTCACGAGTCCCCCGAACAAGGGACGGGGGCGAGCTCGAGTGCGCCCGCACCGAGGGGCGCGAGCTCGAGCGGGCGGGCCGCCAGCAGACGGTTCTCGGCCGCCGGGTCGAGGCGCATGAGGAGCCGCTCGATCGGTCGCCGCATGCGGACGCGGAAACGATCGCCCTCGCGCACGAACGCCTCGTCCGGGCCCGCCGCATCGGGCAGGCCCGGGCCGTGGGCGTCGAAGAGCTGCTCGATCTGCACGATCTTCCAGTCCTCGATGCGGTAGCGGTCGACGACCGTCCGCAGGGTCACCGAATGGCGAAAGGCGAGGGCGAAGCCACCCTCGGGATCGAGGGCGACCCGGGCGAGCTCGACCCCCGCCGGTCTGGCGAGCAGGACGAGTTCGCCCGGGCACGGTGTTTCCGCCCTGGCGGCCGCCGCGAGTACCGCCGCCAGGGCGGTGCCCGCGAGCGCGATCCGGCTCACCCGCCTCGGCCGGTCGCGGCGCGGATCATTGAAGGATGCCCTTCTCGCGGAAGTAGCGCTCGGCACCCGGGTGGAGCGGAATCGAGACCGAGCGTAGCGCCGTCTCGGGGCGGATGTTTTTGCCCTGGACGTGGACCTTTGCGAGCGTCTCGGTGTTCTCGTAAGCAGCCTTGGTCACGGCATACGCGATCTCCTCGGGGACGGCCGCGTGCGTCGCCCAGATCGCCATGACGGCGAGCGTCTCCACGGGCTCGCTCTGGCCCTTGTAGGTGTTGGCCTCGAGCGTGACCGAGGCGTAATAGGGCTGGCGCTTCTTGAGCGCGTCGATCTCGGGGCCCACGAGCGGTACGATTTTGATCGGGTGCGCGTTGGCGAGATCGACGACCGAAGCGGTCGGCACGCCAGCGGTGATCAGGCTCGCGGTCAGATGACCGTCTTTGATCTTGTCGACCGACTGGGCGAAGGAGGAGAAGTCTTCCTTGACGTCCTCGCGCTTCATGCCGTGGACCTCGAGGAGATCGCCCAGCAATTGCCACTGGCCCGAGCCGGGCGAGCCCGAGGAGATCGACTTGCCCTTGAGGTCGGCAAACTTGGCGACACCCGAATCGGCGCGGACCACGAGCTGGACGGTCTCGGGGTAGAGGGCACCCAGCGCGCGCAGGTTGGTGAGCGCGCCGTCCTTGAACTGGTTCACGCCGCGATAGGCGGCATCGAGGATGTCGGCGGCGACGAAGGCGGATTCGATCTCGCCGCGGCCCAGGAGCTTGGCGTTGGCGACCGAGGCGTTGCCGGTCTCGGCGGTGGCGGCGAGCTTCTTGCCGCCGACCGTCGCGTTGTTCGAGATCACCTGGGCGAGCATGCCGCCCAAGGGGTAGTAGGTGCCGCCGGTTCCACCGGTGGCGATGCCGAAGAAGATCCGCTCCTGGGCCTCGGCCGAGCCGGTCAGGAGTGCCGCGGCGAGCGCGGCCACAGCGAACGTGCGCTTCATGGACGAGTGTCTCCTCGGGCCGGGTCGGCCGTCGCTCGGCGCCGCCCCCGGGCTCGCCCCGATCGGTACCGTCTCCGCGCCGCCGGGCGCAACCCCGGCCGGCCCCCGTCCGTCGCGGCCGAGGCATGCCCGTCGGGGCCGTTTCCGACCGTTTCTGCCTCGGCGGTTCTCGACCCGCTTCGAGACGTGTTCGGCGACCGCCGCGCGCGTGCCGTGCCGATCGGTGACCTCGATCCGCGCGCGAGCGGCGGCCGACCGGCCGGTTCCGGAGCGAGGCTCGAGGTCGGCTCCTAGACCGCCTCGGCGAGCTCGACGACGCGGCGCGCGGAGGCGAGCCAGTTGGCGAGCGCCCGCCAGTTCTCGACCAGCCAGGCGATCGCCATCTGGACCTGGACGAAGGCCGCGGCGAGCTGCATGACGGCACCAAGCGAGAGCTCACCCGAGAGATGTTTCGGGGTGGCGAGCAGCAGCGGGACCACCGGGACGAGGACGGCGTTGCCGTGGACGATCCAGGTGAGCCGCCCCGACTGCCAGACTACCGCTCGCCAGCGGGCGACGAGCTCGGCGAGCCGGGCGCGAGCCGCCCGTCGCTCGTCGTCCGCGCCGCCCAGCAGGGCCACCGCCTCGGCGTTCTCGCGCAGCCGCGTGAGGGCGAAGCGAAAGCGCGCCTCGGCCTCGTTCTTCTCGGCGACGCGGCGCGGCAGCGTCCGGCCGATCCAGAGCGTGGCGCCGGAGGCGAGGCTGCCGTAGAGCAGGGCCGCCACGACCATGTAGGCGGGGACCCAGAAGCCCCCGAGCGCGAGCCGACCGCCCACACCCCAGAGAATGCCGATAAAGGTCAGCGCCGAGATCGAGGCGTTGAGGAGGCCGATCGCGAAGTCGATCAGGGGATCGATCGCCATCCGCACGTCGTCGGCGATCCGGTATTCCGGGTTGGAGCCGCGCTCGCCGAGTGTCAGGCGGTCGAAGCGGTCGTCCGCGAGCCACCGGTCGACCAGCGCGCCCGTGAGCCATTCCCGCCAGTGCACCTGGATGGTCTCGCAGGAGAGGACGACGCCGACCTGGATGGCGGCGGTCGCGGCGACGATCGGCGGAAAGAGGCCGGCCGCCCGCCATAGATCGGGGAGGTGGCGGGCCTCGACCGCGTCGAAGAACCAGCGGTTCCAGGTCGCGACGAGGACGTTGGCGACGATGCCGAGCAGGACACAGCCGGCGAGCGCGAGGGCGAGGAACCAGGCCCGCCTCGCCGTCGGACCCGACCGGAAACCGCACGCCAGGACCGCGAAGGCGCGCGCCGCGCGTTATTCGGTGCCGGCCTGCGGCGTCCGCGCCCGAGCCTCGCCCCCGTCCATCCCGAGCTCCGCGCCGGAAGTCCGGCGCACACCTCTCTCCGGGCGGCCCGTGCATCGCGGACCGCCTCGTCGTTCATGACGCTCCGTTAACGTAACCCCGACGCCGGCCGCCTCACAAGCCGCTCGGCTCGGCGCCTCGGCCGGCGAGCGCGGTGCCGGCGTAGACCGCGCGCAACGGCAGGGACAGCCGGGGCTCGTCGAGCTCGATGATATCGTCGAGGCGCTCGAAGAGCCGTACGAGCCAGCCAGCGGGCCGGCGCGTCTCGAGCGCGATCAGGACCCGCTCGGGCTCGATCAGAAGGGGGTGGCGCAGGCTCGGGATGGCGTGCAGCGCGCGGCGCTTGCCGAAGATGTCGTAGTTGCGGGTGCGCTCGGAGAAGACCTCGACCACGACCACCGGATCGTCGACGATCGTGACGTCGTCCGCCACCGGGCCGCAGCGCACGAAGGCCTCGGGGTACACGACCGCGTCGAGCGGGCCTCGAGACGGCTGCCGTGGACCTGGCAGGCCGTGCCGGCAAGCTGGCCGTGGATCGTCGCGATCACGTTGGTGGCGATCGGGTCGCGGGCCCGGCTGCCGCCGGCCATTGGGTAGACGAGACCGTCGATCGGCTCGTGGCGGAGTTTCTGCTTCGTCTCCCAGGCGAGGAAGCCCGCGACATCGGTCGGGACTTTGCGCCGGGCGAGGGTCATGGTGGCTTCGGACGTTCGTCGGGGCGCGAGTCTGGCCGATCCGCCGCGGCCGGGGGAGGGGCGACGGTCTTGACAGCCCGAGGAGCCCCGCGCAGGCTCGCGACATGACGCACCGGGTGCCCACGAGCGGTCTTCGAATTACCGTCCCGGCCTCTCGCTGAGGCCGGGTCAGACGCTCGTTCGGCTCCTCCTGTCTCCTTCTCTGAGGTGCGTCCGTGTCCGGTACCTATTGCTTCTCGGTCCATGCCCAGGCTACGCCGTCGGCGCTGCCGCGCGTCCTCGAAGTGTTCGCGCTCATGGGGCACGTACCCGAGCGCTGCCACAGCCAGCGCGTTCCCGGGGACGAGCTCGTGGTCGATCTCCAGCTCGCGGACGTGACGGCCGCGGAGGCGGCACATCTGGCCAAGCGTCTCGGGCGGATCGTCGGGGTCGAGAGCGTGCTCTGGTCGGCCAAGCGGGCGGCCGCCTGAGCCGGTCCCCAGCGGTCCCGCGGCCGACCACCGGTCGGCTCGGCCGGCGCGGGGTTCAGCCCGCCATCGCGACGGCCGGCCGGACGGCGGGGATCGGCGCGGGCGCGCCTGTGGCGCACTCGTCCAACCAATGCCGGAGCTCGACCAGACCCATGGGCCGGCCGAAGAGGAAGCCCTGGGCGCCGTCGCAACCGAGCTCGGCGAGCGTGCGGACTTGGTCCTCCCGCTCCACCCCTTCGCCGATCACCTTGAGGCCGAGCGAGCGGGCGAGCGCCAGGGTGGCGCGGACGATCTCGACGGCCTTGCGATCGCGATCGAGCTCCTGGACGAAGCGTCGGTCGATCTTCACGACGTCGAACGGCAACCTGAGCAGCTGGGCGAGACCGGAGGTTCCGGTGCCGAAATCGTCGAGGGCGAGCCACGCACCGTGCTCGCGCAGTTGGGTGAGCTTCGCCAGACTCTGGCCGCTCACCCGATCGAGGAGAACCTCCTCCGTGATCTCGAGACAGATCTCGCGGATCGTGACGCGAGCGGCCTCGAGGTCGGCGAGAAGGGTATCGACCAGACTCTCGTCAAAGACTTCGGCAGTGGACAGGTTGAGAGCGAGGCGCACCCCCGGCGGCATGCGGTCGCGGAGGGCGGCGAAGCTCGCCAATGCCGCGCGGCGGAAGAGACGACCGAGCCGCAAGGCGCTCGTTCGATCCCCGGCGGCGCGGAACATCCGGTCCGGCGGCACCGGGCCGAGGCGCGGATGGGTCCAGCGACCGAGCGCCTCGAGGCTCACAAGAAATGACGCCGGCCCCGGTTTCAGTGCGACCACCGGCTGTAGGACGGCCCCGAACCCCTCGGGCAGCTGCTCGTCCGACCCGTGTTCCAAGACGGCCCGCAGTTCGCGGGCGATCTCGAGGCCGAGAGCGTCTTCTTTGGTAGCGCGACGGATGGTGCCCCGTTGCTCGCGCTTGGCGCGCACGAGCGCCTCGTCGGCGAGTCGCAACAAGGTCTCCGGATCGTCCGTATCGTCCGGGCAGAGAGCCACGCCGAGGGTTGCGCCGAGTCGCAACACACGGCCCTCGAACGGTACCGGCTCGTGCAGGGCGCCGCGCACGCGTTCGACGATCGCCTGCAGGTCGGGCTCGCTGCGCACGTCCAAGAGGAAGATCACGAACTCGTCGCCCCCGATCCGGCCCACGATGTCGTCCTTTCGGACGATCGCCCGCAGCCGCTCGGCGGCAGCCCGCAAGAGTGCATCGCCACCGGCGTGACCGGCCGTCTCGTTCGCCTCCTTGAAGTGATCGAGGTCGATGGCGATCGCACCGATCGATCGGCCGGCGGCGATCGCTCGCGCGAGCGCTGCGACCACGGCTCGCCGGTTGAAGAGCCCGGTGAGGGGGTCTTCGTGAGCGAGCCGGCCGAGGTCGCGGACCAGCGTAGCGATGCTGCGGGTCATCGGTCGAAAGATCCAGAACCCGATCGCCGCGATCAGGACCAGCATACCGCCGCCGAGGCCGAGGATGCCCGCGACGAGGTATTCGATATCGCGACGCAGAGAGGCTTCGTGCAGGGGTACGGCCCCGTCGAGCAGACCGAGGAGCGGGCCGAGGGCCTCGCGTCTAAGAGCGGTGATCGGCACGACGTCGGTGTGCTGGTCGGCTTCCAGGTCGTGGTCTTCTTCGAAATAGCGCAAGAGTTCGCGCAGCTCGCCCAAGAAGCGGGCCAGCCGTGGGGCGAGCGCGAGCGGGCCTCCGAAATAATGTTGGCGGAGCTCCTCAGTCCGCAGTGCAGGTGCTCGTTCGCCGACCGTCAAGCTGCGGAAGATCGTCTCCATCCGATCGGCGATCCGAACGAGTTCGAGCCGGGCGAGCTCCATCTCGACGGGATCGTCACGCAGCAGATCGGGGAGGAGAGCGGCGATCCGCTGCGAGCGGGCACGTTGGGACGAGGCCTCGCTGACGATCGCGCCGTGGTCGCGTTGCGCGATCGCCATGAACACCGCGAGCCCGGTCGCGGCCAGCGTGGCGAGAGCGAGCAGGGCCAAGGAGAGCACCCAGCAGCAGGTGAGCCGGCGCTCGAGGTCGCGCTCGGCGAGGAGCGTGGCCACCGAACGGAAGCGGGCGAGACGGCCGAAAGTGACCACGAGCTCGGCGGCCCGGCAGAGCGGGGAACGGAGACTCCGCTCGCAACGTGCGTTCGTGGCTTCCTCGGGGGGCATGTTCTGGCGCATCCCTGCTCAGGCGCGTTCGGATAGCCGTTCTAGCCCCCGATTCTTAACGAAACTTTGCCCCCACCGACGAAACCTCCCGGCCGCTCGTCGGGGCCCGCATCGTCGGTGCTCTTCGCGCCGGACGCGGGTGTGGGCCGCGGGCGGGTCTCGCCCCCGCCCGACTCCGCCGCTAGGTTCGCTACGGCGTCACGGGAAAGGCCCGACCGATGGCCGATCTCGTGCGGAGCGAGCTTCGGGACGGTGTGGCGATCGTCACCCTCGACAACCCATCCTTGAACCTCCTCACGCTCGAGCTCACCCGGCGGCTCGATGCGACCCTCGATCGCCTCGCCGTCGACCCGGCCTGCCGGGCGCTCCCGCCCATGGGCGCCGGCGAGCGGGCCTTCTGCGCCGGCTCGGACGTCAAGGAGTTCCCCGACCTCGTGGCTCCGGGTCGGGCGGTCGCGCGCGGGACGATCCGCGAGAACCGGGTCCGGTCCGAGCTCGACGACTTCCCGAAGCCGACCGTCGCCGCGAGCCGCGGTCTCGCCCGTGGCGGCGGGCTCGAGCTGGCGCTCGCCTGCGACCTGATCCTGGTCGAGGAGGGCGAGCGGCTGGCGCTGCCTGGGGTCGATCTCGGGTGTCTTCCCGGGCTGCGGCGGCACGGTCCGCGTCACCCGGCGGATCGGCGAGGGCCGCGCCAAGGAGATGATGTTCAACGGCGAGCCGATCGACGCCGCGACCGCACTCGCCTGGGGGCTGATCAACCGGGTGGTCCCGCGTGGGCGCCTCCTCGAGGAGGCCGAGGTCCTCGCCCGGCGGCTGGCCGACGGCCCGGAACTCGCGCTTCGGCTCTGCAAGGAGGCGATCGACCTCGTCTTCGACACGAGCGAGAACGAGGCGATCGAGCGCGCACTCGCGCTGATCGGCCGGGCCTTCGAGGGACCGGAGATCGGCGAAGGTGTGGCGGCCTTCCCCGGGAAGCGGCCGCCGCGCTGGCGCTGAAAGGGCCTTCATGGAGCTGCCGGATGCCCCCACATGGCGAGGCGGTTGCGGAGGACAGGATGGGCCAGGCTGCAGACACACCCGTTCACGTCGTGCGGCCCGAGGAGGGCGAGAGCTTCTGGCAACCCGTGCCGGCCAACGGCTACGCCGAGGTCCGGGTCTCGCACCGCCGCGATGCGCGGGTGACCTCGCTCGCCACGGGCATCCAGGTGATCGCCCCGAACGGCTTCGTCCGCGAGCACGTCCACCCGGCCCAGGACGAGCTACTCTTCTTCTACGAGGGGACCGGCGAGGCCTGGATCGACGGCATCCGGCATGCGCTCGTGCCGGGTACCACGGTGTTCGTAGGCGCCGGCCACCGGCACAAGTTCGTGAACACGGGCGACGGTCCGCTCGCCATGATGTGGGTGATGGTTCCGGGCGGCCCGAACGGGCTCGACGCGTTCTTCGCCCGGATCGGCCGGCCGCGGACCCCGGGCGAGCCGGCGCCGACACCGTTCCCGCGACCGGCGGACGTCCTCGCGATCGAGGCCGCGACCGTCTTCGCCCACCCGTCTTCCGACGGAGGGGGCGATCCTTGAGCGAGCTCGTTCTGCCGGGCGGCGACCGGCTCTGGTACGACGTCCGGGGCGAGGGACCGCCGCTCTTCCTCGTGCCGGGGCTCGCCGGCGTCTCCGACTTCTTCGCCCCGCACGTCGAGCCGCTCGCCCGCCGTTTCACCGTGGTGCTGCACGACCATCGCGGCTGCGGCCGCTCCTCGCCGGCGCGCATCGACTATTCGGTCGAGCAGATGGCGAGCGACGTGGTGGCGCTCATGGACCATCTCGGGATCGCGCGGGCGCATCTGCTCGGCCATTCGACCGGTGGGGCGATCGGCCAGACGCTCGCGATCGACCGGCCGGAGCGGATCGACCGGCTCGTGCTGTGTGCCACCTGGACCGCCGCCGACGGCTGGTTCCGCCTGCTCTTCCAGAATCGGCGCGAGATCCTGGAAGGCCTCGGCCCCGGAGCTTATGCGCGGATCTCGGCGCTTTTCCTCAACGCCCCCTTCTGGGTGCGGCTGCACCCCGAGATCGCCGCGGTGAGCGAGGAGGAGGCGCGACGGCGGATCCGCGACCCGGAGATCCTGTTGCGCCGGATCCGGGCGATCCTGGCCTTCGACCGGCGCGCCGATCTGCACCGGATCCGCGCGCCCACGCTCGTCATGGGGGCGCGCGACGACATGGTGACCCCGGCCTATTTCAGCGAAGAGCTCGGCCGGCTGATCCCCGGGGCGGAGACCGTGATCCTGCCTGATGGTGGGCATTTCTTCCCGGTCGCCCGCGCGGCCGCCTTCCGCGCCCATGTCCTCCGCTTCCTCGACCCCGCATCGGTCGAGAAGTGATCGCGATCACCGGCGACCCCGATCGCCGACGGCGGCTGCCGTCGCGCCGGTCGGGACCGGGAGACGCCCCCGCTAACGCGTCGGACAGGGGAGCACCTCTCCTGCCGCGCTTTCCTCGCGCGATTGTCACGAAACCGCCTCCCTGCCATGGTCGGAGGCGGCGGTGCGCGGGACGCGCGTCCCGAGGGACAGGGAGTCGAGGATGCTCAGGAGGCACGGATTGCTCGCCGGCGCCACAGCGTTGGCCGTGGTGCTCACGGCCGGGGCCGCCGAGGCCAAGATCGAGATCCAGTGGTGGCACGCGATGAGCGGCCCGCTCGGCGAGAAGGTCAACAAGCTCGCCACCGACTTCAACGCGAGCCAGGGGGACTACGAGGTCAAGGCGGTCTACAAGGGCTCCTACGCCGAGACGATGACGGGTGCCATCGCCGCCTTCCGCGCCAAGCAGCATCCCCACATCGTCCAGGTCTTCGAGGTAGGAACCGCGACGATGATGGCAGCCAAGGGTGCCGTCTATCCGATCTACCAGCTAATGGCGGAAGCTGGCGAGCCATTCGACCCGACGAGCTATTTGCCGGCCGTGGTCGGTTACTACACGACCACCACGGGCGAGATGCTTTCGTTTCCGTTCAACAGCTCGACGCCCGTGATGTACTACAACAAGACGGCGTTCGAGAAAGCGGGGCTCGATCCGGCGAAGCCGCCCGCCACCTGGCCCGAGGTCGAGGCCGCGGCCAAGAAGCTGCAGGCCGCGGGATATCCTTGCGGCTTCACCACCCAATGGCCCTCCTGGATCCAGATCGAGAATTTCTCGGCCTGGCACAACCAGCCCTTGGGTACGCTCGAGAACGGGTTCGGCGGGCTCGCCACCGAGCTCGTCTTCAACAAGACCAAGGCGGTCGACCACATCAAGGCGCTCGGCGAGTGGCAGAAGACCAAGATCTTCGACTACGGTGGCCGGCGCGGTGACAGCGATCCGAAGTTCTTCAACCAGCAGTGCCCGATCTTCTTCGCGAGCTCGGCGGCCTACGCGGCGGTCAAGGCCAATGCCAAGGACTTCGCCTGGGGCATCGGCATGCTGCCCTACTGGCCGAACGTCGAGGGCGCACCGCAGAACTCGATCATCGGCGGGGCCTCGCTCTGGGTGCTCAAGGGCCACAAGCCCGAAGAGTACAAGGGCGTGGCCAAGTTCTTCTCCTATCTCTCCTCGCCCGAGGTGCAGGCCTGGTGGCACCAAGAGACGGGCTACCTGCCGATCACCCCGGCCGCTTACGAGCTCACCAAGAAGTCGGGCTTTTACGAGAAGAACCCGGGCACCGACACCTCGATCCGGCAGATGACCAACAAGCCGCCGACCGCCAATTCCAAGGGTCTGCGGTTCGGCAGCTTCGTCCAGATCCGCGACATCATCGAGGAAGAGCTCGAGGCGGTCTTCCAGGGCAAGAAGGGAGCCCAGGAAGCCCTCGATTCGGCGGTCAAGCGCGGCAACGAGCTCCTGCGCCAGTTCGAGAAAGCCAACAGCTGAGGATCGGGGGGCCGAGGCCGGAAGGTCGCGGCCCCGCCCCGGATGCACAAGCGGGTCACCTTTCGCGAGCGTTGGCTGGCGCTTCTCCTGCTCGCCCCACAGCTCGCGATCACGCTCGTTTTCTTCATCTGGCCGGCAGGCCGGGCGCTCTGGCAGTCGGTCCTGCTCGAGGACCCGTTCGGGCTTTCGACCCGCTTCGTCTGGTTCGACAATTTCGCCCGCCTGTTCGCCGATCCGCTCTACCTCAACGCGCTCAGGGTGACGCTGATCTTCAGCGCTGCGGTGGCGGCGAGCGGCATCGCCTCGGCGCTCCTGCTCGCGGTGATGGCCGATCACGTGCTCCGGGGTGCCGCGATCTACAAGACGCTCCTGATCTGGCCCTATGCGGTCGCCCCGGCGGTCGCGGGCCTCCTCTGGTTCTTCCTGTTCCACCCGACGGTCGGGATCCTCGCATGGCTCTTGCGGCAGGCCGGGATCGAGTGGAACCACAAGCTCGACGGCGGGCAAGCCCTCATGCTCGTGATCGTCGCGGCGACCTGGAAGCAGATCTCCTACAATTTCTTGTTTTTCCTGGCGGGGCTCCAGTCGATTCCGCGCTCGCTGATCGAGGCCGCGGCGATCGACGGTGCCTCGCCGGGCCAGCGCTTCTGGAAGATCGTCTTTCCGCTGCTCTCGCCCACGACATTCTTCCTGATCGTGGTCAACGTGGTCTACGCCTTCTTCGACACCTTCGGGATCGTCCATGCGGTGACCGAGGGGGGGCCGGGGCAGGACACCACGATCCTGGTCTACAAGGTGTTCAAAGACGGGTTCATCGCGCTCGATCTCGGCGGCTCGGCGGCACAATCGGTGATCCTGCTCCTGATCGTGAGCGTTCTCACCGTCTTCCAATTCCGTTTCATCGAGCGCCGGGTGCAGTACGCTTGATGGTGGAGCGGCGGCCGATTTTCGACGCGATCGCTCATCTGACGCTGATCCTGGGCGTCGTCGTGGTCGGATTGCCCATCTGGATCGTACTCGTCACTTCCACCCAACGGATGGAGGACGTGCTCGCCGCGCCGATTCCGATGTGGTTCGGCGATCGTGCGCTCGAGAACTACGCCGCGGTCTTGGGCGTGGGCGTCCAGGGCTCGCACACCGGTCCGGTCGCCCGGATGATGCTCAACTCGTTGATCATGGCGCTCGCCATCGCGATCGGCAAGATCACGATATCGTTGCTCTCGGCCTTCGCCATCGTTTATTTCCGCTTTCCCGGACGGATGCTGGCGTTTTGGACGATCTTCCTCACTCTCATGTTGCCGGTCGAGGTCCGCATCCTGCCGACTTTCGAAGTCGTGGCCAATCTCGGGCTTCTCAATTCCTATCTCGGGCTCACCGTACCGCTGATCGCCTCGGCCACGGCGACCTTCCTCTTCCGCCAGTTCTTCTTGACCGTGCCCGAGGAGCTCACCGAAGCGGCGCGGGTCGACGGTGCCGGGCCCTTGCGTTTCCTCTGGTCGATCCTGATACCCCTCTCGCGCACCAGCATCGCCGCCCTCTTCGTCATCCTATTCATCTACGGCTGGAATCAGTATCTCTGGCCGCTGCTCGTGACGACCGACGAGCGTTACCAGACGATCGTCATGACCATGCAGCGCCTCGTGGAGGCGACCGACGCGGCCCCCGAGTTCCACCACGTTGCCGCGGTCGCCATGCTCGCCATGCTGCCGCCCGTGCTGGTGGTGATCCTCATGCAGCGCTGGTTCGTGAAGGGCCTGACCGACACCGAGAAGTGAGCCCGGGCGCATCCCTGGGCGATCGTCCCGGGTGGCGGCTTGCGTCGGCGCGTTAACGCTTCCAAAAGGAAAGTCGTGCGACGGATCGGCCACACATCCGGCCCACGGGAGGTGTCGTCATCGTCTCGAGCGCTGCGTTCGCTGCCTCGCGGTCGCCGTCTCTCCCGCTCCTCGCGGGGTCCGTCCTGCTGTGCGCTGCACTGCTCCACGCGACGGGCCCGGCACCGCGACCGCCGGGGGTCGAGCTGCCGCCCGAGCCCGCGACGGCCCTTCGGCCGGGGCTCGTGCGGCTGCTCGCCTTCCTGCCGCCGCCTCCGCGGCGGGCGAGCGGGATCGAGCCGGCCGCCGCTCGCCCGGCCACGGAGGCCACGGTGTCGGATCCCGGACCGCCGGCGACCGTGCTGCCGCCGCCCCCGGCGCTCCTCGCCGGCGAACTCGAGCCCGGCTCGGCCCGGCCGCTCGACGGACTGCCGCTCCTCCAGCCGCTCCCGACCCTCGAAGTGACGAGTCCGTTCGGACCGCGGCCGAGCCCCTTCACCGGCCTGCCGAGCCGGCACGAAGGGATCGATCTGCGGGCGGCACCCGGCAGCCTCGTTCGGGCCGCGGGCGGGGGGCTCGTGGTCAAGGCGGGCAGGGACGGGCCCTTCGGCCTGCTGGTCGAGATCGACCATGGCGGCGGCCTCGCGACGCGCTACGCCCATCTCTCCCGGATCCTGGTCCGGCGGGGGGAGCGGGTGGTGGCGGGTCGCCCGATCGGACGGGTCGGCAGCACCGGTCGCAGCACCGGCCCGCATCTCCACTACGAACTCAGGGTCGCGGGCGAGCCCGTCGACCCGCTCCGCCTGCTCGAGGCCGGCCGGCTCCTGGCACTCGCCCGTGGCGGTCCCGCCCCTGGGCTTGACGACCGTCCGTCTCGGGCAAATGGTCCTATAGGTCTCGGCGGCGAGCCGGAACCCCCGCTGTGATTCCCGAACTCGACCCGGACCTCGTGCTGCTTCTCGGCGGCCTCGTGCTCGGCTTCGCTTTCGGCGCGCTCGTCCAGGCCCGCCATTTCTGCATCATGGGTGCGATCGCCGATCTCGTCCTGTTCGCGAGCGCGCGGCGGCTTCGGGTCTGGCTGCTCGCGATCGCGATCGCGCTCTTCGGCACCCAGCTCGCCGCCGCCGGGGGCCTCGTGCCGCTCGCCGAGAGCGGCTATCTCGCCCCGACCCTCGCCTTCGGCCCGGTGCTCGTGGGCGGGCTGATGTTCGGCTTCGGGATGGTGCTCACGGGCGGCTGCGCCAGCCGCTCGCTGGTCCGGGCCGCCGCCGGCAGCCTCAAATCGCTCGTTGTGCTCCTCGTCATGGGGCTCGCCGCCTGGACCGCCCAGCTCGGCGCGCTCGCCCCGGCGCACCGGGCCCTGCGCGAGCTCGCGAGCCTGCCGCTCGACGACGTCGCGGAAGCCCAGGCGCTCTGGCGGCCGCTTGCGGCTCTCGGGCTCGAGCCCGAGGCGGCGCGGCTGCTCGCCACGCTGCTCGCGGTCGGGGTGCTCCTCGCCTTCGTCCTCGCGGATCCGCGCTTGCGGCGGGCCCCGGCGGATCTCCTGACCGGAGCTTTCCTCGGCCTGCTCGTGGTGTCGGGCTGGCTCCTGACGGGAGTGCTCGCCGCCGACCCGTTCGAACCCGCCGCACCCGCCTCGCTCAGCTACGTCGCACCGGTGGGACAGGCGCTCATGCTCGTGACCACGGGTGCGGGCGATGCGGTGCTCGGCCCGGCGCTCGTCCTCGGCACGCTCCTCGGCGCCGCGGCCGCGGCCCCCGTCGCCGGCGGCTTCCGCCTCGAGGGTTTCGCCTCGAGCGGGGAACTCGCCCGCCATCTCGTGGGGGCCGCCCTCATGGGTGCCGGCGGGGTCGTGGCGATGGGTTGCACGGTCGGCCAGGGCCTGACCGGGCTCTCGACGCTCGGTGCGAGCTCGCTGCTCGCCACCCTTTCGATCGTCGCCGGGGCCGCCTGGGCACTGCGCTGGCTCGAGACCGGCCGGCTGTTGCCCTCGCCGCTCCGGTCGTTCGCGGGTCCGTCCGGCCGCTCGACCGGGGCGTCGACCGGTGCGACCCCCTGGCGCGAGGCGACACCCGGCGATATCAGATGAGCGCGGCGCGGACGGGCGGGGTCGCGCCGGACGTCGCCACTGGCGGCGGGGAGGGAAGATGGACCTCGCAAAGCTGCAGGCAAGCGCCAAGAGCGCGAGCAGGCTCCTCAAGGCGCTCGGCAACGAGCGCCGGTTGCTGATCCTCTGCCGGCTCGTCGACGAGGAGCGCTCGGTAGGCGAGCTCGTGAAAGCCGTCGGCCTCAGCCAGTCGGCGCTCTCGCAGCACCTCGCCAGGCTCCGGCGCGACGGCATCGTGCGTACCCGGCGCGAGGCCCAGACGATCTGGTACACGATCGCCTCGCCCGAGGCCCGCGAGGTGCTGGCCACGCTCTACGAGCTCTATTGCGGCGCGTCCCCCGGGCGCGGAGCAGCGGCCGCCGAGGCCGGCGACGGGTCGGTGCGAGCGGAGGTCTGCGCCTGAGCGGCCACGAGGCGTCGCGGACGGCGCGGGTCGGCCGCGCGTTCGGCCGGCGCGCGTGGTTCGTTCCGCTGTTCCTGCTCTGCCTCCTGCCGTCGGCCCGGCCGGCTTTCGCGGTCGGGCTCGTGGCCGATCTCTCGCACCGTCTGATCGCCATCACGACCGCCTTCGCCGGTACCGAGGTCCTGCTGTTCGGCGCCCTCGAGGAGCCCGGCAGCGAGGTCGTGGTGCTCGTCAAGGGGCCGCTCGGCGAGCAGGTGGTGCGTCGCAAGAGCCGGGTCGGGCCGATCTGGCTCAACACCCGCGAGGTCGCCTTCAAAGGGACGCCCGCCTATCTGGCGCTCGCCGCGAGCCGGCCGCTCGAGCAGCTCGTGCCGCCCGCCGAGCGCGCCCGCTACCAGCTCGGCGCCGAGCATCTCCCGCTCGAGCCGATCGGCGCCTCCGGCTTGGGCGAGCGCGAGCTCGCCGAGTTCCGCGCGGCACTCCTGCGCAACAAGGCGCGGCAAGGCCTCTGGGCCGCTGATCTCGGCAAGGTCAGTTTCCTCGGAGACCGGCTGTTCCGGACGACCCTCGCTTTCCCGGCCAACGTCCCGCCCGGCACCTACCAGGTTCAGGTGCTCGAGGTGCGCGACGGGGTGGTGACGAGCGCGCAATCGAGCGCGCTCGCCATCTCCAAGGTCGGGCTCGAGGCCGACCTCTACAATTTCGCCCGCCAGCAGCCCGCCCTCTACGGCCTCGCGGCGATCGCGATCGCGCTCGCCGCCGGCTGGGGGGCGAGCCTCGTCTTCGAGCGGCGCTGAATGGTGGCGACCCCGGCCGGCGGCATGGACGAGGAGCCCGCGACGGCGCGGCGGGGGAGCGCCGAGGAGCGGCAGGAGCGGGTTTTCCTCGTGCTCGTCGACGACAGCGAGGAGATGGCCAACGCGCTGCGCTTCGCCTGTCGCCGAGCGCAGCACACCCACGGCCGAGTGGCGCTCCTCTACGTGATCGAGCCGATCGAGTTCCGGGACTGGCTCGGCGTCGGGCGGATCATGGAGGAGGACGCCCGCGCCGCCGCCGAGCAACGCCTGCAATCGCTCGCCGCCCGGGTCTTCGAGCAGACCGGGACGATGCCGGCGGTCCACATCCGCGAGGGCTCGCGCGCCGAAGAGCTCGTCAAGCTCGTGAACGAAGACCGGTCGATTTCGCTCGTCGTGCTCGGCACCGCCTCGGGCTCGAGCAATCCGGGACCGGTGGTCTCCTATCTGCTCGCCAATCTCCGGCGGCTGCCGATCCCGGTCACGCTCGTACCGGGCGAGCTCACCCCCGAGCAGATCGACCGGGTCACCTGAGACCGAGGGACGCCGCCGAGGCTCAGCTCTCCCGACCGTCGAGGCTCAGGAGCGGGACGTAGAGGTCGGGCCGTCGGTCGCGGAACAGGCCCCAGGCGGCGCGGGCGAGTGCCAGCCGATCGAGATCGTACTCGGCGAGCACGAGCCCCTCTTCGCCAGCGCCGCGCTGGTCGAGCATCGCGCCGGTGCCGTCGGTGGCGAAGGAGCCGCCGTAGAAGGTGATGCTGCAGCTCCGGCCGACCTCCGTGCCGATGCGGTTGGCGGCCACCACCGGCACCATGTTGGCGGCGGCGTGGCCCTGCATGACGCGCTGCCAATGGCCGCGGCTGTCGAGCGTGGGGTCCTGCGGCTCGGAGCCGATCGCGGTCGGGTAGAGCAAGAGCTCCGCACCCATCAGAACCATGATCCGCGCGGCTTCCGGGAACCACTGGTCCCAGCAGATGCCGACCCCGATATTGCCGACCCGGGTCTGCCAGACGCGGAAGCCCGTGTCGCCGGGGTTGAAGTAGAACTTTTCTTGATAGCCCGGTCCGTCCGGGATGTGGCTCTTGCGGTAGACCCCGAGCACGCGCCCGTCGGCGTCGATCATGGCGAGCGCGTTGAAATGGGCCTGGTTGGCGCGCTCGAAGAAGCTCACCGGCAGGACCACGCCGAGTTCGGCCGCGAGCCGGCTCATGCGGGCCAAGAGCGGGTGGCCTTCGACCGGCGCCGCGAGCGCGAAATGGGCCGGGTCCTGGTCTTTGCAGAAATAGGGGACGGTGAAGAGCTCGGGCAGGAGCACGAGGCGAGCGCCCCTGCTCGCCGCCTCGCGCACCATCGCTTCCGCGCGCGCCACGTTGGCGTCGCGCTCCGGGCCGACCGCGAGCTGGACGCCGGCCACCGTGATCCGCCGCATCGGCCTCCGCCCTCCACGATCGCACCCGCCGGATGCCGTACCCACTGCTCGCCTGTCAGGCGCAAAACCGAGCCACGGTCAAGCCTCGGGCTTGCGGGCGAGCCCGAGATAGGTCCAGGCGGCGAGGCGGGGCCCCGGCATCAGTCGGCCGGTCGCGAGCCGCTCGATCCGAAATCCGGCCGCCGCGAGGGCGGCGGCGACAGGTCTGTCGAGTTGGCAACCGCCCGAAAGCCGCCGCCAGAACGGGGTGAGACGGTGCTGCCAGCGCGCCACCGCCGGATCCGGGCAGAGCCCGTGCTCGACGAACCACCAGGGTGCTCCGGGGCGAAGGACCCGGCGGACTTCGCCGAGCGCCCGCGGCAGATCGGGGATCGAGCAGAGGCACCAGGTGGAGACCGCGCCCTCGAGACTCGTATCGGGAAAGGGCAGGGCCTCGGCGGAAGCGGCGACCAGACGCACTTGTGCACGGGCGAGGGCGGCCCGCCGGCGGGCCCGCGCGAGATGGCCGCGATCGGGGTCGATGGCCAGGACCTCGGCCCCCGGGCCATAGAGCGGCAGGTTGCGGCCGGTGCCGACGCCGAGCTCGAGGACGCGACCGCGGACCTCGGCGAGCGTGCGCGTCCGGAGCCGGCCCAGGGCCGGATGGCCCATGACGAGGTCGAGAAGGAGGCTGGCGAGAAGGCTCAAGACACTCTCCGGGTGCGGCTGCCGACGGCCGATGCCGGCGGCGAGCGACGTGCTATATTTTCGCTTGTCCGGGGGGCCCTTGGAACCGGTCGCGGCGCCGCCCCGGCAGGGAAGGCACGCCATGGCGCGGATCCTCGCGCGTCGACCCGTGCTGGGTGGGATCGGCGCAGTTTCCGGGCTCGGGCTCCTGACACTCGCGCCGCGGCGAGCGGCTAGTACTGGGCCGCGCGAGACCGCCCGCGCGGTCGTGGGCCTGCGTACCGAGGCCGCCCCCGAGGCCAGGAGCGCCGCCACTCTCGGCCGCGAGCGGGTGGGATCGGGTCTGCTGATCGATGCCGCCGGGCTCGTCCTCACGATCGGCTATCTCGTCCTCGAGGCGAGCGGCGTCGAGATCCACGGCGAGGGTCGAGTGGTGCCGGGGGAAGTCGTGGCCTACGATGGGGTGTCCGGCTTCGGCCTCGTGCGCGCGCTCGGGCCCCTGGGCCGAGCGCCGGCGCCGCTCGGTCGCGCCCGCGATCTGGCGATCGGCAGCCCGCTCTTCGTGTTGAGCCGGGTGGGCGGGCTCGACGGCCGCCCGGTCACGCTCGTCGACCGCCGCGAGTTCGCCGGATATTGGGAGTATCTGCTCGACGAAGCGCTGTTCACGAGCCCGGCCTTCGAGACCTTCGGCGGTGCGGTCTTGATCGACGCCGGCGGTGCCGTGGTCGGGATCGGCTCGCTCTTCGTCGCCGATGCGGCGGGCAAGGGCGTACAGTCGCCGGGCAACATGTTCGTGCCGATCGATCTCTTGGGCCCGATCCTGGCCGATCTGTTGGCCTACGGCCGTCGCCGGGAACCGGCCCGGCCCTGGCTCGGGCTCACGCTGCGGGAGGAGAACGGGGCCGTGCGGGTGCTGCGCGTGGCCGAGGACGGCCCGGCGGCGCGTGCCAGCGTGCGGCCCGGCGAGCTCGTCCTGGCGCTGGCGGGCGAGCGGGTGCGCTCGCTCGCCGCCTTCTACCGAAAGCTCTGGGGTCTCGGGGCGGCCGGGGTGGCCGTGCCGCTCGAGTTGCACGCCGGCGGCGCGATCCGGCGGGTCACGGTGACCTCGATCGACCGCGACCGCTGGCTGCGGTGGCGGCCGAGCTTCTGAGCGGAGACGGCTCCGGCTTTGACAGACTGCAGGGGACGGGCGATTAGGGGATCGCCGGGGTCGGCAACGGAGAGCTGCGATGTTCCGAGCGATGCTCTATTCGGCGTTGTTGCTCGTGGCGGCGAGCGAGGTACGGGCGCAGCCCGCCGATCCGAAACTCGAGACCACCCGAGCGCTCCTCGAACTCTGCTCGGCCGAGCCCGGCTCGCCGCGCTACGGCGTCCGGCTGAGCTACTGCGAAGGCTTTATCGCCGGCACGGGTCTGCTCTACGAGAAGCTGGTCGACGCCGGGGCGATCAAGCCCTGGGCTTGTGCGCCCTCGGCGCCGAGCGCGGAGCAGATCCGCGCCGCGTTCGTAACCTGGGCGAAAGCCAATCCGCGTTATCTCGACGAGCCGCCGGTCGACGGTTTCTGGCGGGCGATGGCAGCCACCTGGCCCTGCCCCGAGCAACCGGCGAAGGCCGGTAGCACGCGCAAGAAGTTCTGAACCGGGAGCGATCGATGACCCTGCCTACCAGACTCCCCGCCACGCTCGCGGCGATCGCGGCATTGGCGTTGCTCACCGGCTGCGAGGTCAACCGGAAGACCGGCGAGCGCACGCTCACCGGTGCCGCGGTCGGGGCCGCGGGCGGTGCCGCCGTCGGCCTCATCACGGGTGGCTTCGTCGCCAAGACGCTGACCGGTGCGGCGGCCGGTGCCGCCGGCGGCTTCGTCTACGACCAGATCCAGAAGAACAAATAGCGGCACGGCGGCGCGGAAGCGGAAGCGGGCGGGCCCGTTGCGGGGCCTTGCCGGCGCTGGCACGATCGTTGTTTGATCCCGGCGCGGCGCGCGGGAAAGCGCGCGAACCGAACGGGAGGACCGGGGCCGTGACCACGAACCGTGCAGCTGCCCTCGATCGTCGCAGACTTCTTCTGGCGAGCGGCGGGCTCGTGCTGGCGGGCGTGCCGTGGCCGGTGGCGGCGCAGAAGGCCAAGCCGATCAAGGTCGCGGCGATCTACACCGTACCGGTCGAGCAGCAGTGGGTCTCGCGCATTCACAAGGCCTTGAACGCGGCCAAGGCGCGCGGCGACATCGGCTACAAATGGTCGGAGAACGTCGCCAATACCGACTACGAACGCGTCATGCGGCAATATGCCGAGGAGGGGAACGACCTGCTCGTGGGCGAGGTGTTCGGGGTCGAACGCGCCGCCCGCAAGGCCGCGGCCGACTATCCCGAGGTGGCCTTTCTCATGGGCTCGTCCTTCGGCCCGGCCAAGCCCAACTTCTCCGTGTTCGACAACTGGATCCACGAGCCCTCCTATCTCACCGGCATGGTCGCCGGCCGGTTCACCAAGTCGAACCTGATCGGCATGGTCGGCGGCTACGCCATCCCCGAGGTGAACCGCCTCATGCACGCCTTCATGAACGGGGCGCGGGCGGTCAACCCCAACGTCAAGTTCATGGTGACGTTCATCAATTCCTGGTACGACCCGCCCAAGGCCAAGGAAGCGGCCTTCGCCATGATCGACCGCGGCGCCGACATCCTCTACGCCGAGCGCTTCGGCGTCTCCGACGCCGCCAAGGAGCGCGGGGTGAAGGCGATCGGCAACGTGATCGACACCTCCGCCCAGTATCCGGGCGTGATCCTGGCCTCGGCCCTCTGGCACATGGAGCCGACCATCGACAAGGCGATCGCCAACGTCGTGGCCGGCACCTTCGAGCCGGCCGACTACGGCCCCTACTCCTTCATGGCGCACGGCGGGGCGAGTCTGGTGGTCGACGACAAGCTCGTGCCGGCCGCGGTCGTCGCCGAGGTCCGCGCCAAGGAAAAGGAGATCCTGGACGGTCTGTTCCGCGTCGAAATCAACGACGCCGAGCCCAAGTCCACGATCTGAGCGTGGTCGCCGAGGCCGAGCCGCCCGCGGCGGACGCGGGCGCGGCGGGTGCGGCGCGCCCGCCGCTCCTGCGGCTCGAGGGCATCACCAAACGATTCGGCGAACTGCTCGCCAACGAGGCGATCGACCTCGAGCTCGGAGCCGGCGAGATACTGGCACTTCTGGGCGAGAACGGCGCCGGCAAGACCACGCTCACGAACATCCTCTTCGGCCATTACGAAGCCGATGCCGGCCGGGTGCTGGTGGCGGATCGTTCGGGCCGCCTTTCGCCCCTGCCGGCCGGCCGCCCCGAGGCCGCGCTCGCGGCCGGCATCGGCATGGTCCACCAGCACTTCGCCCTCGCCCACAATCTCACGGGCTTCGAGAACATCGTCCTCGGCACCGAGCCCTGGTGGCGGCCGCGGCCGGCGCGCCCGGGTGCCCGCCGGCGGATCGAGGCGCTCGCCCGCCGGATGGGCCTCGAGGTCGAGCTCGACCGGCCGGTGGGCCGGCTCGGGGTCGGCGCCCGGCAGCGGATCGAGATCCTCAAGACCCTCTACCGGGAGGCCAGGGTCCTGGTCCTCGACGAGCCGACCGCGGTCCTGACCCCGCAGGAAGCGGAGGGCCTCTTCGCGACCGTGCGCGCGCTCGCGGCCGACGGGCGAGGGGTGATCTTCATCACCCACAAGCTCGCCGAGGTCGAGGCGGTGGCCGAGCGCGTGGTGGTCCTCCGCCAGGGGCGCAAGGTGGCCGACCGGCCGCTTGCCGGCACGGGCCGGACCGAGCTCGCCCGGCTCATGGTCGGCCGCGAGGTGCGCGAGCCGGTTCGCCGGCCGCACCCGCCGGGCCGTCCCGTTCTCGAGCTCGAGGGGGTCGCGGCGGGCAGCGGCCGCGACCGGATCGAAGGCCTCGATCTCGTTCTCCGCGCAGGCGAGATCGTCGGCATCGCCGGTGTCTCGGGGAACGGCCAGGCGGCGCTCGCGGCCCTCCTGGCCGGGCTTCTCCGGCCCGAACGCGGCCGGGTCCACCTCGACGGATCGCAGACCGCACTTTCGAGCCCGCGCGCGGCGGTCCGCGCCGGGGTCGGCCGGATCCCCGAGGATCGTGAACGCGACGGGGTCGTGGGCGAGCTCGACCTCGCCTCGAACCTCGCGCTCGAGCGGCTCGCCGCTCCCGAGACCAGCCGGCTCGGCTTGCTGCGCCGGCGGGCGATGCGCGAGCGAGCGCGCCGGGCGATCGAGGCCTGGGGCATCCGTGCCCCGGGTCCGGACGTGCCCGCGCGGTTGCTCTCGGGCGGCAACATGCAGAAGATCGTGCTGGCCCGTGCCCTCGAAGCGGGGCCGCGCCTCGTGCTCGCCGATCAGCCGACCCGCGGGCTCGACGTGGCGGCCACCGCCTTCGTCCACGAGCGGCTGCTCGAGGCGCGCGAGCGGGGGGCGGCGATCCTGTTGATCTCCGAGGATCTCGACGAGCTGCTCTCGCTTGCCGACCGGATCGGCGTCCTGCACCGCGGCCGGCTCGCCGGCCCGTTCGCGAGCAGCGCACTCGACGTGCCGACGCTCGGCCTGCTCATGGCCGGCCACGAGGCGGCGGTGCCGACGGCCGGGGTCGCGGCGTGATCCGCCTCGAGCCGCGCGCCGCCGCACCCGCCTGGCTCGCCTTGGCCGCCCCTTTGGGCGCACTCTCGGCCGCACTCGCGGTCGCCACCATGCTGCTCGTGGCGATCGGCATCGCGCCCTTTCCGGCGCTGTGGCTGATGGTCGAGGGTGCGGTGGGCTCGCCCTTCGCGCTCGCCGAGACCGCGACCCGGGCCACGCCCTTGCTTCTCACCGGCCTCGCCGCGGCGATCGCCTTTCGCGCCCGCTTCTGGAACATCGGCGGCGAAGGCCAGCTCTATTTGGGTGCGATGGCGGCGGTCGCGATCGGCAGCGGTGCGGTCGAGGCGCCGCCGATCCTCCTCCTGCCGCTCGTGCTCGTGGCAGCGGCGCTAGCCGGGGCGATCGGAGCTCTCCTTCCGGCGCTCGGCAAGGTCGAGGCCGGTGCCGACGAGGTCGTGACCACGTTGCTCCTGAACTTCGTGATCGCACTCCTCGTCCAGATGATGCTCGAGGGGCCCATGAAGGACCCGATGGGCCTCGGCTGGCCGCAGTCGCCGCCGCTTCTGGACGAGGCGATGTTGCCGCGGCTGGTCGACCGCCAGCGGCTGCATGCCGGGCTTTTGCTCGGCCTCGGCCTCGCGCTCGTTCTGCAGATCGTCGTGGCCCGGACGGTCTGGGGCCTGGGCGTGCGGGCGGTCGGCCACAATCCGCGCGCCTCCGCCTATGCCGGCCTGCCGGTCGCGCGCACGACGCTCGCCGTGGCCATGCTCTCGGGGGCGCTCGCCGGGCTCGCCGGCGCGGGCGAAGTCGCCGGCCTCAAGGGCTATCTCACGGCCGATCTCTCGCCCGGCTACGGCTATGCCGGGATCGTCGTCGCCATGCTCGCCGGGCTCTCGCCCATGGGCGTGATCCCGGCCGCCTTGCTGATCGCCGCCGTGTTCGTGGGCGCGGACACGATGGGCCGCACCCTCGGCATCTCCTCCTACTTCGCCGATCTCGTGGTGGCGCTGGCCCTCCTGTTCGTCCTCGCGGGCGGGCTCCTCTTGCGCTACCGGATCCGGCTCGCTCGGGCGATGCCGTGAGCGAGGCGCTCGAGATCCTCCTCCAGGCCTCCTTCTGGGTGGCGGCGATCCGGATCGCCACACCGCTGCTTTTCGGCACCCTCGGGGCGCTGCTCGGCGAGCGGGCCGGGGTCTTGAACCTCGGCATCGAGGGCATCTTCGTGGCCGGGGCGATGACCGGCTGGCTCGCCGTCTACCTGGGCGCCCCGCTCGGCTTCGGCGTGACGGTAGCGGCGGCGACGGGCGCCGCTTTCGGGCTGCTGCACGCCTTCTTGACCGTCACCCTCGCTCTCTCGCAGCACGTCGCGGGCCTCGGCATCACGCTACTCGCCACGGCCGGCAGCCATTTCGCCTACCGGGTGGCGTTCCCGACCCTAACCCAGCCGCCGCGGATCGAGCCCTTCGCGCCCGTGGGCTGGGCCTGGCTCGAGGCAGTACCCGTGTTGGGGCCGATCCTCGCCCAGCAGACG
>CALBAK010000020.1 GCA_937926445.1 uncultured Alphaproteobacteria bacterium
CGTCGAGCGGCGCTATCTCCTCGTTCCGGGCCTGCGCTCCTCGCGCATCCACGTCTTCGACACGAAGCCGGATCCGAAGCGGCCCCGGCTCGTCCACGTGATCCAGCCCGAGGAGATCGCCGAGCGGGCCGGCTATTCGCGGCCCCACACCGTCCATTGCGGTCCGGAGGGGATCTACGTGAGCGCGCTCGGCGACGCGGCCGGCAAGGGCCCGGGCGGCGTCTTCCTCGTGGATCCCGAGAGCTTCACCGTCCTCGGCCGCTTCGAGATCGACCGCGGACCGCAATACTTCGCCTACGATTTCTGGTGGCATCTCGGCCACGACACGCTCGTCACCAGCGAATGGGGCACGCCCGACATGGTCGAGAACGGGCTCGTCCCCGAGCTCGTCCTGGGTGCCAAATACGGCCGCCGGCTGCACTTCTTCGACCTGCACAAGCGTCGCCACCTGCAGGAGATCGATTTCGGCGACAAGTACCAGCTCGTCTTCGAACTCCGACCGGCGCACGACCCGACCAAGGCCTACGGCTTCGTCAACTGCGTCCTTTCCCTCGAGGATCTCTCCTCCTCGATCTGGCTCTGGCATCGAGCGAACGGGAAGTGGGCGGTCGAGAAGGTGATCACGATCCCGGCCGAGCCGGCCGACCCCGACCTCCTGCCCCCGGTCCTGAAGCCCTTCAAGGCCGTACCGCCCCTCGTGACCGACATCGACCTCTCGGTGGACGATCGCTTCCTCTACGTCTCCTGCTGGGGTACGGGGCAGTTCCTGCAATACGACGTTTCGAATCCTTCGAACCCGAAGCTCACGGGCGAGCTCCGCATCGGCGGCATCGTCGCCCGTGCCGCGCATCCGGCCGACCCCGAGCGGCACTTGAACGGCGGGCCGCAGATGGTGGAAGTGAGCCGCGACGGCCGGCGAATCTACTTCACGAACTCGCTCTACGGTGCGGTCGACCCGCAGTTCTACCCCGACGGCATCGAGGGCTGGATGGTGAAGGTCGAGGCCGACCCGGCGGGCGGCATGCGCTTCGACCCGCGCTTCTTCTTGCGCTGGCCGGGCCCGCATCGGCCGCACCAGATCCGCCTCGAGGGTGGCGACGCGTCCTCCGACTCCTACTGCTATCCCTCGTGAGCGGCGGGCAGCCGAGCCCTGGTCGGCGATCGAGCCCGGGGGCGTGAGCAGCGAGCTCGCGCCCTGGCTCCTCGTCGCGGGCCTCGGCGCGTTCCACGGCCTCAACCCGGCCATGGGCTGGCTCTTCGCCGTGGCGCTCGGCCTGCATCGCGGCTCGGGCCGGGTCGTGGCGTGGGCGATGGTGCCGATCGCCCTGGGCCACGCGCTCTCGGTCGCGGCCACCGTGGCGCTGTTCCTCGGCGTCGGCACCGTGCTCGAGCTCGCGTTGTTGCGCCGGCTCGCGGGCGGGCTCCTGCTCGCCTGGGCGGTGTGGGTTTTCCGCCGCGGCCATCCGCGCCGGGTGCGCGTCGGCATGACCACCGGTGCGGCGGGCCTCCTCCTCTGGTCCTTCGGCATAGCCAGCGCCCACGGCGCCGGCCTCATGCTCCTGCCGGCGCTCGTGCCGATCTGCTTCGCCGATACGCCCGTGCCGCATCTCGCCACGACCGGCGCGCGAGCGCTCGCGGTCGTGGCCGTCCACGGCGCGGCGATGCTCGCCGTCACCGCCCTTCTGGCCTTCCTCGTCTATCGGATCCTGGGCGTGGCGATCCTGCGCTCGGCCTGGATCAACCTCGATCTTCTCTGGGCCACCGCCCTCGCCGCCACGGGCTTGTGGCTGCTTGGCGCCTGATCGTCGAGCTCTCGACCGGTCGCGCGCGGCTTCCCTGTCGGTATCTTTCTCGTATCGACGCGCTCCAACCAAATCGATCTTCGCGCGCAAAGCCTGGACGCCGATCCCGAAGATGCCTCTTCGAACGTCACGCGATTCGCCGACGAGCAATCGACGGAAGTAAGTCCTGTCCTCGATGACCGGCAAAGACGAACCTCCCTCGTTCACGAATCGAACGACTCGTTGGAGCCGTGTCTACTACAAAAGCTCCGAGGAGCCGGATCGGAAGAAGCGAAATCGTCAAATTCGAGCCGATCTCGTTCTCGATCAGCAGAAATGTGATGTCTACACGAGTGAATATATCGAGGACTCCCCCGATCTGGCGGAACTCGATCGCACCAAGCGCCGATCGGAAGCCGCGCGCATCAAAGGTTATTTCGAGCGTATTCGGGCATACTCCATCCCGTTCGTCATCATCGAGCCCGAGGTCGGCCTCGGGTCGATCTGCCGCGTATTCGAAACGATCAACTCGACGGGAAGCCGCCCGACCACCTTCGACCTCGCCGTGGCGCGGTTCTTCCCGAAACCGGACTTGCGGGAACTGATGGATGCGGCGAAAGAGCGTGCGCCGCTCCTCAGCCGTTACGACGTGGACGGCGATCGTATTCTGCAGATCGTCGCGACGGTTCGCGCCGACAGGGAAAATCGCGTCCCGGAGCCCTCCAGGAGCGAGTTGCTGCGGCTGCCCGGCTCTCGGATCGAGCAGGAGTGGGACCTCGCGGTCGACTCCATGGTGAGCGCCTTGGAGTGGGCGTCCCGCAACGGCGCCAGGCGGGGAAAGCTCCCGAACTTCGGGATCCTCGTTTCCCTTGCCGCTTTCATGCGGCTCTTCCCCGACGAGGACCGCAGGATCGACAAGGATCGGGGCGCTGCACTCGGGCGATGGTATTTTTCGCGTCTGTTGAGGCCCGGAGCACGGGTCGCCGCCAATTGGCCGATCGGAAGAGATTTCGTCGATCTCGTGCGGCACAAACGGGAAGGTTCGCCTCTCACCTTCGAGGAGGTTCGTCTATCGGAACAAGCGATCGTCGAAATGCCCGAGCAGGATAATCGCTTCAACGCGCTTCGATGCATCATGGCGAGTAGCGTGAAGACGGACCTTTTAACGGGAAACGATTTGATGGACGACGAGATCGAAGAGCATCACATCTTTCCAAGATCGCAGAGGGCTTTTGATCCGAGAAGGCGCAAACTCTACGACTCGATTGCAAATCGCACGCTCCTCCTCAAGAGCACAAATCGCGCCCTGAGCAATGAGAGACCGAGAGTTTATATAGAACGATTGATCAAGAGTGCGCGAGAGGCGGGCGTCGTCGAAGGCCTGCGGGCGAGATTACGGGAGCACCTGGTTCCCTGGTCGGAGTCCGTCGACGAACCGGGCTTCGCCGATCGATTCGAAGAGCGGAACTTCGAACAGTTTCTGCGGGAGAGAGCCGGCCTGCTCCTCCAGAAAGTGCGGGAAACCATCGGGGAGTCGTTGCTGATCCGCAGTGATGCCGGCCCGGAGGCCGAGGAGGGCGAAGTCGAAGAATGAATTCGTCGATGCGCGAGGCGAAGGAGCGATCGGCAAAGTCGTCCGCTCCGGGATCCTCGTGACCGCCTCGGGCGGGGACGTCCCGGGGTTCCTCTAAGCCCTCCTGGTCGAGTGCCGCTGGCCGCTCTCCACCCTCGCCCGTACTCTCTTCCTCGCCCCGAACGCGGTCTCGGCTACGCTGATCGGTCTCGTCTGGGTCCGGCTGTTCGACACTCGGTTCGGGCTCGCCTTCGTCCTCTTCCTCGCGGCACTCCAGGACGTGCCCAAGAACCTGCACGAGTGGCAGCGATCGACGGCGCCGGTTGTCCGCCAGCTCGTGCACGTCGCGCTGCCGCATCTGCGGCCCACATTCGGCACGGTCGTCACCTTGCGGGTGATCGC
>CALBAK010000021.1 GCA_937926445.1 uncultured Alphaproteobacteria bacterium
CCCATCACCACGAGCGCCGGATCGAGTGCCTCGATCTCGGCCAGGATCTCGTCGGCGTAACCGCCCTGCCCGGCGAGCGCGTGCGCCTCGGCCGCGAGCCCGTGCCGGGCGAGCAGGAGAGCGGCCCGTTCGGCATGCGCAGCCGCCGCCTCGCGGCTCGCCGCGACCGTCACCACGTGCACCTGCCGTCCGGCGAGGAGACCCAAGGGCAGCGCCGCGTGTAGCGCCCGGGCCGAGCCCGGGCTCGCGTCGTAGGCGGCGACGGCGGGGCCGGGCCCGAGCGGCACCGCGTCGACCAGGAGCACGGGGCGCGGTCAGCCCGGCACGAAGGCAGCCGGTGCGAGCGCGAACGCCGCGTCGACCGGTTCCGCCGCGGCCGGCCGACGCAGGGCGTGGGAGAGGGTCACGAGATCCTGCGCCTCGGCCTCGAGGGCGAGCTCGGCCACGACGTCGTCCTCGACCCGAGCCGGATGTCCCTCGAGGCCCCGGGCGCGCAGCGCCACCTCGACCTCGGCCGCGAGCGCATCGAGCCGGGCGCCGAGCCGAGCCGACCGGGTCTCGGCGGCGTGCCTCCGAAAGGCCTCGCCGCCGAGCGGCACGGCCTCGGGTGCTTCGAGCCGCGCTCGGTCGAGCGTGAGCCGGACGTGCAGCCCGGCCTCCGTGGCCTGGGCCAGGTCCAGTGCGCTCGCGAGGGCGGCCGCGTCGTCGGCGATCCCGTCGAGGGCGAGGAGCAGGGAGCGCAGCACCCGGATCTCCCGCTGCCCCGGCCGCTCTCAGCGGGCGCGCGGGACGATCGTGGTCTTGAGCCGCAGGCGGGCGGCGCGCGGCGAGCCCGGCGGCACCGCCGCCGCGTTGTCGACGGCGGCCGCCGCCGGCTCCGGCCGCGTCGGCTCCTCCGCCGGCTCGACCAGCTCGACGGCCGGCGCCGGCGGCCGGGCCGCCGGTTCGCGCGGGGTGGAGACGGCGAGGCGCAGCGCGAGCTCGCGCAGCCGCTCTTTGGCGATCGGCGCGGCGGGTGCCTCCGCCCGCGGCGCGGCGGGCTCCGACGGCCCGGCGAGTGCCGCATCAGCGTCGGCCAGGGTGAGCTTCAGGCGGGCGAGCTGCTCCAGGAACTCCTCCCGCTGGGCCGGTGCCAGCCGGTCGATGCCGTGCTCCTCGACCAGCCGCTCGGCCTGGGCCAGGAGGTTGCGGGCGTGGGTGAGTTGGCCGGAGATCCGTGCGCCGCCGGCGAGCACCTGGGCGAGCGCCTTGGTGGCCGGCTGCATCTGGGCCAGGAGCTCGTGCACACCGGAGGGTGACCGCCGGCCGGGCTCGAAGCGCCGCCCACCGCCGTTGTTGCCCCTGCCGCGCTTCTTACCGCCGCGCCTGTATGGGAACATGCCGTTCGCTCTTTCTCGTGGGCCGAGGCCGCGATCCTGCGTCGCCCGGGGCCTCGTCCGGTCCCCGTCGACCGGCAAGCCGTCCTACGCCCGGCTCCCGCGCGTCGCATCGCTCGAGGCCGACACGACGCAAGACGCGCGCCTGCTTCCCCCTCGCGGTCGGGGCGGTCCGCGACGGCGGACCAGCGGCTTGTCCGGAACGCTTTCGACGTAGCCGGTAACGCGGAAATTTCAAGCGTCCCGCCACGACGGCGGCAGCGACGGAGCGTTGCGCCGAAGGTCGGCCTCACGGTGTCGCCGCCGAGCCGCACCCGGGGCCGCCCCGCTGGGGGGTGTCGCGCCCCCTCGCGAGGGGCGAACCGCCGGTGCGAGGACGATCCCGAGCAGCGCCTCTTCGGTGACCACGAGCCGCGCCCCGGCGAGCCGTGCCGACCGGGCCGCGAGGCCCAGGAGCAGCGGCCGCTCCTCGTCCCCAGAGCGTCCGAGCCCGCCGCCCGCGAGCCTCAGGAGGACCGCTCCGCTGCGCCGGCCGAGGAGGAGTTCGGCCTCGAGCGGGGCCCCCAGGATCCCTGCCGCGAGCTCGAGCAGTTCACCGAGACGGGCACGGCGCGCCCGCACCATGAGCGCCCCACGGCCGCCCCGACGGCCCACCCCGGATGCGCCCGGGCCCGCCCCTCGCCCGACCGCCACCCTCTCGACACCGCCCTCGCGCAAAAACGCCCCGAGATCGATCGGCTCGAGCGGTGAAGGCGGCGCCCCTGCCTGCTCGGCGAGGCGCATGACCGGCTCGACGAGCCGCTCGAGGCAGAGTGCGGCCTCGCCCGAAGCGGCCAGGAGCTCGCGCGCGGTCGGGCCGAGCGGTCCGCCCGCCCCGGCCAGCAACAGCTCGGCCGTGCCTCGGATCGCCAGGATCGGCGTCCTGAGCGCGTGCCGAGACAGCTCGACGACCCGCCGCCCCCGCATCCGCGTCCCGTCCGCCCCGCCCATGACCCCGGCTCCGCCGCACGCCCGTGCTCCGGTCTAGCGGCGGTTCGTTGAGAAAACGTCAACGGGTCGCGGCGACTCAACCGCCCGATCGGCGCGCCTTGGCGATCAGCTCGGCGAGCCGGGCGACCGGCGCCGCACCGGGGATCAAGCTGTCGCCGATCACGAAGGCGGGCGTTCCGGAGATGCCGAGCGCATCGGCGAGGCCCCGGTTGCGCTCGAGGATCCGCTCGACCTCGGGCGCTTTCATGTCGCGCGCGAGCCGCTCCGCATCGAGCCCCGACCGCCGGGCGAGCTCGAGGATCGCCCCTTCCGAGAGGTCCTTGGCCTGGAAGAGCGCCCAGTGCAGCTCGGCGTAGCGACCCTGCGCCCGGGCCGCGAGCGCCGCCCGCGCGGCCACGAGCGAATCCGGGCCCAGGATCGGGAATTCCTTGATCACGAGCCGGACCCGCCGGTCCTTCTCGAGCAGCGCCCGCAGGGCCGGGGCCATCGAGCGGCAATAGCCGCAGCGATAGTCCATGAAGGCGACGATCGTCGCATCGCCCCGCGGATCGCCCAGAACCGGATCGTCGGGAAGGCCCAGGAGCTCGTTTCGACGCTCGATGAGGACGGCGCGCTGGCGCTCGGCCTCGGCGGCGTCCCGCCGGCGCTGCAGCTCCTGCAGCGCCTCGTAGAGCACCTCCGGCTCGCGCAGGAGGTACTCCTTGACGATCCGCTCGACTTCTCGGGCCGACATGGGCGCCTCGCCCTGCGCGCGAGCCGCCTTCGGGGATGCGAGCCCGCAAGCGAGCAGGACCGCAACGAGCAGGACCGGAACGAGCAGGAGCCGTCGCATCGCGCACCTCCGCGGGACGCGGGCCCGGCCGCGCCCCCGCCCTCCTAGCCGAGCCACGGCCGCCCGGCCAGCCTCGCCCTCACCGGCGCCGCGCCGGCTCTTGCGCGCGCGGCTCGGGCAGCCGCTCGACCTCGCGCAACAGGTCCTGCAGCCGCAGCCAGTTCGGATCCCCGGGACCGATCTGCTGCCGGGCACGGTCGAGATGCAGTCGCGCGTCGCGTTTGTCGCCGGTGAGCACCGCGGCCTCGGCGAAGGCCAGCGAGGCGGGCCCCAGCCGGCCGAGCCGGCCCTCGGCGATGCCGAGCGTGCGCAGCGCCGCCACGTCGCGCGGCAGCGCACGGACGACCTCGCGAGCCTGGGCCGCCGCCTCCTCGCCGCCGCGGCCCCCGGGCAGCTCGAGGAGCGCCCGGGCGAGGCCGAGCCGGATCAGGGCGGCGTCCGGCCGCAGCCCGAGTGCCGTCCGCCAGGGCCCGATCGATTCGGCGATTCGGCCGTTCTCGAACAGAATTTGCGCGAGGAGTTCGTGGAGGAAGGCGTCCTTCGGCTGCTCCGCCACGAGCCCTTTCGCGACCGCCACGGCCTGCTCGACCTCGCCGCGCCGATGGAGCGCTGCGGCCCGGGCGATCCGCGCCGGCACGCTCTCCCCCGTCCAGGCGGCGAGCACCCGCTCGGGCTCGCCCAAGAAACCGTCGAGCTTGGCCCGCACGCGCTCGTGTACGGCGGCGCGCGCCGGGCCGAGCGTGCGCCCGCGCCAGGGCGAGGCCGCCTCCTGGGCCTCGAGAAAGGCGACCCGATCGCGCGTCAAGGGATGGGTGCGGCGATAGACGTCGCCCTCGGCGGCGAGACGCATGTCCTGCGCTTCGAGAACGGCGAAAAAGTCGATCAACCCCGTGGGCGGCAGCTGGACGGCGGCGAGAAAATTGACCGCCGCCTGGTCGGCGGCCTGCTCCTGGGCGCGCGAGAAGGCCAGCACGTTGCTCTGGGCGACGGTCGCGCCGCCGGCGATGATCGCGGTGCCGAGCTGGGGCGCGCCGACCGCCGCCGCGGCGAGACCCAGCACGGTGCCGAGCAGCATCTGGCCGAGCGCCTTCTCGCGCGCCACCACCTGGCGGGAGAGGTGGCCGCCGGAGAGATGGCCCGCCTCGTGGGCGATCACCCCGGCGAGCTGCTCGGGCGTCGCGGCGCGGGCGACGAGCCCGGTGTGCAGGAACAGGTTCTGCCCACCGGCCACGAAGGCGTTGAGCCGCTCGTCCTTGACGAGATAGACGTCGACGTCCTTCGGCACGAGCCCGGCGGCCGCCAGGATCGGGTCGGCGATCGCCCGAACGTGCTCCTCGATCTCGACGTCGCGGACGATCGTGAGCCCGCGCGCCGCCGCCGGTGGCGCCGCCAGGAGAAGGCCCACGGCGAGGACGAACCCAGCGCGCGCCAGTCGACCGATGCCCATAGCCCGCGTCCCCGCCCTCGCCCCGAGGGCCCTGCGGCCCGGGCGGGGTTGACGCGGCCGGCCGGCCGCGGCCTCTTGCCGCCCGACCCAGAGATGGGATCGCGAGCCGGCCCATGCCAGCCTTTCGTCCCGCGCGACGCAGCGCCGTCGCCCCGTTCACCGTGATGGAGGTGCTGGAGGCCGCCAACCGTCGGGCGCGCGCCGGCCGCCCGGTCCACCATCTCGAGATCGGCGAGCCCGGGGGCGGGCCACCCGCCGCCGTGCTCGAGGCGGCGCGCGCCGCCCTCGCCGATGCACCGCTCGGCTACACCGAGGCGCTCGGCCTGCCGGCGCTGCGGGCCCGGCTCGCCCGGCTCTACGCCGAGCGCTACGGGATCACCGTCCCGGCCGAGCGGATCGCCGTCACCTGCGGGGCCTCGGGCGCCTTCGTGCTCGGCTTCCTTTCGGCCTTCGATCCCGGCGACCGGGTGGCGGTGGCGCTGCCCGCCTACCCCGCCTACCGCAACATCCTGCGAGCGCTCGATGTCGAGGTCGTGACGCTGCCGACCGGCCCCGAGAGCCGCTTCCAACCGACCGTCGCGGCGCTCGAGGGGCTCGCCGGGCCGCTTTCCGGCCTCGTTTTGCAGAGCCCCGCCAATCCGACCGGCACGATGCTCGATCCCGGCGCCCTCGGCCGGCTCGCCGACTGGTGCCGGCAGCGCGGCGTTCGGCTGGTCGCCGACGAGATCTATCACGGCATCACCTACGGGGCGCCCGCGACGAGTGCGCTCGCCCTCGCCCCCGAGGCGCTGATCGTCAACAGTTTCTCCAAGTACTGGTGCATGACGGGCTGGCGCCTCGGGTGGGCCGTCGTGCCCGAGGATCTGGTCGAGCCCTTCACCCGGCTCGCCCAGAACCTCTTCATCGCCCCGCCCGCGATCGCCCAATACGCCGCCCTCGCCGCACTCGAGGCCCACGGCGAACTCGACCGCCGGGTCGAGGGCTATCGGCGCAATCGCGATCGGCTGCTCGAAGCCTTGGCGCGCTCCGGTCTCGAGCGTGTCGCCCCGCCCGACGGCGCCTTCTATCTCTGGGTCGACATCCGCGAGCGCGGCGAGCCGGCCACCGTTTTCTGCCGCCGGCTGCTCGAAGAGACCGGGATCGCGCTCACCCCCGGGGTCGACTTCGACCCCGAGCGCGGCGAGGGCTGGGTGCGGCTCGCCTTCGCAGGCGCGGAGGCGGCGGTGGCCGAGGCCGCCGACCGTCTCGCCGCCTGGCTGCGGGCACCCGCAAGCCGCCTGGCCTAGGCGCGTGCCCGATCGAGGCTCCGCCCCGGATCCGCTGCCGGATCCGGGGCGATCTCGAACCGGCTCAACCCGGCCGGACCCAGCGGCTCCACCAGCCCTGGCGCGGCGGCCGCGGCGGCTGGGGCGTGCTCTCGATCGGCTCGGCCGGCCGCTCGCCCGCGGCCTCGCCGGCGCCTTCCGCGGCCCGCTCCGGGGCGAGCTCCGGCCGCGCCTCGGCTGCGGCCGCGCCGGCGGGAACCGCCGCGGTCTGCGCCGGAGCGCCCCCCGACACCTCCACACCGGCCGGCTCCCCCGCAGCCGGCTCGAGCGACGCGGCGGCAGCCTCGCCCTCGGCCACCGTCCGCGGCGCACCGTCGACCGCGGCCGTGGCGGCGACCGGCGCAGCGGTGGACTCGACCGGCGCCACGATCGCGACCGGTTCGCTCGCGGGCTCGCTCCCCGGCTCGACTGCGGCGACGGTCTCCTCGCCCGCTCCGGCCACCTCCTCCGCGGCCGACTTCCGGGTCCGCCGCCTCCGGCGCGGCCGCCGTTCGGCCGGCACAGTTTCCGCCGCCTCGAGCGCGGCCGCTTCGGCCCCCGCCGGCGCCGTGCCGGGCTCGCCCGCGGGCTCGGCCGCGCGTTCGGCCTCGACCGTCGTCAATGGCTCGAAGCGACCGGCACCGGCCTCGCCCCGTGGAGCTGCAGCGGGCTCGGCCGTGGCCACCGGAGCCGCCGGCTCGAGAGCGCCGGGCTCGCCGGTCTCGACCGGCTCCTCCTCGCCCTCGGCCTCGCCCTCCTCGACCTCGCCAGCGGCCTCGGCCGGCGTGCCGACTGCCACCTGGGCCACCTCGCCCTCGGCGCTGCGCCGCCGCCGGCGGCGGCGCCGGCGCCGCCGCCGGCCGCCCTCCTCGGCCACCGCCTCCTCGCCGGGAGCACCCGCGGTCGGCGCCGCGGCCCGCGGCTGCGCCGGACGCGCCTCGCCCGCCTCGGCGGGCGCCGCCTCGGCCGGGACCTCGGCGGCCGCTTCGGCCGGCTCCTCGCGCTTCTCGACCACCTCGAGCTCGACCTTGGGCGGCCCGGTCCGCTCGCTCGGCTGGACGTCGACCCGCAGATCGTAGCGCTGCTCGAGCCGGACCAGCAGCTCGCGCTTCTTGTTGAGCAGGTAGAAGGCGACTTCGAGCGGCAGCTGGACCTTGAGAACCTTGGCCTCGCGCTTGATGCCGGCGTCCTGGATCATGCGCAGCGCCTGCAAGGCGCAGGACTCGGTCGAGCGCACCACGCCCATGCCCTCGCAATGCGGGCATGGCTGGGTCGAGAGCTCCTGCAAGGACGGCCGCAACCGCTGGCGGGAGAGCTCCAAGAGGCCGAACATGCTGATGCGACCGAGCTGGATGCGCGCCCGGTCGGCCTTCAAGGCGTCCTTGAGCCGCTTCTCCACCGCCCGCTGGTGGCGGTGCTCCGCCATGTCGATGAAGTCGACGACGATGAGCCCGGCGAGATCGCGCAGGCGGAGCTGGCGGGCGATCTCGTCGGCCGCCTCGAGGTTGGTCTTGAGCGCGGTCTCGTCGATGTGCCGCTCGCGCGTCGAGCGACCGGAATTGACGTCGATCGCGGTCAGGGCCTCGGTCGTGTGGATCACGATCGAGCCGCCCGAGGGCAGCTGCACCACCGGCCGGTACATGCGGTCGAGCTGCTCTTCGACCTGGAAGCGGTAGAAGAGCGGGACCTCGTCCTCGTAGAGTTTGATCTGCCGGGCCCGGCTCGGCATGAGCATCTGCATGAAGCGCTTGGCGGTGCGATAGGCCGCCTCGCCCTCGATCAGCACTTCCTCGATGTCGCGGGTGTAGAGGTCCCGGAGCGCCCGGCGGACGAGGTCTCCCTCTTCGTGGATCAGACAGGGGGCGATGCTCTTGAGCGTGGTCTCGCGGATCTCGTTCCAGAGCCGCAACAGATACTCGTAGTCGCGCTTGATCTCGGCTTTGGTACGCTCGGCCCCGGCGGTGCGGATGATGAGCCCCATGCCCGGCGGGACCTCGAGTTCGGCGGCGATGCTCTTGAGCCGCCGCCGGTCGTCGGGGCTCACGATCTTGCGGCTGATGCCCCCGCCCCTGGGCGTGTTCGGCATGAGCACGCAATAGCGGCCGGCGAGCGAGAGGTATGTGGTGAGCGCCGCCCCCTTGGTGCCGCGCTCCTCCTTGACCACCTGGACGAGCAGGATCTGCCGCCGCTTGATCACCTCCTGGATCTTGTAGGAGCGCAACAGCCGCGCCCGCCGGCGGGCGAGCTCGTCGACCACGTCGGCGGTCTCCTCCTCGGCGTCCTGGGTCACCGACTGCGGCACCTCGCCGTTTTGGCCGCCGCTCTGGCCGTTGCCCTGCTCCGGCTCGGGTTCGGCCGCCGCCTTGGCCTGCGCCTCGCGCTCGAGCTTCTCGAGCATCTCGCGGTCGGCCTGCGGAATCTGGTAATAGTCCGGGTGGATCTCGCTGAACGGCAGGAAGCCGTGCCGGTTGCCACCGTATTCGACGAACGCCGCCTGCAGCGAGGGCTCGACACGGGTCACCTTGGCCAGGTAGATGTTGCCCTTGATCTGGCGCTTGGTCGAGCTCTCGAAGTCGAAATCGATGAGTTGGCCGTCGTCGACGACGACGACGCGGGTCTCCTCGGGATGGGCCGCGTCGATCAGCATCCGCATGGTCATGGAAAGGGCTCTCCGCTCGCCCGCGCGGCCCGCGACGGTGGCCGCCGGCACGCCAGGGCGCGATGGATCGGGTCTCGGGCCGCGCGCCATCGGCCGCCCGCACACGGGTCGGCCCCTCCTCCTGCGGCCCGATGGGTTCGGGTCGTCGAGCGTGCCGCCGCGCGTCCGGCCGGGCCGACCCTCCGAGGGGTGGCCTTCTCCCGCCCCGCGCGGACGACCGTCTCGATCGCGACGTGCGATGCAGGCCTGCCATGCCGGACGGCGGCAACGGACAACCCACCGGTTTCCGCTTGCCGCGCTCGAACCATGGCGCTTGACTTATAAGCGGTGATGTCGAGCCTCTCAACCGTGGAATTCCGCGCGCCCACGGCTCTCCCGGCCCGCGTGCGCCGGCTCGTCCGAGCCCTCCTCCCGCTCCTCTCGCTCGCCTTCCTCCTCGGGCTCCTCCCGCTCCTCGCCCCGGCCGTGGCCTTCGCCGAGCCGGCCGAACTCGCCGCCGTCCGCTTCGGCCATCAGGGCCGCTTCACCCGGATCGTGCTCGAGCTCGACCGCCAAGTGCCGATCGAAGTCCGCCTCGAGCGCCGGCCCGCCCGGCTCCTGGTCGAGCTGCCCGAACTCCGGCTCGGGCTGCGCGACGACCCGCTCGGCCGGCCGCGCGGCCTTGCCACGCTCCTGCGGCCGATCGCGACGGGCCCCGCGGGCAGTCGCGTCACCGTCGAGCTCGCCGGCCCCGCCGAGCTCGTCGCCCGCTTCTGGATCCCGCCCGGTCAGCACAGTGCCGCCTTCCGCTTCGTCATCGACCTCGAGCCGGAAGGCGCCAGCCGGCCGCCCGGGGTCGCCGCGACCCGGCCGGAGGCCGATCCGCCGCTCCCGCGGCCGCGGCCGCCCGGGCTCGGCGGCGACCGACCGGCCAGCACGGCGGCCGCCCCCTCGTCCGAACCCGCGGCGGCGACCCCACCGCCGGCCGTCGTGGCGGCGGCCACGGCCGACAAGGCGGCCGCCGCGGCACCGGCGAGCAACGGTCTCGCCCATCCCCCGGGCCGGATCGTCGTGGCGATCGACCCCGGCCACGGCGGCAGCGATCCCGGCACGATCGGCGTGGACGGCATCAAGGAGAAGGATCTCGTGCTGGCGATGGGGCTCGAGCTCGCCCAGCTGCTCGAAGCGACCGGCCGCTACGCCGTCGTGTTGACCCGGCGAACCGACGAGGGCCTCGCCTTGCGCGAGCGGATCAAGGTCGCGCGCGACGGCGGCGCGCAGCTCTTCCTGTCGCTGCACGCCGACAGCATCGCCGACCCGCAGGTGGCCGGCGCCTCGGTCTACACGCTCTCCGAGACCGCCTCGGACGAGGAGGCGGCGGCACTCGCCGCCAAGGAGAACAAGGCCGACATCCTCTCCGGCACCGATCTCTCGCGGCACGATCCGATCGTCGCGAGCATCCTCATAGACCTCGCCCAGCGCGACACTTTGAACAAGTCGATCGGCCTCGCGCAGCTCCTCTCCGAAGAGCTCCGCAAGGTCACGACCCTGTTGCGCAACCATCGCCGCTACGGCGGCTTCGCGGTCCTCAAATCGCCCGAGATCCCCTCCGTGTTGATCGAGTTGGGCTATCTGTCCAACCCCGAAGAAGCCAAGCGCCTCGCGGATCCGCGCCACCGCCGGAAGCTCGCCCAGGCGATCGTCGCCGCCATCGATCGCCACACGGCCGCGGCCGAGCAGGCGAGCGGCCTCGCCGACCGACGCCATTGACCCCCGCGGGGATGCGCTCACATAGAGCGGCACGTAGACCGGCACGTCGTACCGAGCCCCGGAGCCCGTGGCCTTGCTGTTCCGCCTGATCGGCTGGCTCGCCCGCCTCGCGCTCGCGGCGGTGGTCGCCTCCCTCGCCGGTGCGGCCGTGCTGCTCTGGGCGCTCGATCGACTCGCCCTGGATCTTCCCGATGCGTCGCGCCTCGCGGTCTACGAGCCGCCGACCGCCACCCGGCTCTATGCCGGCGACGGCCGGCTGCTCGCCGAATACGCCCGCGAGAAGCGCGTCTTCGTGCCGATCGAGGCCATTCCCGAGCGCGTCCGCCAGGCCTTCGTGGCGGCCGAGGATCAGCATTTCTGGCGCCATCCCGGGATCGATCCTCTGGGCATCGCGCGCGCCGCGCTCGCCAATCTGCGCCGCATGCAGGAGGGCGAACTCGGCCGTCCGCAAGGGGCCTCGACGATCACCCAGCAGGTCGCCAAGAACTTTTTCCTCACCAACGAGGTGAGCCTCGAGCGCAAGCTCAAGGAAGCGGTCCTCGCACTCCGCCTCGAGCGGACCTTCAGCAAGGAGAAGATCCTCGAGCTCTACCTCAACGAGATCTATCTCGGCGGCCGCGCCTATGGCGTGGCGGCCGCCGCCCTCGCCTATTTCGACAAAGCGCTCGACGAGCTCACGCTCGCCGAAGCGGCGCTCCTCGCCGGCCTGCCCAAGGCCCCCTCCGCCTACGACCCGCTCAGGAATCCGCAGGCCGCGCTCGGCCGTCGCGACTACGTGCTCCACCGCATGCTCGAGGACGGCTACATCGACCGGGCCACCTTCGAGGCTGCCCGGGCCGAGCCGCTCGTGACTCGGCAGCGCCCGCCCGAGACCTTCGTGGTGGCCGACTTCTTCACCGAGGAGGTCCGCCGCCAGCTCGTCGAACGGCTGGGCGAGGCCGGCTTCTACGAGGGCGGGCTCGCGGTCCGCACCACCGTCGACCCCGACCTCCAGGCCCTCGCCGACCGCGCGCTGCGCGCCGGGCTCTCGGCCTACGACCGCAAGCACGGCTATCGCGGCCCCGTGGCGAGTCTCGATCCGGCCGCGCCCGACGCGCTCGCCCGCCTGCGCGGTCTCGATCCGGGCTTCGAGCTCGGCGACTGGAAACTGGCGATCGTCCGCGCCGCCGGTCGCGACGGCCTCGAGGTCGAGCTCGCCGACGGCAGCGCGGGGCTCGTGCCGCTCGCCGAGCTCGCCTGGGCCCGGCGGGTCGAGGCCGACGGCCGGCTCGGCCCGCCGATCAAGGAGGCCCGCCAGGTGGCGCGGCCCGGCGACGCGATCCTGGTCGAGCCCCTGCCCGGCCCGGGCCGCCGCTTCGGCCTGCGCCAGCGCCCGCAGGTCGAGGGCGCGCTCGTCGCCCTCGATCCACACACGGGGCGGGTGCTCGCCATGGCGGGCGGCTTCAGCTACCGGCAG
Organism: uncultured Alphaproteobacteria bacterium; assembly: GCA_937926445.1. Classification (GTDB taxonomy): domain Bacteria; phylum Pseudomonadota; class Alphaproteobacteria; order Geminicoccales; family Geminicoccaceae; genus JANXAZ01. The sequence continues at coordinate 11,814 of CALBAK010000021.1, forward strand.
AGCCAGTTCAACCGCGCGACCCAGGCCCGCCGGCAGGCCGGCTCGGCCTTCAAACCCTTCGTCTATCTGGCGGCGCTCGAGGCGGGCTACACGCCCTCATCGATCGTGCTCGACGCCCCGATCGTGATCGACCAGGGCCCGGGCCTGCCGAAATGGCGGCCCGAGAACTACGGCCAGCAATATTACGGGCCCACCACGCTGCGCGTCGGTCTCGAGAAGTCGCGCAACCTCATGACCGTCCGCCTCGCCCAGGACATCGGCATGGAGCGGATCATCGAGGTCGCCCGCCGGTTCGGGATCGAGCGCGGTCTCGAGCCCTATCTCTCGAACGCGCTCGGCTCCAACGAGGTCACGCCGCTCGCGCTCACCACGGCCTACGCCATGCTCGTCAACGGCGGCCGCAAGATCGAGCCCTATCTCGTCGAGCGCATCCAGGACCGGCACGGCCGCACCACCTTCCGCCGCGACGGCCGCGATTGTCCGGGCTGCCGCGAGGTTGCCTGGCGCGGCCAGCCGCCGCCCGAGCCCGCGGATCCGCGGCCGCAGGTGGCCGACCCGCGCCACGCCTTCCAGATGGTCGGCATGCTGCAGGGCGTGATCGAGCGCGGCACGGCGGTGGCGGCGCGCGAGCTCGGTCGGCCCTTGGCGGGCAAGACCGGCACCACCAACGACGCCAAGGACGCCTGGTTCGTGGGCTTCTCCCCCGACCTCGCGGTCGGCGTCTTCGTCGGCTTCGACCAGCCGCAGAGCCTGGGCGAGCGCGAGACCGGCGCCTCGGTCGCCCTGCCGATCTGGATCGCCTTCATGAAAGGCGCGCTCGCCGGTACGCCCCCCACCCCCTTCCGGACCCCTCCCGGCGTTCACCTCGTCCAGGTAGACGCGGCGACCGGCCGGCGGCCGGGCCCCGAGACCAGGGTCGTGATCTCCGAGGCCTTCCTGCCCGGCACCGAGCCCGGTGCCGCCCGCCCGCTCGGCGACGAATCCGGTCCGCTCGGTGCGACCCCGGCCGTCCCCGACGGTGCCGTCGCCGGCCCGAGCCCCGGCGGGCTCTATTGACATCGACGGTGCACGCGCTTTCGAAGACGCCTCCCCCGACCTCGCCAACCCCCGCCACGGAGCCCCCCATGCGCACCGAAATCGCCCAGCACGTCGAGCCGATCCGCTCGGGCCTCGCCGTCCTGCGGAGGCATCTTTGACTGGGACAACGCCCTTTTGCGCCTAGCCGAGCTCGATTCTCTGAGCGAGGACCCGAAGCTCTGGGACCAGCCCGAGAAGGCCCAGACGCTCATGCGCGAGCGCACCCGGCTCGCGAGCGCGATCGAGCGTCAGCGCGACCTCGAGCGGCGGCTCTCCGATGCCGTCGAGCTTGCCGAGCTCGCCGAGGCAGAGGGCGACGAGGCGACGCTCGCCGATCTCGAGCGCGAGCTCGGCGCACTCAGGGCCGAGGTCGAGAAGGAGCAGCTCAAATCGCTGCTCTCGGGCGAGGCCGATGCCAACGACTGCTATCTCGAGGTCAATGCCGGCGCGGGCGGCACGGAGTCCTGCGACTGGGCCGAGATGTTGTTGCGCATGTACGTGCGCTGGGCCGAGAAGCACGGTTACGACGTCGAATGGGTCGAGGAGACCCCGGGCGAGGAAGCCGGTATCAAGTCCGCCACGGTCAAGATCAAGGGCGAGAACGCCTATGGCTGGCTCAAGACCGAATCGGGCGTGCATCGGCTCGTGCGCATCTCGCCCTTCGACAGCCAGGCCCGCCGCCACACGAGCTTCGCCTCGGTCTGGGTCTATCCCGTGATCGACGAGCGGATCCAGATCGAGATCAACGAAAAGGACCTCAAAATCGACACCTACCGCGCCTCGGGCGCCGGCGGCCAGCACGTCAACCGGACCGATTCGGCCGTGCGGATCACGCATCTGCCCACGGGCATCGTGGTCGCCTGCCAGACCGACCGCAGCCAGCACCGGAACCGGGCGCTGGCGATGGACATGCTCCGAGCCCGGCTCTACGAACTCGAACTCCAGAAGCGGCGGGCCGAGCAGGCGGCGACCGAGGCCGCCAAGACCGACATCGGCTGGGGCCACCAGATCCGGAGCTACGTCCTCCACCCCTACCGCATGGTCAAGGATCTCAGGACCGGGGTCGAGACCTCTGACACCCAAGGCGTGCTCGACGGCGATCTCGACGCCTTCCTCGAGGCTTCGCTCGCCCAAGGGGCGGGCAACCGCCGGCCCGAGGCCGCCCGCGCCTGACCCCGACCGCCGCACGGAGCCGAGCGCCTTGAGCGAGCGCGTCCTGATCCTCGATTTCGGCTCGCAATACACGCAACTGATCGCCCGCCGCCTGCGCGAACTCAGGGTCTATTGCGAGATCCACCCCTGCACCTGGCCGGAGCCCGAGATCCGTGCCTTCGCGCCACGGGCGATCGTGCTCTCGGGCGGGCCCGCTTCGGCCTTCGAAGCGGAGAGCCCCGGGCTCCCGCCCGTCGTCCTCGAGCTGGGCGTCCCCGTGCTCGGCATCTGTTACGGCGAGCAGGCGCTCTGCGAGGCGCTCGGCGGCAAGGTCGAAGCGAGCACGGTGCGCGAGTTCGGCCGCGCCGAGATCGAGCTCCTCGCCGAATCGCCGCTCTTCGACGGCATCCTGCGGGTCGGCGAGCGGGCCACCGTCTGGATGAGCCACGGCGACAAGGTCGCGGCGCTCCCCGAAGGCTTCCGGGCGGTGGCCCAGAGCTCCGCCTCGCCCTTCGCTGCGATCGCCCACGAGCACCGCCGGCTCTACGGCGTCCAGTTCCACCCCGAGGTCGCGCACACGCCGATCGGCAAGGATCTCCTCGCCAATTTCTGCTTCCGCATCGCCCGGCTCTCGGGCGACTGGTCGATGGCCGCCTTCCGCAGCGAGGCGGTCGCGAAGATCCGCGCCCGGGTGGGCCAGGGCCGCGTGCTGCTCGGTCTTTCGGGCGGGGTCGATTCGGCGGTGGCGGCCCTCCTCCTGCAGGAGGCCGTGGGCGAGCGGCTCACTTGTGTGTTCGTGGATACGGGGCTCTTGCGGGCGGGCGAGGCGCGCGAGGTGGTCGAGCTCTTCCGCGGCCACTTCAACGTCCCGCTCGTCGCGGTCGACGCGGCCGACCGGTTCCTCGCCGCCCTCGAGGGCATCGAGGACCCCGAAGCCAAGCGGAAGACGATCGGCCGCCTCTTCGTCGACGTCTTCGAGGAAGAGGCCCGCAAACTCGGCCCGGTCGATTTCCTCGCCCAGGGCACGCTCTACCCCGATGTCATCGAGAGCGTCTCCTTCCGCGGCCCCTCGGTCACCATCAAGTCGCACCACAATGTGGGCGGCCTGCCCGAACGCATGCGCCTCGAGCTGGTCGAGCCCTTGCGCGAGCTCTTCAAGGACGAGGTCCGCGAACTCGGCCGCGAGATGGGCCTCCCCGAGGCCTTCGTGGGCCGTCACCCCTTCCCCGGCCCCGGCCTCGCCGTCCGCATCCTGGGCACGGTCACGGCCGAGCGGGTGGCGCTCCTGCAGAAGGCCGATGCGGTCTTCCTCGAG
>CALBAK010000022.1 GCA_937926445.1 uncultured Alphaproteobacteria bacterium
ACGTGGATGTGGTTGCCGTCGGGGTCGTGGATGTTGACCTGGGTGATGCCGGTCCCCGGTGGCGAGCCGAGCTCGTAAGGAACACCTTTGCTCTCGAGGTGCCGCAGGAACGCCGCGAGACCCTTGGCCTTGAAGGCGAAATGCTCGATCCGCGGCTCGATCGCCCGCGGCGGCTCGGCCACCTTCACGAGATGGACCACGGCCTGGTCGCCACAGTAGAGCCAGGCCCCGCCGAAACTGAAATTCGGCCTGAGCCCGGCCCGCAAGCCCAACACCTCCTCGTACCAGCGGACCATCGCCTCGAGGTTGGCGGTCCGCACGTTCACGTGATCGAAGCCCCGGATCTCCATGGCCCGCCTCCACCCCCTGCCCTGGCCGTCCGCTCCCGGCCGGTCTAACCTTCCGGCCCCGGGATCCTAACGGCCGGCGCCGACTGCCACCATGCCTACCAGGATCGACCCCGCCCGCTCGCTTCTGCTCACCGACCTCTACGAGCTCACCATGCTCGACGCCTACCGGCGCGAGGGCATGGAAGCCCCGGCGAGCTTCGAGCTCTTCGTCCGCAAGCTGCCGCCCTGCCGCAACTTCCTCGTGGCGGCCGGGCTCCAGCAGCTCGTCGACTTCCTCGAAAACGCTCGCTTCACCGAAGAAGAGCTCGCCTGGCTCCGGGACAGCGGCCGCTTCCCGGCCGAGACGATCGAACGGCTCGCGGCCTTCCGCTTCACGGGCGATCTCGATGCGATGCCCGAGGGCACGATCTTCTTCGCCGACGAGCCGGTGGTGCGCGTCACGGCTCCTTTGCCGGAGGCCCAGCTCGTCGAATCCCGTTTGATCAACATCCTGCACTTCGAGATCCTGATCGCGTCGAAAGCCGCCCGGATGGTCCTGGCCGCGCCGGGCAAGATCCTTCTCGATTTCGGGCTGCGCCGCGCGCACGGCGCCGAAGCCGGGCTTTTGGCCGCCCGCGCGGCTTATCTCGCGGGCTTCACCGGCACCGCCACCGTGCCCGCCGATCCCTTCTTCGGGATCCCGATCTACGGCACGATGGCCCATTCCTTCGTCCAGGCCTTCGAAAGCGAGTGCGAGGCCTTCACGGCCTTCGCCCGCTCGCGGCCCAAGGCCTTGATCCTCTTGATCGACACCTACGACACCGAGGCCGCTGCCCGCCTCGTGGTCGCGATGGCCCCCGAACTCGAGGCCCGCGGCACGCCCGTGCAGGGCGTGCGGATCGACAGCGGCGATCTCGCTGCCCATGCCCGCGCGGTGCGGGCGATCCTCGACGAAGGCGGACTTCGCCAGGTGAAGATCTTCGCTTCGGGCGGGCTCGACGAGACGATCCTCGCCCGCCACGTGGCCGAGGGCGTACCGATCGACGGCTACGGCATCGGCACGAGCCTCACGACCTCTACCGACTGGCCGGCGCTCGACTGCGCTTACAAGCTCGTGGCGTATGCCGGCGAGCCGCGCAGGAAGCGCAGCGAGGGCAAGGCCACTTGGCCCGGTGCCAAGCAGGTCTGGCGGTGCTACGAAGGCGGGATCATGGCCGGCGATCGGCTCGGCCTCGCCGAGGAGAGGCAGGAGGGAGAGCCGTTGCTCGTTCCCGTCATGCGTGGCGGCCAACGGGTCGGGCCGTTGCCGAGCCTCGCCGAGGCGCGCGAGCGCTGTGCCCGTGAGCTCGTAGCCCTGCCCGAGCGCTTGCAGCGGCTCGAGCCGGCCGACCCGCCCTACCCCGTCGAGCCCAGCGCGGCGCTGATCGCCCTCGCCGAGGCCTGCGACCGGCGCCAGCGCGCGCGGGCCGAGAGCCCGCGATGAGCGGCTCGCCGGGCGAGGGCGACGGCAATCTCGGCCCCTCGCGTGCCGCCTGGCGGGCGCGGCGCGGCCCGGCCGGTCGGGCGCTCCTCGAGGCCGACGAGCGGCTGTTTCTCCGCCAGATCCTCTCGACCCCCTGCCTCGAGGCCGTCGTGGGCGCCGAGGGCCCCTGGCTCGTCACCGCGGACGGGGCTCGGATCCTCGATTTCCACGGCAACAGCGTGCATCAGCTCGGCCACGGCCACCCGGCCGTGGTCGCGGCGGTGGTCGAGGCGCTGCGCACCCTCCCCTTCTGCCCGCGGCGCTACACCAATCCCTGGGCGGTGCGGCTCGCCGAGGCGCTCTGCGGCGCGGTCCCTGGCGGGCCCTGGAAGCTCCTGCTCGCCCCGTCGGGCTCGGTGGCGGTGGGCATGGCCCTCAAGCTCGCCCGCTACGCCACCGGCCGGCCCGGCTTCGTCGCCTTCGAGGGCAGCTTCCACGGCGCCGGCATGGACGCCGCCTCGGTGAGCGGAGAGCCCCTCTTCCGCGACGGGCTCGGGCCGCTGCTTCCGGGTGTGCGCTTTTTGCCGCCGCCGACCCGGGGGCCCTGTCGCTTCGATTGCCGCGACGAGGAGCACACCGGCTGCACCGACGCGCTCGCCGATCTCCTCGCCCGCACATCCGACATCGGCGCCCTGATCGCCGAGCCGGTCCGCTGGACGACCGTCGAGCTGCCACCCGAGGGCTATTGGCAGCGCGTGCGGGAGATCTGCGATCGTTTCGGAGTGCTCCTGATCCTCGACGAGATTCCCTCTGCGCTCGCCCGAACCGGCAGCCTCTTCGTCCACACGCGCTTCGGGATCCGCCCCGACATCCTGGTGCTCGGCAAGGGCCTCGGCGGCGGCATCTGGCCCCAGGCCGCGATGCTCGCCCGCGCCGAACTCGACCTCGCGGCCGACAAGGCCCTGGGTCACTACACCCACGAGAAGAGCCCGGCCGGCTCGGCGGCGGCCCTCGCCACGCTCCAGGTGATCGAGCGGGAGGGCCTGTGCGCCCGGGCGCAGCGGCTCGGCAACCTGCTGCGGACCCGGCTCGAGGCACTCCGGTCGCGCCACCCGCTGATCGCCGCCGTGCGGGGCCTCGGCCTCATGCTCGGGGTCGAGCTCCGCCGGGCGGACGGCGCGCCCGCCGCGACCGAAGCCGACCGGGTGCTCTATGCCGCCCTCGAGCGCGGCCTCTCCTTCAAGATCGGTGGCGGCAACGTGCTCACGCTCTGCCCGCCGATCACCATCGACGAAGTGGAGCTCGAGCGAGCGGT
>CALBAK010000023.1 GCA_937926445.1 uncultured Alphaproteobacteria bacterium
GGAGTGCGAGGCCGGTGCAGACGATCGCGACCTCGAGCGAGCGCAGGAAGGCGTCGCGCAGTTCGGCCGCCTCGAGGACGCGGCCGTACCAGCGCAGGCTCAGGCCCTCGGGCGGGAACTGGACGATCTCGCCGGCGGTCAAGGAAGCGCCGGCGACGACGATCGAGGGGGCCGCGAGCAGCAGGAGGAGCGCTGCGGCGACGACCGTGTGCAGGCCGAGCCCCCTCACCGGGCCCCCCGCACACCGAGGGCACCCGGGCCGGCCAGGGCCAGGAGCAGCCCGGCCACGGTCGTCCCGAGAAAGGTCAAGACGAGGGCGATCGCCGAGCCGAGGCCGGCATTCGAGGTTCGAAAGAACTGGTCGTGGACCAGGTTCGCGAGGAAGTCGTTGGTACCACCTCCCAGGATCGCCGGCATGGCGAAGTCGGTGAGCGTCAAGGTCGCGACCACGAGGGCGGCGGCAACGAGGCCGGGTCGGGCCATGGGCAGGACGATGCGGAGGAGCGCTCGGACGGGCGAGGCCCCGCAGCTCGCGGCCGCCCGCTCGATCTCTTCGGGGATCGCGGCGAGTGCGGGTGCCAGCATCAGAACCGCGAAAGGCAGCATGTACTGGACGAGGCCGAAGAGCACGGTCTCGTAGGCGAAGAGCAGGCGATAGGGGCCGAGGCCCAAAAGCCCGAGGACCTGGTTCACGAGCCCCTGCTGGCCCAGGATGACGAGCCAGCCATAGGCGCGCACGACCTGGCCCACGAAGAAGGGCAGGAAGAGCCCCACGAGGAGGAGACGGCGCAGCCGCGCGCTCGAGGTGCGGGTGAGCGCCCGGGCGTAGGGGAAAGCGAGGACGAGGCAGAGGAGCGTCACGAGCAGCGTCGCGCCGAGGCTCCGCCAGAGCGTCGCGTGGAAGGCACCCCAGCCCCACAGGCGGACATAATTGGCGAGCGAATGCTGCTCCGAGAGCCGGTAGGTACGGAAGTCCATGACCCTGAGGCTGGCATCGCCCATCACGAGAAGGCCGAAGACCAGGAGCCCCACGACCAGGAGTGCAGGCAGGAGGAGGAGCCACCGGATCGCGCCCTCGGCACGGGCGGGCCAGCGTGCCGCAACCGCCTCGAGGGCGTCGAGGATCCGCCAGGAGAGTCGATAGGGGGCGGGGGAAGGGCCGGCCCCGAGGCCGGACCGGCCCGGAGAGAGCGCCAAGACCCGCCTCAGCTCTGCATGATCTCCTTGAAGCGGGCGAACCATTCGGCGGTGTGCTCGGCCTGGATCCTTGGCGGGATCAGGATCAGCCGCTCGAAGTCCTTCTCCGTGGTGGGGTAGGAGGGGTCGCCCACGAGATCGGCCGGGGGCCTCAGACCGGGCGCCACCCCCGGCAGGCCGAGCCCGTCGAGCCAGACCTGCTGGGCCTCGGTCGAGAGCGCGAAGTCGATGTAGCGCTTGGCCCAGTAGAGTTCGTTGGCGGTCAGGCCCTTGGGGATCCACATGCCGTCGGTGTCGACTTTCGCGCCCTCTTTCGGCACCGTCCAGGCGACGTTCACGCCCTTCGCCTTGGCTTCGCGGGCATTCGAGGAGATCGTGCAGGCGACGTCGATCTCCCCCTTCTGGAACCAGTTCGTGAAGTCCGGGTCCTCGCCCAGAAGCGGCTTCTGTTCCTTGAGCTTGCGGATGAACGCCCAGCAGGGCTCCATGTTGCCCGGGATGTCGGAGACCTTGCCTCCACCCATCACCTGCGCCACGGGGTGGAATCCGATCCCGTCGTTGTAGAGGGCGATCCGTCCCTTGAAGCGCGGCTCCAGAAGCACGCTCCAGGAGGTGGGAGCGCCGCCCGGGAAGACCTCGGGTCGATAGGCCAGCACGTAGACGTAGGAATAGAGGTTGACGATCGGCACCCCTTCGAGGCCGATCGGCTTGGCGAGCGGCAGCACTTTGGCGAGGTTCGGCAGGTCGGCCAGGCTTTCGCACACGCCGCGGAGCGCGGAAGAGGTGGCGTTCGCGGTCGTGTCCCAGTTGACGTGGATCGGCGGGGTCCGGCCCTGCTGCACGGCGGCCCAGATCCTGGGTTTGATCTCGTTGTCCTCGGTGAGGTCGTGGCGGATCCTGATGCCGGTCTTGGCGGTGAAGGGGTCGGACACGCCCTTTTTGAGGCTGTCGACCCACACCCCACCCCAGGCGCGGACGATGAGTTCGGCCGGCTTGGCGGGCTCCTGGGCGCGCAGCACAGCCGGCACGGCGAAGCCGGCGGCGAGCGCCGTGGCGCTGCCGAGCAGCCGGCGCCGGCTCGTGAAGAAGCTCGGATCGTTCATGGATCGCTCCCTGGCTCGAGGCTCGCGTCGAACAGAAGGAGGTCGTCGGGGCTCCAGGCGACGGTCACCTGGGTCCCCGGCCGATAGCGGGCGTGGCCGCCCGGGTCGAGGTCGACCGCCCGCAGCCGGACCTCGCCGAGCTCGGGCACGATCAGCTCGTAGAGCACCCGATCCCCCTCGAACACGGTGTCGGTGACCCGGCAAGCAAAGCCCGTGCCGGGAGCCGGCGAGCCGCTGGCCGCGAAGATGCGCACCCGCTCGGCACGCAACGCCGCCACCGCCGGCCGGCCGGGCCGTGGCGCAGTCGCGGGATTGGGTGCACGGCCGGGCAGGCGGCGATCGCCGATCCGGATCGCGGGCCCGGCCTCGGCCAGCCCGCGCAGCATCGTGCCCACACCCAAAAAGCGGGCGACGAAGGGGTGCGCGGGATCGCGCCAGACGGTCTCGGGCTCCCCCTCCTGCAGGATTCGGCCGCCCTGCATCACGATCACCCGATCGGAGAGGACGAGGGCCTCGCGCTGGTCGTGGGTGACGTTGATCGTGGTGACCCCGAGCTCGCGCTGGATCCGGCGGAACTCGAGTTGCATCTCTTCCTTGAGGCGGACGTCGAGCGAGGCCAGAGGCTCGTCGAGCAGGAGGAGCCCGGGCTCGAAGACCAGGGCGCGCGCGATCGCGACGCGCTGCTGCTGGCCGCCCGAGAGCTCGTGCGGCCGGCGGTGGCCGAGCCCCCGGAGGCGGACGAGCTCGAGAAAGCGCTCGACCCGGGCCGGGATCTCGCGCGGGTCGAAACGGCGCATCTCGAGCGGGAAGGCGATGTTGCCCGCAGCCGTCATGTGCGGGAAAAGGGCGAGCCGCTGGAACACCATCCCGATCGGCCGGCGGTGCGGCGGGACGGTGTCGACCTCGGCGCCGAACAGCCGGACATGCCCGCGGTCGGGCCGCTCGAAGCCCGCGACGAGCTTCAAGAGCGTGGACTTGCCGGAGCCCGAAGGGCCGAGCACGGTCAGGAATTGGCCGCGCTCGAGGCGGAAGGAAGCATCTTCGAGTGCCCACACCGTGCCGTAACGGCGGCCGAGACCCAGGGCTTCGACGGCCGGGACCGCCTCCGCGTGCGCTCGCGTCCTCGGAACCGCTTCGGCGGTCGAGGTCACCCGCCCTCCCCTCAGATCGCGGCGAGATAGCCGCCGTCCACGGCCAGGCATTGGCCGGTTACGTAGGCGGCGGCGTCGCTCGCGAGGAAGATGCACGCGCCCACGAGATCGTCCAGAGCACCGAAGCGGCCCATCGGGATCTTGGCACGCATGCGCTCCTGCCAGGCGGGATCGGCGTAGAAGGGCTCGGTCATGGCAGTGCGGAAATAGCCCGGGGCGATCGCGTTGACCCGGATCCGCCGCGGCGCCCACTCGGTCGAGAGGGCGCGAACCAGGCCCAGAAGGCCGCTCTTGGAAGCACCGTACGGCGCTGCGGTCGGCACGCCGACATAGGAGGTCAAAGACGCGATCGCGACGATCGCACCGGGCCGGCCGGCCGCCAGCCAGTGCCGTGCGGCGGCCTGCATGGCGAAGAAGGCACCCTCGAGATTGACCCGGTGGATCTTCTCCCAGAGCGCTGGGTCGACCTCGGTCGATGGGCGGACCTCCTCGATCCCGGCATTGACGACCAGAATGTCGAGCGGGCCGAATGTCCCCTCGATCCGCTCGATCACGGACCCGGCGGCCGCGACCTCGGCCGCGTCGTGGGCGATCGCCAGCGCCCGGCGCCCCAGGGCCTCGATCGCCCGGACGGTGTCGGAAAGCGCCGGCTCGCTCCGGGCGGTGACCGCAACGTCCGCGCCGGCCTCGGCGAGGCCGCGGGCGAGCCGGGCGCCGATCCCGCGGCTCGCGCCCGTGACGAGCGCCACCCGGCCGGAGAGATCGAAGAGTTCGAGCGCGCTCACGGCACCTCCTCGGGTCCGAGCTCGAAGCCGGTGGCCGCCCGCAGCGGCGAGCCGAGCCGGCGGGTCCGGCCGGCGCGGCTCTCGCCGGCCGTCCTCGCCCCCACGGGCGGTTCGGCTCCGTTCCCCTCACCCCCGCTCGAAATAGCGCAAGAGCTCCCAATCGGTGACGGCGCGCTCGAAGCAGCCGAGCTCCCAGCGCGCGGCGTGGAGATAGTGCTCGATCACCTCCTCGCCCATCGCCTCGCGCAACACGCGCGAGCCCTCGAGGCGGGCGATCGCCGCGCCGAGCGTGCGCGGCACGGAAGGCACGGCCGCGTCCTTGTAAGCGTCGCCCGAATAGGCGGGCGGCGGCTCGAGGCCGGCTTCGATGCCGTGGAGTGCGCCCGCGATCAGGGCGGCGTAGGCGAGATAGGGGTTCACGTCCGCGCCGGGGATCCGGCACTCGATCCTGGTCGAGGCACCGTGGCCCAGGATGCGGAAGCCGGCGGTGCGGTTGTCGCGGCTCCAGACGATCCGGGTGGGAGCGAAGGAGCCCGCCTGGAAGCGCTTGTAGCTGTTGACGTTGGGGGCGAGGAAGAGCGTCGCCTCCGCCGCCGTGGCGAGCATGCCGGCGAGGGAGCGGCGGAAGAGGGTCGACACGCCCTCGGGGTCCTCGCGATCGAGGAAGGCCGGCCGATCGCCGTCCGCCGTCCAGAGCGAGAGATGGATGTGACAGGAGGAGCCCGCGAGATCGGGCCGCCACTTGGCCATGAAGGTGACGGAGCGGCCCTGCAGGAAGGCGACCTCCTTGACGGCGTTCTTCAGGATCACGTGGCGGTCGGCCATCTCGAGGGCTTCGGCGTAGAGGACGTTGAGCTCCTCCTGCCCCGGGCCCCACTCGCCCTTGCTCTCCTGGACCGGGATCCCCGCGCCTTCGAGGCCGTTCCTGAGCGCCCGCATGAGCGGCTCGCGCTTGGTCGTCTCGAGGATGTGATAGTCTTCGATGTACCATCCGCCCGTCTTCAGGTCCTGGTACCGGCGGTCACGGGCCGTCCGGAAGTCCTCGTCGAAGACGTAGAACTCGAGCTCGGAGGCCATCTTGGCGACGAGACCGTGGGCGCGCAGCCGCTCGAGCTGGCGCTTGAGGATCGAGCGCGGGGCGTGCGGCAACCGACGGCCGTGATGGTCGACCACGTCGCCGAGCACGAGAGCGGTTCCCGGCAACCAGGGCGTGCGCCTGAGGGTCGCGAGATCGGGCTTGACGACGAAGTCGCCGTAGCCCCTGTCCCAGGAGGCGGCCGCGAAGCCCGGGACCGGCTCCATCTCCATGTCGACCGTGAGAAGGTAGTCGCAAGCGTGCCACTCCTCCCGCCCGACCTCGAGGAAGTGGCGAGCGGTCATCCGCTTGCCCACGAGCCGTCCCTGCATGTCGGTGAAGGCGCAGACCACCGTGTCGATCGTGCCCTCGCGCGCTTCCCGGGCGAGATCCTCGATCGACAGCCGCCCGCCGCTCGCCATCCGCTCCTCCTTTTTCGGCCCACCGTCGGGGCGCGACGGAGCATGCCGCCGCGCCGCGCCTCGGCCAAGACCGGACCCGATCCGGAGGCGGGCCGGTGAGCTGGGTCCTGGGCAAGCTCCTCTTCGTCGTGCTGAGGCCGAGCAACTTCCTCCTCTTGCTCGCGATCACGGGCCTCGTCCTGGCCCGCTGGCGACCGCGCCCGGGCCGCCGGCTCACCGGCCTCGCCGTGACCGCGATCGCCCTGGTCACGCTCCTGCCGGTCGGGCTCTGGCTCACCCGACCCCTCGAAAACCGCTTTCCCCGGCCCACCGCCATGCCCGAGCGCGTCACCGGCGTCGTGGTGCTGGGCGGCGGCGTCCAACTCGACCAGTTCGCGGGCAACGGCCGGCCCGACTTCGACGACGCCGGCGACCGCTATCTGGCGCTCCTCGAGCTCGCCCGTCGCTATCCCGAGGCCAAAATCCTCTTCACGGGCGGCATCGGTCGGATCGAGGGCGCACCGGTCGCGGAGGCCGATGCGATCGAGGCACTCTGGGCCCGCCACGGCCTGCCGCCCGAGCGGCTCCTGCTCGATCGCGTGGCCCGCAACACGATCGAGAACGCGATCAACGCCAAGGCGATGGCCGCACCGAAGCCGGGCGAGACCTGGCTGCTCGTGACCTCGGCCAAGCACATGCCGCGCGCGATCGGCTGCTTCCGCACGCAGGGATTCGAAGTCGTACCCTTCCCGGTCGACTACCGTACCGGCGCGAGCACCGGCCTGCTCGACGATCTCAGGGTCGCGAAGCGGCTCTACGAACTCGACGAGGCGATGTACGAATGGTTCGGACTTCTCTACTATCGATTGCTCGGGCACACGAACGAACTGTTCCCGGGACCCGCCGCATGAGCCGCTCGCGCCGCGCCGTCCCGGCCGTTCTCGCGGCCGCTCTCTTCGCGGCGTCCGCCGCGGCCGAGGAAGCCACCCCGGCGAAGGCGCTGTTCGGCGCGGCCGCGACACCGGCGCCGCCGCTGCCGGGGGCGGCCCGCGTGGTCGGCAGTCACGCCCGAGGCTGTCTCGCCGGGGGCGTGGCGCTGCCCGTGGACGGTCCCGGCTGGCAGGCGATGCGGCTCTCGCGCAACCGCACCTTCGGCCATCCGCGCCTGGTCGCGCTGATCGAGCGGCTCGCTCGAGAAGCCCGCGCGGACGGCTGGCCCGGCCTGCTCGTGGGCGATCTCGCCCAGCCGCGCGGCGGGCCGATGCTCACCGGCCACGCCTCGCACCAAGTGGGCCTCGACGTCGACATCTGGCTCACGCCGATGCCCGACCGCCGGCTCGACGAGGAGGAGCGGGAGACCCTTCCCGCGATCTCGATGCTGCGCGAGGGCAGCCGCACGGTCGATCCGGCCCGCTTCGGCCAGGCGCATGTCGCGCTGATCCGCCGCGCCGCGTCCTACCCCGAGGTGGCGCGTATCTTCGTCCATCCCGGGATCAAGCAGGCACTCTGCGAGCGGGCCGGGGCGGAGCGGGGCTGGCTCGCCAAGGTCCGCCCCTGGTGGGGGCACGACAGCCATTTCCACATCCGCCTCGGCTGTCCCGAGAGCGAACCCCTGTGCCGCGACCAGGATCCGCCGCCCGAGGGCGACGGCTGCGGGGCGGAGCTCGCCTGGTGGCTGTCGGACGAGCCCTGGCGACCGAAGCCGCCCGGGCCGCCGCCCAAGCCGCTTCTGCTCGCCGATCTGCCGGCCGAGTGTCGAACGGTGCTCGAGGCCCGCTGAGCTCGATTCGCGACCCGGCTCAGCGCTGCTCGATGGGACCGCGCGGCGGTTCCGTGGCCTCGTGGATAAGCACGAAGATGTTGACCACGCCGAACAGGAAGAGGAGGAAGCCTGCCAGATGGATCGCGCCGTCCTCGGCCCCGGAAGCCAGGAACAGGCCGAGGATCGCGAGGAATCCCATCACCACTCCGTAGATCGCCGCCGCCATCGCCCCCTCCTCTCGCGCCGCGGACGCGCTTCGATCCGATCTCAGCCCGCCCGCTCGACCAGATCGCGATAGGCGTGCCAGGAAGCGAAGGCCAGGAGCGGCAGGACCACGACGAGGCCCAAGAAGAGGGTGACGAGCCCGGCGATCGTGAAGGCGACGATCAGCGCCGCCCAGAACAGGAGCGGGAAGAAATTGACCTGAACCGCCTCGAAGCTCTTGATGATCGCATCGATCACGTTGACCTCGGGCCGGTCGAGCAGGAGCGGGATCGAGATCACGCTCATCGAGAAGGCCACGAACGCGAGGATCCCACCGGCCCCGGTGCCGATCACGAGGAAGGGCAAGGCTTCCGCCCGGAGGAACGTCTGGGCGAACAGGTTCTCGAACGACGGCGGGTTGCCGCCGAAATAGAGCATGAAGAGCATCGCCGCGAACCGCGCCCAGGCGAACATGAGGAGCAGGAGCGCTACGCCCGCGAGCGCGATCTGGCTCGTGTTCCGCCGGAACGCGGCGAGCGCTTCGAACAGCGTTGTCATCTGCCCGGCCTCGCGGCGACGGGCGGCCTCGTAGAGGCCGACGGTGAGGATCGGCCCGACGATCAAGAAGCCGCCCAGAAGCGGCAGGACGAGGTAGAGCATCCCCGCCCACCAGAGGCCGAACAGGACGAGATAGCCCGTCACCGCCGCCAACAAGCCGTAGAAGACCCCGAGCGCCGGGTTGGCCCGGAAGTCCTGCCAGCCCTCGGCCAGCCACCGCCAGGGCTGGTCGAGCTCGATCCGCCGGATCCGGATCGCCGGCGCGGGCGCGCCGGCCGTCGTCGCTTCGGCCATGGGCTCTCTCCCCCCTGCTCGCGGACGAGCTTAGCGCGGACGTCGCGTCCCGCCCAGCGCGTAGCGCTCCTAGCGCGAAAGGTCGCAGGGGATTTTGATGCAGATCAAAGAGCGCCAAGCTGGTGGCGGCAACAAGGATCGCGCGGCCGCCGGCTCGACCCGACCGGCGCGCCCGCCGCAACCGTCGAGGAGTGCTCCATGGCCAGCATCGCTCTGGGCCGTGTCGAGGCCAGAGCCTCGGAATACAACGAAGACGTCGTCCGCTGGTTCACGATCGCCACGGTTTTCTGGGGCATCGTGGGCTTTCTGGTCGGCACCTACATCGCCTTCCAGCTCGCCTTCCCGGTCCTCAACCTCGATCTCGAGTGGACCACCTTCGGCCGGCTGCGGCCCTTGCACACCTCTGCCGTGATTTTCGCCTTCGGCGGCAACGCGCTGCTGGCCACCTCGCTCTACGTGGTCCAGCGCACCTGCCGCGCCCCCTTGTTCGGTGGACCGCTGGTCGCCGCATTTCTCTTCTGGGGCTACCAGCTCTTCATCGTCATGGCGGCGCTCGGCTACGTCACCGGCATCACGCAAGGCCGTGAATACGCCGAGCCCGAATGGTACGTCGATCTCTGGCTCACGATCGTCTGGGTCGTCTATTTCGTGGTCTTCTTCGGTACCGTCCTGACCCGGCGCGAGCCGCACATCTACGTCGCGAACTGGTTCTATCTGGCGTTCATCGTCACCATCGCGATGCTGCACATCGTCAACAATCTGGCGGTCCCGGTCTCGTTGCTCGGGGCCAAGTCCTACTCGCTCTTCGCCGGAGTCCAGGACGCGCTGACCCAGTGGTGGTACGGCCACAACGCGGTCGGCTTCTTCTTGACCGCCGGCTTCCTCGGCATCATGTACTATTTCGTGCCGAAGCAGGCCGAGCGCCCGGTGTACAGCTACCGGCTCTCGATCATCCACTTCTGGGCACTTATCTTCCTCTACATCTGGGCTGGCCCGCACCACCTGCACTTCACCGCCCTGCCGGACTGGGCGCAGGTGCTCGGGATGACCTTCTCGGTGATGCTCTGGATGCCGTCCTGGGGCGGCATGATCAACGGTCTCATGACCCTCTCCGGAGCCTGGGACAAGCTGCGGACCGACCCGGTGCTGCGCTTCCTCGTGGTCTCGGTCGCCTTCTACGGCATGAGCACCTTCGAGGGCCCGCTGATGTCGATCCGCCAGGTCAACGCGCTCTCGCACTACACCGACTGGACTGTCGGCCACGTGCATTCCGGTGCGCTCGGCTGGGTCGCCTTCGTCACCTTCGGCGCCGTTTATTACCTCGTGCCGCGACTGTGGCGAGCGCAGCGGCTCTATTCCCTCCGCCTCGTGGAGTGGCACTTCTGGATCGCGACCCTCGGCATCGTCCTCTACATCACCTCGATGTGGGTGTCGGGAATCATGCAGGGGCTGATGTGGCGGTCCTACGACAGCCTCGGTTTCCTGCAGTTCTCCTTCATCGAGACGGTCGAGGCGATGCATCCCTTCTACGTGATCCGCGCCTTCGGCGGGGTGCTCTTCCTGCTGGGCGCGCTGATCATGGCCTACAACCTCTACCGCACGACCAAGGGCGACATCCGCGCCGAGGAGCCGATGCCGGTCGGCGCCGCGGCGCGGCTGGCCCCGGCCGAGTGATCCGGGAGGGAGCCGAGCCATGGCGCTGATCGCCCATCACGAGAAGGTCGAGACCCGGGGTCTTCTCCTCGTCCTCCTCATCCTCGTCACGGTCTCGATCGGCGGGATCGTGCAGATCGCGCCCCTGTTCACGATCGAGAGCACGATCGAGCGCGTGCAGGGGGTCCGCCCCTACACACCGCTCGAGCTCGCCGGCCGCAACATCTACATCCGGGAGGGCTGCTACAACTGCCACAGCCAGATGATCCGGCCGTTCCGCGACGAGGTCGAGCGCTACGGCCATTACAGCCTGGCGGCCGAGAGCATGTACGACCACCCCTTCCAGTGGGGGTCCAAGCGGACCGGGCCCGACCTCGCCCGGGTCGGCGGCAAATATTCGAACGAATGGCACGTCGCGCACATGGTGAAGCCCCAGAGCGTGGTGCCGGAGAGCATCATGCCGGGCTACCCCTTCCTCCTCGAGCGCGAGCTGCGCTTCGCCGATGTGGCCGATCATCTGCGGGCGCTGCGGAAAGTGGGCGTGCCGTATACCGACGAGATGATCGAGAACGCCGAGGCCGATCTCGTGGCGCAGGCCTCGGCCGAGGGACAGGAGGGCCTGCTCGCTCGCTATCCCAAGGCCGCGGTCGGCGACTTCGACGGTCGGCCCGACCGGCTCACCGAGATGGACGCACTGATCGCGTACCTGCAGATCCTCGGCCGCATGGTCGATCTGACCGACGTGCGGATCGAAGACCTGTTGCAGTGAGGCCGCGGCGGTGAGCGATCCGATCGCCGTCTTGCGCGAGCTCTGGATCGTCTGGCTGACGCTCCTGTTCCTCGGGATCGTGGCCTGGACCTTCTGGCCATCGCGCAAGGAAAAACTCGAGCGGCACGGCCGTATCCCCTTCGAGAACGAGGATTGATCCCATGCCGACCAAGGTCGAGAAGGACAGCCTGACCGGCACCGAGACCACCGGCCACGAGTGGGACGGCATCAAGGAGCTGAACACACCGCTTCCCAAATGGTGGCTCTACACCTTCTATGCGACGATCGTCTTCTCGGTGATCTGGTGGATCCTCTACCCCGCGTGGCCGAGCCTCACCGGTTACACGCCCGGCATCCTGGGCTCGAACCAGAGGCTCGAAGTCCAGCAGCGGCTCGCCGAAGCGCGCGCCAAGCAGCAGGTCTGGCTCGACAAGATCGCCGCCAAGAGCCCGGCCGAGATCAAGGCCGACCCCGAGCTCGCCCGCTTCGCCCTGGTCGGTGGGGCCGCCGCGTTCGGTACCAACTGTGCGCCCTGCCACGGCGTGGGCGGCGCCGGCCAGGGCTTCTTCCCCGCCCTCGTGGACGACGACTGGATCTGGGGCGGCACTCTCGAGGCGATCGAGACCACGATCCGCCACGGGATCCGCAACGCCGACGATCCCGAGGCCCGGACGAGTGCGATGCCTGCCTTCGGCGCCGACGGCATCCTCGACCGCGGCCAGATCCGCGACGTCGCCCAGTTCGTCCTCGGCCTGTCGGGTTCCGCCGCGGACAAGGCCGCGGCCGAGCGCGGCGCGCCGCTCTATGCCGAGAACTGCGCCTCCTGCCACGGCGAGGCGGGCGAGGGCAATCCGGACCTGGGCGCACCGAACCTCAAGGACTCGATCTGGCTCTACGGTGGCACGGCCGAGAAGATCGAGGCGCAGATCTGGCGGCCGCGGCTCGGCGTGATGCCACCCTGGCAGGGCCGGCTCCCCGAGGAGACGATCAAGATGCTGACCGTCTACGTCCACGCGCTGGGTGGTGGCCAGTAGCGGAGGACGGTCGGTTTCCCCTCCGATCGCATCTCTGGACGGGCCTTCGGGCCCGTCTTTTTTGCGCAACGGCGGCCGGGTGGGCAGGACGCGAAAGGGGACGGAACCGAGCTCGAAGGCTCGCCGGGGCGGCCGGTCGCGGCTAGAGGGTGTGCCGTGAGCCCGCCACCGATCGTCCACCATCCGGCCTATGCGGCGCCTCTGCCCGCGGGGCACCGTTTCCCCATGGGCAAATTCGCGGCCTTGGCAGCGCTCCTGCGCGCCCGCGGCCTCCTCCTCGAGCGCAACCTCGTCGAACCCGAACCCGCCGAGCCGGACGCCCTCGCCCTGGCCCACGATCGTGCCTGGGTCGAGGCCGTCCTGGCCGCGCGGGTGGACCCGGCCGCGGAGCGCCGCCTCGGCCTGCCGGTGAGCCCGGCCGTGGCGCTGCGGGCGCGGGCCGCGAGCGGCGGCACGCTGGCCGCGGCTCGGCTCGCCCTCGAGCACGGGCTCGCGCTCAACAGCGCGGGCGGCAGCCACCACGCGCAGCGTTCGGGCGGGGCCGGCTTCTGCGTCTTCAACGATCTGGCGGTCGCGAGCCTCGTGCTCCTGGCCGAGGGTCGGGTTCGCCGGCTGCTGATCCTCGACCTCGACGTGCATCAAGGCGACGGCTCGGCCGCGATCCTCGAGGACGAACCGCGCGTCACCACCGTCTCGGTCCACTGCCGCTGCAACTGGCCGGCCCGCAAGCGGCAATCGAGCCTCGACCTGGCCCTCGACCCGGGCACCGGCGATCGGGCCTATCTCGAGCTCCTGGCCGGCCTCCTGCCGGGCCTCCTGCGCCGCAGCGCCCCCGATCTCGTGCTCTACGATGCCGGGGTCGACCCGCACGCGCGGGACCGGCTCGGCCGGCTCGCGCTCTCCGATCGGGGGCTCGCCGAGCGCGACCGGCTCGTGCTCGAGGCCTGCCGGGCCGCCGCTGTACCGGTCGCCTGCGTGATCGGCGGCGGCTACGAGGAGGATCTGCGGGCACTCGCCGAGCGCCATGCGATCCTGTTCGAGGTCGCGGCCGATCTCAGCCGGCGGCCGCGACCGAGGCGGCCGGCAGGATCTTGCCCGGGTTCATGATGCCGAGCGGGTCGAGAGCGCGCTTGAGAGTCGCCATGACCTCGACCGCGGCCCCGTGCTCCTTCAGAAGGCTCGCGATCTTGCCCATGCCGATACCGTGCTCGCCGGTGCAGGTGCCGCCCATCGCGAGGGCCCGCCGCACGAGCCGCGCGTTGAGGGCCTCGGCCCGAGCGATCTCCTCCCGGTCCTCGGGGTCGACCAGGAGCACGAGGTGGAAATTACCGTCGCCGACATGGCCCACGATCGGTGCGACCACCTTCGATTCCTCGAGGTCGCGGCGGGTCTCCTCGATGCATTCGGCGAGCCGCGAGATCGGCACGCACACATCGGTCGCCCAGCCCTCGGCGCCCGGCCGCAGCGCGAGCGCGGCATAATAGGCGTCGTGCCGGGCCTGCCACAGGCGGTTGCGGTCCTCGGGCCGGGTCGCCCAGCGGAAGGCCGAGCCGCCCTCCTCGGCGGCGATGGCGCCCACCGCCTCGGCCTGCTCGGCGACCCCGGCCTCGCTGCCGTGGAACTCGAGGAAGAGCGTGGGCGCCGCCTCGAAGCCCTCGAGCCGGGCGAAGCGGATGCAGGCCTCCATCTGGACCGGGTCGAGGAGCTCGATCCGCGCGACCGGAATGCCCGTCTGGATCGTCTGGATGACCGTGCGCACGGCCGCCTCGACGCTCGGAAAGACGCAGACCGCGGCCGAGATCGCCTCGGGCAGGGGATGGATCCGCAACCGCACCTCGGTGATCACCCCGAGCGTGCCCTCCGAGCCCACGAAGAGCCGGGTCAGATCGTAGCCGGCGGCGGATTTGCGGGCGCGCCCGCCGGTGCGGATCACCCGCCCGTCGGCGAGCACGACCGTGAGGCCGAGCACGGCCTCCCGCATGGTCCCGTAGCGCACGGCGTTGGTACCCGACGCCCGGGTCGCGGCCATTCCCCCGATCGTCGCGTCCGCGCCCGGATCGATCGGGAAGAAAAGGCCCAGATCGCGCAGATGCGCATTGAGCTGCTTGCGCGTCACACCCGCCTCGACCAACACGTCCTGGTCCTCGGCGTTGGTCTCGAGGATCCGGCGCATGCCCGAGAGGTCGATCGAGAGGCCGCCCAGCGGGGCCGCCACGTGTCCCTCGAGCGAGGTGCCGACGCCGAAGGGGATCACGGGTAGGCGGTGGGCGGCACAGAGCTCGACGGCGAGTGCGACCTCGGCCGTGCTCGAGGCGAACAACACCGCATCCGGCGGCAGGCAGGGCCGGAAGGCTTCGCCGCGGCCGTGCTGCTCGCGCACGCCGACATTGGTCGAAAGCCGATCGCCGAAACGCTGGCGAAGGGCGGCGATCGCCGCCTCCCGAGCCGCCCGATCGACCGCCACCGCCTCGCTCATCCCCGTCCCCCGCGCACGCCACCCGTCTTCTTCTAGCCCCGTCCCGGCCCCGCCGACGAGAGCGGGTCTCAGCCCGTGGCGAAACTCTCGACCAGGCTGCCCACGAGGAGCGCCCAGCCGTCCACGAGCACGAAGAAGATCACCTTGAAGGGCAGAGAGATCATCACCGGCGGCAGCATCAACATGCCCATGCTCATGAGGATGCAGGCGACCACGAGGTCGATCACGAGGAACGGCACGAAGACGACGAAGCCGATCTCGAAGGCCCGCCTGAGCTCGCTGATCATGAAGGCCGGGACGAGCACCCGGAAGGGCAGGTCCTCGGCTCGCTCCGGCGGCGGCAACCGGGCGATCTCGAGGAAGAGTACGACGTCCTTCTCGCGGACCTGGCGGCGCATGAACTCGTGGAAGGGCTTCGCCGCCCGCTCGAGCGCCACGGGCTCTTCGACCCTCTCTTCGACCAGGGGCGCTATGCCCTCGCGCCAGGCGGTCTCGAAGGTGGGCCCCATGACGAAGAGGGTGAGGAAAAGCGCGAGGCTCACGAGGACCGGGTTGGGCGGTGACTGCTGCAGGCCGATCGCGGTGCGCAGGAAGGAGAGCACGATCACGATCCGCACGAAGGAGGTGACCATCACGAGGATCGAGGGTGCGAGGCTCAGCACCGTGACCAGGAGCACGAGCCGCACGACCTGTCCCGTGAAGGTGCCACCCTGGCCGAGCTCGAGACGGAGCGATTGGGCCGAGGCCGGCCCGGCCGCGACCAGAAGGGCGAGCGCCACAGCGAGGCCGGCGGCGAGCCCGACGAAGCGGCGGCTCACGACGGCCCCCGGGCGGCTTCGACCGAAGCCGCGACCCCGCGCTCGATCAGGAGCGGCGCGCCGGGTCCGAGCAGCAGGAGATGCTCGACCCGGTCGCGGCGGACCAGGAGGAGGCGGGTGCGCGAATCGAGCCAGCGCTGCTCGACGATCGCGAGCCGGCCGCCGGCCGGTCCCCCGAGCCTGCGGTACAACTCCAGCCGCCGGGCGAGCCAGGCGGCGAGACCCAGGAGCCCGAGCACGAGGAGGAGCGCCCCGAAGGCGCGGGCGAGATCGAGCGTCTCCACGGCGGTTCAGCCCACGGTCTGCACGGCGTAGCCGCGCCGCGCCCGCTCGGCGCGGGCGAGCCGATCGAGCTCGCCGCGCAAACGGTCGCGTTCGGCCGCCAGCTCGACGGCGAGGCTCTCGAGCTCGTCGAGCAGCGCAACGAGGGCGGCCTCTTCCTCGGGACCGACGGGTGGCCGCCGCTCCGCCTCGGCGAAGGCCTCGAGGCCCTGCTGCAGGGGCTCGAGGCCGATCGTGCCGCCGGTCGCGAGCCGTCGGCGGGCCCCTGCGAGGCTCGCCTGCAGGGAGCGCCAGACGGCGCTGCGGTCGCGCGAGGACGCGCTCACGGCTTCCCTCCCCGCCGCCGCTCGGCGGCCAACCGCGCATCCAGCCGGTAGAGATGGACCAGGATCTCGGCCACGGCGGCGAAAGCCAGGGTCGGGATCGGAGCGCCGAGCTCGAGCCGCTCGAGCAGCCGGACGAGGGCGGGATCTTCGCGCACCGGGATGCCGTGCGCGCGGGCGAGCGCCAGGATCCGTGCGGCGAGCGTGCCGCGGCCCTTGGCGACGAGCCGTGGCACATCTCCCTCCTCGGGGTTCCAGCGCAACGCGAGAGCCGTCTGCGAGCCGCCCATGGCCGGTCTCCTGTCGTCCTCCGCTTCCGAGACTAGCGGCGATGTGGTTAACGAACGGTTGAGACCGCACGGCCTCCCACCGACCGTGGCGGTCGTCCGAGCAGCCCCGGGAGCCCGATACTCATGGACCTGAGCGAGGAGCAGATCCGCCGCTACGCCCGCCACATCGTGCTGCCCGAGATCGGTGGCGAGGGGCAGGCGCGGCTCCTGGCCGCGCGGGTCCTGGTGGTGGGCGCGGGCGGGCTCGGCTCGCCGCTCCTGCTCTACCTTGCGGCGGCCGGGGTCGGCACGCTCGGCGTGGTCGATTTCGACCGAGTGGACGCGTCCAACCTGCAGCGTCAGGTGCTGTTCGACACGGCGGCCACCGGAACGGCCAAGGTCGAGGCGGCGGCGCGCCGACTCGGGGCACTCAATCCCACTGTCCGGATCGTCGAGCACCCCGTCCGGCTCGGCCCCGAGAACGCGCGGGCACTCGTCGAGGCGTACGATCTGGTGGCCGACGGCAGCGACACGATCGAGACCCGGCTCGCGGTGCACGATGCCTGCCTCGCCGCCGGTCGGCCGCTCGTGAGCGCCGCGGTGCAGGGGACTGACGGCCAACTCACCACCTTCAAGGCCCATCTCGGGCCGCCGCACCCGTGCCTGCGCTGCCTCTTTCCCGAGCCGCCGCCGCGCGGCGCCCTGCCCTCCTGCGCCCAGGCCGGCGTGTTGGGCCCGGCGGCCGGCGTCATGGGCTGCCTGCAGGCGGTCGAGGTGATCAAGGAGCTGTTGGGCCCGCCCGCACCGTCTCTGAGCGGCACGCTGCTCCTCTACGATGCGATGGCGGCGCGGCTCGACCGGCTGGCGGTGCGGCGCGATCCGGCCTGCGCCGGGGGCTGCCGGCGCGCGGCCGCCGCCACGGCCCGTCCGATCGCGTGATTTCGCGCGCGCGAGAGTGAGTTAGGGTGCCGCTTCCGCACGCCGCGGGTTGCCGGCCGCGGCCGGCTTGCGCTAAGGAGCCGCCGCCCGGCGTCACGTCGGGGACGCGGTCCCCGGCCGGATCCGGCGGAGGTCGGATGGCGGACATTCTCCCCGAAGGCTATCGCCCGTCCGAGGACGAGCCCTACATGAACCCGCGCCAGACCGAGTATTTTCGGCGCAAGCTGTTGCGCTGGCGCGAGGACATCCTCTCCGGTTCGGGCTCGACGCTGCGCCAGCTGCAAGAGGAGGAGAACCGGCTGGCCGACCAGAGCGACTGGGCCTCGGCCGAGGTGCAGCGGGCCGTCGAGCTGCGCACCCGCGACCGCGAGCGCAAGCTCCTCGCCAAGATCGACGCGGCACTCAAGCGGATCGAAGACGGCTCCTACGGCTATTGCGAGGAGACCAACGAGCCGATCGGCATCAAGCGCCTCGAGGCCCGGCCGATCGCCACCTTGAGCATCGAGGCCCAGGAGCGGCACGAGCGGCGCGAGCGCGCCTATCGCGAGTGAGCCGGCGCGCGCCGGCGTTCGGCCGGACACGACCCATCGCCGGGATCACGCGACGGTCGAGGTCCGAATCGCGCGCAGACGCCGACCCGGCGGCTCGAGGGTCGGCGGCTTCTCCTCGGCGCCTCGGTACGCCTCGGATTCAGGGCTCGAGCTCGACGTCCCAGTAGAGATAGTCCCGCCAGCTCTCGTGCAGATAGTTGGGCGGGAAGAGCCTTCCGTTGCGCTGCAGCTGCTGCATGGTGGGCGTGGTCGGCTTGCTCGCCGGGTACATGCCGCATTCTTGCGGCAGCCGATTGCCCTTGGCCAGATTGCAGCGGGTGCAGGCGGTGACGATGTTGAGCCAGCTCGTGCGCCCACCGCGCGAGCGCGGGACGACATGGTCGAAGGTCAGCTCGTGCGCCGGGAACGCGCCGAGACAGTATTGGCAGGTGAAGCGATCGCGCAGGAACACGTTGAACCGGGTGAAGGGCGGCCGCCGGTTCTGTGGCACGTACTCCTTGAGCGCGACTACCGAGGGCAAGGGGAATTCGGCGCGGGCGGAGCGGATCGTCCGGTCGTAGTGCGAGACCACGTCGACCCGACCGAGGAAGATCGCCTTGATGGTCTCCTGCCAGCTCCAAACGGAAAGCGGATAATAGGAGAGCGGCTGATAGTCGGCGTTGAGGACGAGAGCAGGAAAGGCGTTGAGGGCGATCATCGCCTCGACCGGCGCGCCGCCCGGCCGGCCCGCCGCCCCCGCCTAGCGACCGCGCTCGCACCTCTTCCCATCGCGTGCGCCGTTCCTCCTCCTCGCTCGCCGGCGCCCGTTAGCCTAGTCCCGTGACCGTCGCGAGGCAATCGGCGGCGGCTGCACGACGAATCCGAGCGTTCTGGAACCGTTCCAGTTCCAATTGTCGTCAGAGGATCCGCCGCGACCCGTCGGAGGGCTTCCAGCCGGGCCGCGCCCTCCTTAGAAGCGGATCGCGGCGCGGTCGCGCAGCGGGCACGCGGAACGCGCGAAGGGGTGGATCGGACCCGAAGATGGCCGTCTCGAGCAGCACGTTCGACCGTGTCGCGGGCGGTGCCGGCTCGGCACCGCTGCGACCGGCGGCACTCGTCCGCGTGCTGCCGGCGGCCCTCCTCGTCCTCGTGGTCGCCGCCCCGATCCTGGTACTCGTCACCTATGTGGGGCAGCCGGACGAGGGTCTCTGGGCCCATCTCGCGGCGACGGTGCTGTTCGGCCATCTGCGGGATACCGCTCTCCTGGCGCTCGGGGTGGCCATCGGCACGGCGTCGGTGGGCGCCGGGACCGCCTGGCTCGTCACACTCTATCGCTTTCCCGGCCGGCGGATCCTGAACTGGGCACTCGTCCTGCCGCTCGCCATGCCGACCTATGTCCTGGCCTACGCCTGGACCGACCTCCTCCAGGTGACCGGGCCCGTGCAGCGGCTCCTGCGAGCGCTCACCGGGCTCTCCGTCCAGGAGCTGTGGTTCCCCGAGATCCGCTCGCTCGGCGGGGCGGTCTTCGTCCTCACCTTCGCCCTCTACCCCTATGTCTACATCCTCTGCCGGGCGGCGTTCCTCGAGCAGTCGCAATGCGCGCTCGAGGTGAGCCGAACGCTGGGATGCGGCGCTGGCGAGGCCTTCCGCCGGGTCGGCCTGCCGCTCGCCCGGCCGGCGATGGCGGCCGGCCTCGCCTTCGTCGTGATGGAGACGATGGCCGATTTCGGTGCCGTCAAGCATTTCGAAGTGGGCACGCTCACCACGGCCATCTATCGGGCCTGGTACGCCCTCGGCAGCCCGGTCGTGGCGGCCCAGCTCGCCCTCCTCCTGCTGGCGGCGGTCGCCGCGACCCTCGCGGTGGAGCGCTGGGCGCGCGGCCGCGCCCGTTTTTCGATCGGCACGGTACACATCTTCCGCAAGCGCCGGGTGCCGCTCGGCGGCCTGCCCGGCCTCGCCGCCTGCCTGCTCTGCGCACTCCCCGTGCTCGTGGGTTTCGTCCTGCCGGTTCTGGGACTCGTGGCGATGGCCACGGGCGAGCAGCACGAGCTGAGTGCCGCCCGGCTCCTCGAGCTCACCCTCAACACCGTGAAGCTCGCCGGGCTCGCGAGCCTGCTCGTGGTCGGCGTGGCGCTCGCGGGGGTCTTCCTCGCCGGTCGCGACCGTACGGAGCTGCCGGCCCGGCTCGTCCGCTTCGCCACGCTCGGCTACGCCGTGCCGGGAGCGGTGGTCGCCGTCGGCTTGCTGCTCCTGCTCGGCTGGCTCGATCGGACCCTCGACGGGCTCCTGCGCGAGCTCCTCGGCCGGGGTCTGCCCTGGGTGCTGACCGGCTCGATCGCGGGTGTGCTCTACGGCTATCTCGTCCGCTTCTACGCGGTCGCCCACAACTCGCTCGATGCTGGCATGGCGAAGGTTTCGCCGGCGCTCCTGGACGTCGCAAGGGTGCTGGGCGACCGGCCGCTTCGGGCCGCCCGGCGGGTGCATCTGCCGCTTTTGCGGCCGAGCCTGCTCACCGCACTCCTGCTCGTCGTGGTCGACGCCATGAAGGAGCTGCCGGCGACCCTCATCCTGCGGCCCTTCGACTTCGACACCCTCGCGATCGAGGCCTACCATTTGGCCTCGACCGAGCGGCTCTACGCAGCGGCCCTGCCCTCTCTCGTGATCGTCGCCGCCGGCCTCGCACCGGTGGTCCTGCTCTGCCGGATGCTGGACCGCCGCCGCCCGAACATGGGCCGAGCGGCGGCGGCCGCGCTCACTTCCAGCCGCACCGATCCGCGAGCTTGAGCGCCTCGGCGCTGCGCCGGGCGTACACCGCGGCATTCAGCACGTCCTGCTTGAAACTGCCCCAAGCGGCGACCACCGGCCCGGGCGGCACGGCCGGATTGGCCGGGTACTCGAAATTGACGTCGGCCAGATAGCGCTGGGCTTCGGGCGAGACGAGGTACTCGATCAGCTTGACCGCGTTGGAGCGGTTCGGCGCGTGTTTGGCGAGTCCCACGCCGCTCACATTGACGTGGGTGCCGCGATCGCCCTGGTTGGGGAAGAAGATGCCGACCTTTTCGGCCACCGCCCGGTCCTCGGCCTTGTCCGATCCGATCAGCCGGCCGAGATAGTAGCTGTTTGAGATCGCGACGTCGCCGATGCCGGCGGCCACCGCCTTGATCTGGTCGGTGTCGCCGCCCTGCGGCGGGCGGGCGAGGTTGGCGACGAAGCCCGTGCACCAGGCGAGCGCGCGATCGAAGCCGTGCGCTTCGATCAGCGAGCCGAGCAGACCCAGATTGTAGATGTTGGTGCTCGAGCGGGTGAGGATCTTGCCCTTCCATTTGGGCTCGGCGAGATCCTCGTAGGTTGAGAGCTGCTCGGGCTTCACCCGATCCTTGGCGTAGACGAGCACACGGGCGCGCACACTGAGCCCGGTCCAGAGGTCGTGCTCGTCGCGGAGATGGGCCGGGATCGTCTTCTTGACGAGCTCCGAGCCGATCGGCTGGAAGACGCCCTTGTCGACCGCGACGGCGAGGCGGCCGGCGTCGACCGTGATGAAAAGGTCGGCGGGACTGCGCTCGCCCTCGGCGACGAGCCGCTGCAACAGGGGATCGTGGTCGCCCGAGACGACCTTCACCTGGATCCCGGTCGCCCTCTGGAAGCCGTCCCAGAGCTGCTGATCGCTGCCGTAATGGCGAGCGTTGTAGACGTTCACGACCTCGGCCGCGGCGAGCGGCCCTGCCGCACAGAGCCACCCTACCGTCGCCAACAGGCCGAGCCCAGGCTTTCTCCCGATTCTCATGTCTTCGATCCTTCTCGCTCGCCGGCCGGACTTTCGCGACCCCGAACCGGCCGATCACTTCCGACTTAATCAGCGAGTCTAGCGTTGTGAAGACAGCATGTCGAGTTGCGGCGAACTTTGGAGATGTTGTGAAATATCACGAAGAATCCTCAGCGTTTTTTGAATCTGGAACAGTTCGATTTCCAGCCTCCGATCGCTCCGCGGGAGCGTTCGGGCCGGCTTGCCGAGCCGGCCACAGCGGCCCACACTTCGCGCGTGCACGGAGGCGAGGCGATGCGGCGACACCACGACATGGGCGGCCTCCCGGCCGGGCCGGTCGAGCGAACCGAGCACGACCATGCGCCCTGGGAGAAGAAGGTCGATGCCATTCTGCGGCTCCTGGTCGCCAAGAAGGTGATGACTCTCGACGAGCTGCGCCGCGGGATCGAAGAGCTGGGTCCCGGCGCCTACGACGAGCTCTCCTATTTCGAGCGCTGGATCCGCTCGATCACGAACATCCTCCTCGAGAAGGGGGTGTTAGGCGTGCACGAGCTCGGCCGAGCAATCGAGGCGGCCAAGGCCCGACGGGCGGCGGCCGAAGCCTGCCCGAAGACGGTGCCGACCGCATGAGCGGGCCCTTCGCTCCCGGCCGCCGAGTGCGCGTCAAGGCGCTCTACCCGCCCGGGCACACCCGGACGCCCTGGTACACGCGCGGTCGCGAAGGCGTGATCTTGGACCTCGTCGACGTCGAGCCCGACCCCGAAGAGCGGGCCTACGGCCGACCCGGCCTGCCGGCCGTTCCGGTCTGGCGGGTCGTGTTCGCCCAGCACGAGCTCTGGCCCGACTATGCCGGCCCGGCCGGCGACCGGGTGGTGGTCGGCATCTTCGAGCCCTGGCTCGAGCCCGTGGAGGAGCGATCGTGAGCCACGACCATCACGAGCACGATCACGACCACGACCATGAGCACGATCACGGGCACGGGCATCCGCCGGGGGAGCGGCACCCTTTCCAGCCCGACCTCGAGGACGGCCCCTACACCTGGCACATGGCACTCGCGGACGCCGTCGAGGCGCTCCTGCTCGAAAAGGGGATCTTCCGCCCCGAGGAGATGCGGCGCACGCTCGAGGACATCGATTCGAAGACGCCCGCGAACGGCGCTCGCCTCGTGGCGCGGGCCTGGGTCGACCCGGCCTTCAAGGCGCGCCTCTTGGCCGACGTCAACGCGGCGGCGGCCGAGCTCGGGATCGACGCCGGGCCGATCCCGATCCGCGCCGTCGAATGCCGCCCGGGCGAGCATCACGTCATCGTCTGCACGCTCTGCTCCTGCTACCCGCGCCTTCTGCTCGGGGCCGCACCCGACTGGTACAAGGCCCGCGCCTATCGCTCGCGAGTCGTGCGCGAGCCCAGGGCGGTGCTCGCCGAGCTCGGCCTCGAGCTTTCGGAGGAGGTGGCGGTCGTGGTCCACGACAGCACCGCCGAGCTCCGCTTCATGGTGTTGCCCGAGCGGCCGGCCGGTACCGAGGGCTGGGACGAGGCCCGGCTCGCGGCCCTCGTGACGCGCGACTGCCTGATCGGCGTGGCACGGCCGGAGGTACCGCGGGCGTGAGGCGGTTGTCCGGCATTCTGGCGCTTCTGCTGGCGACGGCGGCCGGCGCCCGCGCCGATCAGACCGATCCCCGCCTCGACTTCTTGTTCGCCCGACTCAAGGAGGCCGATGCGATCGAGGCGCGGATCATCGAATCGCACATCTGGACGATGTGGAGCGCGATCGACGAGCCGGAAGCGCGCGATCTTTTGGAACGCGGCAGCGTGGCGATGGCCAATCGCGACCACAAAACGGCGATGGCCGCGTTCGACGCCCTGACTTCCCGTTTTCCGAACTTCGCCGAGGGCTGGAACAAGCGGGCGACGCTCTCTTGGATCCTCGGCGACGATCGGGCGGCTCTGTTCGACATCCGGCGCACACTCGCCCTCGAGCCGCGCCATTTCGGCGCCCTCTCGGGCCTGGGCCTGGTCTTGCTGCGGTTGGACCAACGGCAGCAGGCCCTCGCCGCCTTCGAAGCGGCGCTCGCGATCCATCCCCACCTGCCGGCCGCCCGCCACCATGCCGAGCGATTGCGGCGAGCCGGCCTGCCGGACGACCTGTGAACCGGCGGCCGCTGGTCGCCGGGCGGATCGGGCGCTCGCCGCTCAGCGCAGCAGCGGCATCGAGAACTCGGCGCCGGCGCGGATCCCGGTCGGCCAGCGCCCGGTGATCGCCTTGAGCTTGGTGTAGAAGCGGATACCCTCCATCCCGTGGGTGTGGTGGTCGCCGAACAGCGAGCGCTTCCATCCCCCGAAGCTGTGGAACGCGAGGGGCACCGGAATCGGGACGTTGACGCCGACCATGCCGATGTTGACGGCATTCGCGAAGGTTCGGGCCGCGTCGCCGTCGCGGGTGAAGATCGCCACCCCGTTGCCGTACTCGTGGGCGTTGACCATGGCGACCGCCTCGTCGAAGGACCGGGCGCGCACGGTCGAGAGCACCGGGCCGAAGATCTCTTCCTTGTAGATCCGCATGTTCGTCGTGACGCGGTCGAACAGGCAGCCGCCGAGATAGAAGCCCTTTTCGTAGCCCTGCATCTTGAAGTCGCGGCCGTCGACGAGGAGCTCGGCTCCCTCCTTCACGCCGAGCTCGACGTAAGAGCGGACCTTGTCGAGATGCTCCCGGGTGACGAGCGGGCCCATTTCGACACCGGGCTCGGTGCCCGGGCCGATCTTGAGCTGGCGCACGCGCGGGACGAGCTTCTCGAGGAGCGCATCGGCGGTCTTGTCGCCGACCGGCACGGCGACCGAGATCGCCATGCAGCGCTCGCCCGCGGAGCCGTAGGCGGCCCCCACGAGCGCGTCGACCGCCATGTCGAGATCGGCATCCGGGAGGATCACCATGTGGTTCTTGGCGCCGCCCAGCGCCTGGACCCGTTTCCCGTGCGCGGTGCCGGTCCGATAAATGTACTCGGCGGTGGCGGTGGCGCCCACGAAGCTCACGGCGGCGATGTCGGGGTGGGCGAGGATCGCGTCGACCGTGTCCTTGCCGCCGTTGACGACGTTCATGATGCCGGGTGGCACGCCGGCCTCGAGGAAGAGCTCGGCGAGCGCCATCCCGCAGGAGGGGTCCTTCTCGGAGGGCTTGAGGACGAAGGCGTTGCCGCAGGCGATCGCCAAGGGCGCCATCCACAAGGGGATCATGGCCGGGAAGTTGAAGGGCGTGATGCCGGCGCACACGCCGAGCGGATGGCGTACCGACCAGAGGTCGATGCCGGTGGCGACCTGATGGCTGAACTCGCCCTTCAAGAGGTGCGGTAGGCCGCAGGCGAACTCGACCACCTCGATACCGCGCTGGACCGAGCCCTTGGCATCCTCGAGGGTCTTGCCGTGTTCTTCGGTCACGAGCCGGGCCAGCCGGTCGACGTTCTTCTCGAGAAGTTCCTTGAGCTTGAACATCACGCGCATGCGGCGGACCACCGAGACCTCGGCCCAGGCCGGCTGGGCGGCCTTGGCGGCCCGGACCGCGGCGTCCACCTCGGCGGCCGAGGCGAAGGCGACCCGGCCGGTCTCCTCGCCCGTGGCGGGGTCGAAGATCGGGCCGAAGACGCCGCTCGTACCGGCGACCCGCTCGCCGGCGATGAAATGCCCGATGTCCTTCATGACCACCTCCCCGCACGGCGCGACCGTCGCTCGGCATAGGCCCGCCTCGCGTCATCGTCCAGAGCCGCGCGTGCAGGTGCGGCTCGAGGGCGCCCGCTCGCGGCCGTTGATCATGGCGAGGACCAGGTTCTCCCGATGGCCGAGAGCGGCCCGCGCACGAAGTCCGAAAAGCGGGCCCGGGCCGGGCCCGAAAAGCCCCGGAGCCCGCGGATCGCCACGATCGCCAGTGCGAGGTAGCCGGCATTGTCGTGGAGCACGGCCGGACCTTCGTGGCCGAGCCAGGCGATCGCGAGGGCGAGGACGAGGGCCCGATGGCCGCTCCGAACCAGCGGGTCCCAGATCCGGACCGCGGCTTCGGTCGGCGCGTCGGCCCCGGCCGGGCGAGCGGCGTCGCTCATCGGGTGAAGCTCTTCAAATGCTCGAGGCTCACCGGGTGGAAATAGGCTTCGACCCGGCGGCCCTCCGGGTCGAAGGCTTAGACCTCGTAGCAGCCGCCGTCGACTTTGACGCGGCGGACGTCCCAGCCCGCCTCGACGAGCTGCCGGATCAGGGTCTCCAGCGACTGCCAAGCGGATTGCGAATCTGAATTGCGGGTCAAGAGGCCGGTGGCACCGGCCGGGCCGGCCGCCGCCGCGAGCAGGCCTGCGAGGGAGAGGGCGGGAGCGATACGGTTCGTCGGGACTCTCCGTTCATTTCCGAGCGGCGCACAGGAGAGCCCGGAGCTGTCGCGCAGCGATCGCGCCGACGGCCGACGCTCGTCGCCCTTTGTCGCGGCGCGACGGGCTCAGCCTTCGAGTGCGCGGGCGGCGATGTCGGCGCAGTCCTTGGAGAGCCCCGGGGTGGCGGCGAGCCGCTCGAGTTCGGCCCGCATCAGGGCCCGGCGGGCCGGCTCGTAGCGCCGGAAACGGCCGAAGGCGGTGGCGAGGCGAGCGGCGACCTGCGGATTGATGCGGTCGAGAGCGATCACCCGGTCCATCACGAGCCGGTAGCCGGCTCCGTCGGCCCGATGGAAGCCCGGCAGGTTGGAGCTCGCGAAGGAACCCAACAGTGCCCGCACCCGGTTGGGATTGGTCATCCCGAAGGCGGGGTGGGCCAGCAGGCGCTCGACTCGCTCGACCGCCGCCTCGTCCTCGATGCTCGCCTGGAGCGCGAACCATTTGTCGACCACGAGAGGCTCCTCGCGGTAGCGGGCGTAGAAGTCCTCGAGGACGGCCTCGCGCTCGGCCGAGGGGCTGTCGGCGAGGGCTCGGAGCGCCGCCATCCGGTCGGTCATGTTGCCGGCCGAGCGATATTGCTCGAGGGCGAGGGCCTCGGCCTCGGGGTCGAAAGCCGCCAGGAGATAGCCGAGGGCGGTGTTCTTGAGAGCCCGGCGGCCGATCGTCGCCGTGTCGATCGCCGCCGGATCGAGCCCCGCCTGCTCGGCGTACAGCCGGCGCCAGAGGGGGCGGAGCTCGCGCCCGAGGGCCTCGCGCCAGCCGCGATGGACCGCGGCGAGCGGCTCGACCTCGATCACCGGGAGCTGCTGGGCGAGCCAGGAGCGGCCGGGGAGTTGGGCGAGCCGGGCGCGGAAGGCGGGAGCGAGCGCCGGATCGGCGAGCGCCCGCCGCAAGGCATCGAGGAGCACGGGGTCGAGGTGAGAGACGGGCCGCTCGCGCCAGCTCCGGATCGCCTCGAGCATGAGCCCGGCGGCGAGCGTCTGGCCGGCCTCGAAGCGGGCGAAGGGGTCGGGATCGGCGGCGAGAAGCCGTGCCCGCTCTTCCGCGGTGAGCTCGAGCTCGAGCCGCACGGGGGCGGAGAAGCCGCGCAGGAGCGAGGGCACGGGCTCTTCCTCGAGACCCACGAAGGTCCAGACGGCGCGCGCGGAATCGAGCTCGAGAACTCGTTCCGTGGGCCCCGGCGCGTTCTCCCCCTCGAGGCGGACGGGCAAGGGCCGGCCGCTCGCCCGGCCGAGCAGGCCGAGCCGGATCGGAATCGGCATCGGCTGCTTCAGGGGCTGGCCGGGGGTGGGCGGCACCTCCTGGGACAGTTCGAGAGTGAGCGCGGCGCGGGCCGGATCCCAGTGCCGGACGACCCGCAAGACGGGTGTGCCGGCCTGGCGGTACCAGAGGAGGTAGCGGGAGAGGTCCTGCCCGGCGCCGTCGCCGATCGCGGCGACGAAATCCTCGCAGGTGACGGCCTGGCCGTCGTGGCGGGCGATGTAGGTGTCCATGCCGCGCCGCCAGCCCTCCGGGCCCACGACGGTGTGCAGCATGCGGATCACCTCGGCACCCTTGTTGTAGACGGTCGCGGTATAGAAGTTGTTGATCTCGGCGTACGAGTCGGGGCGGATCGGGTGGGCGAGCGGGCCCGCGTCCTCGGCGAACTGGACCTCGCGCAGATGGGTCACGTCGCCGATCCGCTTGACGCCCGGATCGTGCATGTCGGCCGCGAACTGCTGGTCGCGGAAGACGGTGAGACCCTCTTTCAGGGTGAGCTGGAACCAGTCGCGGCAGGTGATCCGGTTGCCCGTCCAATTGTGGAAATATTCGTGGGCGACGA
Organism: uncultured Alphaproteobacteria bacterium; assembly: GCA_937926445.1. Taxonomy (GTDB): domain Bacteria; phylum Pseudomonadota; class Alphaproteobacteria; order Geminicoccales; family Geminicoccaceae; genus JANXAZ01. Next base: position 27,612 of record CALBAK010000023.1, read on the forward strand.
TCCGCTCAACGTTCTGGAAATCTGCGTCGGTGGCCAGATCCCGGCGCGCCAGTGCGGCCGAAGCGTTGAAGATGTTCAGCCCCTTGTTTTCCATGGCTCCGAAGTTGAAATCGGAGACCACGACGATCTGGAAGAGATCGAGATCGTATTCGAGGCCGTAGACTTCCTCGTCCCAGCGCATCGCCTTCTGGAGCGACGCCATGGCATGGCCGCACTGGTCGATGTGCGCGGCATCGGCCCAGATGCGCAAGGTCACGGTGCGGCCGGAGCGGGTCGTGAAGCGGTCCTCCAGGCAGGCGAGATCGCCCGCGACCAACGCGAAGAGGTAGGAAGGCTTCGGAAACGGATCGTCCCAGAGGGCGAAACGGCGGCCGTCCGGGAGCTCGCCCCCGCCGATCGGGTTGCCGTTCGAGAGCAGGATAGGGAAACGATCGCGATCGGCCTCGAGGCGGACGCGGAAGCGTGCCATGACGTCCGGTCGGTCCTGGTACCAGGTGATCCGCCGGAAGCCTTCGGCCTCGCACTGAGTGCAGAGGATTCCGCCCGACTGGTAAAGTCCCATGAGCTTGGTGTTGGCGGCCGGACGGATCCGGGTCTCGACCTCGAGAGTGAAGGCCTCCGGTGGTGCTGGGATCCGCAGGATCTCGCCCTCGATCGTGTAGTCCCCGGGGACGAGCTGCCGCCCGTTGAGGGCGAGATGGAGGAGCTCGAGCTCGTCGCCGTAGAGCACGAGGTCGCGATCCTCGGCCGAAGCCTTCGGGTTGCGACGCAGGTGCTGGCGGCTCGTGACCAGCGTGGTCTCGGGGTCGAGGCGGAAGTCGAGCTCGACCCGCTCGGTCGTGAAAGCGGGCGGGCGATAGTCGGCGAGGTACACGCGACGCGGGCTCGCGATCTCGCTCATCCGGCTCTCCTCTGCGTTGCCGGCAGCCCGACTAGCGCACACCGCCCGGCGAAGCCAGCCTCGCCGGACCGGCGGCCGGCCGGGGCGGGAGGCGGCGGGCAGAAGGGGCCGCGGCTTGCCGCCCCGGGGTGGCGCCACTAGGTTGCGCGGCCGTCGAACAGAGGAGAGCGGTGATGGCACGCACGGCGTTCGTGGGTCTGGGCGTGATGGGCTATCCGATGGCCGGGCATCTCGTGAAGCACGGTCACGAGGTCGCCGTGTTCAACCGTACCCCGGCCAAGGCCGAAGCCTGGGCGGCCGAGTACGGCGGGCGGACCTGCCGGACCCCGCGCGAAGCGGCGCAGGGGGCGGAGATCGTCTTCTGCATGGTGGGCGACGATCCCGACGTGCGGGCGGTGGTCTACGGTGAGGACGGGATCCTGGCGGGCATGGGCCCGAATGCGGTGCTCGTCGACCACACCACCGCTTCGGCCGACCTCGCACGCGAACTCTTCGCGGCCGCCAAGGCGCAGGGCAAGCACTTCATCGATGCGCCGGTGTCGGGCGGCCAGGCGGGCGCCGTCAACGGCGTGCTCACGATCATGTGCGGCGGTGACGAAGCGCCGTTCGCCCGCGCCGAGCCCGTGATGCGGGCCTACGGCCGGCAAATCACGCTGATCGGCGGAGCGGGTGCCGGCCAGCTCACGAAGATGGTGAACCAGATCTGCATCGCCGGCCTCGTCCAGGCGCTCTCCGAGGCCGTCAACTTCGCGATCCGGGCAGGGCTCGACACCGACAAGGTCCTGGCCACGATCTCCAAGGGTGCCGCTCAGTCCTGGCAGATGGAAAACCGCTGGAAGACCATGGTCCAGGACAAGTTCGACTTCGGCTTCGCGGTGGACTGGATGCGCAAGGACCTTCGGATCGCGCTCGAGGAGGCGCGTCGCAACGGTGCACCCCTGCCGATCACCGCGGCGGTCGATCAGCTCTACCGCCTGGTCCAGATGAAGGGTGGCGGCCGCTGGGACACCTCGAGCCTGATCAAGAACCTGCGCGAGGGCTGAAACGTCGCGAACCGTGTCCCTGGAATAGGAGACGGGCGCGCCCACATGGGATAAGGTGTTCGAGCGCGCGGCACCGGCCGGCCGCCGGGCCCGCGCGTCGCTCGCGAGGTCGTGACCATGCGGACGCAACGCCCACATCGGACCGCCAAGTTCCAGATCGGTCAGATCGTCAGGCATCGCCTCTTCCCCTTCCGCGGCGTTATCTTCGACGTCGATCCGGAGTTCGCCAACACCGAGGAGTGGTACAACTCGATCCCCGAGGAAGTCCGGCCGCGCAAGGACCAGCCCTTCTACCATCTGCTCGCCGAGAACGCCGAGGCCTATTACGTGGCCTACGTCTCCGAGCAGAACCTGGTCCCGGACCCGGCCGGCGGACCGGTCGAGCATCCGAAGGTCCCGGAGCTGTTCGGCGAGCTCGAAGACGGGCGCTACCGGCCGCGTCGCTTCTACATGAACTGAGCATGAAGTGAGCGAGGGCCCCGGGGCGGGGCACGGGGTGAGGCGGCGGCGGGCGGCCGGCCCGGCCGCCCGGGCGGGGAGGCGGGATGAGGTTTTTCGTGGACACGGCGGACGTGGCCGAGATCGCCGATCTCGCTGCCACCGGCCTCGTCGACGGTGTCACCACCAATCCCTCGCTCGTGGCGAAGACCGGCCGGCCCTTCCTCGAGGTGTTGGCCGAGATCTGCCGGCTGGTCGGGGGGCCGGTGAGCGCCGAGGTCACCGCCACCGACCAGGCCGGCATGCTGCGCGAGGCCGACCGGCTCCTGGCCGTGGCCGACAATGTCTGTATCAAGCTGCCGTTGACGCTCGAGGGCCTCAAAGCCTGCCGAGCGCTCAGCGCACGCGGTGTCAAGGTCAACGTCACCTTGTGCTTCTCGCCGGCGCAAGCGATCCTCGCCGCCAAGGCCGGAGCGGCCTTCGTCTCGCCGTTCGTCGGCCGGCTCGACGACGTCGCCCACGAGGGCATGCGGCTGATCGCCGACATCGTCCAGATCTACCGCAACTATCCGAGCTTTCGGACCGAGGTCCTGGTGGCCTCGGTCCGCCATCCGGGCCACGTGGTCGAGGCCGCCCGGCTCGGCGCCCACGTCGCCACGTTGCCGCCGGCGGTGATCCGCCAGCTCGTCCGCCATCCGCTGACCGACAAGGGCCTCGAGGCGTTCCTCGCCGACTGGGCCAGGACCGGGCAGACGATCGCGTGAGGTGGGGCGCTGCCGCGCTGCTCCTGCCGCTGGCCGCCCTGGCGACGGCGGCCGAGACGCCGGCGCGCGGCCAGCCGGTCGAGACCCTCCTGCGCGACCTCACCGGCGGCACGGGGTCGGGAAGGGTCCGTGTCGAGGGGCGGCTCGAGCGCGACGGCGCGGCTTTCGAGCTCGTCGTGACGCTGACCACCGAGGGTGGTGCCCGGCTCGTGGCCGACCCCGGGATCCAGCTGGTGCCGCTGCCGGGGCCCGCCGGCCCTTGGACCGAGACGGCGCGGGTCGAGCTGGTCGATCCGGGACGCGCCTATCTCGAGCCCTCTGTCGAGCTTCGGGTGCCGGTGGCGACAGGGGCATCCGGCGAGGCTTCGGCCGAGGTCGTCTACGCCTGGTGCGTCGTCGAGCGGATCTGCCTGTTCGGCCAGACGCATGTGCGCGTCCCGCTCGAGGCCGTGGACGGCTGAGGGGCGGGGCGGCGGTGCGGATCGGCGTGCTCGGCGCCGGGGCCTGGGGCACGGCGCTCGCTCTGGTCGCGGCCCGCGCCGGTCACACCGTGACGTTGGTGGCACGCGATCGCGAGGCGACAGCGGCGATGCGTGCCACCCGCCGCAACGAGCGGCGGCTGCCGGGTGTCGAGCTGCCGACCGCGATCGAGCCGGTTGCCGAGCCGGCGGCGCTCGAGCGGTCCGAGCTCGTCCTCGTCGCGGTCCCGACCCAGGCGCTGCGCGCGGTGCTCGTCGGGCTGCCCGCGTTGGCGGCCCCGCTCCTCCTGTGCTGCAAGGGGCTCGAGCAGGGGACCGGGCTTCGACCGAGCGAGGTCGTGGCTGCGGTCCGCCCCGGGTCGGTGATGGGGGCACTTTCCGGGCCCTCTTTCGCGCTCGAAGTGGCGCGCGGCCTGCCGACGGCTTTGAGTCTCGCCTTTCCAGACCTCGCCACCGCCCGCCGGATCGCCGGGCTCTTGGCCCTGCCGACCTTTCGCCCCTATCCGACCGACGATCTCGTGGGCGTCGAGCTCGGCGGGGCGCTCAAGAACGTGATCGCGATCGCGGCCGGGATCGTCATGGGCAGAGGCCTCGGCGAGAATGCGCGCGCGGCCCTGATCACCCGGGGGCTCGCCGAACTGGCTCGCCTGGCCGAGGCCTCGGGGGCGCGGCGGACGACGCTCATGGGCCTCTCGGGGCTCGGGGATCTGGTCCTCACTGCCACGAGCCTCACCTCTCGCAACACGAGCCTCGGCCACGCGCTCGGGCAGGGGCGGCCGCTCGGCGAGCTCTTGGGAGCGGGAGCCGCCCTCGCCGAAGGCGCGTTCACCGCGTCCGCCGCCTGCACGCTCGCCGGCCGGCTCGGCCTCGAGCTGCCCATCACGGATGCGGTGCGGCGGGTGGTGGCGGGTGCGACCACGGTCGAGGCGGCGATCGCCGAGCTCCTCGCCCGCCCGGTCCCGGAGAGCGAGTGAAGCTCAGCCGTTCCGGCGGCGGGCCAGGAGCTCCTTGGCCTGCTCGATCCAGCGCTCGCGCTCGATGCGGCCGGGGAATTCGATCGCCTCGTCGATCTCGGCGATCCGTTCGGGCGTGAGCGCCGCGAGGTCGGCGAAGCTCCGCACCCCGAGCTCGTGCAGCCGGCGTTCCAGGACCGGGCCGATGCCCTTGATCAGCTTGAGATCGTCCGGCGCGGCCCGCGGGCCGTCGGTCGACGGGGCCGGCGTTTCGGCGGGGAGCACCGGCGACGGAGGCGGGCCGACGGCCGCGGGTGCGGGCGGGGGAGCCGGCTCGACCGGCGCGGGCGGCGGCGGCGAAGCAACCGATGCGGGTGGATGCTCGATCCGGGCGACGAGCTCTCGGCGCTGCTTCAGGAGAAGGGCCCGGGCGGAAGAGCCGGCGGGCAGCATGGCGAGCTTCGCCTCGAGCCGGCGCAGCTCTTCGGCCGGGTCGATCGGGCGGGCGGGCGCAACGGCGGGCTCGGGCGACGTCGCCGCAGCGGCCGGCGTCAGCCCGGCCGTGACAGCGGGCGGCGCCAGCGGTCCGGCCGACGCCGCTGCCGGCTGGCCACCGGCCGCGCCGGTCGCCTGGCGGCGGACGAGTTCGGCCTCGACCTGCTCGAGCCGAGCCCGAGCCTCGGCGAGCGCGGCGGCCCGGCTCTCGAGCTGGACGAGCCGCTCGCGGCAGGCCAGGAGCTCGGCCCGCTCGCGCTCGAGCTGGGCCTCGGCCTCCTGCAGCCGGGCCTGGAGGGCCACGAGCCGGTCCTTGGTTTCGGCGTGCGCCAGATCGGCGTCGCGGGCCTGCTCGCGGGCGTGGGCGAGCTCGGCCGCGACGCGCTCCTCGGCCTCGGCCACTCGCCGGTCGGACAGACGCTGGAGGAGGATCCAGGCGAGCGCGGCGCCGACCACGATACCCAGGAGGAACCAGACCGCTTCCATGCGCCCTCCCCGAACGTCCACCGCGAGCCGGTTCGCCGATCGCGGCCCGGTCCGCGGAGCTTAGCCGCGATGCCCGCGCGCGCAACCGACGCGCGACGTCGCCGCACTCATGCCGCGACCGCCAAGGGTGCCGCGCCGCGCGCCTCCTCGCGGATCATGTCCGCCGCCTTCTCGGCGATCATGATCACCGGCGCGTTGGTATTGCCCGAGGTGATGGTCGGCATGATCGAGGCGTCGACCACCCGAACGCCAGCGAGGCCGTGGACCCGAAGGCGCGGGTCGACGACCGCACCGCGGTCGCCCTCGGGCCCCATCCGACAGGTGCCAACGGGATGGAAGATGGTCGTGGCGATGGCTCCGGCCGCACGGGCGAGCTCCTCCTCGCCCTCGATTTCTGCACCGGGGCGGTATTCCTCGGGCCGATAGCGAGCCATCGCCCGGGCGGCCATGATCCGGCGGGTGAGCCGGATCGCATCCGCCGCGACCCGCCGGTCCTCCGGAGTGCCGAGGTAGTTCGGAGCGATCGCCGGCGGCGCCGCGGGGTCGGGACTCCGGAGATGAACCCGGCCGCGGCTCGTCGGCCGCAGGTTGCAGACCGAAGCGGTGATCGCCGGGAAGGGGTGCAGGGGCTCGCCGAAGCGGTCGAGCGAGAGCGGCTGGACGTGGTATTCGAGGTTGGCGGTCTCGAACGAGGGATCGCTCTTGGCGAAGGCGCCGAGCTGCGAGGGCGCCATGCTCAAGGGCCCCGATCGGAAGAGCGCGTACTCGATCCCCATCCAGGCCTTCCAGAGCGGGTTGCGCAGCCGCTCGTTGAGCGTGGCGGCGCCGTGCACCTTGAAGACCGTGCGGATCTGCAGATGGTCCTGGAGGTTCTCCCCGATTCCGCTCAGTTCGTGGCGCACCTCGATCCCGTGCGCGCGCAAAACCTCGCCCCGCCCGATGCCGGAGAGCTCGAGGATGTGCGGCGAGCCGATCGCACCGGCGGCGAGCAGCACCTCGCGGCGCGCGCGCACCCGCCGCTCCTCGCCCCGCCGGCGGTAGGCGAGGCCGACCACCCGGCGCCCCTCGAGCAAGAGGCGGAGCGCGAGCGCGCCCGTTCTGAGCTCGAGGTTGCGGCGGTGCAGGACCGGACGCAGAAAGGCCTTGCTCGCGCTCCAACGCACCCCGCGGCGCTGGTTGACCTGGAAATAGCCGCAGCCCTCGTTGTCGCCACGGTTGAAGTCCTCGACCGGCGGAATTCCGACCTCGGCTGCCGCGGCGCGGAACGCGTCGAGGATCTCCCAGGAGACCCGCTGGCGCTCGACCCGCCACTCGCCGCCGGCACCGTGGAACTCGGAGGCGCCGTCGACATGGTCTTCGGAGCGTTTGAAGTAGGGCAGCACCTCCTCCCAGGACCAGCCCGGATTGCCCATCTGCCGCCAGAGGTCGTAGTCGCGCGCTTGGCCGCGCATGTAGATCATGCCGTTGATCGAGGAGCAGCCGCCCAGCACCTTGCCGCGCGGATAGTTGATGGCGCGGCCGCCGAGGCCGGGCTCCGGCTCGGTCTCGAAGCACCAGTCGGCGCGGGGGTTGTTCTGGGCGTAGAGATAGCCCACGGGAATGTGGAACCAGATCCAGTCGTCGGCGCCACCCGCCTCGAGCAACAGCACCCGCACGGAAGGATCCGCCGAAAGACGGTTGGCGAGCACGCAGCCCGCGGTCCCCGCCCCGACGATCACGTAGTCGAAGGTCTCGGCCGCCTCCTCCATCGCCTTCTCCGAGCGTTCGGCCGACCTCGCGCGGCCAGAGCGGCATAGCCCCGAGGGCGCGGCAGGGGCAAGGCCGGCCGCATGGCGGAGCCCCGGCGGCCTCGCTATGGTCCGCCGCGGCTGCGCGGGGTTCGTGGATGCAGACGGGCGAGCGAGGGGTCGCGGGGCAACCGGCGGGCGAGTCGGGCACCTATCGCCGGCTGGTGCAGCTGGTGCTGCCGCATCTCTGGCCGCGCGAGCCGCGCCTGCGGGCGATGGTCGTGCTGGCGGCGATCGCCATGGTCGCGGGCAAGCTCGTCACGGTCGCCACCCCCTTCGCCCTCAAGGGCGTGGTCGACGCGCTCGCACCGCGCGAGGGAGTGCCACTCGAGGCGGTACCGCTCGCGCTCCTCCTCGCCTACGGTGCCGCCCGGCTCGGCGGGACGCTCTTCAACGAGCTGCGCGATGCGGTCTTCGCGCGGGTCGCCGAGCGGGCCGGGCGGCGGGTGGCGCTGCGCGCTTACGAGCATCTCTTCGCGCTCTCGCTGCGCTGGCACCTCGAGCGGCGGACCGGCGAGCTCGCCCGGGCGATCGGTCGCGGCGTCCAGGCGGTGGGCTTCATGCTGCACACCGCGCTCTTCACGATGGGGCCGGTGATCCTCGAGCTCGCCCTCGTGTTGGGGATCCTGCTCTGGCGCTACCCGCCCTCCTTCGCGATCGTGACACTCGTGACGGTCGCGGTCTACGCCGCCTTCACGATCGCCACGACCGAATGGCGGACCCGCTTCCGGCGGGAGATGAACGAGAAGGACAACGAGTTCTCGGCCCAGGCGGTCGACGGCCTGATCAACTACGAGATCGTCAAGGCGTTCGGCAACGAGGCCTTCGAGGCGCGTCGGCTCGATCGCTCGCTCGCCGCCTACGAGGACGCCGCGGTCAAATCGCAGGCCTCGCTCTCTTTCCTCAACGCCGGCCAGGCGGCGATCATCGCGGTGGGCGTGACGGCGGTCATGACTCTCGCCGCGCGAGGCGTGGTGGCGGGCGAGCTCACGGTGGGCGACGTGGTGTTGGTCAACGCCTTTCTCCTCCAACTCTACCTCCCTTTGAACTTCCTGGGCGTGCTGTACCGCGAGCTGCGCCAGTCGCTGACCGATCTCGAGCTCGTGGGCGGACTTTTGGAGCTCGAGCCCGAGATCCGCGATGCGCCGGATGCCCGGCCCTTGCGTCTGGCCGGTGGCGAGGTGCGGTTCGAGCGCGTGCGCTTCGCCTACGATCCGCGTCGGCCGATCCTCGAAGACGTCTCCTTCACGATCCCGGCCGGCCGCAAGGTGGCGATCGTGGGCGCCTCGGGTGCCGGCAAGTCGACGATCGTGCGACTCTTGTTCCGCTTCTTCGAGGTGACGGGCGGCGCGGTGCTGATCGACGGGCAGGACGTGCGCAGCGTGAGCCAGGCGAGCCTCAGGGCGGCGATCGGGCTCGTGCCGCAGGACACGGTGCTGTTCAACGACACGATCGCGGCCAACATCGGTTACGCCCGGCCGGGGGCCAGCCGGGCGGAGATCGAGGCGGCGGCCAAGGTGGCGCAGATCCACGACTTCGTCGCCAGCCTGCCGCAAGGTTACGAGACGGTGGTCGGTGAGCGCGGCCTCAAGCTCAGCGGCGGCGAGAAACAGCGGGTGGCGATCGCACGCGTGGTCCTCAAGAACCCGCCGATCCTGGTGCTCGACGAGGCGACCTCGGCACTCGACACCTTGACCGAGCGGCAACTCCAAGCGGCGCTCGAGGATGCCGCGCGCGGTCGCACCACGCTCGTGATCGCGCACCGGCTCTCGACCGTGGTCGATGCCGACGAGATCCTGGTGCTCGAGGGCGGCCGGATAGTCGAGCGCGGCCGCCACGAGCAGCTCCTCGCCCGGCGCGGCCGCTACGCCGCCCTCTGGGCGCGCCAGCACGAGACGGCGCTGGCCGAAGCGGCGGAGGCGGGTTGAGAGTCGGCCGGCTCAGGAGCCGGTCGGCGCCATCAGGTGGATCCCCTGGGCCAGGAGCGAGACCGTCGCCGCGACCCCGGGCTCGATCCCGTTGCGGCGGGCGACGTGGAGCGGCACAGAAAAACGGATCGGCAGCTCGGGTGCGTGGTCGGGCCGCAGCGACAGACGCGCGGTCTGTCCCAGGACCAGCATCTGTTCGATGCGGCCGGGGATCGGGTTCTCGCGCTCGCCACGCGAGGGTCGATCGCGCCGGTGGAGGATCACGAAGCCGTCCGGCACGAGCCAGGGAAGGCGCGTGCCGGCCGGTGCGGGCGGCGGGCCCCCGACCTCGAGCAGCCGGCCGCGCCAGTCGAGGAGCGCGAGCCCGCGCTCGCGGTCGGTGCCGGCGATCGTGCCCTCGAACAGGTTTCCGACATCCACGAGGCGAGCGACCTGGGGCGAGGCCGGCTTGGTGGTCACCTCCTGCGGGGGTCCGGTTTGTAGGGTCTCGCCGCGGTGGAGCACCGTGAGCCGGTCGGCCAGCATCATCGCCTCTTCCAGATCGTGAGTGACGAGCACGACCGGCATGGAGAGCACACGGCGCAGCTCGGCGATCTCGAGGTAGAGCCGCTGGCGGGTGGCTCGATCGACCGCCGAGAAGGGCTCGTCGAGGAGCAGGACGGCGGGCTCGCGGGCGAGCGCCCGGGCGACCGCGACCCGCTGCTGCTGGCCGCCGGAGAGCTCCGCCGGGCGCCGCTGTTCGAGCCCGTCGAGGTGGACGAGGCGCAACAGCTCGCGCGCCCGCTCCGCTCGCTCGCCGCGCGGCCGGTGGCCCATCGCGGCGACGATGTTGTCGAGCGCGCTCATGTGCGGGAAGAGAGCGTAGGACTGGAAGACGAGGCCGACCCGGCGGCGATGGGTCGGGAGGTGTACACCGCGCGCCGCATCGAACCAGACCGTACCGTCGACTGCGACGCGACCGGCTTTGGGACGGTACAGGCCCGCGATCGTGCGCAGGATCGTGGTCTTGCCGCTGCCCGAGGGGCCCACGAGCGCCAGGAGCTCGCAGGGCGCGCAAACGAGCCGTGCCGCCAGGGGGATCGGGGCGTCCTGGTGGAGTTCGACTTCGAGCACGGGGCTCAGCCGAGCCGGCGGCCGACCCGGCGCGAGGCCAGGAAAGTCACCGCGATCGTGGCGAGCGAGAAGACCAGGAGGACGAGCGCCATCTGTCCCGCGCCCACGTCGTCGAAGGCCTGGACGCGGTCGTAGATGGCGATCGCCACGGTCTTGGTCTCGCCCGGAATGGCGCCGCCCACCATGAGCACGATCCCGAACTCGCCGAGCGTGTGGGCGAAGGAGAGCACGAGGGCGGTCACGATGCCGGGCCAGGCGAGCGGCAGCTCGATCTCGAGGGTCGCTCGCCAGGGCGGCATGCCACAACAGGCGGCTGCGGCCCGCACGTCCGGCGCGATCGCCTCGAAGGCCCGCTGCATCGGCTGGACGGCGAAGGGCAGGTTGAAGATCACCGAGGCGAGCACGAGCCCCTCGAAGGTGAAGACGAGCTGACGGCCGAAGAGCTCGTTCCACAGCCGACCGATCGGCGAGGCCATGCCGAAGGCGACCAGCAGGTAATAGCCGAAGACAGTGGGCGGCAGTACGAGAGGGAGCGCGACGAGTGCTTCGACGACCTCTTTGCCGCGGATGTCGCGATAGGCGAGCAAGCGGCCGAGGAACACGCCGATCGGCAACAAGAGAGCCACGGTGATCGCGGCGAGCTCGAGCGACAGGCGAATCGCGACCCAATCCACCGCTCTTCCTCCCCGCCAGGTGTTGCCCGTCCCGGCTCACTCGCCGACGGCTTCGCCGGGCAGGACGAAGCCCCAGCGGCGAAAGACCGCGCGCGCCGGTTCCTCCTGCAGGTAGGCGTAGAAACGCTCGGCCACGGGAGTCGCGTTTTTCAACAGTACCATCCGCTGGCGCAACGGTGCGTGCCACTCGGCCGGGATCAGAGCGTGGGTTCCGACAGCCTTCAATTCCGGAGAAAGCGCCAGCGAATAGGCGACGATGCCGCCCTGGGCGTTGCCCGAGGTAGCGAACCGGGCGGCCTGGCTCACGTTCTCGCCGTAGACGAGAAGCGGTTTGATCTCTTCCCAGATGCCCTTGCGGCGCAGCGCCTCCTCGGCGCGCTTGCCATAGGGCGCGTGTTCGGGGTTGGCGATCGCGAACCGCCTGACGCGACCCTCGCGGACCGCGCGGACGAGGTCGTCGAGGTTGCCGTCGGCGGCGAGCGGCGAACCGTTCGGTACCTTCAAGACGATCCGACCGATCGCGTAGAGGGTGCCTTCGCTCTTGGCGAAGCCGTCGCGGGCGAGCCCGAGCACGTAATCTTCGTCGGCCGAGAGATAGAGCTCGAAAGGAGCTCCTTGGCGGATCTGCCGGGCGAAATTGCCCGAAGAGCCGAACACGAGCTTCACGCTGGAGCCGGTCTCTTTCTGGAAGACTTGGACGATTTCGGTCAGCGCGAACTGGAGATCGGAGGCCCCGGCGACCAACGGCGGCCCGGCGGCATGGAGCGGAGGCCCGCCCACGAGCAGCGCCACGACGCAGCCGAGGAGGAACCGAAGCCCGCGCCGCACCGTTCTGCCGAGCATCGCTGTGCGACTCCCGTTATGACGTTTCAGCGCTATCGATGCGCTCCAGCCCTGTCAAGCGTTATGACCATCCGGACCGATCGGCAGCACCGAGGGTGCCAGTCGTTCCCGCAACCGCGCCAGATCGTCGCCCGCCGCCGCGGCACTCGCCCGCTCGATGCGGCGATAGGCTTCGAGCACCTCGGCCCCGAGCCGGGTGAGTGCCGCACCGCCGTGGCCGCTGCCGCCGCGGGAGGCGAGCACGAGCGGCTCGGCGAAGCCCCGGTTCAAGGACTCGACGAGATGCCAAGCGCGCTTGTAGCTCATGCCGAGCTTGCGGCCGGCGGCGGCGATCGAGCCCGTCTCGGCGATCGCTTCCAAGAGATCGGCCTTGCCCGGCCCGATCGCGATCTCGGGGGCGAGCACGAGGCGGATCCGAACACCGAGCGCGGGGTTACCGGCTTTCATCGCGGCGCCCATGCTCCCCGAGGACGGGCCGCCCGCGGCAAGCGCCCTCAGCCGGCGTGCTTGATGGCCGCACCGGGCCAGACCCGGGGCCGGCAGCGGACATATTGCGCGGGATAGGGGATCTCGACGCCGAGCTCCTGGGCCGCGTGCCAGGCCCAGCGCGGATCGTCCATCATCGTGCGGGCGAGCGCCACGAGATCGGCTTTGCCCTCGGCCAGCACCGCCTCGGCCTGACGCGGCGTCACGATCAGGCCCACGGCCATGGTCGGCAGACCCGTGGCCCGCCGCACGGCTTCGGCGAAGGGCACCTGGTAGCCGGGGCCGAGGGCGAGCTTCTGGCGCGGGTCGAGCCCGCCCGAGGAGACGTCGACATAGTCGACGCCGAGCGCCTTCAGCCGCTGCGCGAGCGCGATCGTCTGCTCGAGATCCCAGCCGCCCTCGACCCAGTCGGTGGCCGAGACGCGAACCCCGAGCGGCCGGTCCTCGGGCCAGACCGCGCGGACCGCCTCGACGACCCGCAAGGGAAAGCGCATGCGGCCTTCGAGATCGCCGCCCCAGCGATCCTTGCGGCGGTTGGAGAGCGGCGAGAGGAACTGGTGCAAGAGATAGCCGTGGGCCAGGTGGAGCTCGACCAGATCGAGGCCGAGGTCGGCGGCGCGGCGGGCCGCGGCCACGAAGTCCACCTCGATCTTCGAAAGGTCCTCCTCGCTCGCGGCGCGCGGGGCGGGCCAGCCTTCGTCGTAGGGCAGGGCCGAGGCCGAGACCGTTCGCCAGGCTCCCTCTTCGGGCGGCAGGGGGGCACCGCCCTCGAGCGGCACGCGGCAGGAGCCCTTGCGGCCGGCATGGCCGAGCTGAATGCCGAGTTTGGCCGTGCCGTCGCGGCGGCAGAAGGCGAGGACGGGCTCGAGCGCGGCGGCGTGGGTGTCGCTCCAGAGGCCCAAGCAACCGGGGCTGATCCGGCCCTCCGGGCTCACCGCGGTGGCCTCGAGGATCAACAGGCCGGCACCGCTCATCGACAGAGAGCCCAGATGGACGAGGTGCCAGTCGGTGGCGAGCCCGTCGCGCGCCCGGTACTGGCACATGGGCGAGACGGCGATGCGGTTGGCGAGCTCGAGGCCGCGCAGGCGCAAAGGGGTAAACAGGCGAACGGTAGACAAGGGCGGCACCTCCGATCGGACGCCGCGCGGTTATCCCGCGGGCCCCGCCGCGCCAAGCGGCACGCGTCGGCGGCGGGCCTGCGTCGAACGGGGGGCTCGGGGCGAGCGCGGCCTCAGAGCAGCCGGTAGTCGAGGACCTCGCCGCGGGTGCGCACGACCGCCTTAACGATCCGGCCGGCCTCGTCGTACCAGACTTCCCCACCGCGGCTGCCCTGCGGGTTCATCCGCCAGCGTCGGGCAGCGATCGGCCGGCCCTCGACCTCGATCGTCTCCAGCACGCCGCCGTCCATGGCCAAGGGCGCGAGCTCGCCGTGTTGGCAATCGATCAGCCGCCGCTGGCGGACGATCGCGACGTTCCAGCAGCTGAGATCGGTCATCGTCCCGAGTGCCGCCTCGAGCACGCCGCGCGGCCCCTCGCAGGCGAGCCGGCCCTGCCGCTCGCGGATCCGCACGCTCGTGCGCTCGCCGTTGTCGTCGGTCTCGACGTCGCTCGCGACGAGCTTGCCCTCGCGCCAGAGATCTTCGCCCGCCTGACGGTAACGGTAGATCGGGATGAAGGCGAGCTTGACGACGAAGTCGATCTCGTGGCGCACCCTCAATCCCTGGGGCGCCACCGCGAAGGTCACGGCATGCGTGCCGATCTCCTCGCCTCTGCGGAAGACCAGGAACCGGCGGTCCTCCGGCACCGCCTCGGCCCGCAGCGGCCGCGCGCCGGCCGCGGCGAAGAAGCCGCAGGCTACGAAACCGGTCAGCACCCGACGCCGATCGAGACGCGGCTCTGCCAGTTCCGCGCGCATCTCGTCCTCCCGCGACCGATGCGGCTCACACCGTCGGCCGTTCTTCGAACCCTCCCGGAACCGAGCCGACCACGGGTTCGCTTTCGAGCGAATCGACCCGTGCCGCGGGCGGCCCCTGTCGGCAGCGTGCCACGAGCTCGGCCACACGGTCTTCGGGTCCGTCGAACAGGGCCTCGACCGAGCCGTCGCGGCGGTTGCGGACCCAACCGCGCACGCCCAGCTCCCGCGCCCTGTGGACCGTCCAGGCGCGGAACCCCACGCCCTGGACGCGCCCGCGGATCACCACCCGAACCGCCACCGCGCGACCGCGCCCCGTCTCTGTCGAC
>CALBAK010000024.1 GCA_937926445.1 uncultured Alphaproteobacteria bacterium
GCGGCGAAGGAGATCCAGGAGATCAGGGATCACATGGGCGAGGCGCGCCGCGATCTCGACCACCTCGACAAGGTCGCGCTGCGCCAGATCGTCGACCAGAAGAGCCGCGAGGCGGAAGTCCTGCGCCAACGGCAGCAGAAGCTTCTCAAGCTGCAGAAATCGCCCTATTTCGGCCGAATCGACTTCGTCCGGGAAGGGGAGACAGAAGCCGAGCCGATCTATGTCGGCGTCCACGACGGTCGCGACGAAGCCACGGGCGAGACGCTCGTCTACGACTGGCGGGCGCCGATCGCTTCGATGTTCTACGACCACGAGCTAGGAACTGCCTCCTACCGGGCGCCCTCGGGCGAGATCCGCGGCCGGCTGGAGCTCAAGCGCCAGTTCCGGATCCGCGACGGTCGCCTCGAGTACATGTTCGATACCAGCGTCAACATCGTCGACGAGATCCTCCAAAAAGAGCTGAGCCGGTCCTCCGACGACGGCTTGAAGACGATCGTCGCGACGATCCAGCGCGACCAGAACGCCATCGTCCGCGACGCCGAGGCGCACACCCTCGTGATCCAGGGTGTGGCCGGCTCGGGCAAGACCTCGATCGCCCTGCACCGGATCGCCTTCCTGCTCTACCGCTTCAAGGACACGCTGCGCTCGCAGGACATCCTGATCGTCTCGCCCAACCGGGTGTTCGCCGACTACATCGGCAACATCCTGCCGGAGCTCGGTGAAGAGCGGGTCGAGGAGATCGGCATGGAGGCGCTCGCCGACGCCCTGCTCGAGGGCAAGGTGCGCTTCGAGACCTTCTTCGAGCAGACCGCCCGGCTCCTGGAACGCGACGACGAGGCGCTCGCCGCGCGGATCGCCGCGAAATCCTCGCTCGCCTTCCTCGAACAGGTCGACGCTTATGCCGACCATCTCCTCGAGAGCTCGTTCACCGCGAGCGAATGGCGCACGGGTCAGGCGATCGTGCCGGCCTGGCATTTCGAGGAGACCTGGCGCAAGCAGCGCGAGCGGCCGCTCAAGCAGCGCGTGGCCGAGGTCGTCGCCGCGACCGAACACCAATTCTACCGGCACTACCGGCGCGAACTCGAGCCCGAAGAGAAGCGGCGCCTGCGCGAGGCGGTGCGCGGCATGGTCCGGCGGACGGCGCTGCGGCCGGCCTACAAGGGCTTGTTCGACTGGCTCGGGCGGCCCGAGCTGTTCGCACCGATCGGCGGCAAACTCGAGTATGCCGACGTGTTCCCGCTCGTCCACCTCAAGATGCGGCTCGAGGGGATCGAGAACCCGTTCGCGAACGTCAAGCATCTCCTGATCGACGAGATGCAGGACTACACGCCGGTCCAGTATGCGGTGATCGGCAAGCTGTTCCCCTGCCGCAAGACGATCCTCGGCGACGCCGGCCAGGCGCTGAGCCCGCTCGGCGGCACAACCGCCGCGCAGATTCGCGACATCCTGCGCGCCGCCGCACCGGTCAAGCTCACCAAGAGCTATCGCTCGACCTACGAGATCATGCGCTTCGCGCTCGAGATCGCGCCCGATGCCGAACTCGTGCCGATGAAGCGGCACGGCGACCCGGTCGAGCTCCTGCTCTGCCACCGGCCGGAGGAGCTCGTCGACCGCCTCGGCCAGGAGGTCGAAGCCTTCGCCGCCTCCGACCACCGCAGCCTCGCCATCATCGCGAAAACCGAACGGCAGGCGAGCGAGCTGCACCGCCGGTTGGCCCGGGCCGGGATCGCGGCGCGCCTGCTCGACGCCGCCGCCACCGGTTTTTCGACCGGAATCCTCGTGTGTCCGGTCTATCTCGCCAAGGGACTCGAGTTCGACCGGGTGGTGGTGGCCGACGCCAGCCGTCGGAATTTCGCTTCCGAACTCGACCGCCGGCTCCTCTACGTCGCCTGCACCCGCGCCATGCACCGCCTCGTTTTGATCGCGGTGGGCGAGCCGTCGCCGCTGTTGCCGGCGCGCGCCGCAGCCCGCGAGGCGGCGACCACGGCCTAGGACCGGTCGAGGTAGCCGGGCAGCTCGCGCTCGAATTCGGGGAAGTAGCGGCCGATCGCGGCGAGATCGAAGCGCGCCAGGATCGCCTCTTTGGGCTCGCGGTCGAGGAGGAAGCGGAAGGCCGCCTCGACACAACGCTCCGGGGTGTGGCGGCCGGCCGCGAGCCGCTCGAAAGTCGCGGGCTCCATGGTCACCGCGTGCCGACTCTCGCTGCGACCGTCGCGGACCCGGACCGCGAACGTGAACCGCTCGCCCTCGCCGATCCGCTCGACCTCGATCCTGCTCGCCATTCCCCGGTTCCGACCCGTCGCCGCGTCGCGCCCTGCGCAGCGGCAGCATCCTGCGACAGGCCAGCGGCCGCGGCAACCGCGGCGGGGAGGCGGGCTGTCGCGCCCGCCGGCTGTGGCGGTGGCGCCGCCCGGGCGGATCGGCGCCGCTTGCTCCGGCCGCGTTCGCCCCCCAATCGTTTGTGCATACGCATGCCGGCAGCGCGGCGCCCCGCCGGCAAGAGGGGACGGCATCACGCGGCGACGTCCGGTTCTCGCCATCGCTCTGTCGCTCGCGAGCTTCGCCGCGGCATCCGCGCTCGCCTGTGCGCCGCCCGGGACGAAAGGCGCGGTAGACGTCGTTTCCAACAGCTTCCCCGCGCTCGAGCACGTCGCCAAGGCGATGCAGGCCCGCGCCACCGCCGATCTGCGCGTCGCCGTCAAGCTCACCGACAAGCACCGCCAGGAGACCGAGCAGGCGTTCCTTTCCGGCAACTCGCCCTTCGACCTCGCCCAGGTCTCCTCGGCCTCTTTCGTCAGCTCGCCGCCGCGGGTGCGCTCGCCCCGCTCGGCGATCTCGTCAAAAAATACAAAGACCGCTATCGCCTCGAGGAAGCGATGCTGGTCGACCAGGGGGGCTGGATCTACGCGATCGCCTTCGTGACCAACCTGCAGCATTTCTTTTATCGCAAGGACCTCTTCGAGCAGGCGGGCCTCGGCGTACCGACGACCTACGCGGAGGTGCTGGCCGTAGCCGAGCGCCTGCGCGGCGCCGTTGGCACCGAAACCCCTTACGGTGCCGCCTTCAAGGTCGGCTGGGACCTCGGCACCGAGTTCACCAACCTCCACCTCGCCGCGGGCGGGCGCTTGTTCGAGCCGGGCACGGCCGAGCCGGTCTTCAACGGCGAGACCGGCGCGGCGACTCTCGAGCTCATGAAGCGGCTGCTCGCGCACATGTCGCCGAACGCCCCGAGCCTCGCCACCGGCGACGTCACCGCCGCCATCCAGCAGGGCCGGATCGCGATGGGCACGCTCTGGGCTTCGCGCGCCGAGGCGATGGACGATCCGGCGGTCTCCGAGGTGGTGGGCGAGATCGGCTTCGCCCCGGCGCCCGCGGTCCTGCCCGGCGGCCCGCCCGCTTCGACCCTCTTCTGGGACGCCTTCGTCGTGCCCAAGACGACACGCGCCGACCGCGAAACGGTTTTCCAGGAGCTGATGGCCGGCCTTTCCGAGGAGACGGTGCGCACGGGCGGCGATCTCGCCGACTGGATCCGCTCGGCGGCGGTGCCGAGCCGTTGCAGCGAGGCGGTGGCGGCCTCGATCCGGGCCGAGACGCCCTCCTTCCCGACCCAACCCTTCTTCGCCCTCGCGCACGGTGTGATCGGCCGCAACATCGGCGACTTCCTGGCGGGCGGCGAGAGTGCGAAGAAATCGCTCGACGACGCGGTCGCGGACTATCGGAAGGCGGCCGAGGAGCAGGGCTTCCTCTGAGCCGCGGTGCTCGAGCCGCTGCCGCGCCCTTGCCGACGCGAACCTTCCCGGGCTTCGTGGCGCCGTCGCTGGCAGCGATGGTCCTCTTGATCGCGCTGCCGCTTCTGGGCGTCGGCTGGCTCGCGTTCCACAACGCCTATCTCGTGATGGAGGTGGTCGAGGTCGAGACCCGCTCGCCGCCCGAGGTGAAGGTCGAACGGGTACCGCGCGCCGTCCTCGATGCCGAGGGCCGGCCGCTGCGGGTCTGGGAGCGGGTCGGCGGCCGCAACTTCGTCAACATCACAGACCCCGAGCGGGCCTGGGCCGCGCTTTCGGCACCCCGCACCGGCAGCCTCGGCGAGCGTCTGCGGGCGGTCTGGGCCGAGCCGATCGCCATCGACTTCTGGGGCGCCCTCGAGTTCACGCCCCTCTACGTGCTCGCGACCACGCCCGCGATCCTGCTTCTGGGTCTGGGCCTGGCGCTGGCGGTCGACCGGACGGCGGGGCTTCTCGAGGGGCCCTCGATCTTCCTCTCCCTGCTGCCGTT
Source organism: uncultured Alphaproteobacteria bacterium (assembly GCA_937926445.1). Classification (GTDB taxonomy): domain Bacteria; phylum Pseudomonadota; class Alphaproteobacteria; order Geminicoccales; family Geminicoccaceae; genus JANXAZ01. The sequence goes on from CALBAK010000024.1 coordinate 4,276, forward strand.
CATCGTCACGCCCGTCGTCGGCGCGCTTTCGATCAAGTGGCTGTTCCTCGACGATGCGGTGGCGAGCGTGGCGCTCGAAGCGGCCGGGCTCGGCAAGATCTACTTTTTAAAGAACGCCCTCGCGTTGCGCCTTCCGATCCTCCTCTACGGCATCTGGCATGCCGCTCCGTTCGCCTTCGTCGTCTTCCATGCCGGGTTGCAGACCTTGCCCAAGGAGAGCATCGAGGCGGCGCTCGTCGACGGCGCCAGCTGGGGCCAGCGGCTGCGCCACGTGGTGCTCGCGCACCTCGCCCCGCTCGTCACGTTCGTCACCCTGATCCACGTGATGGACGCCTATCGGGTGTTGGAGCCGATTTTGGTGTTCTCGGGCGGCCATTTGGCCGACAGCCTGCAACACCTCACCTACTACATCCTCAACACCGAGCAGAACTACTTCACGGCCTCGGCCTCGGCGCTGTCGACCATCGCCGGCGTGCTCGTGCTGCTCGTACCGATCCTGGTCCGCGCCTGGCGGGCGGAGGCCTCGCGGTGAGCCCGCTCGGCCGGCCCCCCGCGTCCGTGCGCGCAATCCTCGTGGGTGGGCTTCTGGTCTGGCTCGTGCTCGCGGGCTTCCCGTTCCTGTGGATGGCGGCGATCTCGCTGCGCCAGCCGGTCGATGCCTTCGCCGTGCCGCCCAAGCTCCTGGCGCCGGTCACGCTCGCCCATTACGCGCAGATCTGGCTCGCCGACCGCTTCTGGCTCGAGTTCCTGAACTCGGCGATCGTCACGGTCGGCTCGCTCGGCGTCTCGCCGGCATCGCGCTCGCCCGCTACGACGGCCGGCTCGGCTTCTGGCTCCTGCTCGCCTACAACGAGTTCCCGATCTCGAGCCGGCTCGTGAAAGCCGAGAAGATGACGATGACCTCGGGCCTTTCCGCCTACATCAACGCCGACGACGATCCCTACAAGCTCATGCAGGGGATCGCCGGCGCGGTCTCGGTCACCCTCCCGCTCGCGCTTCTCGTGCTGATCTTCCAGCGCCGGATAGTGGCGGGGCTGGTCCAGGGGGCGGTCAAGGGATGAGGGAACAGGCACAGGCGGCGCGGCGGGTGCTGGAAGCGGCCCGGGCCCTCGTCGACGACCCCGTGGCCGCGCTGCAGGGGCTCTACCGGGAGGACGTGGTCGTCCACGCCGGCCATCCCCTGGAGGTGCTCGAAGGCCGTGCGGCCGTGCTCGAGCGGCTCTGGCGCCCGCTCTTCGCGGCCGTCCCCGACCTCGAGCGTCACGATGCGATCCTGCTCGAGGGCAGCTGGAACGGGGCGCGCTGGGTCGCGGCCCAGGGCCATTTCGTGGGCACGTTCGAGCGCGACTGGCTCGGCATCCCTTCGACCGGCGGGGCGATCGCGCTGCGCTACGGCGAATTCTCGCGGATCGAAGAGGGGCGAATGGTCGAGGTGCGGCTGCTGTTCGACCTGGTCGATCTGGCGCGCCAGGCGGGGGTGATGCTTCTGCCGCCCTGCCCCGGCAGCCCCGAGCGTTGGCCGGCGCCCGCCACCCAGGACGGGCTTCGGCTCTGCGAGACCGACCCGGCCGCGGGTGCCGCGACGCTCGCGCTCGCGCTTTCGATGGGCGCCGGGCTCGGGTCTTACAACGGCCGCAGCCTCGAGAGCATGGGCCAAGAGCGGTTCTGGGACGTGCGGCGGATGATGTGGTACGGCCCGGCCGGCATCGGCACCACCCGCGGGCTTTCCGGCTTCCAGCGCTTCCACCAGATCCCGTTCCTGACCGCCTTCCCCGACCGCCGCGGCGGCGATCACGTCTGTCGGCTGGGCTCGGGCACTTACGCCGCCTGGACCGGCTGGCCGTCGGTCCGGGCGACCCATCGAGGACCCTATCTCGGGGTTCCCGCCTCCGGTCGGCGGGTCGGCATGCGGGTGATGGATTTCTACCGCCGCGA
>CALBAK010000025.1 GCA_937926445.1 uncultured Alphaproteobacteria bacterium
GCCGGGTTGGGTGGCATTGGCGGCCGGGCGGCGGTTCGGTTGGCTCGTGCACGAGATCGATCGCGGCGGCTGGAACCGGAGCCTCGCGCTCGTCGACCAGCTCCTCGCCCGCGAGGCGGAGGCCGTCGACCTCCGGTGGGCGCGGGCCGAGCTCTTGCGACGACGCGGCGAGGCGGGCGATCTCGGGGAAGCGCGGGCGATTCTCGAGAAGCTCGCGGGCGAGCCGCGCGCGCCGGCCGCGACCTGGCGCAGCCTCGGCCTCGTCCTCGACCGGACGGGTCGCGGCGAGGAGGCGGCGGCCGCGCTGCGGACCTATCGGCTGCGCGACCCCGAGGCTCCCGAGCGCGCCCTGGTCGATGCCCGGCTCGCCGCCGGCCGCTGGCTCGTTCCGGGCGAAGGGACGGCCTCGGTGGGCGATGCTTCGACCCGCGGGCTCGCGGTTTCGCTCCCCGGCTCTCGGAGTCGCCGCCACGAGCGCGTCCGCAGTACGTTCGGCGCGGCGATCGACGTCCTGCTGGTCTGGGACGGGCTGCCCGCGGGCGAACCGCTGGCGGGAGAGTCCTCGCTCGCGGTCGACTACGACCTGTTCCCCTCCCCGGCGCCGCACCGGTTCGATGCGGATCGGAACGAACTCGAGCTCGTCGAGCTCCTCGGCACGCTTCTGGCCGGCGGTGCCGGCGGCCGGGCCGAGCTCGTCGCCGCCGCGCCGGCCGCCTTCGCGGGTGGCACGGGCGTCCGCGCCGAATGGCGGATCCGCGACCACGTCGTCGGCCTCGACCATCGCGCGCTCGCGGTGCTGCGCGTGGTCGATGGCCGTCTCTTCGGGATCGTCTTCCGTGCCGCGGCCTTCGGGCCTTGGGCCGACCTGTCGCCCGAGGCCGAATCGATCGCGGCCGAGGCGCGGCTCGAGCAACGGCGGACCGGCTGGTTCTGAGGCCGCGCGAGCCGGTCGCTGTCCGCGGCTCGCGAACGGTCGCCCGGCCCGCCCCGCTCGTCGAGCCGTGCCGGCCGTTCGAAAGCCATGACAAGGACGTGACGGCGCTGCAAACTGGCGCCTCCGAGAGACGAGAGGGCGCCGCGGGGGACGCGACCATGTGCTGGAGCCTCGCCGCATCGGGCGTGTTCGCCGCGGCCGGCTTCGGCGCCGCCGCCTGGACGGCGCGGCGCGGCGAGCCGCGCGAAATCACCGCCACCTGTGCCTATTTCGGGCTCATGGAGGCGCTGCAGGCCGCGACTTGGCCGGTGATCGACCGGTGCGGTTCGCCCGCCAACCAGGTCCTGACCGTGCTCGGCTACCTGCACATCGCCTTCCAGCCGGTGTTCATCAACGCCTTCTCGCTCTGCTTCGTGCCGCAGGCGGTGGCCCGCCGGGTCGCACCCTGGGCCTACACGCTCGCCGGCCTCGCCGGCATCCTCATGATCGTCCAGCTCTATCCCTTCGACTGGGCCGGCGGCTGCCGCATCGGCCGGCCCTTGTGCGGCGAGAGCTTGTGCTCGTTCACCGGCTCCTGGCATCTCGCCTGGTCGCTGCCGGTCAACGGCATCGGCAACGATCTCGGCGGCGGCGCGCTCGGCTGGCTGTTCGACCACGGCTTCCCGGGCTACGCGGTCGCCGGCTTCCTCCTGCCGCTGGCCTATGGTGCCTGGCGGATCACGCTCTTCCACTACGCCCTCGGGCCCGGGCTCGCGCATCTTCTGACCGACGATCCGCGCGAGTGGCCGGCGGTCTGGTGCCTGCTGTCGATCGCGATCGTCCTCGTCGCCCTCCTACCGGCGGTGCGGCCCTGGCTCTGCACCCGCACCTGGCCGCTCTGGCGGCGGCGCGAGGTCGAGGGCGAGGATCTCGTTCCGGCGGCGCTGGTGCGCGCCTGAGGGTCGCGCTCGGCCGGCCGGCACCCGGCCGGCCGAGCGTCCGCACCCCGGCCGAGCGCGGCGCGGACCGCGACGTCGCGCGGTCGGACCTGCGGCTAGAGGCGGGCCAGCGCTCGCTCGGCTCGATCACGAGGCCGCGCCAGCCGAACCGACAGAGCTGGAAGGTGACGTTGTCGGCCACCGGGTGGCCGGCGCCGACGTCGACACAGGTGCCGGCGGGCTCGCCCGCGAAGATCGGCTCGAGGTGCACATCCTCGAGGTTCTGCGCGTAGGGCAGGCGCATGCGCGAGCGTCCGGTCGGTGCCGGGGAGGACCTTTCTGGCACGGCGCCCCGCCGCGCCTTCGCCGGGGGCCGCGCGGATCCGCGCCGGGTCCCGCGATCGCCGGCCGGAATCCGGGCTCGCGATGCGCGGCGTCGCCGTCGCCCGGATCCGCGAGGGCGGGCTCGTCCCGATCCGGCTGCCGGCCACCGGGGACCACGACTTGCCCACACGCCCGCCTGCCTTCGACCGACTCGTCGGCGCGGCCGCTCGCGCCCTTGCGGTCGAGCCTGCCGGGTCCTACCCGGGCCCCATTTCGCGGGAGCTGCGGGCCCTCGAGCGCGAGCCGCGGCCGCGCGCCGACTCCGACCTGGCGGCGCTCCGGCGGCTCCTGCCGTTCTTCTGGCCGAGAGACGACCGACGCTTCCGGCTGCGACTCGTGGCGACGGTCGCCACGTTCGGCCTCGCGGCACTCCTGAACGCCGCCGTGCCGCTCCTCTTCGCCCGGGCGGTCGATGCGTTCGCCGCACCCGGGCTCGCCGAGGCGGCGCTCGCGATCCTCGCGGCCTACGTGGTCGGCGGCTGGATCGCCAAGCTCTTGAACGAGGTGCGCTGAGCGCTCTACCGCCCGATCGAGCAGCGGGTCCGTCGGCGCCTCGGTCGGGCGGCGCTCGCCCATATCCTCGACCTTCCCTACCCCTTCCACGTCGAGCGGCGGACCGGCCAGATCAGCCGGATCCTCGAGAGTGGCCTTTCGGACGTGCGCGAACTCCTGTTCGATTCGGTTTTCCTGATCCTGCCCTTGCTGCCCGAGATCCTTTTCGTGGGCACCATCCTGGCGGCCCGGGTCGAAGGGCCGTTCGCGGCCATCCTTCTCGGCACGCTGGTCGCCTACGCGGCCGTCCTCGTGGTCGGCTCGGAGTGGCTGCGGGCGCATCAGCGGCGGGCGGTGGTCGAGGCCTCGCTCGCCCACGGCCGGGCGGTCCACGCGCTCTTGGGCTTCGAGACGGTGAAGTTCTGCTCTGCCGAGTGGGCACCCTCGAGCGCTACGACCGGGCGCTCTCCGAGATCGAGCGGCTGACCGTGAAGGCGCTGGCCTTCCGTACGCTCACAGGGGTGGTGCTCGTGAGCGTGCTCGCCCTCGGCACGGGTGCCATGCTGTTCGTGGCGGCCGGCCGGGTGACTGGCGGCACGATCAGCGTGGGCGAGCTCGTGCTCGTCAACGTCTGCCTCCTCCAGCTCACCCGGCCGATGGACCGGCTCGGCCAGCTCTACCGCTCGATCAAGCAGTCGCTGGTCGATCTCGGGCAGCTCCTGGAACTCCTGATGCTGCCCACCGAACGGGACCGGCCGGATGCCGTGCCGCCTCCCGAGGGGCCCATGACGATCCGCTTCGAAAGGGTGCGGTTCGCCTACGACCCCTAGCGGCCGGTGCTCGACGGCCTCGACCTCGAGGTGCCGGCCGGGAAGACCGTGGCGATCGTGGGTCCGAGCGGTGCCGGCAAGACCACGATCGTGCGGCTGCTCTATCGCTTTCTCGAGCCCCGGGCCGGGCGAATCACGGTCGACGGCCACGATCTCGCCGAGCTGCGCCTTTCCAGCCTGAGCGCGGATCGCCGTCGTGCCCCAGGACGGGGCGCTTCTGAACGACACGCTTCGGGCCAACATCGTGCTCGCCGATCCCGAGGCCGATGCCGCGCGGCTGGAGGCCGCGGCACTCGGCGAGCTGCTCGACGCCCTGCCGCAGGGGCTCGACACGCTCGTGGGCGAGCGCGGCATCAAGCTCTCGGGCGGCGAGCGGCAGCGGGTGGCGATCGCCCGGGCCTTCCTCAAGCGGCCTAGGCTCGTGATCCTGGACGAGGCGACCTCGGCCCTCGACAGCGCTGGCGAGGCGCGGGTCCGCGAGGGGCTCGCGGCGCTCTGCCGGGGCGTGACCACGCTCGTGATCGCGCATCGGCTCTCGACGGTGGTCGATGCCGACCAGATCTGCGTGCTCGAGGGTGGGCGGATCGTCGAGCGCGGCCGCCATGCGCAGCTTGTGGCCCGGGGCGGGGTCTATGCCGCGCTCTGGCATCGGCAGGTGGAAGAGCCGAGGGCCCCAGCCGGGGCGCCGGCGGCCGGCTGAGGCCGGCCTCGCGGCTCAGGCCTTGGGACCCTTCGCGCCGGTGCCAAGCAGCGGCTCGGCCGAAGGGTCGAGCGGCCAGCGGGCCCGGGCTTCGATCGCGAGCGGATCGGTGAGGCCGCGTTCCAGGCGCTCGATCCCCGCCCAGGCGACGATCGTGCCGTTGTCGGTGCAGAGCGCGGGTGGCGGGATCGCGATCGCCACCCCCGCTCGCGCCGCGAGGGCGCGCAGTGCCGTCCCGATTCGGCGATTGGCCGCCACTCCACCGGCCACGACGAGCGGCGGGCGAAAGCCGAGACGAGCTTCGGCGAGCTCGAGCGCCCGGCTCGTGCGGTCGACCAGGACATCGGCCACCGCCTGCTCGAAGCCGGCGCAGAGATCGGCCAGGTTGGCGGGCTCGAGCGCGGCCGCTCCGAGCGCGAGGATGCTCAGCCGGACCGCGGTCTTGAGGCCGGAGAAGGAGAAATTGCAGTGTGGCTCGCCCAGCATCGGCCGGGGCAACGGGAAACGGCCGGGATCTCCCTCTCGAGCTGCGGCCTCGACGCGCGGCCCGCCCGGGTAACCGAGGCCCAGCATCTTGGCGAGCTTGTCGAAGGCCTCGCCGACCGCGTCGTCGAGGGTCGTGCCGAGCCGCTCGTAGCGGCCGACGGCGTGGACGAGCTGGAGCTGGGCATGGCCGCCCGAGACCAGCAGGACGAGATAGGGGAAGTCGAGCCCGTCCGTGAGCCGGGCGGTGAGCGCGTGCGCCTCGAGATGGTTGACCGCGAGGAGCGGCCGGCCGTGCACGAGGGCCAGCATCTGCGCGGTCACCACGCCCACGGTCAGGCCGCCGATGAGGCCGGGCCCCGCTGTGACCGCGATTCCGGCGAGATCCGGAACGCCCAGTCCGGCCTCGGCGAGGGCTTTGGCGATCAGATGGTCGAGACGCTCGAGATGGGCCCGGGCGGCGATCTCCGGGACGATTCCGCCATAGGCGGCGTGCTCGGTGAGCTGCGAGACGAGCGGGGCCGCGAGCACCGTGCGGTCGTCGCGCACCAGCGCCGCCGCGGTCTCGTCGCAGCTCGTTTCGATGCCGAGCACCACTCGGCCGGAAATCGCTGGCAAGGGCATGGGCGAGAGGCTAAGGGGCCGAACGTTCGGGAGCCGGGGACGCGCGACGGGCGCGTCTCTCGGACCCGCATAGCGGGGATCGACGGGTGTGACGAGGTCCTTGCGGATCGGCACGCGCGGCTCACCTCTCGCCCTGGCGCAGGCCGAGCTGGTCCGCGCGGCGCTCGCCACCGCGCATCCCGAGCTCGCTGCGGCGGGCATGCTCGAACTCGTGGTGATCCGCACCACGGGCGACCGGGTGCTCGATCGGCCGCTCGCCGAGATCGGCGGCAAGGGCCTGTTCACCAAGGAGATCGACGAGGCGCTGTTGGACCGGCGGATCGATCTGGCGGTGCACTCCATGAAGGACGTGCCGACGGTTCTGCCCGAGGGCATCGTGATCGCCGCCGTGCCGGAGCGGGCCGACCCGCGCGACGTACTCCTCGCGAGGGGCGCCGCCAGCCTCGCCGCGCTGCCGAAGGGCTGCCTCGTCGGCACCGCCTCGCTCCGGCGAGCCGCCCAGGTGCTCGCCGCGCGGCCCGATGCGACCGTCGTGCCGTTGCGCGGCAACGTCCAGACCCGGCTCGCCAAACTCGAGCGTGGCGAGGTGGGCGCCACGCTTCTCGCGGTGGCCGGCCTCGCCCGGCTCGGCCTCGGCACCGCGGGCGGAACTCCGCTTTCACCGAGCGAGATGCTGCCGGCGGTGGCGCAGGGGGCGATCGGCATCGTCTGCCGGGCCGAGGACGAGGAGCTGCGGGCGATGCTCGCCGCACTCGCGCACGCTCCGACCGGGCGCTGCGTCGCGGCCGAGCGAGCGCTTCTGGCCGAGCTCGACGGCAATTGCCGCACGCCGATCGCAGCCCTCGCGGTGGAGCGGCCCGAGGGGCTCGTCCTCGAGGGCCTGCTCGCCTCTCCGGACGGCCGGCGGGTGGCGCGCACCAGCCGCCGCGGCCCGCCCGAAGAGGCCGGCCGGCTCGGCCGCGAGGCCGGTCGCGAGCTCCTGCGCGTCGGACAAGGCTGGGCCATCGGCTGAGCGATCGGAAAGGGCTGGTCGGACCGGGCCTTCGGCTGCTAGCTTGCAACATCATGCGCATCCTGCTCACGCGTCCCCGCCAGCAGTCCCTGGCCACGGCACGAATGTTGCATGCCAAGGGACACCGCGTGCTCATCGATCCGATGCTCGTGCTCCGGCACGTGCCGCACGATCCGGTCACGGGGGAGGGTGTGGCGGCCGTCGTGCTCACGAGCGCCAACGCGCTTCCCGGCCTCGACGACCCGCTGCGGCGGCTTCCTATCTTCGCGGTCGGCCAAGCGACCGCCCAAGCGGCGATCGCCGCCGGCTGCGCGCAGGTCGAAGCCGGGCCGGGGGACGGCGTTCAGCTCGCCGAGCTGATCGTGGCGCGGGTACCGAAGGAGGCCGGGACCATCCTGCACGTCTCTGGGGAGGAGGTGCGCGACGGGCTCGAGGGCGCGCTCGTCGCGGCCGGCTACCGCTACGAGCGGCTCGTGGTCTACCGCACCGAGGCCGCGGCACGGCTGGCGCCACGGACCGTCCAGGCGCTGCAGGCGCACGAGATCGACGCAGTCCTGTTCTACTCGCCACGCACGGCGCAGGTCTTCGCGGATCTGGTCGAGCGCGAGCAGCTCGTCCCCGAGATCGCGCACACGAGCGCGGTCTGCCTCTCCGAGGCGATCGCCGCAGAGGTGCGCCGGCTTCCCTGGCGGTCGATCGAGGTCGCTGCGCGACGCGACCAAACGGCGCTGCTCGCCTGCCTTGAAGATCTGGCGGCGGCGATGATAGCGCAACACGGGATCGTACCGGGTCGCGGGCCGTTCACGCGCGGGCGCTGAGGGGGAGAGTGCCCGGGCGGTCCGGCCCCGGCGAGGATGGAGGCGGGGCAGATGGCCGAGACCAGCCGACCTTCGGCCGCGGAGGAGCCGCCGGGGGCGGCGCAGCCAGCGCCGCAACCCGCGCGCCGGCGCCGGGTGCTGCCGGCAGCGATCGTCGGCGGCGTCATCGGTGCCGCGATCGTCGCGGCTCTGGGGTGGGCCTGGCTGCGGCCGGAACTCGATCGCTCGGCCGAGCTCCGCCGGATCGCCGCGCTCGAGCAGCAGGTCGGGCGCCTTTCGGCGCTCGAACAACAACTCGCCCGCCTCGAACCCGTCGAGCGCCAACTCGGCACACTCGCCGAGCTACCGCAGCGGCTGGCCCGACTGGAGCCGCTCGCCGGCCGCCTAGAGGCACTCGAGCAGCGCATGCCGGAACTCGCCCGGGCGGGCGAGCAGGTCGCGGCACTCGGCCGACGGCTCGACGAGCTGAGCGCGGCGACGGCCCGGCTCGACCGTCTCGAAGCTCTGGCTGGCGAGCTCGGCCAGACCCGCCAGCAGCTCGCCCAGACGCAGCAGGAGCTGGCCCGGCTTGCCCGGCTCGAGCAGGAGCTCGCGCGTCAGGCCGGCGATCTCGGCGGTCTCGGCCACCGGCTCGCGGCCCTCGATCAGGCGCGCGCCGAGCTCGCCGAGCGGCTGCGCGCCGTCGACCTCAAGAGCGAGAGCGTCACGACTTTCCCAGCAGCGCTCGAGGGCCTCTCGCGCAAGCTCGATGCCGCCGTGCAGGCGGTCGAGGGCCGCGCAGGCGAGCGTGCCCGCGGGCTCGAGGTGGCGATCGCCCAGCTCGAGGAGCGGGTGAAGCTCGCGCTCCAGCAGCCGGGCGAGCTCGCCGCTCTGGGCGGTGCGCTGAAGGCGCTCGAGCAGCGGCTCGCCCAGATCGACGCCAAGATAGCCCGCGACCGCTCGACGACCGATACGGCGCTCGGCGAGTTGCGCGAGCAGGTGCGGGCGGCCGACGTCCAGGTCGACGCCCTCGCGCTCGCTCTCGACAATCTGCGCCGCACCCATCCCGACCTCGCGCGGATGACCGACGAGGTCGGCGGTCTCAAGGGCGAGCTCGCCGCCGTCCGGGCCGAGATCGGCGCCGTGAAGGCCGCGCTCGGCGGGCTCGAGGGCGAGCTCGGTGGGCTGCGCGGCGCGCTCGCCCCGCTGCAGGGTGCCCAGGCGGCGCTCGAAACCCGGCTAGGCGCCCTCGACGGTGGCCTCGAGAAGCTGCGCGAGGCACAGATCGCGCTCGTCCGCGCCGACGAGGGTCTGGCCGCGCGACTCGGCCAGACCCGGGAGGAGTTCGCTCGGACGGTCGCCGAGCTGCGCGACGGTCTCGCGGGCGAGATTGCCGGTACCCGGGGCGAGGTTGCAGCACTCGGCAAGGCGGTCGGCGAGGGGTTCGCCGAGCGCGACCGGGCGATCGGCCAGCTGCGCGACGGGCTCGCAGCCCTCACCAAGCCGGTCGATCGCCGGCCGCAGGCCGTGGCGCTCGCGCTCGGCGAGCTCGGCGAGGCGCTCGCTCGGGGCGGTCCGCTCGCCGAGCCCCTGCGGACTCTCGAAGAGGCGGGGGCGCAGGACCCGGTGATCGGCGAGGCAGTGGCGCTGTTGCGGCCGGCCGCCGCCGGGGTGCCGACGCTCCCCGAACTGCGGCAGCGCTTCGAAAGGGTGATCGGCGCCTTCGCCCAGCCCGAGCCGGCCAAGCCCTCGGCCGAGGCCGGGATCGGCGAGCGTCTTCTGGGCCAGCTCTCGAGCGTGGTGACGGTCAAGCGTGTCGGCGGGCCGCACGCAGCTGCGGTCGAGGCGGCACGCACGGCACTCGCCCGCGACGATCTCGCGGCCGCGGTGGCGGCGCTCGCGGGCGTTCCGCCGGCCGACAACCCCGCGCTGCCCGGCTGGCTCGCCGAGGCCAAGAAGCGACTCGATGCCGAGGCCGGGATCGCCCGCCTGCGCGGCCATCTGCGCACCCTGCTCACTGCTGCCGGCTGAGGCCTCGCCATGCTCCGTGTCCTGGTCTTCGTGAACGTGGCGAGCGTGGTCGCGGTGGCCGCGACTTGGCTCGCCGACTTCCCGGCCGAAGTCGCGATCCTCGGCCAGGGTTACGAGATCCGCTCGAGCCTCGCGGTTCTCCTCGCTGGCGTACTGCTGTTCGGCCTCGTGCTCGTGGCGCTCGTCGAGCTCTATCGCTGGCTGGTCGGCACGCCGCGCCGGCTGCGCCGCTATCGCCAGGAGGTCCGCACGCTCAGGGGCTACCAGGCGCTCGGCAACGGCCTGCTCGCGGCCGCCTCGGGCGACGCGGCGCGGGCGAGGGCACTGGCCGGCGAGGCCCGTCGGCTTCTCGGCGAGGCGCCGCCGATCCTCCTGCTCGAAGCGCAAACGGCGCAGATCGCGGGCGACGATCGGGCCGCGGCCCGCAGCTTTCGGCGCATGCTCGAGGCGCCGGAGAGCGAGCTCATGGGTCTGCGGGGCCTGTTGAGCCAGGCCATGCGGGCAGGCGACCGGGAAGAAGCGCTCGAGCTCGCGAAGCGGGCCTTTGCCCGAGCACCCGACGCGCCCTGGGCGGTGAGCGCGCTCTTCGAGCTGCTGACCGGGGCTCGACGCTGGGCCGAGGCGCTCGGCGTCGTCGACCGGCTGGCGCCCCTCGGCCTCGCGCGACCCGAGGAGGTCGGCCGCCAGAAGGCGGCGCTGCACCATCTGCGCGCCCTCGAGCTCGAGGCCGAGCGTCGGCCGATGGACGCGCTCAAGGAGGAGCGGCGGGCGCTCAAGGCGCTGCCCGGCTTCGCGCCCGCCGCGGCGCACGCGGCGCGGCTCGCACACCGGCTGGGCCGCGACCGCGAGGCGCGCCGGCTCGTCGAGGAGGCTTGGCAGGTCCAGCCGCACCCGGAGCTCGCCCGGGCCTATGCCGATCTCGCCCCCAACGAGCGGCCGGGGGAGCGGCTACGGCGCTTCGAGCGGCTGCGGGCCAGGGCCGCCGACCATGTCGAGACCCGACTCGCGCTGGGAGAGCTCGCGCTCCTCGCCGGCCGGCTCGACCAGGCCCGCGAGCATCTCCAGGTGGTTCTGGCCAAGGGCGGGACGGCGCGCGCCTGCCGGCTGATGGCGGAGCTCGAGCGAGCCGCGGGGGCGCCCGCCTCGACCGTGCAGTCCTGGCTGGCCAAGGCCGGCGAGGTGGCGCCCGACCCGGCCTGGGTGTGCGACGACACGGGCGAAGTCCTGCCCGAGTGGCGGCCCTTCTCGACGAGCGGGAGGTTCGGTGCGGTGAGCTGGACGACACCGCCGCGGGTGAGTGCCCTCGCCGTGCCGCCTCGGCCGCCCTTCCTCCTCGTCGACAGCCGGCCCGAGGAGCCGGCGCGCGGGGCTACCGCCGACGCCGCCTGAGCCGGCGCGGCGGTCTCAGCCGACCCGAAGTGGCTCGAGCGCGGCCCAGTCGAAGCTCAGACCGTGCCCCGGCCGGTCCGGGGCGATGGCCTTGCCGTCGCGCAGGACGAGCGGCTCGCCGAGATAGCGCTCGAGCCCGAATCCGTGGCATTCGAGGTAGCTCGCGTTCGGCACCGCGGCGAGAAGATGCACGGTGAGATCATGCGCGCCGTGCGAGGTCACCGGTAAATTGAAGCTCTCGGCCAGGTGACAGACTTTCATGAAAACGGTGATGCCGCCGCAATTGGTCACGTCCGGCTCGGGGAAGCTCACCCCGCCGGCGGCGATCAAATTGGCGAACTCGTGCAGCGTGTGCAGGTTCTCGCCGGTCGCCACGGGCAGGCCACCGTCGCGGAGGATCCGGACGTGGCCCGCGATATCGTCGGGGATCGTGGGCTCCTCGAGCCAGAGCGGCTCGAAGGGGGCGAGTGCGCGCGCCGCACGGATCGCCTGATCGGCCGTCCAGCGCATGTTGGCGTCGACCATGAGCGGAAAGTCGGGCCCCAGATGCGCGCGCATCGCCCGGACCCGTTCGACGTCCTCCGAGAGCCGTGGCCTTCCGACCTTCATCTTGATGGCCCGGAAGCCCTTGGCGAGGTTCTCGTCGGTCTGCCGCAGCAGCGCGTCGAGCGGGAAGTCGAGGTCGATCCCGCCGGCATAGGCCGGCACCGCGGGGTCGTGGCCGCCGAGTAGGCGCCAGAGCGGCCGGCCCAGGCGGCGGGCCCCGAGATCCCAGAGCGCGATGTCGACCGCCGATACGGCGAGGCTCACCGTCCCGCCACGGCCGCCGTAATGCAGCGCCCACCACATCCGCTGCCAGAGCTGCTCGATCCGGCCGGCGTCCCGGCCGAGCAGGACCGGCCGGAGATAGCGGCCGACGAGTTCGACCACCGCCCGGCCGGCCGTGCCGACCGTGTAAGTGTAGCCGGTTCCCTCCGCCCCCTCGACGTCGCGGACCCGCACGGTGACGAGTTCGAAGGCATCGATCGTGCCGTGCGTGCTGTCCGACAGCACGGCCGGCAAGGGGATACGGTAGCAGTCCGCCTCGACGGCCTCGATGGCTGGCACGGCTCCGGCCTCCCCGACGGGCTTTCCCTCGCCAGGGAGGCGTGCAGGAACAGCGGGCGCCGTCAACCGTTCTTTAAGAACGTCGGGTCAGACTGCCGTGCGTGGCAGCCGATCCGAAATCTCCGCCGGCCGCACCGGCCCCCTGGCTCCCTTCCGTCGCCGGCGCGTTCCTGGCGGCGAGCCTCGATGCCGCCCTCTGGATCGACCGGCGGGGCCGGGT
>CALBAK010000026.1 GCA_937926445.1 uncultured Alphaproteobacteria bacterium
CACACCGGGGCGGATGCCGCCCTCTACCGGTCGGCGGCCGAGGTCGAGGCGCGCTGGAAGGACTGCCCCATCGCCCGTGCCCGCGCGCTCCTCGAGAGCGCCGGCGTGCCCGCGGCCGAGCTCACCGCCCTCGAGGTCGAGGCGCGCGCCGCCATCGCCCGGGCCGCCGCCCTGGCCCGCGCGGCCCCCTGGCCCGAACCGGCGCTCGCCTGGAGCGACGTGCAGGATCTGGGTGCGGTGCGCCGTCCGGAGGGATCGGACCGTGGCTGAGATGAGCTATCTCGAGGCGGGTGCGCTCGCGCTCGCCGAGGCGATGCGGGCGGATCCGCGGGTCTGGGCGCTCGGCGAGGATCTCGGCCGCGGCGGCGTGTTCGGCCAGTACAAGGGGCTGCAGGCCGAGTTCGGGCCCGGGCGGATCGTCGATACGCCGATCAGCGAGGCGGCGATCATGGCGGTGGCGACCGGGGCGGCGATGCTCGGGACCCGGCCCGTGGTCGAGATGCGGTTCGCCGATTTCGCGCTCTGCGCCATCGACGAGCTGGTCAACCAGGCGGCCAAAGCGCGCTACATGTTCGGCGGTCAGACCCGCGTGCCGCTCGTCGTGCGCGAGCCCATGGGCCGCTGGCGGAGCTCGGCGGCGCAGCACAGCCAGAGCCTCGAGGCCTGGTACGTGCACGTGCCCGGGCTCGTGGTCCTCGCCCCTTCGACTCCGGCCGACAATCGGGCGTTGCTCGCCGCGGCGATCGCCTGCGACGATCCGGTGGTCTATCTCGAACACAAAAATCTCTGGCCGCTCAGGGGCGAGGTGCCGGAGGTGGCCGAGGCCGAGCCGATCGGCAAGGCACGGCGGGTGCGGGCGGGCCGGGACCTCACGCTCGTCTCCTGGTCGGCGACCGTGCACGAGGCGGCGCGCGCGGCCGAACTCCTGGCGGCGGAGGGGATCTCGGTCGACCTGTTCGATCTGCGCTCGCTCTGGCCCTGGGACCGGGAGGCGGTGCTGGGCTCGGCGGCGTGCACGGGCCGGCTGCTCGTCGCGCACGAGGCGGTGCGCGATGCGGGGTTCGGCGCCGAGATCGCTGCCACCGTGGCCGAGGAGCTCGGGGTCCCGGTCGCCCGGGTGGCGGCACCGCGCCTGCCGGTCCCCTATAGCCCGCCGCTCGAGGCCGAGCTCGAGGTCGATGCGGGGCGGATCGCGACCGCCGCTCGAAGGCTGCTCGAGCGGCGCCGCTGATCGGGCTCGACCGTACCCGGCTGCTGCCGTCGGCGGTCGCCGCCCCTTCTGTGGCCGGCGGCGAGTCGTCAGAGTAGTTTCTGTCGACCAGGGAGGACCGCGGCGGATGGCACGGGCGCTGCGCAGGCTCGCCGAGAAAGCCGGGCGCAGCCTCGCCTATGCGCTGGCGCCGCGCTTCACCGCCCGATGGACCTTCGCCCGGCTGCGGCGGGCGGGCCGCCTCGATCCCGAGCTCGAGCTGATCCCTGCCCTCCTAGAGCCCGACCGGCTTGGCGTCGACGTCGGCGCCAATGCCGGCTTCTGGACCCTCGCCATGGCCCGCCACAGCCGCCGCGTGCTGGCGATCGAGCCGATCCCCGAGATCGCGGCCGAGCTCGTGCGCCGCGTTCCGGCGCATGTCCGGGTGCTGGCCTGCGCCCTCTCCGACCGCGAGGGCACCGCCGCCTTGCGGATCCCTGCCGATGCCGGCCGGGCGACGATCGAGGCCGCCAACCCGCTGGGCGACGTGTCGGTCGAGCGGGTTCTGCGGGTGCCGCTGCGGCGGCTCGACGGGCTGGACCTCGAGGCCCCACTCGGGTTCGTCAAGATCGACGTCGAGGGGCACGAGCTCGCGGTCTGCCGGGGCGGGGCCGAGCGGCTCGCGGCCGATCGACCGGCGCTCGTGGTCGAGGCCGAGGAGCGTCACCGGCGCGGAGCGCTCGCAGCGCTCCAAACCTTCCTCGGCCCGCTCGGCTATCACGGTTTCTTCCTCGGCGGCTTCGGCCTCGAACCGGTCGAGCGGTTCGACCCGAGGCGCCACCAGCCGGTCGACGGGGTCGGCTGCCCGGCACCCGGCATCGAAGGCTACGTCAACAACTTTCTGTTCGTACCGGCCGAGCGGGTAGAGCGGCTGGAGGCGGCGGTCCGGGCCCTGCCGCGGCGGGCGACGGACGGCCGGCCGGATACGCCGCCGGCGGTTCAGGAGCCGCCGCGCGATGCGGCCGCGGCGCTGGGGAGGAAGAGCCGCTCACCCGCCACCGTGAAATCGGCGATCGACCTCTGCCCGTCGGGGCCGGTGAGCCAGTCGACCAAGGCGCGCGCTTCGGCGATCCGCACGTGCGGATGGCGGGCCGGGTTCACGAGGATCACGGCATAGGGATTGAGGAGCGCCGGATCGCCCTCGACCAGGACGGTGAGCTTACACTTGTTCGCGAAGGTGGCCCAGCTCGCCCGGTCGGCGAGCGTGTAGGCGTCGAGCCCGGCCGCGGTGTTGAGGGTGGCCCCCATGCCCGAGCCGGCCTCGCGGTACCATGAGCCCGCCCACCGCGGTTCGATCCCGGCCTTCTGCCGGAGCTGCTGCTCGAGCTTGTGGGTGCCGCTGTCGTCGCCGCGGCTCACGAAGATCGCGCGGGCGGCGGCGATCGCTCGAAGTGCCGCTGCGGCGTCGCGTCCGCCGCGCACGCCCGCGGGATCGGCCGCGGGGCCGACCAACACATAGTCGTTGGCCATGAGCTAGCGCCGCTCCAGGCCGAAGCCCGCCGCCACGAAGGCGTCCTCGCTCGGCCGGTGGTGGATCAGGAGGAGGTCGGCATCCCCCCGCTCGGCGAGCTTCAGGGCCTGGCCCGTGCCGACCGCCACGACCTCGACCCGGATCCCGCTCGCCGCCTCGAAGAGCGGCAGGATGCGGGCGAACAGGCCGGAATGCTCGGTCGAGGTCGTGGAGGCGAGGACGATCGAGCGCTCGGCGGCGCGGGCGGGCCCGAGGACGGCCTCGAAGGGCGCGAGGAGGAGCGGCGGCGTGGCGAGCAGAAGGAACGCTCGAAGGCGGCGGCGCATCGGCGGGTCTCCGGCCCGGACCGTCAGTCGGGCAGCTCGCCCGCGAGGAAGGCACGGGCCTCGCGGCCCTCTGGCCCGGCGAAGAACCGGCTCGCCGGGGCCGCCTCGACGAGCCGGCCACCCCAGAGGAAGAGGACGTCTTGCGCGAGCCTGCGCGCCTGGCCGAGATCGTGCGTGCTCATCACGATCGTGACGCCGCGGGCCCGCAGATCGGCGAGGATCGCCTCGACCCGGCGGGTTGCGGCCGGATCGAGACTCGCCGTTGGCTCGTCGAGGAGGAGGAGCTGGGGCCGAAGCGCCCAGGCGCGCGCCAGCGCCAGGTGCTGCTGCTCGCCACCCGAGAGGGTGCGAGCCGCCCGCCGCTCGAAGCCCTCGAGGCCCACGAGCGCGAGCGCCTCGGTGATCCGTGCCCGACGCTCGCGCCGGGGCACGCCGCGGGCGGCGAGGGCCACGGCGAGATCGCCCCGCACCGAGCGGCGCAACAGCACCGGCTTCTGGAAGACGAAGGCCTGGGCGAGCCGACGCCGCAGCGGATCCGGATCGGCCCGGCGGAGCCGGCCGCGATCGGGTGCGACGAGGCCGTGCAGGACCCGGAGCAACAGGCTCTTGCCGGCCCCGTTGGGGCCCAGGACCACGGTGCAGCGATGCGCCTCGAGGGTGAAGGAGAGGCCGTCGAGCAGGCGGCGGCCCGCCGCCTCGACGACCAGCCCCTCGACCCGGAGCGGCAGGAGCGGGCCCGGCTCGGGCCCCACGACCGGAGCGAGCCGACCGATCATCCCTCGATCCGGCGGGCCGCCCGGGCGAGCCCGGGGACGGCGAGGTTGACGGCCAGAACGACGAGCAGCAGCACGAATCGCAGAGCGAGGGCCTGGGCGAGCGCGCCTTTGCCGGTCTCGAGGGCGATGGCGGTGGTCATGGTGCGGGTGTGGCCGCGGATGTTTCCGCCCACGATCAGAATGGCGCCGACCTCGGCGGCCGCCCGGCCGAAGCCCGCGAGGCAGGCGGCGGCGAGCCGGTAGCGGGCATCCCAGAGGAGGATCGGCACGGTCGCGAGGGTGCGGATTCCGAGCGAGGCGAGGTGCTCGCGATAGTCCTCGAGGAGGTCCGCGACGGCCGAACGGGCGAGGGCCGCGACGATGGGCGTGACCAGGACCGTCTGGGCGATCACCATGGCGGTGGGCGTGAAGAGGAGGCCGAACTCGCCGAGCGGGCCCGCTCGCGAGAGCAGGAGATAGACGAGGAGACCCACGACCACGGGCGGCAGGCCCATGCCCGTGTCGACCAGGAGGACGAGGAGGCCGCGGCCGGGGAAGCCGGCGATCGCGAGGAGCGCGCCGAGCGGCAGGCCCAGAAGGGCCGCGAGCGCGGTCGCGCCGAGGCTCACCACGAGGGAGAGGGCCACGATCGCGAGGAGCTCGGGATCGGCCGCGAGCAGGAGCCGAAACGCGGTCGCGGCCGCGTCGCCGATCTCGCTCAAGGGGCGCGTTCGTGGCCGGCAGCGCTCACGGGACGCCCGGCCGGGTCTGCTCGAGCCGGGCGATCCGCTCCTCGAGGCGCCCGAGTAGGCTCCGCACGCCACCCCGGGCGTTGTGCTCGCTCGAACGGCGCGGCACCGTGCCGGTGAGCACCGTCGTCTCGTCGCCGAGCCGCACCCGGTCGCCGCGGAATTCCTCCATCGGCCGCTCGCCGTCCCGGACGTCCTCGCGAAGGCGCTCCATCTCTTGGGGGAGCTTCTGCAGATTGGCGGCGACGAGTTCGAGGCTGACGTTCATCGAAGACCGGTCCGTCCGGGACGGCATCGCCGCGGTGGCGAGCCGCCTCCACTATGGCGGGCCGGCCGGCCTCCCTCCACTCGGGCTCAGCCCATGGGCCAGGGCGGCGAGGGCGCCCGGATGCGCTCGAAGGCGCGGGCCATCTGCAGGACGCCACGGTCGTCGAACCGCCGGCCGACGATCTGCAACCCGATCGGCAGGCCGTCGGCGGTGTAGCCGCAGCAGATCGAGCAAGCCGGCTGCTCCGACTGGTTGAAGGGGGCGGTGAAGCAGATGTGTTCGAACGGCCGCTCGAGATCGTTGTTCGGGCAGGCGTCCTCGGCGGCGAAGGGCGCGATCGGGAGCGTGGGCGTCAACAGATAGTCGAAGCGGTTCAGCACCTCGTGGCAGCGGCGCCGCATCTCGAAGAGGGCCGCGAGCGCGCGCGCCCCCTCGATCGCGCTCGAGCGGACCGCCGCCATGGCCCAGTCGCGGACGAAGGGGAGCACGCCCGCGAGCCGCTCGGGCGGCAGGTCGAGGAGCTGGGCCGCGAGGCGCGCACGGAAGAAGAGGTCGAGGGCGTCGTAGAGCGGTCGCTCGAGGAAGGGCTCGACGGGTTCGACCACGGCACCCGCGGCCTCGAACCGCCGAGCGGCGTCCTCGACCGCGGTGCGGATCTCGGGGTCGACCGGCAGGCCCGCGCCGATGTCGAGGAGGAGTCCGAGCCGCACGCCCTCGGGCTCGCGCTCGAGGTCGCGCGCGAAGTGCTGCGGCGCGTAGGGCAGCGCCATGAAGTCGCGCGGATCGGGCTTCTCGAGCTCGTCCATGAGGAGGGCCGTGTCCACGACCGTGCGCGTCATGGGCCCGGTCACCCTGCCGAGGAAGGGCGGGTCGATCGGCACCCGGCCGAGGCTCGGCTTCAAGGCGAAGATCCCGCACCAGGCGGCCGGCAGGCGGACCGAGCCGCCGATGTCGGTGCCGAGCGCGAGGGGTCCGTAGCCGGCGGCCACCGCGGCCCCGGCACCCGAGCTCGAGCCCGAGGTGTTGCGCGAGGGGTTCCAGG
Organism: uncultured Alphaproteobacteria bacterium; assembly: GCA_937926445.1. GTDB lineage: Bacteria > Pseudomonadota > Alphaproteobacteria > Geminicoccales > Geminicoccaceae > JANXAZ01. Next base: position 5,861 of record CALBAK010000026.1, read on the forward strand.
GGTTGCGGGTGACCCCGTGGAAGCTCGAGACGCCCGAGGCGAGCATGCCGAAATCGGGCATCGTGGTCTTGCCGAGGAGCACGCAGCCGGCCTCGCGCAGCCGCGCGGCGGGCGGCGAGTCGACACCGCAGATCACGCTCGTGTCGGTCGCCCGGGTGCCGAACGGGGTCGGCGTGCCGGCGGTCGCGACATTGTCCTTGATCGTGACCGGCACGCCGTCGAGCGGCGAGAGCGGCTCGCCGCGCAACCAGCGCGCCTCGCTCTCCCGCGCCTGATCGAGGGCACGGTCGGCGAGGACGAGGTACATGGCGTTGAGCGTGCGGTCGCAGGCCTCGATCCGGGCGAGCGCCGCCCGCGTCGCCTCGACCGGCGAGAGCGTTTTGTTGCGGTAGGCGGCGGCGAGCTCGGCCGCCGAGAGATCGTGGATCGCCGTCATCTCGGTTCTCCCGCGAACCCGCCCGGGCCTAGCAGACCGTCGGCCGACCGGCGAGGGGACGTGCCGCAGGGCCACCCCGCGCCGCGGGACTGCTCAGAGCAGGAGCGTGAGCACCAGGGGCAGGGTGAGGATCGCGAGGACCGTCGTCACGGTCGTGATCGCGGCGGTGAGCTCGGCGTCGCCGCCGAGCGCGCGGGCCAACAGATAGGCGGTGCTCGAAGTCGGCACCGCGCTGCAGAGCGCGACCACCCCGAGCGCGGTTCCCTCGACGCCCACCAGGCGGGCGAGGCCGATCGCCAGCAGCGGCTCGAGCAGGAGCCGGCCGAGGGCGGCGGCCGCAATCACGCGGACCGCCGTGCCGCCACGGACGGGCTCGAGCGCCGCCCCCATGGCGAGCAGCCCGAGGGCCAAGGTGGCGCGGCCCAGGACGGTGAGCGCGTCCAGCAGGAAACGCGGCAAGGGCGGCCCCGCGAGGTTCCAGGCGAGGCCGGCGAGGCAGGCGAGGAGCAGCGGGTTGGTCGCGAGCCCGCGGATCACGGCGAGGCGGGCCCGCGGGCCGGCGCCGTGGCGGGTGAGCACCCAGACGCTCACCAGGTTCGCCACGGGTGTGAGCGAGCCCACCGCGACCGCGGCGGAGCCGAGCGCCGAGGGGCCGAAGAGCAGTGGTGCAAGGGCCAAGGCGGTGTAGCTGTTCCAGCGCACGACCCCCTGAACGAGGGCGCCGAGCTGCGGCCCGTCGAGCGCCAGGGGCCGCCGGAGCGCGAAGGCGACCGCCGCCATCGCGAGCTGAGCCGCCACGAGCACGAGGGCGACCCGCGCCGCACCGGTGCCGCCGAGGTCGGCGCGGGCCAGCTCGACGAACAGGAGGGCCGGGAAAAGGACGAAATAGGTGAGCCGCTCGATCGGCGCCCAGGAGGCCGCCGGAACCGCCCCGCTGCGGCGCAGGACGACCCCGAGTGCCACGACCAGCACCACCGTCGAGAGCGCCTCGGCGATCACGGCCATGGCTACGGGCTAGCCCCGCCGGGCGGCAGCGGGCAAGCGTGGGGCGAGCGAGTGGCAGCGGTCGGGTAAGACTTCGTTAACCGGGCTGTGCCAAGGTTCTGCGCAAGGCGATGGGCACGGCGTACTCCTCTCTCCGGTCGCTGGCGGCGCTGGTTCGCCGGGCGATCGCGTTCCTGCTCGGGTGGGTGGTTCGGCTGGTCCCCGGCCGGCCGGGACGGCACGGCGTTCGGGCGTGCGACCGCGCACGGTCGGCGGGGCCGGCTTCGTGGCCGCGGACGGAACGAGCGTTCGGCGAGACGGCACCGTCGGCCTGCCGGACAATGGCACCGCCCGCCGACGCACCCGACCGGGCGGCTCCGATCCGCACCGAGCGGTTGTCAGATTCTCGAAGCGTCGGGCTGGGCCTCGGGTACGGTGCGCCGGACGGCCGGCAGAGCGAGCATCGCGGCCTCGGCTCGGCCAAGGCGCGGGAAGGAATCGAGCGGGAAGCCGTAGCGTCGGGCATTGTAGAGCTGCGGCACGAGCACGCAATCGGCGAGGCTCGGTTCGCCACCGAAACAGAAGGGCCCGGGCTCGCCGCGGATCATCCGCTCGCAAGCCCCGAGCCCCGCCTCGAGCCAGCGATGGTGCCAACGGGTCTGGTCGCCCTCGTCGAGATGCAGCACTTGAGCGAGATGGCGGCGGACAGCGAGGTTCGAGAGCGGGTGGATCTCGCAGGCGATGGCGAGGGCGAAGGCGCGGACCTTCGCGCGGGCGAAGGTATCGCCGGGCAAAAGGGCGGGTGTCGGGAAGGTCTCCTCGAGCCACTCCAGGATCGCGAGCGACTGGACGAGCGGTACACCGTCGACTTCGAGGGTGGGCACGAGTGCCTGCGGATGCTTCTCGCGGTAGGCCGGATCGGCCTGCTCGTCCCGCACGAGATCGACCGCGCGGTACTCGTAAGCGAGGCCCTTGAGGGCGAGAGCGATCCGCACCCGCCAGGAGGCCGAGGACCGCCAATAGTTCCACAAGACGAGGTTCACGCCGCCTCCGTTCGCGCGATCACGGCCGACCGAGCGGCCTCGATCGCGCGGTCGAGGAGTTCGCTGTCGGCCAGCTGGTCGGCGAGCAAAAGGACGAGCGCGGCATCGAGCCGGCGGCTCTGCTCCGGGGAGAGGTCGAGGTGCGCGCGCACGAGCCGGACGAACAGGGCATCCGGGTCGCGGAGACGCGGGTTCCGGTCGAGCTCGGCCATCAGCGGGGTCTCCGTTCGAGCCGGGCGAAGCGGTGGCTCTCTCGGCGCATCAGGCGGCTCTGCGGGCGAACGGCTCGTCGCGGCCCCAGAGCCGGGTCAGGGCCGCCGCGATCCGAGCCGGGTCGGGCTCGCGGAAGCGGGCGGCGACGTGTTGGTCGGGACGCAAGAGGTAGGTCGTGCCCGACCGTGCGTGCCAGCGCTCGGCAGCGAGACCATCGGCAGGCAGCCGGACGATCCGAACACCCGGGACGGCAGGGGCGGTGGGTCCGAAGACGAGCAGGGTGGGACCGTTGCGCAGACGGTCGAGCAGGAACCCCTCCTCCCCGAGCGGCGCGTCGACGGCTGGCGCACCCGGTCCGGGGCCGCCGCCCCAGTCGGCGTCGTCCGGCGTCGAGAGCGGACTATCCCGATAGGTGTGCGGGGTCGACAGCCGACCGGCGTTGACCATCGCCCGAGCGAAGGCGTGGTCTCTGGCCAGCAGGAGCACGGCGTCCCGATAGGCGCGAGCCGCTTCGGTCCGCGGAGTGATGAAATCGGTCGCGCGGGTCGAATGCAGGATGTTCTCGTCGGCCGCCGGGACCCGCTCGGCGTCGTAGCTGTCGAGCAGCGCCTCGGGGGCCCGGCCCTCCAGGACCGCGGCGAGCTTCCAGCCGAGATTGTCCGCGTCCTGCACCCCGCCGTTGCCGCCGCGGGCGCCGAACGGGCTCACCTGGTGCGCGCTGTCGCCCAAGAACAGTACACGGTCGTGGCGGAAGCGCTCGAGCCGGCGGCAGCGGAACGTGTAGATGCTCACCCATTCGAGCGCGAACGGCACGTCGGCGCCGAGCATGGCGCGGATCCGCGAGCGCACCCGCTCCGGTTCCTTTTCGGCCTCGGGGTCGGCCTCGGCGCCGAGCTGGAAATCGATGCGCCACATCGAATCGGGCTGCTTGTGCAGCAGCACGGATTGGCCGGGATGGAAGGGCGGGTCGAACCAGAACCGGCGCTCGGCCGGCATCGCGAAACCGTCGATCACCACGTCCGCGATCAAAAAGCGGTCGCGGAACACCTGGCCTTCGAAAGGAAGGCCGAGCCGTTCGCGAACGGTCGAACGGGCGCCGTCGCAGGCCAACAGCCAGTCGGCCTCGAGCCGATAGTCGCCGGCCGGGGTCGACACCCGCAGAAAAACCCCGTCGGGGCGACTGCCGACGTCCTCGACCCGGTTCTTCCAGCGCAGCTCGACGAGACCGGATGCCTCGCAAGCTTCGACCAGCCACTCCTCGAGATAATATTGCTGGAGGTTGACGAAGGCCGGCATCCGGTGGCCGGGCTCGGGCAAGAGATCGAACGTGTAGGCCAGCTGGTCCTTGAAGTAGACCTTGCCGATCTTCCAGGTGACACCCTTGTCGAGAAGACGCTGGCCGAGACCGAGCCGGTCGTAGATTTCGAGCGTGCGTTTCGACCAGCAGATCGCTCGGCTGCCGAAGCTCACCGTATCGTCGTCGTCGAGCAGGATCGAGCGGATGCCGTGGCGGGCGAGGTCGAGGGCCGCGGTGAGACCGACCACGCCCGCGCCCACGATCGCCACCCGGGTCCGCCCCTCTCCCGTAGCGAGTTCGGGCGGTGGCCGAAAGCCGAAACGCGGATTGGTGTAGGTGGCGGGCACGGGGCACCTCCGGGTTTAGCGCGAGCCCTCGACTCCGGCGATCGCCGCGGCCCCCTCGAGTGCGTGCCAGAGCTCGAGGTCGCGAGCCGCGGTCCAAACCCGCGGCCGGTCGATGCCGAGCGCCTCGTCGTAAGCACGAGCGACGTTGAACGGCATGCAGTGATCGAAGATCACCCAATCTCCGAACTCGGGACGCATCGCCGCCGTGACTTTGTCGTAGGTCTTCTTGAGCGTGGCACCGCGCTCGACGCGGCTCTTCACGAGACCGAACAGGCGGCGCACGAAGGTTTCGGTCCCTTCGATCGCCTGTCGGCACTCGGAAGCGGAGGTCGCCGCTCGCCCGCGGCCGGGAACCAGTGCTTCGGGCTCGAGCGCGCGCAGCCGAACGAGAACCTCGGGCCAGTCGGTGAGATGCGCATCGCCGCAATAGGGCGTCGCGCCGAACTCGACCGTGTCGCCGGCAAAGAGCACCCGTTCTTTGGGCAGCCAGACGATCGTGTCGCCGGCGGTGTGCGCCCGACCGATGTGGACGATCCGGACTTCCCGTGCACCGAGCCACACGGTCATCGACGTCGCGAAGGTGAGTGTCGGCCAGGTCAGGCCCGGGATCCGCTCCTTGCCGCGGAAGAGCCGAGGGAAGCGGCCGATCTCGCTCGCCATGTCGGCCTCGCCGCGTTCGGCGATCAGTGCGCGGGTCGCCTCGGAGGCGAGGATGTGCTCGGCGCCGTAAGCCGAAGCGCCCAGCACGCGGACGGCGTGATAGTGGCTCAGGACGAGCCAGCGGACGGGCTTGTCGGTGACGCTGCGGATCTTCTCGACGACGCGCTCGGCCAGGGCCGGCGTGGCCTGGGCGTCGACGACCATGACGGCGTCCTCGCCGACGATCACCCCCGAGTTCGGGTCGCCCTCGGCCGTGTAGGCGTAGAGGCCGGGCCCGATCTCCTCGAAGCTCACCGCCTTGTCGGCGAGATCGGCGGTGCTCGCGAAAGCCTTGCTCATGCCCGGCTCCGTCGGAAGGGGACGACGCGCTGGTCGATCGCGCCGAAGACCGAACGACCCTCGCCGTCGCACATCTCGATGCGAACGGTCGAGCCCGCACGCAAGAACGGCGTCTTGGGCGCACCCGTCTCGATCGTTTCGTACATCCGCAGCTCGGCGATGCAGGCGTACCCGACCCCGCCGTTCTCGATGCTCGAGCCGTACAGGCCGCCCTGGCGGTTGGATACCGTGCCGGAGCCCACGATCGTGCCGGCGGCGAGCGAGCGGGTGCGGGCGGCGTGGGCGATCAGCTGGGGAAAAGAGAACTGCATGTCGCGGCCGGCGTCGGGCCGGCCGAACGGCCGACCGTCCAGGGTGCACTCGAGAGCTCCGTGCAGGCGAGCACCGTCCCACATCGAACCGAGCGCGTCGGGCGTCACGGCCACCGGCGAGAAGGCCGAGGCGGGCTTCGACTGGAAGAAGCCGAAACCCTTGGCGAGCTCGGTCGGAATCAAATTGCGCAAGGAGACGTCGTTGACGAGTACCACGAGACGGATGGCGGCAGCCGCCTCCTCGACCGTGGCCGCCATCGGTACGTCGTCGGTGATCACCGCGACTTCGGCCTCGAAGTCGAGGCCGAAGCTCTCGTCGATCAGCGGGATGGGATCGCAGGGGCCGAGAAAGCCGTCCGAGCCGCCCTGGTACAGGAGCGGATCGGTGAGGAAAGAGGGCGGCATCTCGGCCCCGCGGGCGCGGCGGACGAGCTCGACATGGTTGAGATAGGCCGAGCCGTCCGCCCATTGATAGGCCCGGGGCAGGGGCGAGGCGCAGGCTCGGGGGTCGAAGGGAAAGGTATCCGCGGCCCGGCCGGCCTCGAGCGCCCGTGCCTCCTCGCGCAGCAGGGGCTCGAGCTCGGACCAGCGGTCGAGCGCCTGCTGCAGGGTCGAGGCGGCGCGCGCCCGCACCGCCCGCGCGAGATCGCTCGAGACCAGGCAAAGCCGCCCGTCGCGGCCGCCTTCCCGGAGAGTCGCAAGGCGCACGGCCGCTCACTCGGCCGCGAGCTTCTGCGGCGCCGGCCGCTTCACCTTCCAACTGTCGGCATAGTCTTGCCATTCGACCGCCGAGGCGGCGGCACCCACCTGGAGCGCGTCGCGCGTGTCGAGCATGACCGCGTATTCGTCGGTCGCGGGCTTGGGCTGGACGAAGGCGCGCTCGAGGGCCTTGGGGTGCGGTCCGTGGGTGAAGCCGCAGGGATGGAAGGTGATCATCCCGGCCTTGATATTGTCACGCGAGAAGAAGTCACCCGCGTGGTAGAACAGGACCTCGTCGTAATCGTCGTTGTTGTGGAAGAACGGCACCTTGAGGGCGCCCGGGTCGGTCTCGAAGGGGCGCGGAGTGAAGGTGCAGATCACGAAGCGATTGGCCACCCATGTCGTGTGGGCCGAGGGCGGCAGATGGTACCGGTGGCTCGCGAGCGGGCGGATGTCCTTCACGTTGAGCCGGACCGGGGCGAGGTCGCCATGCCAGCCCACCGCATCGAGCGGGTTGAAGGGATAGGTGCAGACCGAGAGCGCGTTGTTGCGCTTGACGACGACTCGGGTGCGCTCTTCCCGCTGCTGCGCCTCGAACGCCTCGTCGATCCGGGGCGTATCGAGCACCGCTGGGTCGAAGATCGCGTGATGGCCGAGGATACCCTTCTCGGGCAGCATATAGGTCGAACCCGTGGCCTCGATCAGGAGGCAGGTCGTGGGCTCGAGGGTCTCCATCCGCCACATGGTGCTGCGCGGCAATACGACGTAATCGCCCGCCCGAACCTCGAGATGGCCGTAGTCGCAGAAGAGATGACCGCGCCCCTCGTGCACGAAGATCAACTCGTCGCCGTCGGCGTTGCGGGCGAGATGGTCCATCCGCTCCGGCGCACGCCAGAAACGCAGGCGGACATGGGCGTTGAAGAGCACGTCGGGCGCGTCGAAGGGCGAGCGATGCGGGCCCTGGATACCGTTGAGGTCGAAGGCGCGCGGCCGCAACGGCCCCTCCCAGCTCTCCCAGCCCGTGGGCGGGTGGCGGTGGTACATATGGGTCGCCGGGCCGAAGAACCCCTCTTTGCCGAGCTCGCGCTCGAACGTGCCTTCCGGCAGATCGGCATGGGCCTGGCGGCTCGCGCGCCCCTCGAGGCGCGGGAAGCGGATATAGTGCTTCATGGGCGGTGCTCCGCTCGCGGCAGGGCTTGCCTGCCTCCCTCCGCCACGGGATATTGTTTCGTATGAAACCAAAGTCAACCGCCGAGGAGAGGCTCATCGACCCTGCCCCCGAGGCCGGGCCCTTCCGGCTCGAGGCCTTCTTGCCCTACCGGCTCTCGGTGACCGCGAAGCGGATCAGCCGGGCCTTCGCCCGCGCCTACGCCGAGCGGTTCGGTCTCACCATTCCCGAATGGCGGGTCATGGCGGTGCTCGGCACGAGCGGGCCCCTCACGGCGGCGGCGATCGTCGAGCGGACGGCGATGGACAAGGTCAAGGTGAGCCGGGCGGTGGCCGCGCTCGAGGCGAAGGCGCTCGTGCTGCGGCGGCCACGTCCCGAGGATCGACGCTCGGCGCTGCTCGAGCTCGGCCCGGCAGGACGCCGCGTCTTCGAGGAGATCGTGCCTCTGGCGCGTGCTCTCGAGGCCGAACTCACGGCCGTGCTGGGTCCCGGGGACCGGGCACTCCTCGCGGCTCTGCTCGGCCGGCTCGACGCTCATCTTGCCGGCCGCGGCGATCCGGCGCTCGATGCGGGCGATCCCGGCTGAGTGGGCTCCGTTTCGAGCCGGCCCGGGGCTCCGGTCGGACACCGAGGCGGCCGCGTCTTCGTGCGCGCCGCGCTCGGCGCTGCTCGACGGGGCCGTCGGCATCGAGCCGAGGCTGCTCCCGGGCGCCCGGAGGCGGGGCTCGAGTCGAGAGGGAAGGCCCGGACGCTCCGGATCGAGTTCCGCTCGGGCGCTCGATTGAGAGCCTCCGGGCGGCGTCTCGGTCCGCGGCCATCCGACTCTCGATGCCGGCGATCCGGGTTGAGCCGGACGAGCTCCGGGGCGCAGACGGCCCGATGCCGGCCGCACTGGGCCGCCCTCGGCTCTCGCCTCGTGTTCGGCACTGTCGGGGCGGCGACGCTCGCGGCGGTCCTGGGCCGGCCGAGCGTGGTGTAGCGGGGACCCTGCATGGCTGCTGCCGGGGCTGCGCTCAGCGGAATCGGGCGGTCCAGCTCGCGGGTGGGCTCGCGGAAGACGAACTTGTACTTGCCGCTGTCGCCGTAGGGGACGATCTCGCGAACGGGAGCGAGTTGGGTGATCGCCCGAGAGCGGGGCGGTCCGATACGCCGCTACCCGGCGCAAGAGGCCCAGCTTGGCCTGGGCGATCCGGACGGCGTACCGGCACCGCTCGCCGAGGAAAACCCTCTCGAAACCCTCCGCCAGCGCCGCAACCACCAGGACGAGGTCCTCGTCTCGCGGGGCGGTCGAGGCCTGCGGGCGTATGACCCGCGCTTCCTCGAGGGCGTGCACGCCGACGAGCGGCAGGATCTGAGCGATGCCCGCAAGGAAGGCCTCGGCGTCGGCCTTGTCGACCTTCGAGAGGGGCGGTGCCCGAGGCTTCGTGGCGTTCAGGGGCTCGTGACGCCGCCGAGCCCGCGCCCGCGCGACGAACGCATGCGCGAGCCGCCGCCGGATGCCGCCGTCCGGCACGTCACCGTCGGACACGAAGACGATGGCGCGTTCGCAGAACTCCCTGTTCACGTCGTGCATCTGCAGGCGCTCCCCGACGCACTCGGTCTCGCCGACACGGAGCCGCGGCGGCGGTTGTCGGTTTCCTCCGGCCCCGTCGGAAGATGGACACCGGGGTTCTGGAGCTCGGCGCGCCCGGCCGCCTGCCGGAGATGCTCTCGACGAACATGGAGACATCGGCCCGTCCAGAAACTCGTGCCGACGATCCGAAGCCCGTCGGGATCGCCGTTTGGGACGAAGAGGCGGATCGTACAGGCCTCGGGCACGCCGTCCTCGACCCGGTCGAAAGTGAGCCGCACACGACCGTCGCGACGAGGGGTCGACGGTCCTCGGGCGGACGACAGCCGAGGGGGCCCAGCGCGTTCACGCGACCCGGCGCCCGTATCGGGCCGGGGGCGAAGATCGAAGAGGTCCGGCGTACCGTGAGCCGTTCGATACGGGTCGACCGGCTCAGGGGAAGGGCGAGCCGTCGCCGATCGGGCGGGCCTCGGCCGGGACGGTGCGCGTGAAGCGCGGGCGATAGGCGAGCGCGCGCTCGCCGACCCGCACGAAGCGGTAGATGCGGGCGCTGTCCCAGGAGAGCTCGCGGTCGAGGACGAGCTCGGTGTCGGAGCCCAGCAGGCCCTCGTGATTGATCTCGTGGATCAGCCGCGCCTGACCCGTGAAGCGCGAGCCGTAGTTGAAGTCGATGTCGTCGAAATAGAGGACGCAGCCCGTCGGCAGGACGTCGGCCAGCCGCTCGAGCACGGTGCGGGTGGAGCTGTAGAGATCGCAGTCGAGCCAGACCAGGCAGGGCGGCGTGGTGCGCAGCTCGGCGAGCAGCTCGGGGCCGAGCGTCGCCTCGAAATACCCGGGATGGAAGCGGGCGTTGCGATAGCCCTTGGCGGCGCAGTAGGCCTCGATTCCCGCGAGACTGGCGCGGTAGGAGCCCTCGATCCAGTCGTTGCCACGGAAACCGCGGTCCTCGGGATCGACCGCAGCGGGCAGGCCCTCGAAACTGTCGAAACCGTGGTAACAGACCCTGTCCTCGAGGCCGAGGTGGCGGATTGCGTAGAGGAGTTTGGCTGTAGCGTAGCCTTGCGCGGTGCCGAACTCGAGAACCGAGAGCGGCCCCTCGACCTCGCTCGCGAACTCTTCGAGCACCTCGTAGACGTGGTCGATGCGGTAGAAACCCGTTGCCGCTCGCCGCAGGACCTTGCGGGGCTTGGCGACGAGACCGCGCCAGAGCACGGTCCGCAGCCACTCGCCCGGCAAGAGCCGGCCCAAGAGGGCGAGCCCGCGCCGTAGCCCGCGGGTGCCGAGCCGTTGTTCGTCGATGCTGGGGTGCGGGTCGTCGACCCAGCTGGGTCGTGCTGTCATGGCGTCTCTGGCCCGGCCTGTGCTTCGGTCGGCGGTTTCATAGAACCGGCCCGCGGCGGCGTCGAGGTCGTCCGTGGCGACCGCGGCTTCAGGGGCAGCGGGCGAGCCAGCCGTCGAGCTTGCGGCGCTTGAAGAGCAGGCCGTAGCCGTCGTTGCGCGCGAGGGCGCAGTATCGGCTCTGCTGGCGGCGGTTCTGGGTGTACTCGATCACGAACACCGCTTTGCCGGCCCGGCGGAAGGGCTGGAAGAGCTGACACTCGTTGTAGCGATAGCAGGATTCGACGAGCGCCCAGTCGAAACGATCGACGAGCTCGGCCGCCAAAAGTCCCGTGTTCTTGAGCCCGATCGAGAGGCCGCGGGCATGCGCGGCGTTGGCGAGCCAGCGGTTGAAGGCGACCTGGTCGTCGCGGTCGAGCGGGAAGCCCGTGTCGTTCTCGAAGCCGTTCACATTGTCCGCCTCGACGGTGTCGAAGCCTTTGGCACGGCAGAGGTCGAGCCGCGCCTCGACGATCGGCGCCAGAAGGTCGATGCGGCGGATGTCGAGCCAGCGCTCACCGGGCCAGCCCGCGTAGGCCTTGCCGAGCACGACTTTCGGGAAGGCGGCGGCATCCGGCCGCCAATCCTCGAAGGCTCCGGCGTTGACGTAGCAGGCGGTGCGCACGCCGCGGGCGCGCAGGGCGGCGACCTTCTCGGCGCTCGTGTCGAACAGGTCGAGCTCGAGGAGGTCGACAGGGCGGGCGAGGTCGAACGGCTTCGTGAACTGGATGTCGAAGCGCAGGCCCGGGGTCGGGATCCAGGGCTCGGCCGCGACTGGCCCGATCCTGGCGAGGTGGAGGGCCGCCAGGAGGAGGCCGAGCCGGACGGCCGGGCCGGCGCGCCGGCGAGGAGACCAAAGCTGTATCGAAGTCCAGACTCCGAACATACTCGGGGACGGTGATGAATCCCCACAGCGGGTCCGTCAACGGGGCGGGGTGCAGTCGCGACAACCTATCCGAGGGCGCCATGGCGACGTCGGTATCGGTACACACTCGGTTGTGTCGGCAGGCTCGCATGCGTCCGGTCCGCGTCCGCCGGCGCAAGCGGGCTCGAGAAGCGTGCGGGCGACGGGCGCTCTCGACGGAAGCGACCGGGCCGGCTCGGCCGGCCGGCACGGTGGCGTCGTGGCGCGGGGCGGAGCGCCCGGGCCGCTCAGGCGCTCGCCCGTGCCCGCTCGCCGCCGCGCAGCCTCGCGAAGAGCGGCCAGAGGAGAAGCACGAGCCCCAACACCATGATGGAGCTCACGAGCGCGTTCGAGAAGAAGATCGAGAAGCTGCCCTCGGAGAGAAGGAGGGCCTGGCGGAAGGACTGCTCGGTCCGATCGCCCAGGACGAGAGCCAAGACGAGTGGGGCCAGGGGGTAGTCGAGCTTCTTCATCATGTAGCCCAGGACCCCGAAGATCAGCATGAGCACGATGTCGAAGGCGGCGTTGTTGACCGTGTAAGCCCCAATCGCGCAGACGACGAGGACGATGGCGGCGATGATCGGGAAGGGAATTCGCAAGATCGCCGCGAACCAGGGCACGGCGGTGAGCACGATCGCGAGGCCCACGACGTTGCCGAGATACATCGAGGCGATCAGGCCCCAGACGAAGTCCTTCTGCTCGACGAAGAGCATGGGCCCGGGCTGAAGGCCCCACATGATCAAGCCGCCCAGGAGCACCGCGGCGGTGGGCGAGCCCGGGATTCCGAGGGTCAGCATGGGCAGGAGTGCCGAGGTGCCGGCGGCGTGCGCCGCGGTCTCCGGCGCGATCACTCCCTCGATGCGGCCGCGGCCGAACTCGGCGCCGTGGTGGCTCAACCGACGCGCTACACCGTAGCTCATGAAGGAGGCGGGGGTGGCGCCCGCCGGCGTGATCCCCATCCAGCAGCCGATCAGCGCCGAGCGCAGCACGATCGCCCGGTGGCGCAGCATCTCGCCCCAGGTGCGCAGCACCGCGCGCAGGTCGATCCGGCCCTCGCGGCCACGGAAGGCGAGACCCTCCTCGATCGACTGGAGGATCTCGGAGATGCCGAACAGGCCGATCACGACGACGAGGAAATGGAAGCCGCGCATGAGCTCGGTCGAGCCGAAGGTGCCGCGCAGCTGGCCCGTGACCGTGTCGAGCCCGACGCCGGCCAAAAGGAAGCCGAGCATCATCGAGGCCATGGTCTTGAAGGGCGAGCCCGAGGAGAAGCCGATGAAGCTCGCGAAGGCCAGGAACATGACGGCGAAGAACTCGGCGGGTCCGAAGCGCAGGGCGAAGCCCGCGACGAGCGGCGAGACGAAGGTGACGAGGAGGATCGCCACGAAGGCGCCGATGAAGGAGGAGGTGAAGGCGGCGGTCAGCGCCTCGGCGGCGCGACCCTGCTGGGCCATCGGATAGCCGTCGAAGGTGGTCGCCACCGACCAGGGTTCCCCCGGGATGTTGAAGAGAATCGAGGTGATGGCGCCGCCGAAGAGCGCGCCCCAGTAGATGCAGGAGAGGAGGATGATCGCCGAGACGGGCTCGAGGGTGAAGGTGAGGGGCAGGAGGATCGCGACCCCGTTCGCGCCGCCCAGGCCCGGTAGGACGCCGATCAAGACGCCGAGCACGATTCCCGCTACCATGAGGGCGAGGTTGGTCGGCTCGAGGGCGATCGTGAAGCCGTGGAGGAGGGCCACGAGCTCGCTCATGGGGCATGCGGCTCCGCGGACGGGGGCGGACGGGGAGGGGGGTCAGAAGCCGAGGGCGTGCTCGACCGGACCCTTGGGCAGCGGGACCAGGAACCACACCTCGAAGAGCAGGAAGGCGGTGAGCACGAGAGCGGCCGCCACCGGCACCGCCTGGCGCAGCGAGAAGCCGCCCAGGCCGCGCATGAACCAGAGCACGAGCGCCGCCGAGGCGGCATAGATGCCGACGAGGAAGATGGCGGCACCATAAAGGGCGGCCGGGATCAGGACCTGGGCGACCAGCAGGAGGCGCGGCCAGCTGGCGAACAGCCGACCGTCGGCCGGCCGGGCGAGGGCACGAAGGAGGTTCACGGTGCTCGCGACGAGGAGGAGCAGGCCGATCCAGAAGAGGAAATAGCCCGCTTCGGGACCGTCGAAGGCCCAGCCGTTGCCGAGCCGCAAACCCTCGCGGATGGCGAGCCCGGCGATCGCGGCCATCAGGCTCGCGAGCAGGATCTCCATCGTCCGCTGAGCGATCCCGCTACCACCGCCGGCGAATTGCGGCATGATCCGATCTCCCCCGCCTTTCCTCGTGGCGCCGGGCCGCCGGACGGGCCGCGAGGCGGCCGCCGGCTCCGCTCATTTCGCCAAGAAGCCCGCCTCGGCCATGAGCTTGCGATGGCGCTCCTCTTCCCGCTCGAGCCAGGCGCGGAACTCCGGGCCATCGAGCGCGGTCTGGTTGAAGGCGCCTTGGGCCATGAGCTCCTTCCATTCCGGTGTCGCGCGGACTTTGTCGAGGAGGTCGACGTAGAAACGTACCGTCTCGTCGCCGACGCCGGCCGGCATGAAGATGCCGCGCAGCATCAGATATTCGACGTCGAGACCCTGGCTCTTGCAGGTCGGGATGTCGCTCCAGGCCTTCCCGTCGACGATGGCGTCGGGATAAGGCATGGGCTGCGAATCGAAGACGCAGAGCGGGCGAACTTTGCCCGCCTTCCAGTGGCTGACGGCCTCGATCGGGTTGTTGACGGTGGTGTCGACGTGGCGGCCCACGAGCTGGACCGCGACCTCGCCGCCGCCCTTGTAGGGCACGTAGGTGAACTGCGTGCCGATGGCCTTACCGAGGGCCACGGTGATGATGTGGTCCTCCTGACGCGAGCCGGTGCCGCCCATTCGCAGCTTCTGGCCCTTGGCGGCGGCCACGAAATCGGCCACGCTCTGCCAAGGGGATTCGCTGTTGACCCACAGCACGAACTCGTCGAGCGCCAGCATCTTGACCGGTGTGATGTCGGTCCAGCGGAAGGGCACTCCGGTCGCCAAAGGTGTGGTGAACAGGCTCGAGAGTGTGATCAGGAGCAGATGGGCGTCGCCCTTCTTCTCCTTGACCTCGAGGAAAGCCTCGGCCCCGGCGCCGCCGCCCTTGTTCTGCACGACGATCGGCTGGCTCATGAGATTATGTTTGGCGACGATGCCCTGGATCGCGCGGGCCATCTGGTCGGCGCCGCCGCCCGTCCCGGCCGGGACATAGAGTTGTACCGGTTTGCTGGGCTGCCAGGCGACCGCCGAGGCGGCGAACGCACCGGCTGTCAACACCATCGTGCATCCCGCCAACAGGCGGCGACAGGTGCTCAACATCGCGCCCTCTCAACGCAATCGGCCGAGCGGTATTAGGGACGATCGTCGCGAGTGTCAAAACACTTTTCGTGTTGGCGGATCGAAGAGGATCGTTCGCCCCTTGTCGACGCGGTCGGCGGTCGGCAGGTTCGCCGGCCGTCGAGGGCGGAAAGATCGGGAGCTCGCGGGGATGAACCTCGCCCATCTCTTCCTTCGGACCGCACGGCGCGACGGCGAAGCGCCGGCGGTCGGGCTCGGTACGCGCACGCTCTGGACCTATCGGCAGCTCGTCGATCGCGCCGCCCGGCTGGCGGGCGGTCTCCGCTCGAGATTCGGCTGCGAGCCCGGCGAGCGGGTGGCGATCGTGATGGAGAACCGGCCCGAATATCTCGAGATCGAACTCGCCACCTGGTGGGCGGGGGCGGCGATCGTGCCGATCAACGCCAAGCTCCATCCCAAGGAGCTCGGTTGGATCCTGGGGCACGCCGAGCCGCGGGTGTGCTTCGTTTCGGAGAAGCTCGCGGATGCGGTGGCAGAGGCCGACCCGCCCGCTTCCTGCCGGGTGGTCGAGGCGGCGACGGTCGAGTATGCGGACCTGTTCGAGGAGGCGGCGCCGGCGATGGCCGAAGTGGGGCCGGACGCGCTCGCTTGGCTCTTCTACACGAGCGGCACCACCGGCCGGCCCAAGGGCGCGATGATCACCCACGGCAATCTGCGCGCCATGACCTACGCCTACCACATCGACGTGGACGAAGTGGCGCCGCGCTCGGCGCTTCTGCACGCGGCACCCTTGAGCCACGGCTCGGGCTGCTACGTGAGCCCGCACGCGGCGGTCGGCTCCTGCCACGTCGTGCCGGAGACCGGTGGCTTCGACGAGGCCGAGGTGTTCGAGCTCTGGCGGGCCTGGGGCCGCGTCCACATGTTCGCCGCCCCCACCATGGTCAAACGGCTCGTCCGCCACGCGAAGGCGAAGGGCCT
Source organism: uncultured Alphaproteobacteria bacterium (assembly GCA_937926445.1). Classification (GTDB taxonomy): domain Bacteria; phylum Pseudomonadota; class Alphaproteobacteria; order Geminicoccales; family Geminicoccaceae; genus JANXAZ01. Next base: position 21,528 of record CALBAK010000026.1, read on the forward strand.
CGCGGGCGAGGGGCTCGCCACGATCGTCTACGGCGGGGCGCCCATGTATCTGGCCGACCTCGAGGAGGCGCACGGCGTCTTGGGGTTCCGGCTGGCCCAGCTCTACGGCCAGGGGGAATCGCCGATGTGCATCACCGCCCTCTCGCGGCGCGAGCACGAGGCGGCAGCCCGAGCCGGACGGCGCGACATCCTGCAGTCTGCCGGCACCGCGCAGATCGTGGTCGAGGTGGCGATCGCCGACGAGGAGGGCCGCCGGCTGTCGCCCGGGGCGGTCGGCGAGGTGCTGGCGCGAGGTCCGAGCGTGGTCCCCGGCTATTGGCGCGATCCCGAGGCCACGCGGCGGACCATGGGCGACGGCTGGCTACGGACGGGTGATCTCGGCGCGCTCGACGAACAGGGCTATCTCACGCTCAAGGACCGCTCGAAGGATCTGATCATCTCGGGCGGGGCCAACATCTATCCGCGCGAGGTCGAGGAGGCGCTGCTCACCCATCCGAAGGTCAAAGAGGTCTCGGTCGTGGGCCTGCCCGACCCCGAATGGGGCGAGCGGGTGGTGGCCTGCGTCGTGGCCGAGCCCGGTACCCGAGCCGACGAGCTCGACGCCCATTGTCTGCGCGAGATCGCCCGCTTCAAGCGGCCCAGGCGCTACGTCTTCCTGGATTCGCTTCCCAAGAGTGCGTACGGCAAGATTTTGAAGCGCGAGCTCAGGGACCGGCTCGCCCGCGAGGCGGCGAGCGAGGGGAGCTAGGCGGCGCCGAGCTCGAGCCACAGGCTCGTCTCGAAAGCACCGGGCAGGAGCGGCAGGGTCGAGAGCGGGCCCGCGGCGATCCGCTCGGCCCGTCGTGTCAACATCCAACGGCTCGCCCAGAGCGGGCGGAAGCGGGATCCCAAGAGAAGGGCCGCCACCACCGTCTGCTCGTTGTAGCCGCGCCACGCCCAACTCTCGGGATAAGCCTCGGGCAAGAAGACATCGTGCAGGTGGAGCAGCACGCCAGGGGAGAGTCGAGGAAGGATCCGGCAGACCACGAGGTCGACGTCGCTGCCGGGGACCGCGAGGTGGCTCGAATCGACGAACAGCACGTCGCCCGGGCCGAGTTCGCTCGCAAGGCCGAGCTCGCTCTCGCTCAAGAGACGGGCCCGGTGCTCGACCATGGGCGGCAGCGGCGCGCGCGGCTCGGGGTCGACCGCGACGAGCCGCCCGCCGCCGTTGTCGGTGAGTGCGCGGGCGAGGAAGCGGGTGGAATGGCCGGAGCCGATCTCGAGCACGAGCCTCGGTCGGTGCTCGCGGACCAGGGCGTAGGCGATCGCCGCATCGAGCCGGGGGAACCAGTCCTGGTCGAGACGCGGGGCGGGGGCGGGGCCGCGCATGGCGGCGAGCTCGGATGCGTGTCGCTCGGCAGCGGCGAGGGTCGCGAGAAAGGTCGACTCGTGGCGGGCGAGCAGCGGCTCGAGTTCGGGATAGGCGCCGGGCGGGCGGATCCGCTCGGCCCAGTGGCAGGGGAGGAAGAAGCCCGGACCGTTCAAGGTTCGAGCACCATACCCTCGCGACCGACGAGAGAGCCCGGGAAGCGGTCACCGAGCAGGGCGTCGATCAGGTCGAGCTCGGTGTCGTCGCGCTCGGGGTCGTGGTGGAAGGTCACGAGCCGACCGGCGCCGGCGGCCTCGCACAGCCGCACGCCCTCTTCCCAGGTCGAGTGGCCCCAGCCGCGGAAGCGGACCATCTCGGCATCGGTGTAGGTGGCGTCGTAGATGACGATCTGGGCGCCCTCGATGAGGGCCAGCACGGCCGGATCGTGACCGTGCTCGGGATGCTCGGTGTCGGTCACGTAGCAGATCGAGCGACCGCCATAGTCGACCCGGTAGCCGGTAGCGCCGCCGGGGTGGCGGAGCGCGGCGGTCTGCACCCGCACGCCCGGGATGGGCTCGAGCACGTCGCCCGCGTCGAAATCGTGGAAGGCGATGCAGGCGTGCATGATGTCGAGCGGTACCGGGAAATAGGGGCTCTCCATGAGCCGGCAGAGCACCTCCTGAAGGCTGCGCCCGGCGCGCCGCAGGTGGCCCGCCCAGAGCTCGAAGCAGTTGCCGGGCTGGTAGGCCGGCTTGAAGAAGGGTAGCCCGAGCACGTGGTCGAGATGGGTGTGGGTGAGAAACAGGTGGGCGTCGTGGCGGCCGCCTTCGCTCGCCGCCATCGCGTTGCCGAGGACACGCAGCCCGGTGCCGGCGTCGAAGACGAGCCGGTGAGGGCCGCAACGGATTTCGACGCAAGCGGTGTTGCCGCCGAACCGCCGGGTCGAGGGGCCGGGGCAGGGGACGGTGCCGCGCACGCCCCAGAGCTTGACCCAGAATTCGCCCGCACCACCCATGGCCTCGTCCGGTGCCGCGCCGTCCGCCGCGAACGGCCGACAATGAGCAGGAAAGCGGGGTGGCATCAACCGCACGGCAGCCGCGTCCTTAACGGCTCCTTTACCTTTGCCCGGCACAGTGGTGGCCGACCGCCCGGGTGCTGCCCGGGGGTTCGTCCGACCAGCCCTGGAAGCCCCGGATGTCCGAGCCCTGCCGAATTCTGCCGATCCTCTCGCTCCTGCTCCTTCCGACCGGGACCGGCGCCGTGGCCGCGACCGTGACCGGCAATCTCGCGGTCACGGTCGAGGTGATCGCCACCTGCAAGGTCGGGGCGGCATCGCTCGGCTTCGGCACTTACGGTGTCGGCCAGACGGCGGACCTCAAAGCCCAAGGCACGATCGCCTACGAAGGCTGCGGCACCGGCCGGCTCAAGGTCCACCTCGACGGCGGGACGAACCGGAACACCGCCGCCCGCACCCTCGTCGACAGCGCCGGCAACAAGCTCGCCTATCAGCTCTACCGCGACAGCGCCCGCACGAAGGTGTGGGGAACGGGGTCGAACGCGCTCAGCTTCACGCCCTCGAGCGGCACCGGCAGTCTCGTGGTCTATGGCACGATCCCGGGCGGCCAATCGGTACCGGTCGGCCGCTACAGCGACACGGTGCTCGTCACCGTCGACTTTTGAAGTGGTGGATGCCGGCGTGCGGGCCGAACTTGGCGCAGGGCGCGTCCTCGCGGGACCGCTTGTTCGGGCCGGTGCGACCTCGTAACGAGCGGGGTGTCGGGTCCGGATGCGACCGGATACGCGGGAGGCTCGGGGGGAGGCTCTGGGAGTGAGCGCGGGTGTCGTGGCCGAGCGGGGGACCCGGACGGTCTGCACGACCTGCTATATGTGCGCCTGCCGATGCGGGATTCGGGTCCACCTCGAAGACGGTCGCCCGCGGTTCGTCGACGGAAACCGCGCCCACCCGGTCAATCGCGGTGTGATCTGCGCCAAGGGCTCGGCCGGGATCATGCACCAGCAGTCGCCCGCCAGGCTGCGAGCGCCCTTGAAGCGGGTCGGCGAACGCGGCCGCGACGCGCTCGTCGAGATCTCTTGGGAGGAGGCGCTCGACACCGCCACCCGCTGGCTCGCCGAGGTGCGGGCGAGCGACCCCAAGAAACTCGCCTTTTTTACCGGCCGCGACCAGAGCCAGGCCCTCACGGGCTTCTGGGCGGCGCAGTTCGGTACGCCGAACTTCGCCGCGCACGGCGGCTTCTGTTCGGTCAACATGGCGGCCGCCGGCATGTACACGCTCGGTGGCTCGTTCTGGGAATTCGGCGAGCCCGACCTCGAGCACGCCCGGCTGTTCCTGATGCTGGGCGTGGCCGAGGACCACGACAGCAACCCCCTGAAGCTGGGCCTCGCCGCCATGAAGGCGCGGGGTGGCCGGATCGTCGCGGTCAATCCCGTACGCACGGGCTACGCGGCGATCGCCGACGATTGGCTGCCGATTCGCCCCGGCACCGACGGGCTGCTCGTCCTCGCGCTCGTCCACGAGCTGTTGCGTGCCGGGCGGGTCGACGCCCCCTACCTCGCCGAGTGCACGAACGCCGGTTGGCTCGTGATCGAGGATCCGGGCGAGCCCGAGGACGGGATCTTCGCCCGCGACCCGGAGGGAAGGCCGCTCTGCCGGGACCGACGGCGGGGAGATCTGCGGCCGGTCGACGAACCCGAAGCGGCCCCGGCGCTACGCGGTGCGGTCCGTCTGCCGGACGGACGGCGGGCACGGCCGGTGTTCGAGATCCTGGCCGAACGCTACCTCGACCCGGCCTTCGGCCCCGAGGCGGCCGCCGGCCCGACCGGCATCGCAGCGGCGACCATCCGGGCGCTCGCCGCGGCGCTCGCTCGGGCCGCCTTCGAGGATCCGCCGTTCGTGGCCGAGCCCTGGACCGACTGGCGCGGCCGCCGCCACGAGGGTGTCGAAGGTCGACCGGTAGCGGTCCACGCGATGCGCGGCATCTCCGCGCACGCCAACGGCTTCCAGACCTGCCGGGCGATCCATCTCCTGCAGCTTCTCCTGGGTGCGGTGGATCGGCCGGGAGCCTTCCGGTTCAAGGCTCCGTATCCGCGGCCGATCCCGCCCGGACCCAAGCCCTGCGGCAAGCCCGGCCAGGTGGCGCCCGGTCGACCGATGCCTGGCATGCCGCTCGGCTATCCGACCGGCCCCGAGGATCTGCTGGTGGAAGCCGACGGCAGCCCGTGCCGGATCGACAAGGCCTTCTCCTGGGAAGCGCCGCTCGCCGCGCACGGCCTCGTGCACAGCGTGATCGGCAACGCCTGGCGGGGTGATCCCTACCCGATCGAGGTGCTCTTCCTCTACATGGCCAACATGGCCTGGAACTCGGCCATGGCGACGAGCGAGACGATCGCCATGCTGACCGACCGAGATCCGGCGACCGGGCGCTATCGGATCCCGAAGATCATCTACAGCGATGCCTTCTATTCCGAGACGGTGGCCTATGCCGATCTCGTGCTGCCGGACACGACCTATCTCGAGCGGTGGGATGCGCTCTCGCTCCTCGACCGGCCGATCGGCAAGGCCGATGCCTTGTGCGATTCGATCCGCCAGCCGGTTCTGCCGCCCGACCGCGACGTCCGGCCGTTTCAGGACGTCTTGATCGAGCTCGGCCACCGCTTGCGGCTGCCGGCCTTCACCCGCGAGGACGGCGGACCCCGCTATCCGGGCGGCTACGCCGACTATCTGGTCCACCACGAGCGCGCGCCCGGGATCGGCCCGCTCGCGGGCTGGCGTGGCCCGGACGGGAAGGCGGTGGGCAAGGGTCCGCCCAACCCGCGCCAACTCGAGGCCTATGTCGAAAACGGCTGCTTCTTCGAGCATCGTTTTCCGCCCGGACGGCGCTACATGAAGCCGGTCAATCGAGACTATCTCGAGCTCGCGGTCGAGCTCGGCCTCCTCGCCGAGGCGCGGCCGATCGTCATGCAGCTCTGGTGCGAGCCGCTGCAGCGCTTTCGGCTCGCGGCCCGCGGTCACGGGCCCGTGCAGCCGCCGGAGCCTCTGCGGGCGCGGATCGAGCGCTGTTTCGATCCGCTCCCCTTCTGGTACCCCTCGGCCGAGCTCGAGGCGGACGCGGAAGGCCGCTATCCACTCGCCGCGGTGACCCAGCGGCCGGCTGCGATGTATCATTCCTGGGGCTCGCAGAACGCCTGGCTGCGCCAGATCCTGGGCGAGAACCGGCTGTGCATCGCTCGTGTGACGGCGGCGGCTCTCGGAATTGCGGACGGCGATCCGGTACGGGTCACGAGCCGGCACGGCTCGATCCGGGCGATCGCGCGGCTGGTGGACGGGGTCGAGCCCGGCACGGTCTGGACCTGGAACGCGATCGGCAAGCGGGGCGGTGCCTGGGGGCTGCCGAGCGAAGCGCCCGAGGCGGTGCGCGGCTTCCTCCTCAACCACCTGATCGACGAGCTCGGGCCGCCCGAAGCGGACGGTCGCCGGCTGGCCAACGCCGACCCGATCACGGGTCAAGCCGCCTGGTACGATCTGCGGGTGCGGGTCGAGAAGGTCGTGCCCGGCGCGCCCGCGGCCACGGAACCGCGCTTCGCTCCTCTGCCTCGGCAACCGGGCCTGCCGGATCCTCCGGCCGTGCTCCTCTGGGGCGAGAGCTTTCGCGGGTCCGGGCGATGACCGCGCTGCCCGACCCGCCGCCCGCCCGTCGCCTCGGGCTCGTGATCGATCTCGACACCTGTGTGGGCTGCCAGGCCTGCGTGGTCGCCTGTAAGGAGTGGAACGGCGGCGGCCATCCGGGGCCGCTCGCCGATCTCGAGCCCTATGGCAGCCGGCCCGCCGGCACCTGGCTAAACCGGGTACACGGTTTCGAGGTGGGCGAGGGCGCGGCCGGCCGCACCGTCTATTTCCCGCGTTCTTGCCTGCACTGCGAAAACGCGCTCTGCGTCACGGTCTGCCCGACCGGTGCCTCCTTCAAGCGTGCCGAGGACGGCATCGTCCTGGTCGACGAGGCCAAGTGCATCGGCTGCGGGCTCTGTGCATGGGCTTGTCCCTACGGTGCGCGCGAGCTCGATCCGGCGAGCGGCGTGATGAAGAAGTGCACGCTCTGCGTCGATCGGATCGGCGACGAGCGGTTGCCGGCGGAGGACCGCGTGCCGGCCTGTGTGGCCGCCTGCCCGGCGCGAGCGCGGCATTTCGGCGATCTGGGCGATCCCGAGAGCGCCGTCGCGCGCCTGGTCGCCGAGCGGGGCGGCGTCGAGCTCTTGGCCGAGCTCGGTTATCGGCCGACCAACCGCTATCTGCCGCCCCGGCCCGGCCGCCGGCTCGCGGCCGACGGTGACCGGCTCGAGGACGCGCCCGCCGAGGGTGGTTTCCTCGGCTGGCTCGACCGGCTGCTCGGCGATTGAGGTCGAAAGCCGTGCGTCCCGCTCCCTCGCTTCTGCTCTTCACGACGCTCTCGGGGGCGGGCTACGGCCTGCTCGCGGTCTGGGCGCTCCTCGGCCTCGCCGCTGTTCTGCCCGCCGAGCCGAGGGCCGGGCTCGTGGGACTCGGTCCGGCCCTCGTCGCGATCGCCGCGGGTCTGTTCGCCTCGCGCTTCCATCTCGCCCGACCCGAGCGCGCATGGCGGGCGTTCACCCAGTGGCGGACCTCCTGGCTGTCGCGCGAGGCGGTGGCGGCGGTGGCGACCTTCGCGCCGGCCCTGGCGCTCGCCGCCGGCTGGTCGCTCGAGAGCCGGATACCGGCCGCGGCGGCGCTCCTCGCGGCCGCCGGTGCGGCGCTCACGGTGCTCTGCACGGGTCAGATCTACGCCACGCTCGTGCCGATCCCGCGTTGGCACCAGCCGCTCACCACGCCGGTGTTCCTGGCGCTCGCCCTCGCTTCCGGACTCGTGCTCGCCTTCGCGCTGGCCGCCGCGTCCGGTCTCGATCCTGGCCTGCCCGGTCTGCTCGCTCTCGCGGTCCTGCCGCTCGTCTGGGGGCTGAAGGTGCTCTGGTGGCGGCTGGGCGATCGAGCTCCGCCACGTGTCACCGCGGCGGCCGCGATCGGTGTTCCCGATCGCGGGCCGGCGCGCCCGATCGAGCCGGCGCACACGGCCGGCAGCTGGCTACTCGACGAGACGGGCTTTCGCGTGGCGCGCCGGCACGCCGCGAAGCTTCGACGGCTGGCGCTGCTGTTCGGTGGCGCTTCGCCCTGGTCGCTGGTGGCGGTCGGGCTCGCGACGGGCGGCGGCGCGCGAATCGTTTGCGGCCTCGCGGCGGTGCTCTCGCTCGCTCTCGGCCTCGCGATCGAACGCTGGTTGTTCTTCGCCGAGGCCAAGCACACGGCGGCAGTCTGGTACGGCGAGCGGGCGGTCTGAGCCCGAGCGTCGCGCTGCGGACCGGCCGTGCTGCAGCCCGAAGCGACGGCCGCTCGCGGGTCGCGAGGGCGCGACCGTCGCGGACTCGGTCGGGGGCACCGCGCGGGCGGGCGCCTTCGTCGGCGGTTCTGATCCGGGGCGGGGCGCCGATCCCTCCCGAGCCCGCGACAGTCGCGGGCGCGATCTCGACCGGGTTCGGTCTCGGTGCGATCCGACCGCCCGATCGGCGGCGGCCGTTCCCGACGAAGGGGCGCAGCGCACCGGTCGGGCCGGGCTCCGGGGCACCGGTGGTCCCACCGGGCGAAACGGGCCCGTCGCGGCGGGGGCGGCTCGGATCTTCCCTCGGCGGACACGCGTCCCGCCGACCCTTCTCGGGCCGGACCGGACAGACGTGTTCCGCGACGGTCGGTCGACCGAGCCGCCACGAACCGCGAAAAACCGGGGGATCCGTCGGGGCCTCTTCGGTTCGCCGCCGGTCCGCCGCGACTCCGAGACCGACACGGGGACGCGAGCCGGACGCTGACCACCGTCTGATCTCGGGCTGTCGGGCAGCGTCCGGTCGGCACGCCGCGGACGATCGGATCGGTGTCCGCAACGCCTTGTCGAATAACGAGACGCGGACCAACCGCCCGGCGGGGCAGGCTCCGGTCGGTTCGGGGCGGTGGCCGACGTCTCGGGCAGCTTCCGAAGGGGTGGCTCACCCTCTGGGTTCCCACGGGCGGGGGAGACACATCCGAGCCGGGGCGATCGCCGGCCGAGCCGGCGGGGCGGACCCCGCCGCTCTCGGCGGCGGGCTCGACGCGATCCGGCGTCTCGTCCGGATCCGCCGGCCTCTGGGCGGTCTCGTCCGAGGCGATGGAATCCGGGCCCGCCGACAGACGGCCGGTTCCCTCGTTCGGGTGCGTCCGAGAGGTCGCAGCGCAGGCCCCGGGTGCCGTCGCGGCCGAATGGCCCAGAGGCCGGTCGTCTCCCGCCACCGGGCGGCCGCGGCGCGGCGTCGGCGTCCGAACGGAACCGGGCCGCTGCGGGTGCCGACGGGCTCGGTTCGGGAAAGGACGATCGCTCGGTGGGCGACTTTTCCGGTGGGTCCGGGCGGACCGGCCGGGGCCGACCGGCCGTGATCGGGCAGAAGCGAGGAGCGGCCAGAGTCGGTGCGCTGCGAGGATCGGCGCGACTGCGGAGGCGGATCGCGGGGGAGGGATCGCCAGCGATGCCCCCTCGCGCCCGCGCCGGAAGGCACCAACGGCGCGATCCGCCCCCCCCGGTTCGATCGGGGAGGGAGCACCGAGATCCGGTCGATCGCACGATCGGCGGGGCCGGACGGTTCGGTCGGGAAGGCTCGAGGGGGGGAAACCACGGGGCCCTCGCTCTCGGCGCGTACGAGCGGACGGGCCGGAAACGATGGTGCGCGAGACGGAGGCCGAGAGCTCCGTCGCGCAGGGCACGAGCGAGACGGTGTGCGGCGACCGGCGGGCACGCGGGACCGTCGAGCCGTTCCTCGCTCGATGCGGGGGTCTCGGCCGGTCCGGGGACAGACGACCGGGGGCACCGGACCGATGCGAGGGCCACACCCTCGGGGACGCGACGGTTCGCGAGTGCGAGATCCCCGGACGGGCTCTCGGGCACGGCGCCCTCGCGACGCCTTCGGGTGCGAGCGGGTTGCAGCCCGCGCGGACGAGGAAGCGCGAGGGCGGGGGCCCGCACCAGGTGCTCGCGCAGCGAGGTCGGAAGCTCGGCCTCGAATATCGGGCCCTTTGTTCGCCGGCTTTCGGTTCGCGGCTCGGTCGGGCGCGGTCCGGGATTCAGCCGGCGCGGGCGAGGAAGCGCGTGGGCGGGGGTGCGAGGACGAGCCGGTCGCGCATGAAGGCCGTCACCTCGGCCTCCGGCATCGGCCGGGCGAAGTGATAGCCCTGGGCCTCGTCGCAGCCCTCGCGCTCGAGGAAGCGGCGCTGCAGCTCGCTCTCCACGCCCTCGGCCACCACCCGCCGGCCGAAGGTGCGGGCGATGCCGATGATGGTGCGCACGATCGCCTCGTCCGCCGGGTCGCGCCCGACCTCGCGCAAGAACGATTTGTCGATCTTGATCCGATCGACGGGCAGCCGCTTGAGGCAGGCGAGCGAGGAGTATCCCGTGCCGAAATCGTCGATCGCGAGGCTCACCCCCATCGCCGCCACCGAATCGAGGCACCGCCGGATCGAGATCTGACTGGGGTCGACGAACAGGCTCTCGGTGACCTCGAGCTCGAGCAGGTGCGGCGGCACCCCGGTCTCCCCGAGCAGCCGGCGCAGGAGAGCCGGCAGATCGCGCTGGCGGAGCTGGGCGGCCGAGACGTTGACGGCGATCCGCACCGGCCAGCCGCGATCGAGCCAGCGCCGCGCCGCCTCGAGCGCTTCTTTGAGGATCCACGCACCCAGCGGCCGAATCAGCCCGTTGCTCTCGGCGACCGGGACGAACTCGACCGGCGGGACCATGCCGCGATCGGGATGGCGCCAGCGGATCAACGCCTCGCAGGCGACCACGGCTCGAGTCGCGAGGTCGATCTGCGGTTGGTAGTGGACCAGGAACTCGCCCTTCTCGAGCGCCCGGCGCAGCTCGCGCTCCATGGCCTTGCGGGCCTTGAGCGTGCTGTCCATCCGCGGATCGAACAGGAGCAGCCGGCCGCCGCCCTCGCGCTTGGCCTCGTCGACCGCGAGCTCGGCACAGCGCATGAGCTGGTCGAAGCCGCTACCGTGGTCGGGATGGAGCGCCACGCCGATGGTGGCCGAGGGAGTGATCTCGACACCGGCCACCTCGAGAGGACTGGCGAGCCGCTCGAGCGCATCGCGGGCGCGTTCCTGAGCGGCCGCGGCATCGGGCAAGTCGGGCAGGAGAAGAGCGAAACGGTCGCCGCCGAGCCGACCGGCCCGACCGCGCTCGCCGGCGAGCTCGACGAGCCGCTCGCCGACGCGGCGCAGCACCTCGTCACCCACCGCATAACCCCAGCAGGCGTTGACGTCCTTGAGACGATCGAGATCGAAGGCCAGGAGCGCGGTCCGGCCGCCGGGCGCAGCACCGCGGAGCAACGCCCCGGTGGCGAGCCGCATCGCGAGCTTGCCGGGCAAGCCGGTCAGCGGATCGCGATCGTCGAGCAGATCGATCGGCAGGGGAGCCGGCTGGGCGACCGGCGACTGCGGCACCGCGGCCGGGGGCGGCACCTGGCGCCGACGGTGCAGGACCAGGCCGAGCGAGCCGAGGCTGCCGGCGAACAGGATCGCCGCCTCGACCAGGTGCTCGAGCACCAGCATCCCGCCGATCGCCACCCCGCTCGCGAGCCCTCCGAGGGCGAGCAGGAGGGCGGGCTCTGCCGAGGGTGGGCGAGGTGCACGCCGATCGCGCCCGCCGGTCGCCTCGGGACGCGCGCCGGGCGCCACCACCAAGAGTGCGCCCTCGGCCTCGCCCTGCGGGGCGAGGCTCACGGCCGCCCTCGGCCCGAGGTGGTGTGGAAACGGAACCGGGCAAGGGACGCGGACCGGGTGCCTCGCATGCGCCCCTCTCTCGCTCTGGTTGATACGCGCTTCGTTTCCGTTTGCGCGCACAACCTGTTGTGCGGCAGGCCACCGGGTTTTTCAAGCACTCTCGGTGGTCATCTCAGGGTTGTGGAGCGACGGTTCGACCGATGTGGCCGCACGGCAGACGGCGGCCGCGCGCGGTGCTCGATTGTGCCGGGTGCGCCCGCGTGCGATCTCGTCGGCCGCACGGGTTCGGGACGGAGAGGTGGCGATGAACCAGATCGATCTCGGCGGCCGGCGGGCGGTGGTGACGGGCGGTGCCCAGGGCATCGGCCGGGCGATCGTCGAGCGGCTGCTCGATTCGGGGGCGGCGGTGGCGATCTGGGACCGCGACCCGGGCGAGGCGGAGCGTACCGCGGGCGAGCTCGCCGGCCGTGGGCGGGTGAGCGTGGCGACGGTCGACGTGACCCGCTGGGAGGAGGTGCGGGCGGCCACCCGGGCGAGCGAGGCGGCGCTCGGCGGGATCGACATCCTGGTGTGCAACGCCGGGATCGCCGGGCCGACCGTGCCGCTCGTCGACTATCCGATCGAGGAATGGCAGCGGATCGTCGACATCGACCTCACGGGCGTCTTCCTCTGCCTCAAGGCCGTGGTGCCGCAGATGATCGCCCGCAATTACGGTCGGATCGTGAACGTGGCCTCGATCGCCGGCAAGGAGGGCAACCCCAACGCCGCCGCCTACAGCGCCGCCAAGGCCGGGGTGATCGCTCTCACCAAGTCGCTCGGCAAGGAGCTCGCCGGCTACGACATCGCCGTCAACTGCATCACCCCGGCCGCGGCCCGGACCCGCATCTTCGAGCAGATGAGCGAGGACCACATCCGCTTCATGCTCTCGAAGATCCCGCGCGGACGCTTCGTCGAGGTGGGCGAGATCGCCGCCATGGTGGCCTGGCTGGTCTCGGCCGAGAACTCCTTCACGACCGGGGCCGTCTTCGACCTCTCGGGGGGCCGGGCGACCTACTGAGGGGGCTCGGCTCGTGCTCGAGGCCCTCTGGACGGCGATCGTGGCGCTCCTTGTCACGGTCGATCCTCTGGGTCTCGTGCCGATCTTCGTGGCGCTCACCCCCGGAGCGGACGCGGCCGAGCGGGCGGCCATCGCCCGGCGCGCGGTGCTGCTCGCGAGTGCCGTGCTGTTGCTCTTCGCGGTCGCCGGCGAGGCGGTGTTGGCCTGGCTCGGGATCGGCATGCCGGCCTTCCGTGTCGCGGGCGGGCTGTTCCTCTTTCTGCTCGCCCTCGAAATGGTGTTCGAGCGGCGCGGCCCGCGGCGCACCGGTACCGCCGAGGGCCTCGCCGACGACCGCCCCGGTGGCGATCTCGCGGTGTTCCCGCTCGGGATCCCGCTGATCGCGGGACCGGCGGCGATCACCACGACCATCCTCGTGGCCGATCGGCTGGGTCGAACGATGACCGGCCGGCTCGCGGTGGTCGCCGCGGTCCTCGTGACCCTCGGCGTCACCTGGGGAGCGCTCCTGGTGGCCGGCCGGCTCGCCCGGGCCATGGGACCGACCCTGATCGGGGTCGCTTCGCGCCTTCTGGGGCTGCTCCTCGGAGCGCTCGCCGCGCAGTACGTGTTGGACGGGGTGGTCGCGGCGGTCCGTCACTAGCCACCGGCCGCGGCGAGACCGAGCTCGGCCTCGAGGGCCGCCACCACTCGAGGATCGTAGCGGCCGGGGTTGCGGCGCAGCACGCCCACGACCTCGGCCGGCGGCAGCGCGTCGCGGTAGGAGCGGGGCCGGGTCCGAGCGAGAAAGACATCGGCCACCGCGAGCACGCGGCCGGCCGGGCCGATCGCCTCGCCCGCGAGCCCGCGCGGATAGCCGGTGCCGTCGAGCCGCTCGTACATCTGGGCGATCGCCTCGGCGACCGGGAGGTCGAGCTCGATGCCCTCAAGAACGCGCAGCGCGTGCAGGACGTGCTCCTGCATCCGCCGCTGCTCTTCGCGGTCGTGGCGACCCTCCTTGGTGAGCAGCGCGCGCGGGACGAAGATCTTGCCGATCTGCGAGAGCTCGCCCGCGAGCCGCACCGTCGCGATGGTCTCGGGGTCGAGCCCCAGGCGAATCGCGAGCCGCTCGGCGAGCTCGGCGAGCGCCCGGCTGTGGCCCAAGAGGTGCGGATCGGCGAGCTCGACCGCGCGCACCAGGGCCGCCACGGTCTGCTCGCGGCGCCGCGCGGCCCGCCGGCGCTCGGCCACGAGCTCGCTCAGATCGCGTAGCACGCGCAAAAGCCTCGGCCGGCCCGCTTCGTCCGGCAGGACGAGCACCGTCGCGTGCAGGATCCGCGACCGACCGCCGAGGGTGACCTCGAGCTCGGGTTCGCTGGCCTGGCCGGTGGCCCGTGCCAGCCGGTCTAGTCGAGCGAGCGCGGCGGCCGCCTCGGGCTCGACCAGCGAGGGAAGCGCCCGACCGACGAGCTCCTCGGACCCGTGCGCGAGCCAGCTCGCGAGAGCCCGGTTGACGAAAAGCAGCCTCCCCGTCTCGTCCTCGAGGGCGATCGCTTCGGGGACCGCGCCGGTGATCTCGTCGAGCAGGAGGCGCTCGGCCTCGAGACGGCGAGCATCGGCCTCCAGCGCCGAGGCCATCGCCCGCGCGTGGCGAGCCGCCTGGCGCGCGAGCAGGAGCAGGACGAGTGCGGCGAGGGCAAGGCCGAGCCCGCCCGCGAGCCCGCGCAGCGTCCAGGCCCACTGCTCGACCGCGGCGAGCGCGAGCTTCGGATCGGCTTCCTGGACCACCGTCCAGGGCAGGCCGCGGACCACCGCACGGGCCAGCGGCACGTCGCTCGCGTCGGGCGCGTCGAACTCGGTCTCGCGACCCCCGGGCCCGAGCACAAGCCGGGAACCGTCCGGCTGGGAGAGCTCCAGTCGGGTCCGCACGCCCGGGCCGTCGAGCGGCTGATGGGCCAAGAGCCGAGCGAGCCGCTCGCCGGCCGGGGCGAGGAGGACGAGCGCGGCGCGCGAGGCCTCGCCCGCCGCGGCCTCGGGGGCGGGAAGCGGTGCAGCGAGGGCCAGAACCCGACCGGTCGGGCCACCTTCTCGGAGGAAGACACGCGGAACCGGAGCGCCGGCGTCGAGCCCGAGCGTCAGCACGCGACGGATCTCCGCCGGGAGGATCTCGTCGCCTTCGCCCGCGAGCCGGGTGCCGTCGCGGGCGAGCAGGGCGGCGCCCACGAGCCCGCTGTGCCGCGCCGTCTCCTCGAGCAGCAGGGCCATGTAGGGTGCCTGTTCGGCGAGGGCCGTGGCGAGGCCGGGCTCGTCGCGGGCGAGGGCCGACTCGTGGGCGAACAGCCGGACCAACTCGGAACCCGACAGTCGGCCGGCCAGGCTCTGCAGGCCTTCGACCCAGGTGGCGAGCACTTCGGCACGGCCGGCGGCGAGGGCGGCGAGCCGGGCCTCGAGGCCGGCCCGCTCGGCCGCCCGGCGCTCGGCGATCAGTCGCTCGCCGCCCGACACGAGGGCGAGGGCGGCGGTACCGGCGAGCAGGAGAGCGAGGAGCCGGCCGGCGGGCCGCGCGGCGGGCGAAGAGACCGGTCGGACCGCGGCCATCGACGCGACCGCGGCGCTCGGGGTGGACGCCGCGTGGCTCATCGGGGCCCCGTGCGGCCGCCGAGTAGGAGGCTCGGGTCGATGCGGGCGGTGAAGGTGCTGCTGCTGTTCAGGTGCGCCCAACGCGCCTCCTCGTTCACCGAGTAGTACGGTACGTAGTGGCCCAGCCGGTCGTGTCGCAAGACGGCGTTGGTGACGTTGTCGAGGATCCAGATCTGACCGTCCTCGTCGCGCACGGCGAGCACCGCGTGGACGAGGTCGCGCAGCGTGTCCTTGAGGACCACGAGCCGCAGGCGGTCGGCCGGCACGCCGAGCTCGCGCAGCGACATGTACTTGAAGATCGCGTAGTCCTCGCAGTCGCCCGAGCGGGCGAGGAACTCGAAGGGCGTGGCCCAGTGGTCGCTGCGACCCCAGTTCTGGTCGTCGGGCCGGTAGCGGTACTGGTTGGCGAAGCGGTTCACGGCGTGGAGCTGCTCGACGAGCGGCGCGCCGTCGAGAGATTTCAGGAGGGCGCGCCAGGCGGCGGCACCTCTGCCCGGGCAACGGGCCGGGTCGAGCGCGCATTCGCGCCAGCGCGGCCGCTCGCTCTCCACCCGCTCGAGCACGCCGCGCCACTGCGGCAGGGCGGCCAGCGATGTCGCGCGGAACTCGCGCGTGCCGAAGAGGCCGAGCTCGACGGCGTCGGCGGCCGAGGCGGCGGCCAAGAGGTTGGAGGCCACCACGAGGCCCCAGATCCTGCTGCGCAAGGCGCGCTCTCCCGTTCGCGGCACCTTCTCGTGCAGGGCGCAGGATCGGCGGCTGCGATGAACGATCTCTTTTCCGGCCGCGGAAGGCGGTTTCGCTGCGTATCAGGATGTGCGAATACGGGCCGGGACGGCGGGTCGCGGCCGGCGGCGTTTGCCGTTTACAAGAGGCCGGGCCATGGGCAGGATCCCTTTCGTCTCGGGGGATCGACGGCAGTCCGCCGGGTCCCTCGGCGGCCGAAACGAACCAAAAGGGGAGGCGAAGGGATGCCGTCGCGATCGCTTGCGGGCTGGGTGGTGGGCGCGCTTGCGCTCTTCGGTGTGGCCGGCGGCACCGCCGCCAAAGAGGTCACGATCGGCTATCAGCTGATCTACAGCCCGTGGGCCTTGCCGATCACCCAGGGGCGGTTCGAGAAGGAGACCGGCTACAGCATCAAATGGGTGAAGTTCGACAGCGGCGCCAAGGTCTCGACCGCCATGGCCTCGGGCGACGTTCAGATCGGGGTGATGGGCTCGAGCCCGATCACCGCCACGGTCAGCCGTGGGGTCGACGTCGTCTTGTTCTGGATTCTCGACGACATCGCCGCCTCCGAGGCGATGGTCGTGCGCGAAGGCTCCGGCATCGACCCGAACCGGCCCGAGACGTTGAAGGGCAAGAAGATCGCGACACCCTTCGTGTCGACCGCGCATTTCCACACGCTCTTCGCCCTCGAGGTCTGGGGCATCGACCCGAAAACGGTCGAGATCCTCAACATGCAGCCCAACCAGATCGCGGCCGCCTGGGAGCGGGGCGATATCGACGGGGCCTATGTCTGGGATCCGGCGCTCGCCCGGATCAAACGCAACGGTCGGGTGATGATCGACAGTGCCGCGCTGGCGGAGAAAGGCAAGCCGACCTTCGACGGGATCGTGGTCCAGCGCGAGTGGGCCGATAAGAACAAAGACTTCATGGTCAAGTTCGTGAAGATCATCGCCGAAGCCGACGAGCAGTACCGCAAGAACAAGGACGCCTGGACGCCCGATTCGCCCGAAGTCAAGGCGCTCGTGAGCCTGTTCGGCGGCGAACCCGCCGACGTGCCTCCCTCCCTCGCGCTCTACCGGTTCCCGACCCTCGAGGAGCAGGCTTCGAAGAAGTGGCTCGGCGGCGGCAAGGAGAGCGGGGCGGCGCGCACCCTCGCGGCGACCGCGGAGTTCCTCAAGGCGCAGGGCCGCATCGACACGGTGCTGCCGGACTATTCGAAGTTCGTCACGGCGGCCTATGTCGAGGCGGCGATGAAGCTCGCCAAATAGTGCGGGCCGCACGCGCCCCGGGCGGCCGTCCGCAACCCGCCCCGGCCGTTCCCGCGGCCCGGCCGGGGCTCGAGGTGCGGGGGGTGAGCGTCGTCTATCCGGGCCCGGCCGGGCGCCCGGTGCAGGCCCTCGACCGGATCGATCTCGCGATAGCGCCCGGTGAGCTCGTGGTGGCGCTCGGCGCCTCGGGCTGCGGTAAGACCACGCTCTTGAACGTGATGGCGGGCTTCATCCGGCCGAGTGCCGGCGAGGTGCTGCTGGACGGCCGGCCGATCCGGGGACCCGGCCGCGACCGCGGCGTGGTGTTCCAGCGCCACGCGCTCCTCCCCTGGCTCGACGTGCTCGACAACGTGGCCTTCGGCCTCAAGCTCCAGGGCGTACCACGCCGCGAGCGGGAGGCGATCGCCCGCCGCAACCTCGCCCTCGTCCATCTTGAGGAGTTCGACCGGCACGAGATCTACCAGCTCTCGGGCGGCATGCAGCAGCGGGTAGGACTCGCCCGCGCCCTCACGAGCGATCCCGCCATGCTGCTCATGGACGAACCTCTGGGGGCGCTCGACGCGCTGACCCGAGAATCGATGCAGGAGCTGATTCTCGAGGTCTGGCAGAAGACCGGCAAAATGGTCTTCTTCATCACCCACAGCGTGGAGGAGGCGCTGTTCCTGGCGACCCGGCTGATCGTCATGTCGCCGCGACCGGGACGCATCCGGGAGATTTTCGAGCTCGACTTCTGCCGGCGCTGGCTCGAGCGGCGCGACGCCCGGGCGATCAAGTCGATGCCGGAGTTCATCGCGATGCGCGAGCGGGTGCTCGACATCATCTTCGCCGACGAGCGGGGCGGCGGCCGTGGCGAGTGAGCCCGACCCCCAGCGTTCGTGGCTGCGCGAGGCGCCGGCCCTACCGGGCCAGGCCTACGGCGCGCCCGGTCAAGGCACGAGCGGGGCGATCAGCGTCGTCACGGTGCTGGCTCTGCTCGTCCTGTGGTGGGCGGTGACCGCCGCCGGGCTGATCAAGCCGCTCTTCCTGCCCTCGCCGCAGGCGGTCGCACAGCGCTTTCTCCGCGTCCTCGAGGAAGGCTTCGGCGGGGTGAGCCTGTGGAACCACACGGTCGCGAGCCTCTGGCGGGTGTTCGCCTCCTTCCTTCTCGCCTGCCTGACCGCCATCCCGGTCGGCATCGCCATGGGGGTGAGCCGCTGGGCGCGCGGGATCTTCGACCCGCCGATCGAGTTCTACCGGCCGATCCCGCCGCTCGCCTATCTGCCGCTCACGGTCATATGGTTCGGGATCGAGGAGCTGCAGAAGATCGTGCTCATCTATCTCGCGATCTTCGCGCCCATGGCGCTCTCGGCCCGGGCCGGGGTGCGCTCGGTGGCGATCGAGCAGATCCACGCCGCCTATTCCATGGGGGCGAGCCGCGGCCAGGTGATCCTGCACGTCGTGTTGCCGGCCGCCCTTCCCGAGATCCTGACCGGCATGCGGATCGGCATCGGCTTCGGCTGGACGACGCTCGTGGCGGCCGAGATCGTGGCGGCCAAGGCGGGACTCGGCTCGATGGTGTGGAACGCCGCCGAGTTCCTGGTCACCGAGGTGGTGATCATGGGGATCGTCATCATCGGCGCGATCGCCTGGGCCTTCGACCTGCTGATGCGGCGGATCGAGGCCTGGGCGGTGCCCTGGAAGGGCAAGGCCTGAACCCCACCCGGCACCGCTCGAGGCGTCTCGGTTTCAGCCGCTGCTCGGATCGGCGGCGACCAGCGTGTCGAGCGACATCCAGCTTCGGGTGTCGGCCGCCGCGGCGAGCAAAACCGTGCTCCCATCGGCGAACACGAGCAGCTCGACGTCCCGCAGGATGGCGAGCTTGCCGACCCCCGGCTCACGGACGATGGTGGTGTCACCCACCGTGCGGATCCGGAAATCGCTCGGATCGCCAGGCAGCACGAGCCTGTCGGTGCCGGTCCCGCCGAAAATCGTATCGAGGCCCGGGCTCAGGAAGATCCGGTCGTCGCCGTCGCCCGCCTCGATCAGGTCGAGACCGTAGCCACCGTCGAGCAGGTCGGCACCGGCACCGCCCCGGAGCCGGTCGGCGCCCCAGCCGCCGCCGAGGCGGTCGGCCCCCTCGTCGCCGACGAGCCGGTCGGGCCCGCGCCCGCCGAGCACGACCTCGAGATCGCCGCCGCTGGCCTCGAGGCGGTCCGCCCCGGCACTGCCGAACACGAAGCGGGTACCCGCCGGCAGGGAGAGCCAGCGCTCGGGATCATCGAGCCGGGCCTCCACGCCGGGCACGATCCGCTCCGCTTCGCTCAGCAGGAGCGCGGTGTCGCCGTAGACCGCGAACTGATGTTCGGTTTTGAGCGCCGGTTCGAGAGCCGCGGCCAGGATCTCTTCGGGCGTGTCGAGGTCCTGCGGCTGGAACGCGGGGAAACTCGCCTCGGGCCGGTCGACGATGGCGTCGGCACCCTCGCGTGCCACGCCGAAAAAGGCGAAGAGCGGGCTCAAGTCGGAGAGTCGAGCGACGAAATCGTCGCTGTGGACGATGTGGAGCATGTCGTCGAACCCGCTCGTGCCGCGCGAGCCTGGAGAGCCGAAGGTGATCGTCTCGCTGATCGCGGCGAGCGCGGTCGGTGCCACCACCGCATGGGTGAGCTGCTCGGCGATGATGCCACCCAGGCTGTGGACCGTGAGGAGGATCCGCTCGATGCCGTTGGCCGGGTTCCCGGCGTATTGCAGCGCAGCGGCCACGAGCGGAGCGTGAGCGGCGGCGTAGGCGTCCCAGCCGAAGGCGCGGCTCGTGGGGTCGTAGCCCCCCTGGAACGCGAACTCGCGATCGCCCTCGTCGGTGCCGCGGAACGCGATGGCGAGGGTCGCGAGGCCCTCGAGCTCGCCCACATAGACGTGGGCGGCACTCGTGATCGGCCTAAGGTCCTCCGGCGCGAGGTTCGAGAGGTCGAGGAGCGGGACCCCATTTCGGGGCGAGCGTGCCGAGTTCGAGCGGGACCCAGCCGCGCATGGGCGCGGTGCCGAGGAACGAGTCCTTCACCCGATAGAAGGCCATGTCGAAATAGGCGTCGTTGCTCAGTGCCGCCGCTTCGACCAGGAGCGGATTGTCGACGATGCCGTCGGGTACCACGTTCTTGCCCCTTCCGTGGCCGGCGCGATGGCGTGCCATGCGTTTCTCCCCCACCGGACGATCCGGTTCCGGGGCAGGTTAATTTGGCACGAAGCCTGCCGGGCCTGCGACCGGGCGCCGCGGCGTGATCGTCTGTTGCAACGAGGCAGCGCTCGTTGCTCGCGGGGCGCTGGCCCTCGCTCAGCGCACGGCGTAGGCGAAGCCGGGGTGGGCGAGCGCCTCGCGGTCGACGAGCCAGTGGGTGAGACCGGCGCCGAGCCACATGCAGAAGAGGGCGAGCCAAGCGGCGGTCGCGAACACGGCCCCACCCGAGACACCGGCGCCGACCGCACAGCCGCCCGCGAGCATCCCACCGAAGCCCATCATCGCGGCGCCTGCGATGTAGCGGCGCATGCTCCGGCCGTCCTTGAAGCCCTCGAGCTTCAGCTCGCGGGCCCAGAGCGCGGCGAGGAACGAGCCGAGGAACACGCCCGGCACCAGGCCGACGTCGAAGTCGATGGTCTGGGTGGCGGGGGCGAGGAAGAGCATGAGCATGTCGGCCGAGGGACCGCTGAAGCTGATGCTCTTGACCGTCACCGGATCGAAGGAGGTGGCCGCGAGGTCGGCGGTGAACCACCAGGCGGCAGCGACCGCGCCGCCGACGCCGGCGCCGCCGATCCAGGCCCAGGGGCCGATGCGGTGACGCAGCCCCACGGCACTCGCGACGAGCAGGGCCAACAGGCCGGTCGCGGGGCCGCTCCGCGGATCGAACCCCAGGAACTCGAGGAGGTGCGTGTGTTCCGCTCCCTCGACGACCCACAGCCCGGCCAAGGTTTCACGCGCCGGGGCCAGGGCACCGCGGAGCGAGGCCTGCGCGACGACCGCGAAGACCAGTCCGGAGAGCAGCGCCCTGAGGTTCCCGTTGGCCGAAAGCACCAGCAGGCGGGAAGGGCAGCCGCGGGTGAGGATCATGCCCGAGCCGACGAGCAACCCGCCCAGGACGGCGCCCGACAGGCTGGCCCGAGGGGCGAGCTGGCGCGCTTCGGAGAGGTCGGCCACACCGCTCAGCAGGAGCACCTGGGTCAGCGCCACGGCGGCGCCGAAAGCCAGGAGCCAGACCGCCACTTTGGGGCCGAGCCGGCCCTCGCTGAACTCGATGACGGCGGAGCGGAGGCAGAATCGCGAACGCTGAGCCGTCGCTCCGAACAGGAGGCCGATCAGAAGGCCACCCGAGACGGCGACCGTGGGCTCGCCCCAACGATCGACGAGAAGCTCCAGGCTCATGCGCCTGCCCTCCGCGGCGACCGAAATTCACATAATGTTATCGTGAATCCTCGGATCGCCGTGTATGCGCGGTAAATATAAGGCCGTAGCGCTCTCCACGCCAGGGCGCACACCGTCGCGGCGGGATGCGAGCGGTGCGCCTCGTCACTCGCGCGGCAACAGGAAGACGGCCGTGCCCATGGCGAGGCTGCCGAAGGTGACGGCGAAGCCGCCCATGGCGAGCAGGAGCGTGGCGATGCGGTGTTCGGAGGCGAGCCAGAGTTGGCCCAGCCTGCCGACGTCGAACAAGAGCAGGGCCGCGAGCAGCGCCCAGCCGACCAGCACACCGATCAGGGCGTTCTTGGCGAGGAAGACCAAAAGGCGCGTGTCGCCGGGTCTGCGCATCGGCTGGGCTATCCAGGGGAGAGGAGCATGGGCACGGGACGGCGGGCGACGGCGATCCTGGGCGCCGGTGGGCGCGACTTCCACGTCTTCAACATGGTCTTTCGCGAGGACCCGACAAGCGAGGTCGTGGCGTTCGCGGCGACCCGGATCCCCGGGCTCGCCGGCCGCCGCTACCCGCCGGCGCTCGCGGGCCCGCTCTACCCCGAGGGTGTGCCGATCGTGGCCCTCGACGAGCTCGAGGCGCTCGCACAGGTGCGGCCCATCGATCGCGTGGTCTTCGCCTACAGCGATGTGGCCCATGTCGAGGTCATGCACGCGGCTTCGCGGGCGCTCGCGCTCGGTGCCGACTTCCTCCTCTACGGGCCCCGCGCCACCATGTTGAAGGCGCGCCATCCGGTCGTCGCGGTCGCCGCGATCCGCACCGGCTGCGGGAAGTCGCAGACCACCCGACACCTCGCCCGCGCGCTCGCCCGCCCGGACCGGCCGGTCGCGGTGATCCGTCACCCGATGGCGTATGGCGACCTCGAGGCACAACGGGTGCAGCGCTTCGCGACCGTTGGCGACCTCGACCGAGCCGGCTGCACGCTCGAGGAACGCGAGGAGTTCGAAGCTCATCTCGAGGCGGGCCTCACGGTGTTCGCCGGGGTCGACTATGCGGCGGTGTCGGCGCGGAAGACCTCGAGGAGGTCGTGGTCGCCGAAGGCGTAGAACGGATCGCGACAATTGTCGGAAGCGAGCATGACCGGGACCCCGGCGGCGGCGAGCTCGTGGAGGAGCGTGACGCCACGCCGGCGCGGGGTACGACCGGCGGGCCGGTCCTGCAGGTAGAGATTGCACATGGGCAGGGAGACGACGCCGATGCCGGCCTCAAGGAGGAGGTCGATCACCGCCGTCACCTCGGCCGGCTCGCGGGTCGAAAGCGAGCAGCAGGAGCGCACCGTGGTGCTCATGCCGGTCGGTGCGATCGAACAGCACGGGCCCCATCTGCCGCTGTCGGTCGACGCGCTCGTGGTGAGGGCGCTCGCCGAGGCGGCACTCGCCCGCGCCGAGCCCGGCCTGCCGCTGCTGGTCCTGCCGGTCTGTCCGTTCGGCAAATCCGACGAGCACATCGACTATCCGGGGACGCTCACGCTTTCGGCCGCCACCCTCGAGGCACTCTGGTCGGAGATCGGCGCCTCGGTGGCTCGGGCCGGGCTCAAGAAGCTCTTGATCCTGAACGGCCATGGCGGGCAGGTGGCGACCGCCCGGATCTTCGCTCGGAACTTGCGCATCCGCCATCGCATGCTGGTGGCGAGCTGCTCGTGGCCCCAGCTGGGGCTGCCCGAGGGGATCCTGCCGGCGGAGGAGCTGCGCTTCGGCATCCACGCGGGTGCTCTCGAGACGGCCCTCGTCCAGGCGATCCGCCCCGAGCTCGTGCGCGCCGACCGGCTCGACCGGTTCGAGCCCGCCACCCGCGAGCGGGCCGCCCGGGCGCCGGTCCTGGGCGCGCTCGGTGCCTCGGGGTTCGGCTGGATGGCCCAGGACCTGCACCCTTCCGGGGCGGCGGGCGATGCGACGCTCGCTTCGGCCGAGCTCGGCCGGAAAGTGTTCGACCACGTGACCGGACGGCTCCTTTTGCTCGTCCGCGAGCTGCGCGACCAGCCGCTCGGTGATCTCGGTCCGGGGCCGCTCGGGCGCGGCTGAGGCTCAGCGCTCGCGGCGCACGGCGCTCTCGTGCCAGCGGTGCAGGAGGAGGTGGGAGAGAGCGCCGAAGATCAGGTAGATCGCCACACCGGTGAGGGCCAAGAGGAGCAGGCCCGCGAACATGCGCGGGATGTTGAGTCGGTACTGCGCCTCGAGGACGCGGAAGGCGAGGCCCGTTCCGGTGCCGGCGGTGCCGGCGACGTACTCGGCGACGACCGCGCCGATCAACGAGAGCCCACCCGCGATCCGCAGGCCGCCCAAAAAGTAGGGCAGGGCGGTGGGCAGGCGGAGAAGGCACAGCTGCTGCCAGCGAGAAGCGCCGTAGAGCTCGAAGAGATCGCGCAGATTGTGGTCGGCCGAAGCCAGGCCCAGCATCGTGTTCGCCAGGATCGGGAAGAAGGCGACGATCCAGGCGCAGAGCACGACGGCGCTGAGCGTGTTGTCGACGTAGATCAGGATCAAGGGTGCAATCGAGACCACGGGTGTGACCTGGAGGACGACCGCGTAAGGAAAGAGCGCGATCTCGATCCAGCGGGAAAGCGAGCAGAGAAGCGCGAGGCCCACGCCGCCCAGGATGGCGGCGAGGAGGGCGAGGGTCGCGATCTTCACGGTGATCAGGAGGGACGGCCAGAGGACCGGCCAGGACTCGACGAGCTCGCGGGCGACGAGGCTCGGGCCGGGCAGGATGTAGTGGGGAATGTCGTTGAGGCGGACGATCGCCTCCCAGCCGAGGACGACCAGGAGCGCGATGATCGTGGGCGCCAGGATCCGGGCGAGCCGGTCGCTCGCGGGGGCCCGCTCGGCCGGCTCGATCGTTCCGGAGAGGCCGGCCTTTGCGGGCTCGAGGGTGGTGGCCATCCGGCGTCAGGCTCCCATGGCCCGGTGCAGCTCGGCCGAGACCCTTCGGCAGAGCGCATTGTAGGCGGGCGAAGTGCGAAAGGCCTCGTCGCGCGGCCAGGGCGCTTCGATCGGGAGGTCGGCCACGACCCGCCCCGGGCGCGGCGCCATGACCACGACGCGGGTCGAGAGATAAACCGATTCGTAGACCGAGTGGGTGACGAACACGACCGTCCAGCTTTGCGCCCGCCAGAGGTCGAGCAGATCGTCGTTGAGCCTGAGCCGCGTGATTTCGTCGAGTGCGGCGAAAGGCTCGTCCATGAGGAGGAGGCTCGGCCGGGTGACGAGCGCCCGGGCGATCGAGACCCGCATCTTCATGCCGCCCGAGAGCTCGCGCGGATAGGCGGCCGCGAACTCGGCGAGGCCGACCATCGCGAGGGCCTCGCCGACCGGGCCCAGGGCCTGCCGGCGGGAAACGCCCTGCAGGCGCAGAGGCAACCAGACATTGTCGAAGACGGTGGCCCAGGGCAACAGCGTCGGTTCCTGGAACACGAAGCCGACGGCACCCCGCGGCGCGCCTTCCGGCCCCAGGATCCGCCCGCTGGTCGGCCGAGCGAGGCCCGCGATCAGCCGAAGTGCGGTACTCTTGCCGCAGCCCGAGGGGCCGAGCAGGCTCACGAACTCGTGACGGCCGATGGCGAGGTCCAGGCCGGCGAGCGCCACCGTGCCGTTGGCGAAGGTCTTGCCGACCCGCTCGAGGCGAACGAGCGGCTCCGCGAAGCGTCCGTTCGCCCCGTCGCGGGCGAGCCCGGAAGGAGCGGTCGCGAGGCTCACTGGCCGATCAGCTTCTTCTTCAGGTCGAGGCCGTGGCCCTTGTTCACGAACCGGAGTGTGTAGCCCTCCTCGTAAGGCAGGCTCGCCGGGTAGACGCCCCAGCCCACCGCCTTTTCGAAGAAGCTCTTCCAACGTTCCTCGGTCATCGCGCCGATGCCGAGTCTCAGCGCGTCGCCGGAATCGACGATGCCGTATTTCTTCATCGCCTCGATGGAGAAGGCGATCTGTTCGTCGTCCATCTCGGGATTGTCTTTCTTGATCAGCGCGTTGGCGGCCTTGTTGTCGCCGTACAGATAATTGTACCAGCCTTCGATCGAGGCGTCGACGAAGCGCTGCACGAGATCGGGATTCTCCTCGACCATCTGGGCCCGCGCCTCGATGGTCGTGGCGTAGGTGTCGTAACCGGCGTCCGCCAGCACGAGGACCACCGGGTCGAAGCCGCCCTGCTTCCTGATCGCGAAGGGCTCGGAGGTGACGTAGCCCTGCTGGACGCTGTTCTTGTCGGCCAAGAACGGAGCCGGGTTGAAAGTGTAGGGCTTGAGTTGGGAATCGTCGAGCCCGTAGACCTGCTTCAGCCACAGCCAATAGGTCAGCCGCCCATCGTTCGAGACGAAGATGGTCTTGCCTTTGAGATCCGCGAGCGTCCGTACACCGGTGCCCGGATGGGCCATCAGGATTTGCGGTTCCTTCTGGAAGATCGCGGCGACCGTGACGACCGGCACCTTGTTCTGGATGAAGTTGAACTGGCCGAACATGTTGCCGCCCATGTTGAAGTCGATCCGGCCGGCGGCGATGAGCTGGCTGTGGTTGACCTGGGGGCCACCGGGGCGGATCGCGACGTCGAGCCCGTAGCGGGCGTAGGTGCCGTCGGCGACCGCCTGGTAGAAGCCGCCGTGCTCGGCCTCCGCCTTCCAGTTGGTGCCGAAGGTGATCTTGTCGGCCGCCGCGGCGGCGTCGCCGAGCAGCAGCAAGGCCGCCGCGCCCACGAGCCCGAGCGCCGTGCGCCCACCCCGTGCCGGCTTGGTCGTCTGGTCCATGTCCGCTTCCTCCCGAAGGCCGACCGGGCATCCGCCGGCCGACCGGCCCTCCCTGGATGGCAAAGGGCATGCCGGAGCAAAGAGGCATGCCGACGCGCGCTCGGCGGCCACCGTATCCCGCCCGCGCCGAATGTGCTCGCCGCGACGACCCGCCGGCAAGAGGCCGCTCAAGCCCGACCGGCGGCGCTTCCTCCGCCGGTCCCGCGCCAGCTGCCGGCGAGCAGGTGGCGGGCGAACTCGCGACGATCCGGGACCGTCTCGACGGCCGGAGCGGCCGACGGCGGGGGGGCCTCGCGGGCGAGCCGGTCGGCCACGATCAGCACCGCGAGAAGATGATAGAAGAGTTCGAAGAGGGCCATGTTGAGGAGCGCACCGCCGACCGCGTAGCCCACGAGGCTCACCTGGAGGGCCGCACCGAGGCGGGCGAGGTCGTGCAGGTCGGGCCGGTCTCGCTCGAGCCGCATGAGCCTGCCGGCGGTGAAGAGCCCAGCCAGGAGGATCGCGAGGAAGAGGGCGAGCCCGGTGAAACCGAGCTCGCCCAGCACCTCGAAGTAGATGCTGTGGGCGTTGAGATAGTCGGAATGCCCGCCGGCGCCGTGGCGGATGTTGTTGAGCACGAACACTCGAAAGCCGCCGCCGAGCCAGGGCCGGTCGAGGGCCACCTCGACGGCCCAGGCCCAGGCGGTGAACCGGAGCTGCGCCGAAGCGTCCGCCTCGTAATCGTCGATCGTCCCCATCTTGGCGTACCAGGCCTCGGGCATGAGAAGAGCGAGGGCGAGGGCGGCGGTGCCGCCGAGGAGGGCGAGCGGCACTTTGGCCCGTGAGCGCCACCAGAGAACCGCTGCCGTCGCCAGAAGCGCCAGAAGGCCGCCGCGCGACCAGGTACCGAGCACGGCGAGCACGGTGAGGCCGGCGGCGGCGAGGAGACCGGCGCGCAGCCAGACCGGGCGGCTCGTCTCGTAGAGATGTTGGAGGAGCGGCAAGATCATGACGAGGGCGAGCGCGATACCGTTGTTGTCGGCCATCAGGCTCGGGCTCGGGCCGAGCACCTGGTAGGCGCCGGCCGTGGCGAGCACGAACAGGCCGCCCTTGATGCCGTAGAAGGCGATCGAGAGCGTGACGACCCAGACGAGCCATCGCAGCCGGTCCGGCCGGTCGACGAGGGCGGTCGTCAGATAGAGGGCGAGCAGGATCTTGAGCAGCGCGTCGCGCTTCTCGGCCGCGAGCTCCGGTGCCATGGCCTGGGCCGTCGAGAGCACGGCCAGAACGCCGAACAGGGCGAGCAGCGTACTGAGGGGGCTCCAGAGCGGCAGTTTGCGCTCGCCGGAGAGAAGCCAGCGCAGGATCGTCGGAGCGAACAGGAGCATCGCCCAGGGAACTTCCCGGGCGAAGCCGTGGGTGAGCCGATGGGGCGCCATGAGCGAGACCCACACGTAAGCGAGCAAGCCGATGTGGGGTCGGACGAGCGCCGCCGGCACGAGGGCGGCGACGAAGGCGGTGAGCAGGAGGTCGCGCATCCGGGCCCGGTGGATGCCCGCCGGCCGCCGATCGGTCCAGGGGGCGGCGCCAGTCTAGGACCAGGGGCGGGGCGAGGCGAGCCCTCGGGACCTCGCGCATACCCGCTTGTCGACCACGAAACGCGAGGCCGTCCGCCGCCTCTCCGAAGATCGACCAAGTCCTCGAAAAGCAAAGGGCCGCGATCGACCGAGCCGCGGCCCGATCCGACGATCGGGAACTGTATCAGCCGTTGACGGCGTCGCGCAGATTCTTGCCGGCCTTGAAGCGGACCGACTTGCTCGCCTTGATGGTGATCGGCTTGCCGGTCTGCGGATTGCGGCCCTCGCGCGCGGCCCGGTGGGCGACCTCGAATACGCCGAAGCCGGCGATCGCCACCCGATCGCCGCGCTTGAGCGCCTCCTGGATCCCGCCGAGCACGGCGTGCACCGCCTCCGCCGCCTTGGCCTTCGTCATGCCGGTGGACTGGGCGACCGCCGCGTTCAGCTCGTCGAGGGTCATCGAAAGCTCCCTTTGGCCTTCTCGAGTAGAGCGGGCGCATATCATGAACCCCAGGAGTTGCAAATAGCTGCGGCAACGGACGCGATGCGTTCAACGGCGGCCGTGACGGACGGGACGCGGAAGGTGGAGCGGACGGCGGGCCGAGCGAAAGGAGCGTTCACAGAGATGAAGGTATTTTAGTCTGTTTGTAGGCGAAAGTTCTTCCAGATCCGCGCGGATCGGAATATCAACTGAAGCGCGGACGGGCGACGTTAACCCGTCCTTAAGGTTGAGAGCGCACAATGGGACCCGTTACCCGGTCGGGCCGCGCCCACGGGACGCGGCCGCGGCAGCTGGTCCCGCAAGGGAGATTCGCGATGGCGCGTGTCGAAGCCGTGGCGATGGACGGGCCGAAGGTCGAATGGCCCGGCCTCGCCGACTGGATCGGGGTGGGTCGCGAGCTCGGCCGACGCTGGCTCCTCCTGTTCCGTTTCGCGCTCCTCAACGTGCTGGGCACGGCGCTCGCGGCGGTGGCGGTCGCCCAGGGCTGGCTCGGCGAGATGTTCGCGAGGGACGCCCAGCACCTCGTCAAGCTGATCGTCCTCGTGTTCGTGGTCGGGCTCGCGATCGCCGCGGCACGGGCCTGGCGGCTGAGCGCCGAACTCAACGGCGTGCGCGAGGGCAGCCCGCCGCCCGGGTCGAAGACCGCCTGGTTCCTCGCCGCCACGGCCGGCCTTGACGGGGCGGGGCGGGCGGCGATGGCCGCACTCCTGCGACTCAAGCTGCAACGGCGGCTCTCGGTTCTGCGCTATGTCGCGAGCCTGCTCGTGCTCCTCGGGCTGATCGGGACGGTCGTGGGCTTCATCCAGGCGCTCGCTGGGATCGATCCCGGGACCGTGGGCGACGCGACCGCCATCGGCCCCATGGTTTCGCGGCTGCTGCAGGGCATGTCGGTGGCGCTCTACACGACCCTCGCGGGTTCGGTTCTCAACATTTGGTTGACGCTCAATTGCCGGCTCCTCGAGGGCGGCGCCGCGCACCTCTACGCGCAGCTGGTCGAGCGGAGCGAGTGCCGTGTTCGGGCGTGAGCTCGACGAGGATCCGGACGGCGCCGTCGTCTTCCGCGATCTGATCACGTTGGCGCTCGCCGGTTTCGTCACCTGCGTCATCCTCATCCTGCCGCACGTCAACCCTGCCAAGGCACGGCCGCGGCCGGAAGGCCTCGAGCCGCCCGGCAACGTGGTGGTCGAGCTGCGCTGGCCGGATGCGATCGATGCCGATGTCGATCTCTGGGTCCAGGGGCCGGGTGACGTGCCGGTCGGTTACTCGAACAAGGGCGGTCGGCTTTTCAACCTCCTGCGCGACGATCTGGGGCACCGCGGCGACGTCTCCGGTCTCAATTACGAGGTCAGCTATTCGCGCGGCATTCTTCCCGGCGAGTACGTCGTCAACGTTCATCTCTACCGCGACCTGTCGCAGCAGCTGCCGATTCCGGTCACGGTCGTGGCCAGCGTCAAGCCGTCGGTCGGTGAGAGCGCCCGTCAGATCGTCGCGCGTACCGTCGAGCTCGGCCGGGAGGGCGAGGAACGGACCGTCTTCCGCTTCCGCCTCGACGAACGCGGCGCGCTCGTGCCCGGCAGCGTCCACGATCTCGAGGTGTCCCTGCGTACCCGGAGGCCCACGTGAGCAGCATCGTGCCCCTGTTCGTCGGCCTCGCGCTCGTCGCGGGCGGGCTCGCCTGGCTCGCCATCTGGTCGCCCCGTGCGCCGGCCGTGAAGCTCGCCGCCGTTCTGCTCGCGACGCTCCTGTTGCCGCTGGCCTATGCTGCCCTCGCCGACCTGCCCGGCCGGCCGAAGCCGGTGCGCGACGAATGGCTGCGGGCGAACGCCGAGGAGGCGTTGGTGCTCGCCTTCGATCTCGAGGAGGGACGGGCGATCCATCTCTGGCTGCGGCTGCCGGGGGTCGGCGAGCCGCGCGCTTATCGCCTGCCCTGGAGCCGACCGCTCGCCCAGCAGTTGCAGGAGGCCGGGCGGGCGGCCGAGCGGGCGGGAACGGCGGTGGCGATGCGCCGCCCCTTCGAACCTTCGCTCGACGACCGGGAGCCGCGCGTCTACCCGCTGCCGCATCCGGCCGGCCCGCCCAAGGAGGTGCCGGGCGAGGCCCTCCTCCTGCCGCCGGGCGCGGCACGCGGCGGGTGAAGTCGGACAGGGGCGGACGTGTCGTCCGACGGCCCCGCCGCACCGGCCGGACTTCGGGTCCGGCGTCGACCGCGATCCCGCGGCCGACGGCCGCTCGACCCCGTTGCCCCTGCGACCTCCGGTGGCGAGCGGGAGAGGGCCTTTTCCTCGGGGCTCCTCCCCGCCCATAGCACAGAGGATCCGCCGATGCGCCTCGCTGACTGGCACGACGGAGAGGCGAGACTGGCGCACGAGCGCCAGATCGGCGAGACGGGGCTCGGCCTCGATCGCCTCGACGGGAAGCGCGCGCGTTGCGGCGGCAGGGGCCTTGTGGCTCAGGGCTCGACCCCGGCCATGGCGCAGAGAATCCGCCAATGCGCCTCGCTGACTGGCACGACGGAGAGGCGAGACTGGCGCACGAGCGCCAGATCGGCGAGACGGGGCTCGGCCTTGATCGCTTTGAGCGGAACTTCGCGGACCGTGCGGCGAACCGGCTCGACCCGAACCGCCGGCCACCGCGGATCGCCCGGATCGGGTTGCCAGGCACGAGCGATCCGAACCAAGCCCACGATCGCCGGATCGACCACCGAGCGGTAGAAGAAGGCGAGCTCCCCGGGCCGCATGGCGCGCAGATTGGCCGCCGCCTGATGATTGCGGACTCCGGTCCACTCCGTGGCCCCCTCCTCGAGCAAGCGCTCGAAGCTGTAGTCCGAAGGCTCGGTCTTGAGCAGCCAGTAGGCCATCGATCCGCGTCTCCCGCCCCCGGTTCCCGTCATCCCGTCGAACTCCCGAGCGCCGGCGGGCCCCCCGCGACCGGCCGGCTGGCCGGGCGACCCGCGCACCCGCCGCGCCCGGTGCCCGGTGTCCGAACGATGCCGCGCGTTCGGACGACCGTCGAGCGGCCGCCTCGTCCGCCCTTTCGGCGCGGGGCACGGACGCGATCCTGTCCGGGCACCGAGGCGATGGTCCTAATCCCTCCGTCGCGGCTCCGGTCCCGTTCCTGCCCAGGCCACTCTCTGCCGACGCATCGACACGGTTCCCCGCCGCTGCCCGGTTCGGGCGAAACCTCCGATCGTCCGGCATCCGGTCGCTCGAGCACGTCTCCCGCTTCGGCAACCCGGGCCGCGAATGCGACCGTTTCCGACCCCCTCTGCCGCGTTTCGCCGAGAGTGTCCGCGGGCGCGGCACCGGGGCGGCCGGGAGTTGCCCGGCGAGCCGGAGCGCTGCCCCGGGCTTCGATCCGCGATCGGGTCTTCGCTTGCCCGGCGCCATCGTCGAGCCGGCCGAGCTCCGGCACTTCCGCTCGATCGGGCGGCGGAAGCTCCTCGGTGTGCGGGGAAGGGATCGGCCAAGGTGGAGACCGGAGAGGGGGCGGGGCATGCCGCTTGCCGCCTCTGGAAAAACTCTCTGTCGGCGTTGGCCGAGGGAACCCGACGCGTGCTTCTCGCCCGGGCCGCCGTCGGGACCGACCGAGGCCCCCCTGTCGCTCCGCGGAGGGCCACCGTGCCTCGCGCTGCCGCGCGGGGTGGGGTCGACCCCGAGCCTCGCTCGGACCCTCGCTCCGCCCGGATTCGGCGCGGACGTCTTCGGCCCCGCGGGGCGGTTCCGCCATGGCGCCCGCCTTTCTTCGGGATCGAGCCGATGCATTCTCGCGGGCGAGCGGTCGCCGGCCCGAGCTCTCGGACCGAAGCCGGGGACCGGCGTGGTGTCGGGAATCCAATGCGGCTCCCCGTCTTACCGTCCTTTCCACCGCGAGCCGCGACGGCCGAGTGCCGGTGCTCGTCGGCGATCCCGCATCGCCTCGCCCGCGAGGAAAGACTAGACACCGACGGTGTCCCAGCCCCGGACGAAGGTCGGCGAATGCCCTATGCTCGGCGCTGGTGGTCGCCTGCGCCCCCGTTCCCGCAACCACGCCGGACGAACTCTTCGTGGCTCGCTGCCGGAGCGATGCCGAGCGTTTCGACGGCGGTCGATCGTGCCGTGTGCCGTTGCGCGAGACGGGGCCGGCACGCGACCCCGTCTCGCGCCCGGGTGCGACGATCGCGGCTCTCCCGCCATGCCCGCGGAGGGTGCAGTACCGACGGTCTCCATCGGTCTGACAGAGGCCCCGGTCGCCGCGCGGCGCCGATGGCCGTGGGAGGCGCCCCCGATCGTGCGACATCCGGTCGGTCGCGCGTTTCCGTGCGCGTCTGCGCCGCCGGCCAGGGGCGGTACCGTTCCGGCATTCTCGAGCCCCATCAGCGCCGTGGCAAGCCGTTCCGTGCCGCCGCGGTTCGCTTCGGCTTACCGCGGCTTCGGCCCACGATGGGCCTTCGATCCGCTCCGTGCCTCGCTCGGTGCCAGCGAAACGCTCCCCCCGCGCTTCGACGATGCCCCGCCGCTCTTGCGGCTCGCGTTTCGGCTCCCTGGCGGGCATGCGAGCCCGTCCGAGCTTCGAGGTCGAGCTTCGCGGCGGACATCGGCCGGGTGGGGGCACGGAACCGGCGGCGTTCGTCGTCCGACCGTCCGTCTCGTCGCCGGCCGACGGGGTCGCACCGCCGGCTCGGCTGGAGGTCGCTGACCCGCCGTGTCGGTCGGGGTCCGGCTTCCAGAGGCGTCGCCGGTTCGTCCGGTGGTGGCGGGCCCGGTCCCGCCCGGCGGGCAGCTATCCGACACGCGGCCCGGGGCGGCGGTTTCGGCCCGGGTTCCCCGCCCGCGCGCTGCCGTTCTCGCACCCGAGGCATGAAGTTTTTCTCGGCCGGCGGCGCGGCCGTAACGAGTATCGCGAGGCCCGGGAGTCCGAAGCGCGGACATCCGATGCGCGCGGCGCCGGATATTTCCGGGGCCTCGCGCGAGGCTGGATCCTCCGTCCACCGCGCGCGTCGCACCGTCGCCGAAGCCAGATCCCGCTGCTCGTCGGAGGCGTCGACAGCGGGGCCGGGTTCGACTGCCCGCACCGTACCACTCCCGAAACGACACTCTCCTTCTCGTCCTCGAGGCCAGGCCCCTCGAGGTGTCGGCCGGGCCTAAGAGCGCCCGCCCGCACGATCTCGCTCGCCGCCCGCAGCTCTCGCAGCCGAGACGCCCGCGGCCTTCGCGCGCTCGCTGACGCCACCCCGTCGGGCGAGTTCGGCCAGGTCGAGACGGTAGAGCCATAGGCCGCTTCCGACGATGATCGCGGCACCCGCGAGCGTCGTGGGCACCGGCACGTCGCCGAAGGCGAGGTAGCTCGCCGCCATCGCCCAGACCAGCTGGAGATAATTGAAGGGGCTCACCCGCGAGGCCTCGGCGCGACGCAGCGCCAGAATGATCATGAGGTGGCCGATGGCTCCGAGCACCCCGGTCGCCACCATGAGGGCGAGGTCAAGGAGATCGGGCGTGCGCCAGCCCCAGGGCAGAAGTGCGGTGAACAGCACGGCACCCACGAGCCCGCTGAACAGCAACGAGACCAAGGGCTCGGCCTCGCGGACCATACGGGTGCTGATCTGGTAGGCGGCATAGGCCGAAGCGCAGCCGAGCGCCAGAAGCGCGCCGGGTCCGATCCCGCCCGCACCGGTCGGCCGGACGATCAAGAGCGCGCCCAAAAACCCGGTGCCGATCGCGAGCCAGCGCAAGAGCGACACCCGCTCGCGCAGCACGACGAGCGCGATCGCCGCGACGATGATGGGGGAAAGAAAGGTGATCGCCGCCACGTCGCCGAGCGGGAGGTACATCAGTGCCGAGAAATTGAGCAGCGTGCTCGAGCCGAGCAGCACCGAGCGGACGAGCTGGATGCCGGGCTCGCGGGTGCGCAGCGCTCCGACCACCGCACCCGGAATCACGATCGCCACGAACAGCACGTGGAAGAAGGTGCGGGCCCAGAGCAGCATCAGCACCGGATAGCGGGCGAGCAGCGCCTTCACGATCGCGTTCATGACGGCGAACAGCAGCCCACCCGTCGTCACGAGCCCGATCGCCACGAGGATGGTCCGCTTGTTTTCGTCCACCCGTCCTTCCCGTCGTTCCATGGCCGCCCGGGCCGCGGCGCGCTATCTGCCCGCCGTCGTGTCGCAGAGCCGGAGGCCTTCCGCCATGCTCCATTTCGACGAGGCCGAGTTCGCCGGGCGCAAGGCCCGCACGCTTCGCGCCATGGCCGAGGCAGGGCTCGACGGGCTGCTGATGTTCAAGCAGGAGAGCATGTACTGGCTCACCGGCTACGACAGCTTCGGCTTCTGCTTCTTCCAGTGCCTCGTGCTGACCGGCACGGGCGACCTCGTCCTGCTCACCCGTGCCCCCGACCTGCGTCAGGCGCAGCTCACCTCGATCCTCGAAGACATCCGAGTGTGGCGGGACCACGAGGGTGCCGACCCGGCCCGGGAGCTCGTGGCGATCCTCGCCGAGAGAGGCCTTCTCGGGCACCGCCTGGGGGTCGAGTGGGAAGCGCACGGCCTCACGGCGGCCCGAGGCCAGCGGCTCGCCGCGGCACTCGAGGGCCGCGCCCGGATCGAGGACGCCTCGCTGCTCGTGAGCCGGCTGCGGCTCGTCAAGTCGCCGGCCGAACTCGTCTTCGTGCGCCGCGCCGCAGAACTCGCCGATGCCGCCCTCGAGGCGGCGATCGCCCATGCTCGTCCGGGTACCGACGAGGGGGTGATCCTCGCCCGCATGCACGATGCGATCTTCGAGGCGGGCGGCGACTATCCGGCCAACCCGTTCGTCGTCGGCTCGGGCCGCGAGGCCCTGCTCTGCCGCTACCATGCCGGCCGCCGACGGCTCGATCCGGTTGACCAGCTCACCCTCGAGATCGCCGGGGTGTGGCGACAGTACCATGCCTGCCTAATGCGCACCCTCTTGATCGGTCCCCCGCACCCCGACCATGTCCGGCTGTTCGCGATCTGCCGCGAGGCGCTCGCCGCCTGCGAGGAGCGGCTGCGCCCGGGTCGGACCTTCGGCGAGGTCTTCGCTGCGCACGCCACGACCTTCGACCGGCACGGGCTCGCCCCGCACCGGCTCAACGCCTGCGGCTATTCGCTGGGGGCGGTCTACGCCCCCTCCTGGATGGACTGGCCCATGGTCTACGCCGACAATCCCGTGCCGCTCGAGCCCGGGATGGTCGTCTTCCTGCACATGATCCTGGCCGATTCGGACAGCGGTCGAGCGATGACGCTCGGGCGGACGCTGATCGTAGGCGAGGGCGCGCCCGAGATCCTCTCGCGCCTGCCGCTCGAGGTCGCGATCGGTTGACGGGGCCGGGGCTTGGCCGGTCGGCACGACGTTCGCTAGCAGCTGGGCCGAATGGAGCACCGGCGGAACCGCCGCCCGAGGGTCCGGGTGCCGGACCGGCCCGAGGAACGCCCGACCCGAGCCCGAGGAACACGATGTCGATCGACGCTTGTCTGGCCGAACTCTCCGATCTCGCCGTCGACACCCAGCCGCAACGGGTGCGCCGGCGCTCGCCCGACTTCTATTGGTACTCGCCGATCCTCGAGCGGCGGCTCGACGCGGTGACGGCGGATGCGGTCGTGACACCCCGCAGCGAGGAGGAGGTCGTGCGCGTTCCGGCCGCGGCCTACCGGCACGAGGGGCCGGTCACTGCGCGCGGCGGCGGTACCGGCAATTACGGTCGGGGGATGCCGCTCCGGGGTGGGATCGTGCTCGATATCTCCGAGCTCGGCGCGATCGAGTGGATCGAGCACGGCCGCGTCCGGGTCCAGGCCGGGCGCAAGATGGCCGAGCTCGACGCGGCGACCATCGCCCACAGCCGCCAAGAGCTCCGCCTCCACCCCTCGACCCACAAGACCGGCACGATCGGCGGCTACGTCGCCGGCGGCTCGAGCGGGGTGGGCTCGATCACCTGGGGTCTGTTGCGCGACCGCGGCAACATCCTGGGGCTTCGGATCCTCACGATGGAGGCGAAGCCACGGGTGCTCGAGCTGCGCGGTGCCGACATCCAGAAGGTGAACCACGCCTACGGCACGAACGGCATCGTCACCGCCCTCGAGCTGCCGCTGGCTCCGGCCCATCGTTGGGCCGAGGCGATCCTGGGCTTCGAGGACTTCGCCGCCGCCTGCCGCTTCGCCGACGCACTCGCCCGCGAGGACGCGATCCTCAAGAAACTCGTCACCGTGATTCAGGCGCCCGTGCCGTACGACTGGTTGTTTCCGGAGCGGGGCATCGCCCGCGAGGAAACCGCCGTCCTCGTGATGGTGGCGGACTTCGCCTTCGAGGCGCTTCTCGACCTGCTCCGCCTGCATCCGGGCCGGCTCGTCTGGCAGCGCTTCACCGACGAGGCCACCGGCGGCCGGCTGCCGCTCTTCGAGTACAGCTGGAACCACACCACGCTGCACGCCCTCAAGCACGACCGCACGATCACCTATCTGCAGACGCTCTTCCCGCCGCCCGATCATCTCGACCGGATCGCGGCGATGGCCGCCCGTTTCGGCGAGGAAGTGCCACTGCACCTCGAGTTCGTCCGGTTCGGCGGGCAGATCGCCTGTTTCGGCCTGCAGCTCGTACGGTACTGGAGCGACGAGCGGCTCGCCCGGATCATCGAGGAGCACGAGGCGGCGGGCTGTCCGATCTTCAACCCGCACGCCTTCACCCTCGAGGACGGTGGGATGAAGAAGGTCGACGCGCTGCAGCTCGCCTTCAAGCGCGAGGCCGATCCCAAGGGGCTCCTCGACCCCGGCAAGATGCTGGGCTGGGAGAATCCCGATTGGCGGCCGAGCGAGCGGGCCTTCCTCTACGAGGCGCATTGAGCGCGGGCCGGCTCGAGCGCGCGAGCGGTGTGGCGGACGCCCGTCCGCGGCGGCGCGGTGCCCCTGCGCGAGACGCGCGTCCCGAGTGAGACGGGCAGGGGTGGATCGGCTCGAACTCCTGCAGGCTTTCGTGGCGGTGGTCGAGAGCGGCAGCTTTTCGGCCGCTGCTGCGCGGCTCGGCCTCGCCAGAGCCCTTTTGAGCAAGCGGGTCGCAGCGCTCGAGCGCCGGCTCGGCGTCCGGCTCTTGGCGCGCACCACCCGCCGCGTCGGGCTCACCGGGGAGGGCGGCGCCTTCTTGCCGCACGCGCGGCGCATTCTCGCCGAATATCAGGAGGCTGTGGACGAGCTCGCGCGGCAGCGCGGCGAGCCGCATGGAAGGCTCAAGGTCGCAGCACCGATGAGCTTCGGCATCCGCCATCTGGGGCAACCCATGGCGGGCTTCGCCGAGCGGTTCCCGGCGCTCGAGATCGAGCTCGTCCTGGGCGACCGGTTCGTCGATCTCGTCGAGGAGGGCTTCGATCTGGCGCTCAGAATCGGGAATCTGCCGGATTCCTCGTTGATCGCTCGCCAGCTCGCGCCGATCCGCGTATTGCCCTGCGCCGCACCGAGCTACATCGCACGGCACGGCGAGCCGCGCGAGCCGGCAGAGCTCGCCTGCCACCGCTGCCTGCACTACGGCTATTCGACGAGCGGCCAGCGCTGGCACCTCGAGCGCGCGGGGCGGCGCGAGACGGTGCCGGTCGAAGACCGTTTCGTCGCCAACAATGGCGACGTGCTCGCGGCCGCTGCCGAGGCCGGCCTCGGCATCGCGCTCCTGCCGACCTTCATCGTCGGCGACGCCCTGCGGGCCGGCAGGCTCGTGCGCGTGCTCGAAGGCTGGGAGGTCCCCCGCTTCGCTCTCTATGCGGTGTGGCCACCGGGCGGGCGACCGTCGGTGCGGGTACGGGCGCTCGTCGATTTCCTGCTCGGCCGGTTCGGCGACCCGCCTTATTGGGACGTCGGGATCTGAGCCGCCCTCGGGATCAGGCGGCGGTCTTGGTCTCGCTCTTCGGCTCCTCCTTCGGCAGCTGGGCTGTCTCGTCGTCCTTCATGCCCTGCTTGAAGTTCTTGATGCCCTTCGCGAGATCGCCCATCACCGTGGGCAGCTTGCCGGCCCCGAAGATGATCAGGATCACCGCCAACACCACGAGCCAGTGCCAAAGGCTGAACGTGCCCATCTCAACCACTCCCGTGCCCGAGCGTTGCGTGACCCTAACCGCTCGCTCGGGGTGTGCCAAGGCCGGCCACCTGTGAGGCCGCCGCCGCCGACCCCCGACGGTCACCCCGAAGGTAGCGCGCCGGCCGCCTCGGTCGAGAGCCCGAGCGCCCGCTCCGGCAGAGAGACGCACCCTTGAGCCACCTCCTGGTCGACGTGTCGGGGCACGGCTTCGGTCACGCGGGCCAACTCGCCCCGATCCTGGCCGAGCTGCGGCGTCGCCGCCCCTCCCTGCGCCTCACCGTACGCAGCACGCTTCCCACGAGCGCGCTCGCGGCGATCCTGCCGGGGCCGTTCGCGACGGCCGAACCGGCCCCCGATCCCTGTCTTTCGATGCACGACCCGGTGAGCGTGGACCGCGAGGCCACCCGCGCCGCCTACGCCGCCCTCGAGGCCGACTTGGAGGCGATCCTGGCGCGCGAAGCCGACCGCCTGCGGGCGCTGCGGCCCACGCTCCTTTTGAGCAACATCGGCTTCGTCGCGATCGCGGCGGCCGCTGCGGCCGGCATCCCGGCGGTGGCCATCGGTTCGCTGAACTGGGCCGAGATCACCGCCGCCTACGGGGTCGTCTCGGCCTCGATGCTGGATCGGATGCAGGCGGCCTATCGTTCGGCGCAGACGACGATCCTCCTGGAACCGCATCTGCCGACCGAATGGCTCGAGCGCTGTGTCCGCGTGGGGCCGGTCGCCAGGGTCGGTCGGCCCCGCCCCGAGGCGTTGCGCACCGCGATCGGGGTCGAGGAGGGCACGCTTCTGGCCCTCGTCGCCTTCGGCGGGATCGACGGCGCCGACCGGCTCGCGGGGCTCCCCGATCTGCCGGGCGTCCTCTGGCTCGCGGACCGTCTGGAGCGGCCGGGGATGCGCTCGACCCGCGATCTCGCCTTGCCGTTCCCCGATCTCCTCGCGAGCGTCGACCTGCTCGTTACCAAGACCGGCTACGGTCTGTTCGCGGAGGCCGCGGCGGTCGGGACACCGGTCCTCTACCGGCCCCGCCCCGACTGGCCCGAATCGCCGGGGCTCGAGGCATGGATCCGCAGCGTCGGGATCGGGCGACCGCTGCCGGCCGACCCGGACGGGATCGCCCGTGCCGTGGCTTCGATCCGAGGCGCGCCGCGTCCTCGGCCGGTGCCGCCCGAAGGTGTGGCAGAGGCGGTGGCGATCCTCGAGGGCTTTCTCTAGGAGATCTCCCGAGCGCGCGGCCGGCCCGCATCGGGTGTCGCGCGTTCGCTGGTCGACGGGGGCGTGCGATGCGGGCGTTCGAGATCCGAAGCAGTGGCGGTATCGACGCCTTGGCGCTCGTGGAGCGGCCGAGGCGGCAGCCGGGCCCGGGCGAGGTGCTCGTCCGGGTCGCGGCGGTGGCGCTCAATTACCGCGACCTCTTGAACGTGAAGGACCCGGACGGCCGCGGCCTCGCCCTGCCGCGGATCCCCTGTTCGGACGCGGCGGGCGAGGTGCTGGCGGTCGGGCGGGGCGTCACTCGGGTCGTCCCGGGCGATCGGGTCGTCTCCTGTTTCTTTCAGGCCTGGGAAGCGGGGCCGATCACTCCGGAGGCGATGGGGAGCGCGCTCGGCGGGGCGATCGACGGGGTACTCGCCGAGGAGGTGGTGCTGCGGGAGGCGGGCGTGGTGCCGACGCCGGCCTCCCTCGACTTCGCGCAGGCCTCGACGTTGCCCTGCGCCGGGCTCACCGCCTGGCACGCACTGATCGAGAGCGGCCGCCTCAAGGCCGGCGAGACGGTCCTCTGCCTCGGCACCGGCGGGGTCTCGATCTTCGCGCTCCAGCTCGCGGCCGCCCTCGGCGCCCGACCGATCGTGGTCTCCTCGAGCGCCGCCAAGCTCGAGCGGGCGCGGGCCCTCGGCGCCTGGGCGGTGGTCGACCGCACGAAAGAGCCCGATTGGGAGCGTGAGGTGCTGCGGCTCACGGGCGGGGAGGGCGTCGACCACGTTGTCGAGGTCGGGGGAGGCGGGACCCTCGCCCGCTCGCTGGCGGCCACACGCGTGGGCGGGCACGTCGCGCTGATCGGCGTGCTCGAAGCCGGGCGGATCGACCCCACGCCGATCATGCGCAAGTCGATCCGCCTGCAGGGAATCTATGTCGGTTCGAAGACCATGCTCCGAGCCTTCGTCCGGGCGGTCGAGGCCCTCGGCCTCGAGCCCGTGATCGACCGGCGCTTTCCCTTCGAGGAGACGCGGGCGGCCTTCCGCGCACTCGAGGCCGCCCGTCACTTCGGCAAGATCGTCATCGAGCTCTGAGGCGGGGGCAGCGCGGGCTCAGACACGGTCGATCACGCCCTCGGCCAGGAGGCTCGCCAGATCGGTGCCGAGGTCACGCTGCACGGAGGCCACGCGCACTGCCCGACCGCGACCCGGGCCGTCCGCGTCGACCAGGACCTCGACCGCGCTCCCGCGGACGTGCAGCGAAAGATAGGGGGTGAGGTCGGCGTCGTCGGCGAGGCCGCCGAGCAGCTCGCCGATCAGGAGCCGGTCGCCCTGGGCCTCGGAGAAGTCGGTGATCGTCGCGACGCTGCGGGACGCGTCGCCGACGACGAACGCGTCGGCCCCGGCGCCACCGGCGAGCCGGTCGCGGCCGCTGCCGCCGCGCAACCGCGCGCAGCCGGCACCGCCCTCGAGCAGGTCGTTGCCGACGCCACCCGAGAGTTCGTCGTCGCCGGCCGGTCCCAAAAGGACGTCGTTGCCGAGAAGGCCCGCGAGCAGATTGTCGCCGTCGTTGCCGATCAGGCGGTTGGCGAGGGCGTTGCCGGTCGCCTGGTGATCGCCGTCGCCCAGGAGCTCGACGTTCTCGACGTTCGCGTAGCTTGCGAGCTCGATGTCGCCGTCGATCCGGATCGTGTCGATCCCGCCGCCGCGCTCTTCGATCACCTAGTCGGCCGTGCTGTCGAGAATGTAGACGTCGTTGCCGCGACCGCCCCGCAGCGTGTCGCTGCCGGCGCCACCGTCGAGCAGGTTGGCGGCTTCGTTGCCGGTGATCTCGTGGCCGGGATCGTTACCGGTACCGTCGATCGCCGCGCGGCCGGCCAGGACCAGCTTTTCGACCTGGTCGGGCAAGACGAAGCTCAGGCTCGCGATCACCGTGTCGGTGCCGCCTTCCTCCTCTTCGATCACGGTGTCACCGGGGTCGTCGACCAGGTAGGTGTCGTCGCCGCCGAGGCCGCTCATCTCGTCGGCCCCGCCCCGGCCGTCGAGGCGATTGGCACCCGCGTTGCCGATCAAGACGTTGGCGAGCGCGTTGCCACTTCCGGCGAGGTCGGCCGAGGCCGAGAGCGTCAGCCCCTCGACATGGTCGGGGAGCACGAAGGAGATCTCGCTGTCGACGATGTCGTAGCCTTCGCCCGCACGTTCGAAAACGCGGTCACGCGCATCGTTCACGTGATAGGTGTCGTTGCCGGCACCGCCGCGCATCTGATCGGTGCCGTCGCCGCCGTCGTGACGATCGTCGCCC
Source organism: uncultured Alphaproteobacteria bacterium (assembly GCA_937926445.1). GTDB lineage: Bacteria > Pseudomonadota > Alphaproteobacteria > Geminicoccales > Geminicoccaceae > JANXAZ01. The sequence goes on from CALBAK010000026.1 coordinate 63,121, forward strand.
TCGCCACCGTCCAGGATGTCGTCGCCCGGCCCGCCGCGCAGCGTATCGTCGCCGGCGAACGCCAACAGCTCGTCCTTGCCGCCGCTGCCGAAGATTTCGTCGTCGCCGTCGAGCAGTGTGGCGAAGAAGGCGAGCGGGTCTTTGGCGGCCACGGCGTCGTTCAGGTCCTCGACCGCTGCGTCGCTATCGGCGAGGGAGAACCAGGGCTCGTCCGCTCGGTACACGTCGATGTCGGTGACCGTTCCGGTGACTGGCCGATCGGCGGCGTCGAACTCCAGGTCCTCGCCCAGGATCTCGAGCTCGAAATCGTCGACGGTCAACACGACGCCGGTCGGGACGGCGAAGCTCGCCTCGGCGTCGGCCAATCTGCCGACCAGGAATGCGCTCATACGCAGCGGTCGATCGAAGTCGGCATAGAGTTCGGCCATCGCCCACTCCACCGTCGATAGTGCGGAGACAGTAGGCGATTCTGTCTCCTTTATCAACCTAATATAGAATGAGCGACTGCTATTTGCGCCTTAAGCACGAAATTCCGCTTCCATCGCCCGACGGACGCGGACGGCCTCGTCCGTTTCGTCGATCGCCACGTCCGACCAACGGATCTTCCCGCCGACCGGGATCGGATTCACGAGCTTCACGTCGTGGGCGAGGCCGAGCGGCAGATAGCCCTCGCGAAGGCTCACCTCCGCCGGGACCTGCTTGCCCCAGACGCAATAGCCGCCCTCGCCGTCCAGGATCTCGCCCGGGGCGAGGTCGCGCTTGGCGGTGGCGACCACATCGGCGAAGAAGCCGATCGGGGTACCGGTCGGTTCGCCCCTGAGCGCCACCGAAGCGACCGAGATGCCGAGCTCGAGGCCGATCAGATGGGTTGGCCGGTACATCGCCACGTAGGAGAAGGTGTCGTCGGGGAGGAGCCGGTACTCTTCCGCGCAGTACCTCACATAGTCGTGGCCGCAGGCGACGACGACATAGGTCCCCTGTTGGATCTCGTCGGGCACCGGCGACTTGTCGCGATGGAGCGAGGAGACGACTTCGGTCGTGCCGCGCAGGGCGAGGCAGCCGCCGTCGGTGGCGGGCTTGCACACTTGCGCGAGCTTGCGGGCGGGGCAGGGCGGGAAGGAGAGCCCGTCGGGCTGCGGTCGGAGCCCCGTGGCGTTGCACACCGCGCTCATCTCGATGCCGGACTTGGTCCCGTCGATGAAGCTGTTGAACATCTTGGGGTTCATCCGGCCGCGCTCGGCTTTCTCGCGCGACAGGCCGAAATGCTCCCAGACCGTATCGGGCGTCGAATGATGGAAGGAGGGATGGTAGCGGGTCCCCTTGCCCGCGCAGACCACCTCGAAGCCGCAGGCGCGCGCCCAATCCACGTGCTCGCAGATCAGCGCCGGCTGATCGCCATAGGCGAGGCTGTAGACGACGCCGGCTTCCTTCGCCTCGCGGGCGAGCAGCGGCCCCGCCACGACGTCGGCCTCGACATTGACCATGACGATGTGTTTGCGCTCGGCGATCGCCGCGCGACAGTGGCGGATCCCGACCTTGGGGTCGCCCGTGGCCTCGATGACGACCTCGATCGCCGGATGGCGCAGGAGCGCGCCGGAATCGTCCGTGACACAGGTGGTCCCGCTCTTCGCCGCCTCGTCGAGCGAGCGAGCGGCGAAGCGCTCCTCCTCCCAGCCGCAATAGCGCAGATTGGCCTTGGCGCGGTCGGGCGCGAGATCGGCGATGGCGACCAGGTGCATGCCCGGTGTACGGCGGACCTGGGCGAGGAACATGGTGCCGAACTTGCCGGCGCCGATCAGGCCGATGCCGATCGGCCGACCGGCGGCGGCCCGCTCGAGGAGCTTCTTGTGCAAATTCACGATGCTCGCCTCCCGCTGGTCGCCGTGTGCCGCGGCGCTATAGCGGGGCCGCGTGGACGCGACAACGCGAGCCGGTTCGAGGAGGGAGGACGATGGCGGAGGTCAACCGGCAGTGGCGGCTGGTGCGGCTGGTCGAGGGGATGCCGAGCCTCGAGGACTGGCGGCTCGAAGAACATCCGGTGCCGGAACCGGAGCCCGGGACCTTCCTCGCCCGCTCGATCTTTCTCGACGTCGCCCCCTACATGCGTGCCCGCATCGCACCGGTCCGCAACTACGCCCAGGGTGTCCGCCCCGGTGACGTCATGATCGGCGGCGCGGTCGCTCGGATCGTGGCGAGTAGAGCAGCGGGCTGGCGCGAGGGCGATCTGGTCGTCACCGATTTCGGCTTCGGCTGGCAGGACTATGCGGTGTTGCGGCCGGACGCCGTGCGGCGGGTCGATCCGGCGCTCGCTCCGCCCGAATGCTGGCTCGACGTGATGGGCCTCAACGGGGTCACCGCCTGGTTCGCGCTCTTCGAGACCGGAGCGCTTCGGCCGGGCGATCGGGTTCTGATCTCGGCGGCGGCGGGCTCGGTCGGCCAACTCGCGGGTCAGCTCGTGCGGATCGCGGGTGCGGTGCCCTACGCCGTGGCCTCGAGCGAGCCCAAGCTCGCCTGGTGCCGCACGCTCGGCTTCGAGGGCGGGATCGCGCACCGTACGACAACCGACCTCGCGGGTGCCGTCCGCACGCTGCTGCCCGGCGGGGTCGATCTCTATCTCGACAACACGGCGGGGCCGATCCACGACGCCGTGCTGCAGAACCTCGCGCCGCGCGCGCGCATCGTGGTCGTGGGCACGGTGAGCCTCGCCGACCGGCTCGGCCGGCCCGACATCGGCCCGCGCTTCTTCCGCGAGGTCCTGGTCGCCCGCGCCCGGATCGAGGGGTTCCTCGTGCTCGACTTCGAGAGACGTTGGCCCGAGGCCTGGGGCCGGCTCGTCGAGCTGTTGCGCGCGGGCCGGATCCGTACCCGCTACGACATCGCCGACGGGCTCGAGCGGACACCCGAGGCCTTCCTTCGGGTCCTGCGCGGCGAGAACCTCGGCAAGCAGCTGGTCCGGGCGAGCCCGCTCTGAGCCGGCGACCGATCGCCTCTCAGACGTGGATCGCTTTCGTCCAGGCGGCGAGCGCCGCCTCCTTGATCGCCTCCTCGAGCGTGGGATGCGGATGGCTCGTCCGGGCGATGTCCTCGGCCGTGGCGCCGAACTCCAGGGCGAGGGAGAGTTCGGTGATCATCGTCCCGGCATCAGGGCCGATCACGTGGCAGCCCAAGATACGGTCGGTCACGGCATCGGCGAGGATCTTGACGAAACCGTCGCCGAACCCGACCGCGCGGGCCCGGCTGTTGGCGGCGAAGGGGAACTTGCCGACCTTGTAGGGGCGTCCCTCGGCCTTCAATTGCTCCTCCGTCTTGCCGACGGCTGCGACCTCGGGGTGGCAGTAGATGACGCCCGGGACCCGCTCGTAATCGTGCTGCGGCTTCTGCCCGGCGATCCACTCGATGCAGGCGATGCCGTCCTCCTCGGCCTTGTGGGCGAGCATCGGCCCTTCGATCACGTCGCCGATCGCCCAGATGCCCGGCACGCTCGTGCGGAAATGGCCGTCCGTCTTCACCCGACCGCGTTCGTCGAAGGCCACGCCCACCTCGGCCGCACCGAGCCCCTCGGTGAAGGGCCGCCGGCCGATCGCCACGAGCACGACGTCGGCGGCGAGCGTCTCGGGCGCGCCACCGGCCACCGGCTCGACCACCACGGCCACGCCCTCGCCCGCCTTTTCGATGCCCACGACCCGGGTCCCGAGCCGGAAGCGCATGCCCTGACGGGTCAGGATCTTCTGCAACTCCCGCGAGAGCTCGAGATCCATCCCCGGGGTGATGCGGTCGAGGAACTCGACCACCGTCACCTGCGCGCCGAGCCGGCGCCAGACGGTGCCGAGCTCGAGGCCGATATAGCCCGCGCCCACGACGACCAGGTGCTCGGGCACGCGCTCGAGATCGAGGGCGCCGGTGGAGGAGACGATCCGCTCCTCGTCGATCGCGACGCCCGGCAACGGGGTCGGCTCCGAGCCCGTTGCGATCACGACGTTCTTCGTGGCGAGCACGCGGCTCGTGCCGTCGGCGAGACCGACCAGGACCTTGCCGGGGGCGAGGATGCGCCCGGTGCCGGTCAGATGGTCGATCTTGTTCTTCTTGAAAAGGAAGGCGATGCCCTTGGTGAGCCCGTCGACCACCTTGTCCTTGAAGTCGAGCATGGCGGCGAGGTCGAGGCGCACCTCGCCCGTGCGGATTCCGAACCGGTCCAGGCCGTGGCGTGCTTCCTCGAAGAGGTGGGAGGTGTGGAGGAGGGCCTTGGAGGGGATGCAGCCGATATTAAGGCAGGTGCCGCCGAGCGTGTCGCGCTTCTCCACACAGGCGACCTTCATTCCGAGCTGGGCCGCCTTGATCGCGGCGACGTAGCCACCCGGGCCGCCACCGATCACGACGACGTCGTAGAGAGGCTCCGACATGCTGGGCGCTCCGGCGGTTGCTCGCGGACCGCGCGGCTCCTAGCAGCCGCGGCCGACGCCGTCACCGCGGCGCGACGGCATGCCGGCCCGGTCGGGACGCGGCGAGGTCCAGGGCTGAGAGAGCAGGGCCGTAGAGGCTCGGGCTGCAGCCGGGCCGTCGGTCAAGCGGCGTCACGGCGACCGAAGCGCCGCTCGACATAGTCTTGGACCATCTCCTGGAACTCGCGGGCGATGTGCTCGCCGCGCAGGGTGGCGACCTTCTTGCCGTCGACGAAGACCGGGGCCACCGGGTTCTCGCCGGTGCCGGGCAGCGAAATGCCGATGTCGGCGTGCTTGCTTTCGCCGGGGCCGTTGACGATGCAGCCCATGACCGCGACGTTCAGGCTCTCCACCCCCGGATAGCGGGTCTTCCAGACCGGCATCTGGGCGGCGAGCCAGCCCTGGATCCGGGCCGCGAGTTCCTGGAAGAACGTGCTCGTGGTGCGACCACAGCCCGGGCAGGCGGCGACCTGGGGGGTGAAGGAGCGCAGCCCCAGCGATTGCAGGATCTGCTGGCAGACCTGGACCTCGAGGGTCCGCGGCTCGCCGGGTGCCGGGGTCAAGGAGCAGCGGATCGTGTCGCCGATCCCCTCCTGCAGGAGCAGGGAGAGCGCGGCGGTCGTGGCGATGATGCCCTTCACGCCCATGCCGGCCTCGGTCAGGCCCAAATGGAGCGCATAGGCCGAGCGGCGGGCGAGCTCGCGATAGACCCCGACCATGTCCTGGACGCGGCTGACCTTGGCCGAGATCACGATCCGCTCGGCGGGCAGGCCGATGCGCTCGGCATGCGCCGCACTTTCGAGAGCGGAGCGGACGAGGGCCTCGCGCAGGACGACCTCGGCCGGCTGCGGGTCCGGCCGGGCGGCGTTGGCGTCCATGAGCCGGGCGGCCAGGTCCTGATCGAGCGAGCCCCAATTGACACCGATCCGCACCGGACGGTCGTGGCGGAGCGCCGCCTCGATCATCTGCTCGAACTGCCGGTCGCGCTTGTCGCCGAAACCCACGTTGCCGGGGTTGATGCGAAGCTTGGCGAGGCAGCGGCCGAGCTCCGGCACCTCGGCCAACAGACGATGGCCGTTGTAGTGGAAGTCGCCGACGAGCGGCAGCTCGCGGAAGCCCGCGAGGTCGAGCCGGTCGCGGATGACGGGTACCGCGCGGGCGGCGGCCTCGTTGTTTACGGTGATGCGGACGATCTCGGAGCCGGCGCGGGCGAGCTCGACGATCTGCTCGGTCGTGGCATCGGGATCGGCCGTGTCGGTGTTGGTCATCGACTGAACGACGATCGGCGCGCCGCCCCCGACCGTCACGGCGCCGACCCGGACCGCGTGTGTTCGGTGCCGGCGGATCTCGGTGACTGCGACCATGGTCTCCTCCCGCGCGCCCGCCCCACCCGGCCGAGACGGCGTACTCACGGGTGCCCGAGACGGGCGCGCAGGGACGCGGGTGCCAACGGGACGTCGCGCAGCACTTTGCCGCTCTCGCCCAGCGTCCCGAGCGACCTGCCCTCGACCACGACCTCGATCCCGCCGGCATTGCCGGTCCAGAGTGCCAAATCCTCCCGCTCGGGCAGCACGAGACGATCACCGGGCTCGAGGGTCCGGGTGCGGACATAGTCGCGCCCGGAGCTGCGGATCTGCACCCAGGCGCTCTCCCGCGCGATCAGGACCACCCGGCCCTCGCTCGGGCCGAGCGACGCGTCGCGGCTCGTGCGCGCGCGGTCGCCGTCGAGGGCGGCCAAAAGAGCGGCCGGTGTCGGGCTGCCGGAAGCGGTGGTGTCGGCCGGCCGCTCGGCGGCGAGCGCACCGGTCGCGTCGCGGGCGGGCCGGGGGAGGAGAGGCAGTTTGATCGGCTCGTCCGGCTCGGCCGCCAGGAGCGTCTGCAGCTCCGTACTCGCAGACGCTGCCGCGGGGATCGTCGGGCGCGGGGGCGCGGGAGACGGGACGGGCGGCACGGCCGATGCGGTCGGGCGGCCGGCCGAAGGCGAGGTGGGAACGGAAGGTGGCCCCCCGAGCATCTCGCCAGCCAGGCGGCCGAGCTCGCCCGGCACGGCCGCCACCCGCTCGAGGACCGGCTGGTCGCGCCAGAGAATGTGCCAGCTGCCGTAGAGCCCGCCCAGGAGGATGATGGAGGCGGCCACGAGCGCGCCGTGAGGCCGGCGGTCCTCGTTCTTCGCCCGGGGCACGACGAACTCGGGTGCCGGCGGGACGCCGTCGAACGTCTCCTTGACGAGACGCACCACTTCCGGCCCGTCGAAGCCCAGATGGTCGGCGTAAGATCGAAGGAAGCCGAGCGCGTAGGCACGCCCGGGGGTCATCGAGAAATCGCCCTCCTCGAGTGCGAACAGATAGGAGGGCTTGATCCGGAGGATCTCGGCGACGGCGTAGAGATCTTCGCCGCGGGCTTGGCGGGCCTCGCGGAGCGCCCCACCGATCCTGCGGAGCTGCTCGGCGCGCCTATCGCGAACGTCGGCGGTCTGACGGCTATCTCGACTGCTCATGGCCGGTCCGAGGTCGCGAGGAAGCGGACGCCGAGACGGCTCCCTGCCGAAGAAATAGCAGAGGTGCCGCCGCGCGCCAAACGCTTCGGCCGGGGCCGCGTCGTCGCACGCGCTTCAGGTGGCGACGCTCGTGCCCGGCGGCAACACCACCTCGTGGTCGATCGCCCAGGCGAGGAGACGGCGTCGCAGCGAGCGATCGGGAACGTTGATGACCCTCTCGAGATAGGCGGCGAGCCGGCTCGCGTCGAGCGAGCGGATGGTGGCCTTGACCGCGCCGATCTCGGAGGCCGCAAGCGACAGCCGGCGGATGCCGATGCCGACGAGCGCCATGGCCTCGAGCGGCCGGCTCGCCATCTCGCCGCACAGAGTCAAAGGTACGCCGGCTGCCCGGCAACGCTCGACCAGATCGCGCAGGAAAGCGAGCGAGGCCGGTGCGAGCACGTCGTAGCGCTCGGCCAGCGTCGGATTGCCGCGGTCGCAGGCGAACAGGAACTGGAGCAGGTCGTTCGAGCCGATCGAGACGAAGTCGACCGAGCGCAGGAGCCCGTCGAGCTGCCAGAAGAGCGCCGGCACCTCGAACATGACGCCGACCTCGAGGCGCTCCGGGCGCGGCCGGCCGGACGCCACGAGCCGCTCGACCTCCTGATCGAGCAGCCGGCGCGCGGCGGCGAGCTCGGCGACCTCGGCCACCATCGGGAACATGACGGAGAGCGGCCGGCCCTCGGCCGCGGCCAGGAGCGCGCGGAGCTGGTCCCGTAGCAGTGCGGGGCGGTCGAGGGCGATGCGGATCGCCCGCCAGCCGAGGGCCGGATTGTCCTCGGCGGGCGCTCGCCAGTAGGGCAGGTGCTTGTCGCTGCCGATGTCGAGGGTGCGGAAGACTACCCGCCGGCCGCGGGCGAGATCGAGCACGCGGCGGTAGACCTCGGTCTGCTCCTCGACCGTGGGCCAACTCGGCCGGGTCATGAAGCCGAGCTCGGTGCGAAACAGACCGATGCCCTGGGCACCGCTCCCGTCGAGCGCCGGTAGGTCGGCGAGGAAAGCGGCATTGAGCCCGAGCCAGATGTCGATCCCGTCGCGGGTGGTAGCGGGCAGGTCCTTGAGCGCCGCGAGCTTGCGGTGGCGCTCGTTGCGGGCCTGGACGGTGCGGGCGAAGGCCTGCAGCACGTCCTCGCCGGGCCTCAGGAACACGATGCCGTTCTCGGCGTCGAGGGCGACCGGGTCACCCGGCTCGAAGAGCGTCATGGCGCCGGTCACCCGGCCCACGAGCGGCACACCGAGGGCCCGGGCGACGATCGTCACGTGCGCCGTCTTCGACCCCTCCTCGAGGATGATCCCCTTGAGGCGACTGCGGTCGTACTCGACGAGCTCGGCCGCCGAGAGGTTGCGTGCGATCAGGATGCAATCCTCCGGCACGGCCGAGGGGTCGTGCGCGCTGCTGCGCCCGGAGAGGTGGAGGAGGAGCCGGTTGGCGAGATCGTCGAGATCGAGGAGCCGTTCCTTGAGGTAGGGGTCGGCGGCGTGGCCGATCCGCAGACGGGTCTGCTCCTGGATCCGCCGGACAGCTGCTTCGGCCGAGAGGCCCGTGTCGATCGCCTCGCGGATCCGACGGAGCCAGCCGGCGTCGTCGGCGAACATTCGATAGGCCTCGAGCACCTCCCGGTGCTCGCCGGAAGCGAGGTCGGCGCGTGCCAGCATGCGGTCGAGGGAGGTCCGCAGCTGGGCCATCGCTTCCTCGAGGCGCGCCCGCTCGGCCGCCGGATCGTCGGCCAGCAACCGGTCGATCTCGATCCGCGGCGCGTGCAGCCAGGCACGGCCGACGGCGACCCCCTCGACGAGCCGCAGCGCCTCGAGACGGCGGCGCTCGGGCGGCAGACCGCCGAGATCGGTGTAGCGCTCGCGGTCGATGATGCCGCCCGACGCGAACATCTCGGCGAGGACCGAGGCGATGATCTGCATCGCGTCGATCTCGTCCTCGCCGTACTGGCGACGGGCGGTGTTCTGGATCGTGAGGACGCCCACCACCCGGCCTGACCGGACGATCGGTACGCCGAGCATCGAGTGGTAGATCTCTTCCCCGGTCTCGGGGCGGTAGGCGAAGTTCGGGTGGCTCTGGGCGTCGGCCGTGTTGATGACATCGCCCGTGGCGGCGATCGTGCCGACGAGGCCCTCGCCGACTCGCAGCCGGGTGCGATGGACCGCCTCGCGGGCGAGGCCCTCGGTGGCGAAAAGCTCGAGTACGTCGCCGGCGCGTTGAACATAGACCGAGCAGACCTCGGCCACGAGGTCGGCGGCGATCATCTTGACGATCTTGTCGAGCCGCTGCTGCGGGCTCGTGGGCTCGGCGACCGCCGCGACGAGCCGGCGCAGGAGCCGGCGGGCGGGGATCACTTCGCTCGGCCGGCGGCCCTCGCCGCCCGCTTCGCCGCCGGCCCACCCGCCGATCGGCGGACTCACCCGGCCATCGCCACCCGCGGGCGGCGCTCCCCGAGGCGACCGAGGGCGTCGTTGGCCTGCTCGACGAGCTCGGCCAGGATCGCGTTCGCCGGCTGGATGCGGGTCACCATCCCGACGCTCTGCCCGGCCATCAACGAGCCGTTCTCGACGTCGCCCTCGATCACCGCGCGGCGCAGGGCCCCGGCCCAGAAATGCTCGATGGCGAGGGAGGCCTCCTCGTAGCTGAGCTCGCCTCGACGGTAGCGGGCGACGACCTCGTGCTGGGTCTCCACGAAGCGTCGGGTGCCGGCATTGGCGAGCGCGCGGACCGGGATCACCTTGAATTGCGGGTCGACCTGGACGGAAACCACGGCGTCGCGCGCGGCGGCACGGACGAAGGCCTGCTTGAAGGCGGGGTGAGCGATCGATTCGCTCGCGCAGACGAAGACCGTACCCATCTGCACGCCCGCCGCGCCCATCAGCAGATATGCCGCGATCGCCCGGCCGTGGCCGATGCCGCCCGCCACGAACACCGGCACTTCGGGAACGACCGGCAGGATCTCCTGGGCGAGGACCGAGGTGGCGACCGGGCCCACGTGGCCGCCCGCCTCGTGACCCTCGACGATCAGCGCGTCGACCCCCTGACGGACGAGCTTCCTGGCGATCGCGGCGGCCGGGGCGAAGGCCAGGACCTTGAGGCCGGCGGCCTTGATCCGGGCGATCGCCTCGCGCGGCGGCTGGCCGCCCGCGAACACGACGTGGCTAACCCGCCGGTCGATGCACACGCTCACGAGCTCGTCGAGTGCCGGGTGCATGACGATCAGGTTGACGCCGAACGGCCGGTCGGTCAGCGCCCGGGTGGCGTCGATCTCAGCGGCGAGCGCCTCGGGCGGCATCGAGCCGCAGGCGAGCACGCCGAACCCGCCGGCGTTCGAAATGGCCGAGACCAGGTTGCGCTCGCTCACCCAGGTCATCGCACCGCCCAGAATCGCGAGCTCGCAGCCCAAGAAGCGCCGGCCACGCGCCCAGAGCGCGTCGAGGAGCTCGCAAGCGCGGGCGGCGGGCACGGGCATCAAGCCGCGTCGAGACCGTAGGCGCTGTGCAGCGCCCGGAGCGCGAGCTCGGTGTACTCGTCGGCGATCAGCACGCTGATCTTGATCTCCGAGGTCGAGATCGCCTGTATGTTGATGCCCTTGTCGGCGAGCGTCTGGAACATCTTATGGGCGATGCCGGCGTGGCTGCGCATGCCCACGCCGATCACCGAGACCTTGACTACGTTCGGATCGGCCACGAGGCGCTCGAAGCCGATGCGCTCCTTAACCCGCGCCAGCACCGCCTCGGCGCGCGGCAGGTCGGCCTTGCTCACCGTGAAGGTGATGTTGGCGAAACGGCCGTCGCGCGAAACCGACTGGACGATCATGTCGACGTTGATGTTGGCCTCGGCCAAGGGCCCGAACACGGCGGCCGCCACGCCGGGCCGGTCCTCGACCTGCTGGACGGTGATCCGGGCCTCGTTGCGGCTATAAGCGATCCCGCTGACGATCTGGCTTTCCACGATCTCGTCCTCGTCCACGACCAGAGTGCCGGGTCGGTCCTCGAAGCTCGAGAGGACCTGCACGCGCACCCGATGCTGCATGGCCAGCGCGACCGAACGGGTCTCCAGGACCTTGGCGCCGACCGAGGCCATCTCGAGCATCTCTTCGTAGGTGATGCGGTCGAGCTTTTTGGCCTTGGCGACGATCCGCGGATCGGTGGTGTAGACCCCGTCGACGTCGGTGTAGATGTCGCAGCGCTCGGCCCTGAGCGCGGCGGCGAGCGCCACCGCCGAGGTGTCGGAGCCGCCGCGGCCGAGCGTGGTGACCCGGCCGTCCGGGCCAATTCCCTGGAAGCCCGCGACGACCGCGACCTTTCCTTTCTCGAGACAGGCCTGCACCGCCTGCGGCTCGATGGCCACGATCCGGGCCTTGCCGTGCGCGCCGTCGGTGCGGATGCCGGCCTGCCAGCCGAGGAAGGAGCGGGCCGGCACGCCGAGCGACTGCAGTGCGATGGCCACGAGGCCGATCGTGATCGGCTCGCCCGTCGAAACCACCTGGTCGTACTCGGCGGGGTCGTAGTTCGCGGGGTCGAGCCCGTGCACCCAGGCGACGAGTTGGTTGGTCGTGCCGGCCATGGCCGAGACCACGACCGCGACGCGATCTCCGGCATCGACGGCGCGCTTGATCCGGGCCGCTACGTTCCGGATGCGGTCTAGATCGGCGACGGAGGTGCCGCCATACTTCTGGACGATGAGGGCCAAGGAACCGTCTCGCGCTCCGCTGCGCCGGGCGAACGTCGTCGCCTCCGTGGACGCAGGCCTCGAAGTCGCGGCTCTCGTACAGGCGGACGAACGCATGGGCAAGGCCGAGCGACCCGCGGCGGACGAAACGGTGGATCGCGCCGAACTCGACAAGTTCCGGGCCATGGCGCAGCGTTGGTGGGATCCGCACGGTCCCTTGCGCCCGTTGCACCTCATGAACCCGGTGCGGATCGAGTGGCTTCTCGGGCAGTGTCGCAGCCGACTGCCCTGTGGCGAAGGCTGGCGGCCGCTTTCGGGCCTGCGGGTGCTCGACGTGGGCTGCGGCGGCGGGCTCTTGGCCGAGCCGCTCGCCCGACTGGGTGCCGCGGTCACGGCGATCGATCCCGAGCCCGCCAACCTCGCGATCGCCCGCGAACACGCCCGGGCCACCGGGCTCGCCATCGACTATCGCGCGACCACCGCCGAGGCACTCGCGGCCGAAGGCGGGCGGTTCGACCTCGTGACCGCCCTCGAGGTCGTGGAGCACGTGCCGGATCCGGCCGGCTTCGCCCGGGCGCTCGCGGGCTGTGCCCGGCCGGGCGGTCTCGTGGTGCTCTCGACCCTCTCGCGCACCCTCGCGGCCTGGGTCGCGGCGATCGTCGCGGCCGAATATCTTTTGGGCTGGCTGCCGCGCGGGACCCACCGATGGGGTCGCTTCCTGCGCCCCTCCGAGCTCGCCCGGCATTTGCGCGCCGCGGGCCTTCGGCCTGTCGGTCTCACCGGGCTGGCCTTCGAGCCGGCCTACGAACGCTTCACGCTCACCCGCGATCCGGAGATCAACTACATGCTCGCGGCGATCCGCGAGCCGGCCGCTGATCCGCTGTAGCCGAGCGCGGGATCGAGCCGTTCTTCGACGAGCCGGTCGAGGCGGGCGCAGAGCTCGGCCGGCAGCTCGTCGCGATAGCCGCCGACTTTGCCGCGCCGCACCTTGAAGCTCGCCGGATCGGCCGGGTCGCGGACCCGCAGCTTCTCGGTGCGGAAGAAGCCGCTGCGCTCCTTCTCTTTGAGCGATTCGAAGGAGGCGAAAGCGACCGCCGCCTCGAGGTCCTCCCGGTGCGCGGGGAGGCCGAAGAACCGCATGAGGCGGTCGAGCTCGGCGACCGTGCGCTCGCGCAGATCCTCGTAGCGGACGAGGCAGGCATCCGGATGGGCGCGGGCGAGCGCCGTCCAGCGCTCGAGGAAGTCGACGACGCTCGGCAGGCCGTAACGCGGGTCGGTGACGAAGCCGGCGAGATCGATCTCGGCCATGTCGACCGGCAGGCCGAGCCGGACTCGCGTCCGCGGTGTCGAGCGCCGGGCGTGGTGGTGGTACCAGGAGACGATCGTGTCGCGCGGATCGCGGACCAGGAGGAGGAGCCGTTTGCGCCGCACGAGGTCCGGCAGGCGACGGCGGATGGCCCGGGGCTCGTTACGCTCGTGGGTCGCGAAAAGGACGGGGATGCGCGGGTCCAGGCGGTGGAAATTGTCGCCCTCCCAGAGCTCGTCGACCGGCACCCCGCGCGTGCGGTGCAACAGATGCGAGAGGAGGGCGAGGAGCCAGGTCCGGCCCGATTTGGCGTGGCTCACGAGCACGAGATCGGCTGCCCGGAGGGCCGGCAGTCGCTTGCGGGTCCGCCGCCGTTCGTCGCGCAACCGGCGCCAGAGCTCGACGAGCGACCTCATGCCGCGGCTCCCTCGGCATCGCCGCCCTCGACGAGCGGCAGGCCCGTGCGCCGGTGGACCGCCGGCTCGCTCGTGAGGAGATCGGACCGCCGGGCCGCCAGACGCCGCAGTATGAGGATGTCGGTCTGGGCGTGCGCGCTCGCGGCACTCCCTCGCTCGGCGATGAGCGGGTTCTCGCCGTAGGCGTGGGTGAGGGTGAAATCGAAGCCAGCCATCACGACCCGGTCCCAGCGCCCCTCGGCGAGGCCGACCGCGACCGCGAGCAGGCCGGTGGAAGGCTGCTTGTGGGCGATCGCAGCTGCGACCTCGCGATCCTCGCCACAGAGGTCGAGCACCAGGTGGTGGTAAAAGCGGGCCGGCCGGCTGACCAGCTCGTCGTAGCGATAGTCGAGGGCGCGCAGCCGGCGGCGCAGCTCGCGCGCCGACATCCGCCGCATCCGCAGCGCGGCGAGCAGCCGGGCGAGCGGCCCGCCCGAATCGGCCTTGGGGCGGCGGACATGGTAGAGCCGCCCGGTCCTGAGCCCCGCGAGGCGGCGCAGCGAATGCTCGTCGGAGGCCTTGCCCGAGGTCAGCACGGCGGTGACCACGGTGAAGACCGGATCGGGCAGGCCGAACGCGCGGGCCGAGAAGCCCGAGGCGTTGGCGCAGGCGACGGCGTCGATGCTCCCTCGCGGCGGCAGAACCGGAGCGGGTTTGGAGCCGAGGACGAGGAGCGTGGGCAAGGGCTACCTCAGTGGGTGGTGGGGCGAGCGGCGGTCGGCCGACGAGCGCCGCGCGCCCGCTCCGCCTGGAGGACCGCTTCGGCGAGCGTCCGGGCGAACCGGGCGAGGGCCCGGCTCATCGCCGCGACCACGGGCTCCATCCCCGGGCCCGGCTCGATCGGCTCGACGATCGAGCTGCGCTCGAGCCGGAGCGGCCGATCCCCGCTCCGGCCGAAGAGTTGCCAGCGGGCCTCGAGCTCGACCGCGCCGCGCTCGTCCGCCTCGAAGCGCAGGATCTGGACGGCGAGCCGCTGCTCCGGCTGCATCTCGCGGTCGCTCGGCAGCTCGATCACGGCATCCGTGGCGAGCAGGCGGGCGAGGCTCTCGCGCAGCACCCGGGCGAGCATCACCTCGAAACGCTCGCCCCAGCGGTCGAGCTCGGCGAGCACCAGGCTCGTGCGGCCGCGCCGGGTGACGAGCTCGGATCGCTCGAGATAGTCGACCACTTCGATCGGGCCGACACCCAGAACGAGCGGGGGCGTCCGCGCGGCGCCCGCGAGCGGCCCCTCGGGCTCGACCGCCAGCAGATGTAGTCGGATCGGCGGCGAGGTCGCACAGCCGCCCACGAAGGCGACGAGGCCGAGCGCCAGGGCCGACCGTCGGCCGATCGGGTCGTCGCTCATCGTGGGCCTCCCGGCCGGCCGCGCAGCAGCGCCTCGGGGTTGCGCTGCAGGAGCTCGGCGAAGTTGCGCAGCGCCCGCGCTGCCGAGCCCGCCTCGCGCAAGAGGATCGTCAAGTCGGCCCGGGTGCGGGAGTCGTTGCCGAGCAGCGATTCGAGGGCGGCGGCCCCGTCGCGCGCCCGATCGGCCGCCTCGCGCAGGCTGCGCAGGAGCGCGGGCGTCTCGTTCTCGGCCGTACCGGCGGCCCGCTTCAGACTGTCGAGCGTCGCGGCGAGGCTCTCGAGTGCCCGCCCGACCTCGCGGCCGCGGGCGACCTCTTCGACCGCCCGCGCCGCCCCGCGCAGCTCTTCGACCAGTGGTTCGAGCGGTAGAGCGGCGAGCTTCTCGAGAACGCCGGTCAAGGAAGCGCTCAGAGTTTCGAGTTCGGTCGGCACGGCCGGGATCACGGGCAGGCCGCGGACGGTGCGCATCGTCGCGGGGCCCGATTCCGGCCGGAAGTCGAGATCGACGTAGAGCTCGCCCGTGAGCAGACTCGCCGTCTTGAGTTGGGCGCGAAGGCCACTCGCGACGAGTTCCTCGAGCGAGACCCGGCGGCTCGCCTCGCCGGTGTCGGCGTCGATCGGCGAGACCCGCTCGGGCTCGAGCTCGAGCCGCGCCTGGACCACGAGGCCGCCGGCCCGTTCGTGCCAGGCGAGCGTCACGTCGGTGACCGTCCCGATCCGGATGCCGCGCGTCTCGACGGCACTGCCCGGCCTTAGGCCACGGGTCTGGCCGGTGAACTCCACGAGCACGGGAATCTTGCGGGTGAGGCTCGCGCTCGTCGCCGCAGCGCGGTCCGGATGGAGCGGGAACCGGCTGCCGGCCGGAGCGGGCGGCGCGCGCTCGGCCGTCTCGCCACCGTCGAACTCGACTCCACCCAGGACCAGCGCCTGCAGCGAGCCCAGCTGGAGTGCGAGACCGCCGCCGTCGGTGCGCACGCTCACCCCGCTCGCGTCCCAGAAGCGGGTTCGCGCGGTGACGAGCCGGTCGTGCGGCGCTTGGACGAAGATCGGGATCGTCACGCGCCCGTGCTCTGGGTCGAGGCGGTAGCCGAGTACCTGCCCGACCGGGATGCCGCGGTGATAGATGGGTGCGCCGCGCGAGAGGCCGCCCAGCCGCTCGGCCTCGAGCTCGAAGCGCGTACCGGGGACGGTCGAGCGGATCAGGGGCGGCTCCTCGAGGCCAACGAAGGCCCGCCTGGGTGCACCCTTGCTGCCGGGATCGACCTCGACGAAGGCCCCGGAGATCACGGTACCGAGCCCCGAGACGCCGCCCGCGCCGATCCGCGGTCGCACGATCCAAAAGCTCGTGTCGTCGAGCAGGAACCGCTCGGTGCCGGCGTTCATCTGCAGGGTCACGAGGATCCGCGACAGATCCTCGCTCAGCGCCACCCCGGTGACCGTGCCGATCTCGACGTCCTTGTGCTTGACCTTGGTCTTGCCGGGCTCGAGGCCCTCGGCGGTCTCGAAGCTCACGGTCACGATCGGCCCACGATCGCGAATCGACGCGTAGACGAGCCAGGCGGCGATCGCCACCGCGACGAGCGGTACGAGCCAGATCAGACTCGCGAGCGGGTGGCGAGCGGGGCGCAGCTCGGCCTCGCCGACCTCCGAAAGGTCTTCGCGGGTCTCGCCGCGGTCGAGCGTCCTCATCGGGATGCCAGCTCGGCCGAGTGCCCCTGCCGCCCGCTCGTGGGCCGGTTCTGCCAGATCAGGCGGGGATCGAAGCTCGCCGAGGCGAGCATGGTCAAGATCACCGTGGCAGCGAACGCGGTGATCCCGGCTCCTGCCTCGATCGTCGCGAGCGCCCCCATGTCGACGAGGGCCACGAGCAGCGCAACGACGAACACGTCGACCATCGACCAGCGGCCGACGAACTCGACCGCGCGATAAATCAGCGTGCGCTCCCGCCGGCGGAGGGAGAGGCCGCGCTGCGCGGTCGCGAGCAACAGGCCGAGAGCCAGGAACTTGAAGATCGGCACGAGCACGCTCGCGGTGAAGACGACCGCCGCCACGGGGTACATGTGCAGCTGGAGGAGCAGTGCCACGCCGCCCAGGATGGTGCTCGGCTCTGCCCGGCCGAGGCTGGTCACGGTCACGACGGGGAGGAGATTGGCCGGTAGGTAGAAGGCCATCGCGGCCGAGAGCAGTGCCCAGGCCCGACCGATCGCTCCCGGGTCGGGCCGGCGGACCGGGCCGCCGCAGCGCGGACAGCGGGCCCACCTCCGGCGGGGCCCCAGAACCGTCACCTGACCGCAGGCGCGACAGCCCACCGGCCGGCCGCCCGATGGGTCGATCCGGGCGAGCGTGGTCTGCGGGCCGAACCGCTCCCAGACGTCGTGGCGGTCGAGTGTCGCATCGGCCGCGGTCGCGAGGAGGAGAGCGCCCAGGAAGGTCCAGAGACCCGGTCCCGGCTCGAGAGTGGCGAGATCGGCGAGCTTGACCCAGGCGACGATCACCGCGAGCAGGAACACGTCCAGCATCGCCCAGGCGCGCAACTCGTCCGCGAGTCTCAACGCTAAGACCTGGCCGGGCAGGCGCAGGCCGAGGAGGAGCGGGCCCAATGCCCAGAGCGTGGCCAGCATCTTGGCGGCGGGGAAGAGCAGGCTCGCGCCCGAGACGATGCCGGCCAGGAGCGGCATGCCGTCCCGCCAGAGCCGAGCGATTCCGCTCGCCAGGACCACCACCTGGCCGCGCCCCTCGAGGCCGAAGGCGAGAAAGGGGTGCAGGTTGGCGGTGACGAACAGGACGAGGGCGGCGAGGTAGAGATGGACGGCGCGGGTGACCGAGCCCGGCACCACACGGCGCAACACCGCACCGCAGCGGGCACAGAGTACGATTCCGGGGGCCGGGAGGGCCCGCTGGACCTGGGCCAGGCCGCAGTAGTGGCACACGAGGAGGGGGGCCAGCCAACGGCCGCGATCGGACGCGCTCATCCGGAAAGGCTAGCAGGCGACCGGGCCGGCACCAACCGGCGATCGGCCGCGGCGCGGCCTTCGGGCGCGGCTCAGCGCTTGACGACCCAACGCCAGAGGAAC
Organism: uncultured Alphaproteobacteria bacterium; assembly: GCA_937926445.1. Taxonomy (GTDB): domain Bacteria; phylum Pseudomonadota; class Alphaproteobacteria; order Geminicoccales; family Geminicoccaceae; genus JANXAZ01. The sequence continues at coordinate 80,944 of CALBAK010000026.1, forward strand.
TGGTTGTCGGCCCGCTGGACGAGCTCGATCCCGTCGCGCACGCCCCAGGCGAGCGCCTGCTGGTGCAGCGGGACGTAGCCCACGTCCTCATGCAGGATCCGCCAGGCTTCGCCGATCAGCCGGTTGCGCCTCGACAGGTCGGTCTCGGTCAGGATCTCGCGGGCGAGCGCGTCGATCCGCGGATTGGAATAGCCGCCGATGTTGAAGGCGCCGGCGCCGGAGCCGTCGCGGGTGACGACCAGGTTGTGCAGCGCGTTCCAGGAATCGAAGCTGCCGGGCGTCCAGCCCAGCAGATAGAAGCTCGTATCGTACCCGCCGGCGGCCAGGATCTTGGCGAAATAGACCGACTTGGTCTGCGCCCGCAGGGTCACCTTGATCCCGATCCGGGCGAGCATGCCGACCACCGCCTGACAGATCTGCTCGTCGTTGACGTAGCGGTCGTTGGGGCAATCGAGGGTGACGGCGAACCCGTTCGGATAGCCCGCCTCGGCCAACAGCCGGCGGGAGGCAGCGGGATCGTAGGGCCAGCGCACGAGATCTTCGGGAAATCCCTGGATGCCCGGGGCCACGAGGGACGCCGAAGGGGTCGCTTGGCCGCGCATCACCTTCTTCACGATCGCCTCGATGTCGATCGCCTGGTAGACGGCGAGGCGCACCCGACGATCCTTGAACGGGTTCTTGCCCCTGACGTCGGAGCCCGTGAGCTCGTCGCGCCACTGGTCGAAGCCCAGGAAAATCGTGCGCAACTCGGGGCCGGTCAGCGCCTTGACACCCGGGGTCCGGGCGATCCGGTCGGTGTCTTGGATCGGCAGCGAAAGGATCAGGTCGAGCTCGCCCGAAAGGAGCGCCGCTACCCGAGTCGCGTCGTTCGCGATCGGCCGGAAGATCACCTCCTGGAGGTTGCCGGGCGCCGTTCCCCACCAGCCGGGATGACGAACGGCCACGGTGCGCACGTCCGGCTCGCGCAGCGTGACCTTGAACGGCCCCGTGCCGTTCGTGTGGAAGGCGGCGAAGCTCGAGCGCGGGTTTTTGATGTCGACCGGCTCGGCCGCTCCGTTCGCGAGCGACCACTCCTTGTCCATGATGTACCAGGTGTCCCATTCCGCGTGGAGGATCGGGTTGGGCACCTCGGTGACGAAGTCGACCGTGTGATCGTCGACCTTGATCACCTCCTTGACCGTAGCCAGCCGGGTCTTGAGGTCGGATGTCGGGCGGCGAACCCGCTCGGCGGAGAACAGCACGTCGTCCGCATCGAAGGTGCCACCCTCGTGGAACCGCACGCCCTTGCGCAGATGGAACCGCCAACGGTCCTTGGCGACGAGCTCCCAGCGTTCGGCGAGGCCGGGCTCGATCGCGAGATCCGGACCGCGGGTCGTGAGGCCTTCGTATACGTTGCCGAGATAGCCGAGCGTGAAGGTCTCGTTGAGGCCGTAGGGGTCGAGCGTGCCGACGTCGCCCTGGAAGGACACGCGCAGCGTCTGGGCACCGACCGGGCAGGCGAGCAGGCCGAGCGCAAGGCTCGTCAGCAGCATCCTCGGGAACGGCATGGTGACCTCCGCGCGCGCGGCTTTTTCGGTCATGATCCCGAGAGCCGACGAGTTTGTCAATCCTGAGTAGCATATTTCCAAAAATCAGAAACTATGTGGTAGAGCGGCGCGCCGCACCCGCGGGGTCGATCTGGACTTCCGACGGGCCGGTGCGAGATAAGAGAGCATGAGCGGCAAGGATCTGAGCGAGCGGGTCGACGGCCGCGTGGCGGCGTTCCTCGAGGAGCTCGCGCGGGTGCCGGCAACGGCCGCCCCGGCGGGTCGGGGCCGGCTCATCGTCGCGCTCGATGCGACCGCTTCGCGCGAGCCCACTTGGGACCGGGCCTGCGAAGTCCAGGGGCAGATGTTCCTCGAGGCGGGTCGGCTGGGCGGCCTCGAGGTCCAGCTCGTGTTCTACCGCGGCTTCCACGAGTGCAAGGCGAGCCGTTGGGTGAGCGACAGCCGGACACTCGTCGAGCTCATGACGCGGGTCCGATGCAAGGCAGGCCAGACGCAGATCCGCCGGGTGCTGCGGCACGCGATCGCCGAGACCCGGCGCCAGCCGGTGCGCGCCCTCGTGTTCATCGGCGATGCGGTCGAGGAGGAGCTCGACGAGCTGGCCGCTCTCGCGGCCGAGCTCGGCATCCTGGGGGTGCGGGTCTTCCTGTTCCACGAAGGCGACGATCCGCGCGCGGAGCGGGCCTTCCGCGAGATCGCCCGGCTGACCGGTGGCGCCTGTTGCCGGTTCGACCGCAACGCGCCGAGCGAGCTGCGCGATCTGTTGGGCGCGGTGGCCGCCTACGCCGCCGGCGGCCCGGCCGTGCTCGAGGATCTGCGGCGCCGGCCGTCGCCCGCGGTCCGTCTGTTGGCCCATCAGGTCCGCGGCTGATGCTGCTCTATCTCTCTGCCGGTGCGGCCTCGCTCGCCGTCCTCCTCGTGCTGGCGCGCTGGCTCGCGCGGCTTTCGCCGAGCGATCTCACCCAGGCGGCCCGCACCTTCGTGGCGGTGTTCAGCACGCTGGCCGGGACGGGGCTGATCTTCCTCGGCCGCTACGGGCTCGCGATCGTGACCCTCGCGGCGGCCGTGATGGCCCTGCGCTCCCTGATCAAGGCCCGGAGCGGGCCGGAGCCGCTCGATGCCGAGGTCGGGCCCGGCGATGCCGCCCGGGTCGAGACCGCGCTCCTCGCGATGGAGCTCGACCGGACGAGCGGGCGGCTCGACGGCCGGGTCAAGAACGGGCGGTTCGCCGGTCGGACGCTCGCTGGACTCGACCTCGAGGAGCTTCTGGCGCTCCTCGAGGAGGCGCGTGCGAACGATCCGCCGTCCGTGGCACTTCTCGAGGCCTATCTCGACCGTCGCGAGCCGCGCTGGCGCGAGCGGCGGCGCGCGGCAGCGGGCGGGGCGGGCGATCCGGGTACCATGGACGAGCGCACCGCGCTCGCGATCCTGGGGCTCGAGCCGGGTGCCGGGCCGGAGGAGATCCGCGCCGCTCATCGCCGGCTCATGGCCAAGCTGCATCCCGACCACGGCGGCAGCGACTATCTCGCGGCCCAGATCAACCGGGCCAAGGAGATCCTGCTCGGCCGACGCGGCTGAGCGGCGTTGTTGAAATCTCAACGAAGCCGACGGTAGAAGCCGCGGGCATGTGCGGAAGGCGGCGGGCCGTGGGATGGCCGTCGCGCCGGTCGATTGCCCGAGGTGGATGCATGGCGAAGGTCCGCAAGGTCGTGCTGCCGGTGGCGGGTCTCGGTACCCGGATGCTGCCGGCGACCCGGGTGCTGCCCAAGGAGATGCTCCCGGTCGTCGACAAGCCGGTCGTGCAGTACGCGATCGAGGAAGCGCGGGCCGCCGGGATCGAGGAGGTGATCCTCGTCACCGGGCGCGGCAAGACGCTCATCGAGGACCATTTCGACCGCGCGGTGGAGCTCTTCGAGACGCTCGCTCGACGCGGCCGCGAGGCCGAGCTCGAGGCGCTCCTGGCCGAGACACCCGAGCCGGGCGGGCTCGTCTACACCCGCCAGCAGGAGCCCAAGGGCCTCGGTCACGCGGTCTGGTGCGCTCGGCATCTGGTCGGACGCGAGCCCTTCGCGGTCTTGCTGGTCGACGATCTGATCGACGCGCCGGTGCCCTGCCTCGCCCAGCTGATCGAGGTCCACCGGCGGACGGAGGGCAACGTCGTTGCGGTCGTGGAGGTGCCGTCCGAACAGACGGCGCGCTACGGGATCGTCGCTCCGGGTGCCGACGACGGCCGGGTGGTCGAGGTCCGCGGCCTGGTCGAGAAGCCACGGCCGGAGGTGGCGCCCTCGCGACTCGCGGTGATCGGCCGCTACGTGCTGATGCCCGAGATCATGGACGAGCTCGCGCGACACGAGATCGGCGCCGGCGGCGAGATCCAGCTCACCGACGCGATGGCCCGGCTGATCGGCCGCCAGTCGTTCCACGGCTTGCGCTTCGAGGGCCGCCGCTTCGACTGCGGTGACAAGCTCGGCTATCTCGAAGCGATCGTGGCGCTGGCCGCTCGGCGGGCGGACGTCGGGCCCGCCTTCCGCGCGATGCTCGCCCGCTATCTCTGACCGGCCTGCGGAGCTTCGCCCATGCGCATCGCGATGATCGGCACCGGCTATGTCGGCCTCGTCTCGGGAGCCTGCTTCGCCGAGTTCGGGGTCGACGTCACCTGTGTCGACAAGGCGACCGACAAGATCGCCATGCTAGAGGCCGGCCGCATCCCGATCTACGAGCCCGGCCTCGACGATCTCGTGGCGCGCCACAGGGCGGGCGGGCGGCTGCGCTTCACGACTACGCTCGAGCCGGCGCTCGAGGGGGCGGATGCGATCTTCATCGCGGTCGGCACTCCGACCCGCCGCGGCGACGGCCACGCCGATCTCTCCTACGTCTTCGCCGCCGCCGAGGAGATCGCCCGCGGGCTCGACCATCCGGCACTCGTGGTCACCAAATCGACCGTGCCGGTCGGCACGGGGCGGCGGCTCAAGCGGCTGTTCGAGGAGCTGCGGCCCGATCTGGCGATCGACGTCGCCTCCAACCCCGAGTTCCTGCGCGAGGGCTCGGCGATCGAGGACTTCATGCGCCCCGATCGGGTGGTCTGCGGCGTCGAGAGCGCGGCCGCCCGCGATACGCTGGCCGCGCTCTACCGACCCCTGAACCTGATCGAGACACCGATCCTGTTCACCTCGATCGAGACGGCCGAGCTCATCAAGTACGCGACCAACAGCTTTCTCGCCACGAAGATCACCTTCATCAACGAGATCGCGGATCTGTGCGAGCGCGTCGGCGCTGACGTCCAGCAGGTCGCGCGCGGCATCGGTCTCGACGGTCGGATCGGTCGCAAGTTCCTGCACGCCGGACCAGGATACGGAGGGTCCTGCTTTCCCAAGGATACGCTGGCACTCCTGCGGACAGGTGAAATGCACGGCGTGGATCTGCGGATCGTGGAGACCGTCGTGCAGGTCAACGAGGCGCGCAAGCGCCGGATGGTCAAGAAGATCCTCGATGCCATGGGGGGCGAGGTCGCCGGTCGGCGGATCGCGGTTCTGGGGGTCACCTTCAAGCCCAACACCGACGACATGCGGGAGAGCCCGAGCCTCGTGATCGTTCCGGCTCTGCAGGCCGAGGGTGCCGAAATTCGCGTCTACGACCCGGAGGGCCGTCGCGAGGGCGAGCGACTGTTGCCCGGGGTCACCTGGTGTGGCGACAGCTACGAGGCGGTGACCGGTTCCGACGCGGTCGTACTCCTCACCGAGTGGAACGAGTTCCGCGGGCTCGACCTCGAGCGGGTGCGCGGTCTGGTCCGCCGGCCGATCCTGATCGATCTGCGCAACGTGTTCGATCCCGAGCGGGCGAGCCGGGCCGGTTTCGCCTATACGGGGGTCGGCCGGCCGCCGCGCCGACCGGGTGGCTGAGCGAGCGGGGAGTTAGGCATGGCGAGCGCACACCGATTCCACCCGACGATCCTGCGAGAGTACGACATTCGCGGGATCGTCGGCCAGACGCTCTTCCCGGCCGACGCGCTGGCGGTGGGCAGGACCTTCGCGACCATCGTGCGCCGGTCGGGTGGGCGCCGGATCTGCGTCGGGCGCGATGGACGGCTGAGCTCGCCCGAGCTCGCTCGCGCGGTCGTCGAAGGTGCGCGGGCGGCCGGGGTCGACGTGGTCGATCTCGGCCTCGGCCCGACCCCGATGATGTACTTCGCCGTCCACGAGCTCGACACCGACGGTGGGATCCAGGTCACCGGCTCGCACAACCCGCCGAGCCACAACGGCTTCAAGATGATGCTCGGTAAGGCTTCGTTCTTCGGCGAGCGCATTCGGGCGCTCGGGCGGATGGCGGCGGTCGGCGACGTCGAGACGGGCGAAGGGCGCCTCGAGGAGGTCGACCTGCTCGACCGTTATGTCGAGCGCCTGGCGCGCGACTATCGGGGCAGCCGCCCGCTCGACGTGGTGTGGGACGCCGGCAACGGGGCCGCAGGGCCGGCCATGGCAGCGCTCGCCCGCCGACTGCCCGGTCGTCACCACTGTCTGTTCGCCGAGGTGGACGGCCGCTTCCCCAACCATCACCCCGACCCTACCGAGCCGCACAATCTCGAGGCGCTGATCGCCGCGGTCGAGGCCCGGGGAGCGGAGGTCGGGATCGCCTTCGACGGCGACGGCGACCGGATCGGCGTGGTCGACGGTCGCGGCCGGATCATATGGGGCGACCAGCTTCTCCAGATCCTGGCAGCGGACCTCCTCGCCAGGCGGCCCGGATCGACCATCATCGCCGACGTCAAGGCGAGCCAGACCCTGTTCGACGAGATCGCCCGGCTCGGCGGTCGGCCGCTCATGTGGAAGACCGGGCATTCGTTGATCAAGGCCAAGATGGTCGAGACGGGAGCGCCGCTCTCCGGCGAGATGTCCGGTCACATCTTCTACAAGGACGGCTTCTACGGCCACGACGACGCGCTGTACGTCGCGGTGCGGCTGCTCGACATCCTGGCGCGCGGCACCCGCACGCTGGCCGAGCTGCGCGATTCCATGCCCGTTACCTTCAGCACTCCCGAGGTCCGCTTCGACTGCCCGGAGGAACGGAAGTTCGCGGTCGTGGCCGAGCTCGCCGGCAGCCTCGCCCGCGACGGCGCCGAGGTCGACACCACGGACGGTGTGCGGGTCCGCACCCCCGACGGCTGGTGGCTCCTGCGGGCCTCGAACACCCAGGCGGTTCTGGTCGCCCGCGCCGAGGCGAGCACCGCGGAGGGCCTCGAGCGGCTCAAGGCCCAGCTCCGCGAGCGGCTGCGGGCGGTCGGCATCGAACCGCCGGCGAGCTTCTAGCGACGTCTGGCAGACGATCGACCGGGCGGGCCGCTGATCGGCGAGCCCGGGCGGTCGTCCCGCGACGGCCGGGCCTTTCCGATCGCGGCCGGTCCGCGGGGCCGAGCCCTTAACCCGGCGTTAACACCGGGGCTCTAGGCTCGGGGCCGAGGCGACGATCCGCGGATGGACTGACCCGTCTCGACCGATCGTCGGCGTCGACGGAAGCGGAGCCGGGCTCGTGGCGAACGTCGGTGAACGGTCGACCGGGTCGCGTGGGGGACGAGGTGATCCGTCCCGACCGTCTGTTCAGGCGGCGTTCCGACATGCGTCGCCCCTGCTCCCGATGGGTCGGAACCTCGGGCCTCACCGTTCCGAGCGGCACCGCCGCCGTCCCGAAAGGGATGCCGTCGTGAGTCGGCCGGTGAGCGAGCGCGGGTGCGGCCGCTGCGTTCCGGCCCGTGTCTTCCTCCTGCTGGCGCTCTTCGTGTTCGGACCACTCCGATCCGTCGTGGCCGAGGAGGCACGGTTGCGGATCTTCGCTCATCCCGAATTCGCCCGTCTCGTCCTCGAATCGGCCGGCCGCGCGGTCGGCTTCCGGGTGATGGCAGGGACGGCCGAGCTCCGCCTCGATCCTGCCGGGCCGATCACCGTACCGCCTCTGCCGGTTGCCGCTCGGACCTGGTTGCTCGCCGCCGAAGCGCGCGACCAGGGAGAGCGGCTCGCCCTCGCCCTGGCACCCGACGTGACGGCCCGGCTCGTCGAGTCGGGCCCCGGTCGGGTCGTGGTCGACCTCGTCCGTGACCGCGGCCCGCCACAGTCGCTCGGCGCCGAGCCCGGCCCGGAGCCCACCGTCGGTGGGTCCTCGGCTCGGGCCGCGCCGCCCGGGCCCACGGTTCGGGTCCGCACGGGCGAGCATCCCGGATTCCGGCGGCTCGTGGTCGAGGGGTCGGAGGTCGATCGGCTCGGGCTACGGCTCGAGGCCGAGCGGATCGAGATCGTCGGGCCGTCCGCAGCTCTGCCGCCTGTCGTCGCCGCCCTGGAACGGCTGACGTCGACGGTTGCTCGCGTGCAGGCCGAGGAGGCGGTCCTGCGTGTCGAGCTCCTGCCCGGGGTACGGGTCCTGAAGCGGGCCGCCGGCAGGGATCGGATCGTGCTCGACCTCGTCGCACCGACCACCGAGGCTACGGCACCGACCGAGAAACGCGAACCGGAAGGGGCGAACTCGCCCGGACCACACGGGCCTGCCAGCGCCTCGCAGATCGACCGGCAGGCCGCGAACACGGCCGGCTCCGGTGCGGGATCCTCGCCCGACTGCCGTGCGATCGACCCGCGCCGTGGGCTGTGCGTCCGCCTCCGGACGGCAATCGAATCGGCCGAGGTCACCCTGCTCGCCGAGCCACGGCCCGGTGCGGCGGTGCTGACCTGGGAAGGGGCGCTCTGGCTGGTGCTCGACCGGGTCGTCGAACGGTTCGGGGTCGAGCGGCTCCCGGTCGAGACCGGGCTCGCCGTCGACGGCGATGCTCTGGTGCGCTCGATCCGACGGCAGCCGCATCCCGAGGCCACCGTACTGCGCCTCGACACGAAGGTACCGGTGAACGCGGAGGCCGAGCCCGCGGCGTATGGCTGGCGCCTGCGGCTGCGTCCCGGCCTCGAACTGTCCACGCCGAGCGAGGGACGAATCCTCCGGCTCGTCGACCCGCCCGCGCTCGTGATCGAGACGGCGGCGAAACACGTCGTTCTGCCCGCCGCCCTGCTCGGCAGCGGGGTGTCGGTGCTCGCGGCGACCGAAAAGACCGGCCGGATCGAGCCACGACGCTTCGTCGATCTCGAGATTTTGCCGACGACGCAGGGCGTGGCCTGGCGAGCACTCGCCGAAGATCTCCGCGCGCGCCGGGTCGGCCGGCGTTGGCTGATCGACCGTCCGGGCGGACTCCGTCCCGACCAGACGGAGACCTCCACCCCCCGCAACGGTGGGTCCGGCTCGTCTACGCCGGTCGAAAGACCGGCCGAGAGCTCCCCGACGGCCACCGCTCCCGCTTCGTCAACGACCGCGGCGGCATCCGCCCTTGCGCCGGCTGCCTCCGGCGGGGCGACCGTCGCCTCGAGCAGCGCCGCGCCTACCGCCTCTCCGACGAACGACGCCTCGGGGCACGGCCCGGACCGACGTCCGCCCGGGCCCGGCAGCGGCGACCGTGCCGAGGGGGGCGCCGGAGGGGCGAAGCCCGCCTCGCCCTCGCCGAGCGAGGTGACAGCACCCGGTCGTGGCGCGGCCGCTCCTCCGGGCGGGGCGGGTGGAAGAGCGAGCGATGAGCCAAGCAGCGGGGCACCGCCGACCCGAGGCGAACCGGCGATCGGCCTCGCCCGGCTCGCTTCGACCGGCGAGCCGGGAGGCTCGGCCCTGTCGAGGACTCTGCTCGACCGACGCGGAGCGGCCGACGCCGAGGCCAGGGCGGCCATCGATCGCAGTCTTGCGCGGGAGGCGCTGGCCCGAGGGCGGGCAGCCGAAGCGCTCGCTCTGCTCGGGGATCCCCCCGCGGCGTCGGATACGGCGGCCGAACCACCTGCCGACCTCGCGACCCGCGCGCTCGCTGGCGTCGCGGCCGTTCTACTAGATCGGGTGGCGGCCGGCGAGCGCCTGCTCGACGATTCCCGACTCGCGGCCGACCCCGAGGTCGCTCTCTGGCGGGCGGTGGCGGCGGCCCGAGCTCTCGACTGGCCGCGAGCGGCACGCTCCTACGCCGTGGCCGGCCGCACGCTCCAGAACTACCCGCCGCTTCTCCAGCGCCGGCTGGCCCCGGTCGTCGGCCGCATCCTGCTCGAGAGCGGGAAGCCCGCCGCTGCGCTCGCGGTCCTCGATCTCGCCCGTCGGCACGATCCCGACCCTCGCGAGGCGGCACGCATCGCCCTGGTCGAGGGGCTGGCGCTCCAGCGCCACGCCAGCCTCGACGCCGCTGCCGCGGCCTTCCGGTCTGCCGCCGAAGCCGGCGATCCGCCGACGGCGATCGAGGCCCGATACCGGTTGGCGCGCCTCGAGCAGGCGCGCGGTCGATCGGACCCCGACAAGCTCTCGGTCGAGCTCGGCCGTCAGCGGCTGCTCTGGCGCGATCATCCCGCCGAGCCCGAGATGCTCGCGGGCCTGGTCGAGGTGCTGGCGGCCGCCGGGCGTCCGGCCGAAGCTTTGGCGGTCGCCCGCGACCTCCGCACCCGCTACCCGAACGCGTCGCCCGCCCGGGCCGTGACGGACCGGATGCGCGACTGGCTCTTGGCAGCTGTCGAGGCGGTCGGGGAAGGACCGTCGGGCGCGGTGGCGGGCTTGCGGTTGCTGCGGGCCCATCCCGACCTCGTGCCGGACGGCGAGGCGGGGGTCGGTCTGGCGCGCGCTCTCGCTCGCCGCCTCGTTGCCGCCGGCCTCCCGGGTGCCGCCGCCTCGGTCCTGAGCGAATACGGTCTGCCTCGGCTACGGGGCCCGGCCCGGGCGGAGCTGGTGCTGGAGGTGGCCGAACTCCTTCTTCGCGCCGGTGATCCCGGCACCGTCCCGGCCCTCTTGGATGCGGAGGCCGGTACCTTCGCGGTCGCCGGCGCGATGCGGGCGCGTGCGGAGGCGCTGCGCCGAGCGGCGGAGCGGCGCGATATGGCCGGGGCGGTGCCCGCCGACGCCGGAGCGAGCGCCCGCGCTCGTCTCGAGGCAGCGTGGCGAGAGCGAGATTGGCCGACGGTGGTCGAGGCCGGCACGGCTCTTCTCGCCGGAGCGACGGTCGACGAGGCCGAAGGGCGCCGGCTGCTGTTGCGCGTGGCCGTGGCGCTCGAGGCTGAGGGCCGTGCGGATGCGGCGCGCGAGTTGATCGAGCGCCATGCGTCCGTGTTGCAGGATCTCCCGCCGGGGGACCCCATGTACCGCCTTTTCGGCCTGCTTTCCGGCCGGTCGGGCTGGGCCGGCGATGCGCTCCAGGTCGCAGCCGCGCTCGACGGCGAGCTCGCGGCCTTGCGCTCGGGCCTCGCTCGTGGCCGGTGAGCGGTGCTCGGACCCCATGCGTCGCGGCGGCCGGGGTTCGGCGGCGCACGGGAGCGTGCTGTCGGCGGCGCCGGACCGGGGTACGAGGGAGAAGGCCGTACGAGGAGCTCGCGTCGCCGTCCCGTCCGATTGCGGCCCGACGGCGCAGCACTTCGCTCGCGCGGTCACGGCCGCCGAGGCGCACTCGGACGACCGGTGCCGCGGCAGCCCGAATACCGCTGCGCATCGAACCGGCTTCGGAAAGCCGGCTCGGGCTCGTCGGGTCGCTGCCGCGGGCGGCGGCGAGCCCGTGGCCTCGCTCTGGCGTCTCGTTCGCGGCCGATGGGCCGCCGTACCACCGAGTCCCCGTTGGTGGCGCCGGTCGGGAACACCCGGGGGAAGAGACCTGGCGCACTGGGATCGAAGTCTCGTTCGACAGCCACCTTCTGGCTCTCCACTCGGTGCTCGCTCGCAGGCGCCGAGCCGAGCCCGGGCCTCGGGGCGCCGGACCGGGCGGCTACGGCGACGGGCGACCCGCGGCGTCGGCGAGCCCTAGCCGCGGGCGTCCCGGGGCTCGACCGCACGACGTCTGCGCCAGGCGAAGGCGTGCGCGATCATCAGCTCCAGATCGTCGAACCGCGGCCGCCAGCCGAGCAGCGCGCGGATCCGGCTCGCATCGGCCACCACCTCGGCTGCATCGCCCGGGCGTCGCGGCGCCGGCCGGGTCGCGACCCGCCGCCCGGTCACCCGCTCGACTGCGGCGACCACCTGGCGGACAGAGAACCCCCGGCCGTAGCCACAGTTGAGTACCGCGCTCGCGCCACCGGCCAAGAGGTGGTCGAGAGCCGCCCGGTGTGCTTCGGCGAGATCGCTCACGTGCACGAAATCGCGAACACAGGTGCCGTCTGCGGTCGGGTAGTCGATCCCGTAGATCGGCAGCTCCGGCCTCCGCCCCAGCGCCACGTCGAGGGCCACCCGGACGAGATGCGCCGGGCCGGTCTCGGCCTGCCCGGCGCGGCCCTCCGGATCGGCACCAGCGACGTTGAAGTAGCGTAGCACGACGAAGGGCAGATCGTGCACGCTCGCGGCGTCGGCGAGCAGCCGTTCGACCATTAGCTTCGACCATCCGTAGGGGTTGATAGGCACCGTCGGCGCGTCCTCGGCGACAGGCGATCGTGTCGGGGAGCCGTAGACGGCGGCCGTGGAGGACAGGACGAACGCTGCCACGCCGTGCCGTACGCAGGCCTCGAGCAGGGCGAGCGAAGCGGCGAGGTTGTTGCGGTAATAGGGCAGCGGTCGGCGGACGCTCGCCGGCGCCACGATCGAGGCCGCGAGATGGATCACGGCCACGACGTCGTAGCGCCGGAGGGCGGCCGCGACCGTGTCCCGATCGGCGACGTCGCCGATCACGAGCGCGCAGTCGCGATGCAACGGCCGCAGCCGGCCGGTGCTCAAGTCGTCGAGGACGACGACGGGCCAGCCGGCGGCCCGCAACGCGAGCACCACGTGCGAGCCGATATAGCCGGCGCCGCCGGTGACAAGCACGCTGCCCGGGGCGCTCACCGGCCGGCCGGCTTCTTTTCGGCCACGGCCGCCGAAGCCCTCGGGCCGGTTCCTTCGCGGGCTAGGATGTTCACGCCGCGTCGCGCGCTACGGTTGATTCGGTTTCCCCAAGAAAAAAACCACAAAGTTCAATACTCCACGCGCGCTTCCGTTCGTTCGCTCGGCCGCACTAACAAACCCGAAGGAGACAAGACCAAGCGATGTTCACCATAGTGTTTCCCGGTATGTCGAAGGACGAGGCTCGCAACTTGAGCCCGTCGCGATCGTATGGCAGGTGCAACGCGAAGGTGCGAGGGTGCGCCATCGGGCGCGGGTCCGGGCGGAGGCCGGGGAGGGGATGGTGCACGGAGGGGTGGTAGGTCGGCGATCGACCGGCCGAAGCGCGCTTCTGGCGTTGCTGAACGCCCTCGTGGTGGCCTGTTCGAGCCTCCCCGAGGCGCCGGCGGAGCCAGAACCGATCGAGGTACCGGCCGGGTCGGCGAGCTACAGGATCGCCGCCGGCGACGATCTGCAGATCTTCGTCTGGCAGGATCGCGACCTCTCGCTCAAGGTCCGGGTACGGCCGGACGGGCGGATCTCGATGCCGCTCCTGGCCGATGTCGAGGCGGCCGGGAAAACCCCGGCCGAGCTCGGCCGGGAGCTCGAGCGCCGGCTCGCCGACTACGTCCAGCGGCCGCTCGTCACCGTCATCGTCACCGACTTCCTGGGCCCGCTCGACCAGCAGATCCGCGTGGTCGGCGAGGCCATCAAGCCGCAGAGCCTGCCCTGGCGACCGGGCATGACGGTGCTCGATGCGATTATCGCGGTGGGCGGCCTCACCGCCTTCGCCGACGGCAACCGCACCGTGCTCGTCCGCCGCACTCCGGACGGTCCGCGCCGCTACCGGGTGCGGGTCGCCGATCTTCTGCGGGAGGGCGACATCGGCGCCAATGCCGGTCTGGCCCCGGGCGATGTCCTGATCGTCCCCGAAGCGCTCTTCTGAGCGGCCATGCAGCAGACGCTCGACCAGATCCTGGGCCTTCTCCGGCTCGTTCGGCGCGGCCGCTGGACCTGTCTCGCGATCGCCTGGGTGGTGGCGGTGATCGGATGCCTCGTCGTGGTCCTCTTGCCGAGCCGCTACGAGAGCACCGCGCGGATCTTCGCCGACACCGACGGCATGCTCGGCCCGCTCCTCAAGGGCATCACGGTCGAGACCGACCTCACCCGTAAGCTCGACGTGATGCAACGAACGATCTTGAGCCGGCCGAACCTCGAGCGGGTCGTCGACCGAGCCGGTCTCGCCGGCCGAGCGCCGGACGCGATCGCGCGCGAGCGCCTGGTAGCCGATCTCAAGGCCGGAATTCGGGTGACCTCGCAGGGTTGGAATCTTTTCACGGTCGCCTATCGCGACCCCGATCCGGCGGCCGCCCAGCGCGTCGTCGCGGCGCTCCTCGAGATCTTCGTCGCCACCAATCTCGGCGTCAGCCGCGAGGAGCTCGAGGTGGCCCGCCGCTTCATCGACGAGCAGATCGCCGTCCAGGGGCGGGCGCTCGACGAGGCCGAGCGGCGACTCGCCGAGTTTCAGAAGCGCAACGCCGGTACCTTGCCGGGCGAGCAGGGCTATTTCGCGACCGTCCAGGAGGTCCGCCGGCAGATCGCCGAGACCCAGCGCGAGCTCGATGCGGCGCGGGCCGAGAAGGCGGCCCTCCAGCGCCAGCTCGCGAGCGTACCGCCCACCGTGAGCGCGGCGCGCGCCGCTGCGGCCGGAACCGGCGCCGGGCGCGGGGTCGCCGAGGACCTCGCGGCGCTGCGCCGTCGACTGGTCGAGCTCCGCGCCCGCTTCACCGACCGCCATCCGGACGTGGTGGCGACCGAGGAAGCGATCGCCGCGCTCGAGGGGCGAGCCAGGGGTGCCACGGACGCGACTGTCGCGGCGCCGGTCTCCAACCCGGTCTACGAGCAGATCCGGCTGCGGATCGCTCAGAAGGAAGCCGAGATCGCCAACCACGAGAGCCGCCTCGCGCGTGCCGAGGCACAGCTCGCCCGGCTCGAGGCGCAGGCGCGCACCATGCCGGAGACAGAGGCCGAGCTGAAGCGGCTGATGCGCGACTACGAGGTTATCAAGCGCAATTACGACGAACTGCTCGCCCGGCGCGAGGCCGCCCGGATCGCCCAGGAGGTCGACACCCGGACCGACCGGGTGAGCTTCCGCGTGGTCGAGCCGCCGACCATCCCGCTCGTGCCGGCGAGCCCGCCGCGCCTCTCGATGCTCGCCGCCGTCCCGTTGCTCGCGGGGGCCGCGGGGGTGGGCGTGGTGATGTTGCGCGGGCTCGTTCAGGACCCGTTCGACAGCGTGCGCAAGCTGCAGCGGACCTATCCTCTTCGGGTGCTCGGCGCGTTGAGCGAGGTCGTGACAGCGGAGGAGCGGGCGCGTCGGCGGTGGAACGATACGGCCTTCGCCGCCGCCACGGGGCTCCTGCTCGTGCTCGTCGTCGGCGTCGCGGTGGCGGAGCGGTTGCAGTTGACCGTGCCCCTCCGGTCGCTCGTGAGCGAGCGCTTTTTCGGGAGCGGTACGACGTGACGGCGCCGGGCCCGGCCCGACGGCAGGCGAGATCGGGCGAGCGACCCAAGGTCCCGCTCCGGGCCCTCGAGGGCGGTGCGGCGAGCCGAACCGCGGAGGCGTCGGCGGCGGGCGGTCGGTCCGAGACAGGGGCGGGCGGCGACCCGGGCGCCGAGAGCACGGGTGTGCGCCGAGCCGGTGCCGCGATCCGCTGCGTCGAGCTCGACCGCGCCCGTCTGGTCGAGCGCGGCTTTCTCGACCCCTTCGGCGGTCGAAGCGGGCTCGGCGAGGAGCTGCGGATCGTCAAGCGGGTCCTCCTCGAACGCGCCTTCGCCGCCGGTGCCCCGGCCCGCGAGCGGATCGTCACGGTGACGAGTGCCTTGCCCGGCGAGGGCAAGACCTTCCTCGCCGTCAACCTCGCTTTGAGCCTGAGCCTCGAGCGCGACGCCCGGGTTCTCCTGCTCGACGGCGATCCGATCAAGGCCAGTGCGGTCGCGGTCCTGGGCATCGCGCGCGCGCCCGGGCTCGCCGAGCTCCTGGGACCCGCACCGGTCGACCCGGCCGAAGTGCTCGTGCGGACCTCTCTCGAGCGGCTCGTGGTGTTGCCGGCGGGTGCACCCGAGCCGCGTTTCACCGAGCTCCTCGCGAGCCGGCGGATGCAAGCGCTCGTACGGGCGATCCTTGCGGCCGACCCGGGGCTCGTGCTGGTTGTCGACGCACCACCCCTGCTCGCGAGCAGCGAGGCGCAGGCCCTCGCCCACATGGCGGGCCAGACCGTCCTCGTGGTGGCCGCCGAGACCACGCCGCGCCGCGCGGTCGACCAGGCGGTGGCGCTGATCACCGAGCGTACCGAGGTGCAGCTTCTGCTCAATCGTGCGCCCGGTCGGGCGGCCGAGGCCTACGCCGCCTATCTGCACGCCGGCGATCCCGCTTCGCGCGGTGGTGGGCGAACCTCCGGCAAGGGTGGCCGAGCGGCGACGACCGCAGGTGCGGCCGCCGGCTGGCTCGCTCTACTGGCGCCGCCCGCGGCTCTCGGCCAATGGCAGGTCGTGCCGCGGATCGAGCTCGCCACCGCGGTCACCGACAATGTCAAGCTGCAGCCCGACCGGCAGGCCGAGAGCGACGTCGTCGGTACCGTCGGCGCGGGTGTTCGGCTCGAGCGCGAGCAGGGACCCGTCCGCGGTCGTATCGACTATACGGCCAAGCAATATCTCTTCCTCGAGACGAGCTCCGGCAACGAGCTGCGCCACACCCTCGAGGGCAAGGTACGGGCCACCTTCGTCCCCGACCGGCTCCATGTCGACCTCGCGGGCGACATCGGCGACGTGTTCGAGGGCGGCGGCGAGCTGCGGCCGCGCTCCGAGTTCAACGACCTCGACAACCGGACCACCCGGATCGCCGGTACGATCAGCCCGTTCGTGACCGCCGAACTCGGACCCTTGGGGCAGGGCACGCTGCGCTACCGGTTCACCGACATCGCCTATCTCGAGGAGGAGAATCTCGCGGATGTCCGGGCCAACACGCTGCTCGGGCTCGTTAGCCGGCCGGGCGGTGTGGAGCGGGTCGGTTGGACCGCCGCCCTGGCGGCCGACCGGGCGGATGTGAGCCGCTCGTTCAACGCCCCGGCGCGGCGGTCCGACACGGCCCTCGCCACCCTCGATCTCAACCTGCCCGTGAGACCGCTCACGGCGCTCCTGGTCGGCGCCGGCTGGTCCTGGCTCTCCGACGAGACGCTCGGCGACGGAGGCGGCGGTGCACCCTATTGGCGGCTCGGCTTCGAGCGCGGGCTCGGATCCGCCGCCAAGTTACGAGCGACCGTCGGCCAAATGTTCGGCACCATCGTCGCCGACGCCCGGCTCGACCTCGCGCTCGCGCCCCGCACGAGCCTGCGGCTCGACTACGAGCAGGGGCTGCGGACCCGCTTCGACGAGGTGCGCAGCGTGCTGACCGATCCCGAGCGTCTCGCCCCCGACCGGGCGGCCACAGCCGCCCAGGAGGCCGACCCGGATGCGAGCGAGCGCCGGCGCCTTCTCCGCAGGCTCGTGCCCGAGCCTGTGCCGGTGGTCGAGGACGTGGTGAGCGAGGTGAAGCGCGCTCGGCTGATCCTTTCCCACGAGCGCGAGCGAACCCTCGCCCGGGTCGCCGGTTATCTGCAGGCGAGCCGACCGGAGGCCGGCGGCAACAGTAACGTCGAGGGCGGCCTCGAGGCCGGGCTGATCCGCAGGCTCGACCGCCGCCACGAGCTCGAGCTCCGCTTCTCCTACGATCGCCGTCGCCTCGACGAGGACGAGACCACCGCCGACGATCTCGGGTTCACGACGCTCTGGCGGCGGCGGATCGGGGAGGGCACACGGATCGAGCTGGGCTACGACTTTCTGCACCGCTTCGCGCCGGGCGACCGCGACGTCACCGCGAACACGGTCTTCGTGCGCGCGGTCAAGGAGCTCTAGGCCGGACGAGGGACCCGTGCAGCCGACCTACACGGCCTTCTACCGACTGCACCGGCGGCCCTTTCCGCTGGTCCCGGACCTCGGCGGCTATGTCGAAACGGAGAGCCACCGCCGGGCACTCGCCTGCCTCGCGCACACGCTCGGACGGGGCGAGGGTGTCGTCGTCGTCACGGGCGAGGCCGGCATCGGCAAGACCCTCCTCGTTCGTTATCTCGAGGCGCGGCTCGGTGCGCGCCGGGTACTCGTCCCCGTGCTCCCCGCGGTGGTGCGCGAGGGCCGGGTCGTGCTCGCGGCACTCGCCGCGTCGCTCGGGCTCGAGGCACGAACGGACGGCCCGGCGCCGAGCCCGCGGGCCCTCCAGGCCGCACTCCGCGCGCGCGCGCCGGAACGCGGATCGCTCCTGCTTCTCCTCGACGAGGCGCAGGTCGCGGCGGCCGAGGCGCTCGATGCACTGCGGCCGTTTTTGGGGCTCGCCGGACCCGATGGCCCGCTCCTCCGCATCGTGCTGATCGGGCGACCGGAGCTCCGCGAGCGGATCGCGGCGCCGGCACTGGCCTGGCTGCGCGAGCGGATCGCCGCGAGCCATCGCCTCGGACCCCTCGAGCCCGAGGAGATCCGGCCCTACATCGAGCACCGATTGACCTGGGCCGGTTGGCAGGACGATCCGCGCCTCTCGGCCGAGCTGTTCCCGGCGGTGCGGCTCGCGACCGCGGGCGTACCGCGCCGGATCAACCAGCTCATCACCCGAATGCTCGTCCTGGCCGCGCTCGACCAGCGGCACGAGCTCGGCGCCGGCGAGGTCGAGGAAGCGCTCGATGCGCTGCAGGGGGATCCGTTCCCGGTGCCCGCGCTTCCCGAGCGCCGGGCGTTTGCCGTCGTGGAGCCGGGGCCCTGGCGGCGCGAGCTGGGGGCGCTGCGCCGCCGCTTGGATGCGCTCTACGAGGAGCTCGCCCGCGAGCGACGGCGACGCGACGACGCCGAGGCCGAGGTCGTCCGGCTGCGGGCCGAGCTTGGACGGTACGGCATCGAGCCGCTCGGTCTCGACCCGCTCGGCGAGGACGAGGAGGTCGCTCTCCTGCCGGCATGGACGGTAGCCGGAGGCCGCCATGGCTGAGCGGCCGAGCCCGGAACCCGCCACTCGCTACGCCTTAACGATCGACGTGGAGGAGCATTTCCACGCCCACGCGCTCGGCCGCTGGTACCCGCCCGAGCGCTGGGACGGCTCCGAGAGCCGAGTGGCGGCGAGCACCGCCCGGCTGCTCGACCTCCTGGCCGAAGCCCGGGCCCGGGCCACCTGCTTCGTGCTCGGCTGGGTCGCCGAGCGCCAGCCGGCGCTCGTTCGCCGGATCGTCTCCGACGGCCACGAGCTCGCGAGCCACGGCTACGCGCACGCGCCGCTCTGGGCACTCGAGCGCGCCGCCTTCCGGGCGGACCTCGCCCGGGCCAAAGCGATCCTCGAGGATGCCGCCGGCATCGCCGTGCGCGGCTATCGAGCGCCGAGCTTCTCGCTCGACCCGGCCTGTGCCTGGGCCTACGCGATCCTGGCCGAGACCGGCCACGGTTACAGCTCGAGCGTCCACCCGGTCCGCTTCTCGGCCTATCGCAGTGCCGCGGGCCCGTGCCGGCCGCAGCGCATCGAGGGCGTGCTCGAGGTGCCGGTGAGCACGCTGCCCATGGGGCCCTTCGGCAACCTGCCCTTCGCGGGCGGCGCCTGGTTCCGCCTCCTGCCCGAGCACTGGACCCGCTTCGCGCTCGCCCGCGTCGCGCGGCGGGGCGAGGAGCCCGTGATCTTCTACCTCCATCCCTGGGAGCTGGACCCGGACCAGCCGCGCCCGCCCGGCCTCGATCGGTGCACCCGGCTTCGCCACTATGGCGGGTTGCGGCGAGTCGAGGCGCGGCTGCGACGGCTCCTGCGGCAGGTGACTTGGGATCGCCTCGACCGGGTGCTGCCGGCCCCGGCAGCGGTCGAGCCGTGAGCGCGCCCGATCCCGAGCTTCGGGTCCGCGAGGCGGCGCCGGCCGACCGCGCGGCCTGGGACGCGTTCGTCGAGGACCATCCGCAGGCGACACCGTTCCATCTGTGGGGCTGGCTCGAGGCGGTCCGGCAAGCCCTGAACCATCGCTGCATCCCACTCCTGGCCGAGCGGGCCCTCGGGATCGTGGGTGTCTTGCCGCTCGTCGCGGTCGAGAGCCGCCTCTTCGGTCGCGCCCTGATCGGCACCGGCTTCGCCGTCGAGGGCGGTCCCCTGGTGCTCGAGCCGGCGGCCGGGGCGGCGCTCGTCGAGCGGGCGGAGGACCTCGCTCGTGCCGGCCGGTTCGCCCGCCTCGAGCTGCGCTGTCCGCCGCCGGAGCGGCCCGGCTGGCGAGCGCTCGCCGGGCGCCATCTGAGTTTCCGGCGATTCCTCGACCCCGACCCCGAGGCGAACTTCCGTAACTTGCGGAACAAGCAGCGTAACATGGTGCGCAAGGGCCGTGCGCTCGGGCTGCGCATCGAGCCCGACCCCGGCTGTGGTCGCTTCTGGCCGCTCTATGCCGCGAGCGTCCATCGGCTCGGCACGCCGGTGTTGCCGAAGGCCTGGTTCCAGGCGCTCGAGCGGCTGCTCGGCAAGCGTTGCGAGACGCTCGTGGTGCTGCGCGGCGACGAGCCGGTCGCCGGCGTCCAGAGCTTCTATTTCCGCGACGCGGCGATGCCCTACTACGCGGGCGGGATCGAGGAGGCACGCCGGCTCGCCGCGCACGATTTCATGTACGACGCGCTCATGCGCCGGGCCGTGGCGGAGCGCGGCTGCCGATTGTTCGACTTCGGCCGCAGCAAGGTCGGCAGCGGCCACGCCGACTTCAAGCGGCACTGGGGCTTCGCGCCCGAGCCCGTGGTCTATGCCCATTGGTCGCCCGACGGCCGGCCACCGCCCGACCTCGACCCCCGGAGCGAGCGCAACCGGCTCCTGGTCGCGGCCTGGCGGCGACTGCCGCGCGGCCTCGCCGACCGGCTCGGGCCGCCGATCGCCCGGCAGATCGGCTGAGCCCTTGGCCGAGATCGTCTTCCTCGCGCACCGGCCGCCTTGGCCGCCCGACAAGGGCGACAAGATCCGCTCCTGGAACCTGCTCCGCCACCTCGCGGCGCGCCATCGTGTCCGGCTCGGCGCCTTCGCCGACGATCATTCGGACCCTTCGACCACGGAGGTGCTGTTCGGGCTCTGCGCCGAGGTTTTCCTCCGTCCGCTCGGCCGGATGCGGACGGTCGGACGGATGGCCCTCGGGCTCGTTCGCGGCCGGCCGCTCAGCATCGCCCCTTGGGCCGACCGGGCGATGCGGCGCTGGCTGCGGGACCGGCTCGCCCGCGCCGATCTCGCCTTCGCTTTCTCCGGCCAGAGCGCGGCCCTGCTGCTCGACCCGCCCCCGGCCCGGCCCTGGCTGCTCGACCTCGTCGACTGCGATTCCGAAAAGTGGCGCGACTATGCGCGGGCGGTGCGCGGGCCGCATCGGCTGCTGTTCGCCCGCGAGGCCGAACGGGTCCTCGAACTCGAGCGGCGGGCGGTGGCGGCGGCCGCGCAGAGCTTTCTCGTGAGCGGTGCGGAGGCGGCGCTGTTGGCCGCGCGGGCTCCCGAGACCGCCGCCCGGATCGCGGTTCTCGAAAACGGGGTCGACGCCGCATTCTTCGATCCCGCGGTGATATCCGGCCCCGACCCTTGGCCCGAGGGGCCCGGCCCGCGCCTCGTGTTCACGGGTGTCATGGATTATCCGCCGAACGTCGACGCCGTGCTCTGGTTCGTGGACACGGTCCTGCCGCGCCTGCGCGCCGAGTTCGGTCCGGTTCGCTTCGCCGTGGTGGGCGCGCGGCCGACGGCGGCCCTGAGCGCCCGGGCGGCCCCGCCCGAGCTCCTGATCACGGGCCGGGTAGCGGACGTCCGCCCCTGGCTCGTCCGGGCCGATGTGGCGGTGGCACCGCTGCGGATCGCCCGCGGGGTGCAGAACAAAGTGCTCGAGGCCATGGCGATGGCCCGCCCCGTGGTCGCCACACCGCGAGCCGCGGAGGGGCTGCACGCCCTGCCGGAACGAGAGATCCTGTTGGCGGACGACCCGGCCGGCCTCGCCGCGGCGATCGCGGAGCTCCTGCGCGCGCCGCAGCGGGCACGGGCGCTCGGCGCCGCCGCCCGGGCTTATGTCCGGCGCCGGCACGACTGGGCGGCGACCCTCGCTCCGCTCGATCGGGCGATCAGCGCGCTGCTCGAACGCGAGCGCGATCCGCTCCGACCCCGAGCGGGGCAGCCACGCCGAGGCCCGCCGCGAGTTCCTCGACCCGCCGAGCGTTGGCGTCCCAGGTGAGGTCGAGGGCCTCGGCCGCGGCGCGGGCGCCGGCACCCAGCCGGGCGCGCAGCGCCGGGTCGGCGGCGAGCCGGTCGAGGCCCGCCTCAAGCCCGTCGGGCCCGACGAGCCAGGCGCTCTCGCCGTGCCGCACGAGCTCACGGATGTTGGCGGCGTCGGGGGCGAGGATCGCCCGGCCGAGCGCCATGTACTCGACGAGCTTCAGGGGCGAGGCGTAGTCGACCACGGCCGGCTGGAGGGCGATGTCGAAGGCGCGGATCACGGCTGCGATCCGCTCGCGCGGCACGATGCCGAGGAGCCGCACCCGCTCCTCGAGGCCGAGCGCGGCGGCGCGGCGGCGCAGATCGGGCAGGGCCGGACCGTCGCCCGCCACGAGCAGCACGGCCTCGGGAAAGCGAGCGCGGGCGAGCCAGTCGAGCACCGCGGCGAGACCGTGCCAGGCCTTCACGAAGCCCACGAAGCCGAGCACGAGCCGGCCCTCGACGCCGAGCGCCCGGCGCGCCTCGGCCTCGCTCGGGGCGACGTCGAGCCGGCCGAGATCGACCCCGTTGGGTGTCACGACGATCCGCTCGGCCGCGACACCCGCGGCCCGGACCCGAGCCGCCAGCACGGCGCTCACGACGAGCACGCGGTCGGCCCCGCGCCAGATCGCCCGCTCGACCGCCCGGGCGAGCCGCGGCAGGGCGAGCCCGTCGAAACGAGCTCGCTCTTCGGCCAGCGGCGCGTTGACCTCGAGCAGGAGCGGTACACCGAGCAGCGCGCGCGCGAGGGCGCCCGAGGGAGTGTGCAGGCTGTAGCGCTCGTAGATCAGATCGGGCCGAAGCCGTCGGCCGGCGAGAGCGAGCCGCAGGCCGGCGAGCAGGCCGTAGCCGAGCTCGAGGAGCTCGTAGAGGGCCGCGGGCAGGGTGCGCTTGAGCCGGTCGACGAACCCGCCTTCGGCCCCGAACGGGCGGTCCTCGTAGAGCGGGGGAGCGAGTACGGTCACCGCGTGGCCGCGCCGTTCGAGGGCGCGCACGAGCTCCTCGACATGGACGAGCTGGCCGTCCTTCGAGGCGAGGCGGTGATGGTAGAGGATCCTCAAGTCCCCTCCCTGCGTCGTGCCGCCCATTCGGCGAGCACGGTCTCGAAGAGCGCGATCTGGCCCTCGGTGGTCGGCTCCCAGCCGAACCGTTCGGCGTAGGCGCGGGTGGCGGTGCGCGGCGGCGGGGCGGCGAGCAGGGCGCGGATCGCGGCGGCGAGGGCGGGCCCGCTCCGCTCCGCGACGAGCCGGCCCGCCTCGGGTGCCGTCACCACTTCGGGTGTACCCCAGACCGCGGTCGCCACCACGGGCGTGCCGCAGGCCATCGCCTCGAGCAGGACGTTGGCCCAACCCTCGCGCGAAGAGGCGAGCACGAGGCAGTCCGCGCAATTGTAGAGTTCCGGCAGCCGCTCGTGCGGCAGCGCGCCGAGGAAGCGGACCCGCTCGGCCACACCGAGGGCCTCCGCCCGTCGGCCGAGGGCGGCGCGCTCCGGGCCCTCGCCCACGACGAGGAGCGTGCAGCCCGGCAGCTCGGCGAGCGCCTCGAGGACGAGGTGCACCCCCTTGCGCTCGATCAGCTGGCCCACGGTCAAGAAGACGGGGCCGGAGAGACCCAGCGCGAGCCGCAACCGCTCGCGGTCGAGTGGCCGGAAGAGCTCGAGATCGACGCCGTTGCGCAGCACCCGGATGCGGGCCGGGTCGGCCCCGAGCTTCTCGTAGACCCGGGCGAGCGCGGCGCAGACCGCGACGAGTCCCTGGGCGCGGCGGACCGCCCAGACGATCCAGCAACGCGGCAAGGGGTCGCGGGCGATCCGGTTGAGATCGCTGCCGCGGGCGGTGATGACGAGCGGGAGAGCGAAGCGGCGGGCGAGCAGGGCCGCCGCCACGCCGTCGGGATAGACATAGTGTGCATCCAGTAGATCGATCCGGGCGCCCGCGGCGAGCAGACGGCAAAGGCGCGGGGCCAGAGCCCGGTAGATCGCCCAGGGCTGGAAAGGCACGCCGAAGCGCGGCAGGTGCAGGTAGCGGGGGTACTCGACGGGAATGCCGTAGCGGAGTTCGGTCGCCGGCGTGGCGGCGAGCGGCCGCCAGGCGGCCACCCGGTCGGCACCGGGCGGGCACCAGGGCAGGGGTGCAAGGACCCTCGGTCGCACCCGGCCGTCGGCCGCGAGCCGGCGGAGCCGGTTCTCGACGAACACGCCGAAGGTCGGCCGGGCCCGGCTCGGATAGAGGCCGGAGACGACCAGAGTGTGCCATGGCCGGGCCGGTGTGGCCGCCGCCCTCACGAGGGCGGCGCTCCGGCGAGACCGGGCCACGAGGGTCGACCGATCAGGGCGCCGAGTTGGACGAGCATCGTCCGCTCGGCGCCCGCGGGTCGACCGGCGGCCCACCAGAGCGCCGCATGTGTCACCAGGAACACCGTGCCGCCGACGGCGATGCCGGCCAGAAGGCGCAGGGCCGGGGGATCGATCGCGGTCGTGATCGGCAGGACCGCCACGGCCATCACCCCGGTCGCGACCACGGTGCGCCAGGTGGCGCCGAGGAGGCGAGCCGGGCGGAGGCCGAGCAGTCGGCTCGCGATCACGAGCGCCAGGACGAGCTGCAGCCCGGCGCAGACGGTGAGGGCGAAGGCCGCACCCTGGACGCCCTGTCGGCTCACGAGGAGAAGCAGGAGCGGCACCAGGAGGAGGAGGTAGACGGCCAGGAGCAGGGGTTCGATGCGGACCCGGCCGAGCGCCAGGAAGACCGGGCCGGTCGTGGTCGAGACGGTGCGTATCGCACCGTAGAGCGCGAGGGCCTCGATCAGGGGCACGGCCTCGAGCCAGCGGGCGCCGAGCAGAACCGAGACGATCGGCTCGGCCAGAAGCGCGATCCCGGCGGCGGTGGGAAGGCAGATCGCGAGGACGAGGGCGAGCGTCTCGAGGTAGCCCTCGGCCAGCCGGCGCGGCTCGTGGGCGATCCGCGCGAAGCCCGGGTAGATGGCGCGCGCCACGGGCTGGGCCAGCTCGCTGGTCGGCAGATCGGCGATCTCCTGGGCGATCGTGTAGAGGCCGAGGGGCCCGGGGCCCGCGAGCTTGCCCACGATCAGGGAGTCGATCCGCTCGCGCACGAAGCTCAGGGCATTGTTGGCGAGCATCCACTTGGAGAAGCCGACGAGTTCGCGGACCCGGGCGAGGGAGAGTCGCGGCCGATAGGCGGCCATGGTGTAGCTCGCGAGGAGGAGCACGATCCGGCGGGCCATGACGGCCGCCACCAAAGCCCGCCAGTCGCGCCAGAGGAATGCGAGCGTGAGCCCGGTCGCGAACTGGGCGAGGCGACCGTAGAGGTGGAAGCGGAACTCGCGGGCGATCTCGAGCTCGCGCCGGAAGTCGACCGTGCCGATGTTGCCGATCCCCTGGAGGAAGGCGGCGAGCGCAAGCCAGCAGAGGATCGGCTCGAGGCGCGGATCGGCGAAAAAGCTCGCCGTCGGGCGGGCGAGGACCAGGAGCAGAAGGGCGAGCAGGATGCCCTTGAGGACCTGCAGCGTCCAGGCCGTGTCGTACTCCGGCCGGCCGGCCCCGCGGTCGCGGATGATCGCGAGGTCGAAGTTGAAATCGCTCGCGATGTCGAGCAGGGCGCCGATCGTGGTGGCGAGGGCGACGAGGCCGAAATCCTCGGGTGTGAGCAGCCGGGCGAGTACGAGCATGCTCGCCACGCCGAGGAGCCGGGTGGCGAAGCGCAGTGCCACCATCCAGGCCGCCCCGGCGGCCACCCTGCGTCCGAGATCCTGCACTCTGGTACCCGTTCGCGGGAAGCGCGATGCCGCCCGTCCACTCGTTGCGCGACAGGAGTTGACCATCAGCGCCAACTGATATCCTTGAGTCGGGGACGGGGAAACCGGGGAACGCCGCGCACAGGCGATCAAGGGCGGGGATGCGTATCTTTCGGCATCACATCGACCTTCGTCTCCTTACCTTGGGGTTGATCGAGGCTGGTGTGTTGTTAGCCTGTTTTTACATTGGATACTTTGCGCGCTATGCCGATCCCAATATTCTCTCCTCGGAGTTGAAAGCCCATCTCCCCTCTGCGCTCACGTACACCTGCGCCTTGATGGCGAGCTTCGTGGCCCTCGGTCTCTACGAGCGGGCCGCGATCGGTGACATGGCGGTCGTCGCGATCCGCACGCTGACCGCCTTCGCGAGCGGCTTCCTGCTCTTGACGGTGGTTCTCTACCTGTTGCCCGAACTGAAGATCTGGCGCTCCGGCTTGATCATCGCGATGCCCGCGAGTCTCGCCCTGATCCTCCTCCTGCGGCGCTTGTTCCTCTGGCTCGTCGACCGCGACGCGCTCGGTCGCAAGCTGCTCGTGCTGGGCGATCCCGCGGCGATCGCCGACCTCGAGGGCTGCCGGCGGCGGCTCGGTCTCGCGCCCTTCCGCACCGTCTGCACGATCGAACTCGACGGCCTTCCCGAACGGCCGAACGACGAGAGCTGGCTGCTCGACACCTGCCGGGCCGCGGGTGCCGAGGAGATCGTCGTGGCCGCGGTCGACCGGCGCGGGCGGCTGCCGATGCAGGCGCTCCTGCGCTGCCGACTCGCCGGGATTCCGGTCTGCGACTACCACGATTTCTGCGAACGCGAGACCGGCCGGGTCGACCTCGAGCGGCTGCAGCCGGGTTGGCTGGTCTTCAGCGACGGTTTCGGCCAAAGGAAGCTCGACGCGGTCGCCAAGCGGCTGTTCGACATCGTTCTGGCGGCCCTGGGCCTGGTGCTGACCGCGCCGCTCCTTCTTCTCGCGGCGCTCGCCGTCAAGCTCGAGGACGGCGGGCCCGTTCTGTTCCGTCAGGAACGCGTGGGGCGCAACGGTGTACCGTTCCGGATCCTCAAGTTGCGCAGCATGCGCTCGGATGCCGAGCGGGACGGACCGCGCTACGCGGCGATCGGCGATCCGAGGGTGACCCGGGTCGGTCGGCTCTTGCGGCGGACCCGCATCGACGAGCTGCCGCAGCTCGTCAACGTGCTCAAGGGCGAGATGAGCTTCGTGGGACCGCGCCCCGAGCGACCCGTGTTCATCCAGCAGATCTCCGAAATCCTGCCCTATTTTCCGGTTCGCCATCAGCTCCGTCCGGGCCTCGCCGGCTGGGCCCAGCTCAATCACCCGTACGCTGCTGACATCGCCGACACGAGAGCCAAGCTCGAATACGACATGTACTACATCAAGAATTGGAGTCTCTTTTTGGACATCGTGATTCTGGCGCAGACGCTTCGAGTTGTCGTCTGGGGCAACGGGGCGCGTTGAGGCGCCATGATCACGCCGGAGCAACTCGCGACCTGGTGCTCCGCGCTCGCGGCGGTCACTTTCACGGCGATGTGGTTGCTCGCCTCTCGATCCACGGGCGGACAGCGGAACGCCGCCGCGGCCCGCCTCGAGACCGCGCTGCTCGCCACGGCGCTCGCCTCCGCCCTCGGGGCAGCGACGCGGCTGACGCCCGCCGCTGGACCGGTCGCCCGCGCCGCGACCCTACTCGAACCGTTCGCCTGGGGTCTGGCCCTCGCCGGCTGGCTCGAACGTCCCAACGCGGTCTGGGAAGGAATTTCGACGCGCGGCCGGCGTCTCCTGCTCCTGGCCGGCCTCGCCCTCCTGCTCGGGGCGAGCCTCGAGCCGTCGCAAGCGACGGCCTACGCGGCTGTGCGCGGCGGCCTCGCCGCGTGCGGTCTCGCGGCCCTGGCCGTCCTCCTGCGCCGGCTCGACGAGGACGGGTTCTGGAAGCTCAAATATTGGCTCGCGGCCGCGCTCGCCGTTCTCGTCCCGCACCTGGTCGCGGCCGGGCGAGTGCTCCTGGCGGCAACTGGCGGAGCCGGATTGTCGGACGGTCCCGAGCTCGGCCGGGCCCTGCTGACCCTTCTGGCCGCGCCGCTCGTATTGGTCTCGCTGCGCCGACTCGACGAAACGGCGCTCCTGCCCCTGCACGGTCGAGCGGCGGCGGAAGGAGCCCTGCTCGCGGCCCTCGTGACGGTCTACGGTGTGGCCGTCGGCTGGCTCACCTACGAAATCCGCGTGGCGTCACCGGGGACGAGCGGCGATCTCGCGCTCGCGGTCGGGCTCGGTGCGGTCCTCGCCCTCGCCTTGATCCTCGCTTCCGGCAGCGTCCAAGGGCAGCTGCGCCGCCTGCTCGGTCGCGTTTTCGGGGCACGATTCGACTACGAGCGCGAGTGGCTGCGCTTCATCGAGACCGTGGGCGCGACCGAGGCCGACGACGGACTGCCGCTTCGGGTGATCCGGGCGGTCGGCGAGGCGGTCGATTCGACCGGTGGCGCCGTCTGGCTGCGAACCGGCCGCGACCGTTACGAGCTGCAGGCGATCCGCAACCTCGACCGACCGCCCGTTTCCCTGGTCGAGGCCCCGGGGCTCGCCGAGCTGCTCGCCCGGATCGACGGGCCGCTCGAGCTCGACCGGCTGGCCGCGGCGGCCGATTCGCCGCCTTGGCCCGACTGGTTGCCGCGCCCGCCGCGGGGTTGGCTGATCCTCCCGCTCGTCCACCGCGGGGCGCTCACCGGGCTCATGGTGCTGGCCGAGCCGCGCGCCGCCCGACGAGTGGGTGCCGAGGAGCGCCGCCTGTTGCGGATCCTCGCCCGCGAGGCCGCCTCCTACCTGGCCGAGGACCGTGCCACCCGGGCACTCGCCGAGGCCCGTCAGTTCACCGCCTTCAGCCGCCGCTTCGCCTTCATCACCCACGATCTGAAGAACGTCGTGGCCGAGCTCGCGCTCGCCGCGGCCAACGCCCGCCGCCACCTGCACGACCCCGAGTTCCGGGCCGATCTGGTGCGAACCCTTGACGAGGTCGTGGCGCGACTACGCGGCCTGCTCGACCGGCTACGTGGCGACGTCGCGGGCGAGCTGGACGAGGTCGACCTCGTCCGCCTCCTGGCCGCCGCCCGCGGCTCGCGGCCGGCGCGGCGCCCGCGGCTGGTCGCTGCCGAGAACTCCCTTCGCGCGCGGATCGACGGCGAACGGCTGTTGGCGGCGGTCCGCCATCTGGTCGACAACGCGTTCGAGGCCACGGGCGAGCGCGGACCCGTCGAGCTCGCGGTGCGCGGCGAGCGCGGCGTGGCGGTGATCGAGGTGCGCGACGGCGGTCCCGGCATGCCGACGACGGCCTGTGAGGAGACCGCCTTCCGGCCGTTCGTGACGACCAAGCCCGAGGGGCTGGGGCTCGGACTGGTCGCTGCCCGCGACCTGGTCGAAGGGCTGGGCGGGCGCCTCGAGGTGGAAAGCCGGCCCGGCCGCGGTACCATCGCCCGCATTCTCCTGCCGCGCTTCGAGGGGGTCAGGTGAGCGCCGACCGCCTGCTGATCGTCGAGGACGATCGGGGCCTGCAGCGCCAACTGCGCTGGCACCTCCACGGGTTCGAGCTCCTGCAGGCGGGCGACCGGGCCGAGGCCATGAGCCTTCTCCTGACGCGCCGTCCAGCGGTGGTCCTGCTCGATCTCGGCCTGCCGCCGGATCCGTCCGGAGTCTCCGAGGGATTCCTCGCGCTCGAGCAGATCCTGGCGGTTCGCCCCGCGACGCGCGTGGTCGTCATGACCGGCCGCGAGGGACGCGAGCACGCGCTGCGGGCGATCGCGAGCGGGGCCGTAGATTTCCACGCCAAGCCGGTCGACCTCGCCGTCCTGCGGCTGGTCCTCGAGCGGGCCTTCTTCGTGAGCACTCTCGAGGTCGAGGCCCGCGCGGCGGCGGCGCTCGGCGATCGGCCCGCTCTGCCGGGTGTGATCGGCGCGAGTCCCGCGCTGCTCGCCGCCTGTCGGATGATCGAGCGGCTCGCTGCCGCCGAGGTCAGTGTCCTGATCACGGGCGAGAGCGGCACCGGCAAGGAGGCGATGGCGCGTGCCCTGCACGAACGGTCGCGCCGGCGGACCGGCCGGTTCGTGGCGATCAACTGTGCAGCGATCCCGCCGACGCTCCTCGAGGCCGAGCTGTTCGGCTTCGAGCGCGGCGCCTTCACGGGCGCCCTCAAGCGGACACCCGGCCGTCTCGAGCTCGCCCACGGCGGCACCCTCTTCCTCGACGAGATCGGCGACCTGCCGCTCGAGCTCCAGGCCAAGCTCCTGCGCTTCGTCCAGGAGCGGGTGATCGAGCGGCTCGGCGGTCGGGAGGAAATCCGTCTCGACCTGCGCATCGTCTGCGCCACCCATCGCGACCTGCGCCGGGCGATGCTGGAGGGCCGCTTCCGCGAGGATCTCTACTATCGCCTCGCCGAGGTCGAGGTGGCGCTGCCGCCCCTGCGCGAGCGGCCGGGCGATGCCGTGCTGATCGCCCGCCATCTCCTCGAAGCCTACGCCCGCGAGCAGGGGCGGTCGCCGGTCGAGCTCGGCGCCGACGCGCTCCGGGCGATCGACGGCCACGGCTGGCCCGGCAATGTGCGCGAGCTGCAGAACCGGCTCAAACGCGCCGTCCTGCTCGCCGAGGGTCGCAAAATCACGGCCGCCGACCTCGGCCTCGCCCCGGTCGAGGCGGAGGAGGCGACACTCGAGCTCCGCCGGGTGCGCGAGCGCGCCGAGCGGGAAGCGCTGGTCCGTGCGATGGCGCGCACCGGCGGGAACATTTCGCAGGCGGCGGCCCTTCTGGGTGTGAGCCGGCCTACGCTCTACGACCTCTTGCGCCAGCACGGCTTGCGCGACTAGCGGGGCTCCCGCGGCCGAGCGGGCCCGCCCGACCGCCCGCCGGCCGGCCCTTCCAGGAGCTCGAGCAGCGCCTCGGCCGTGGTGGGCTCGCCGCCGAGCTCGCCGAGTACGAGCTCGAGCACGCCCTCGAGCCGTTCGACCAGCGCCGCGCAGGCGGCGGCGTCGGCGGCGTAGGGGGTGTTGCCCGGGGCGAGAGAGGGGCTGTGCAGCGAGAGGCACAGGACCCGGTGGCCGCGGGCCACGAGTGCCCGCACGAGCCGCCTCTGCTCGTCGAGGGTGAACCCCTCGGGTGTGAGCGTCACCCGTTCGAGGAGCCGGGTTCGGGCGAAGACCCCGGCGAGCCGCAGCCGGGCGAGGGCCCTCTGGTCGAGGATCCGCGCCACCTCGGGAAACGGGCCCAGAAGGCCGACATGGCCGCAACTCATGGGCAGTTCGAGCAACCGGCGGCCGGGACCGAAGCGGAAGGGCCGATCGGGCATGGCGCGATAGTCGGGCCCGCCGTCGGCGCGCAGATCGCGCTTCGGATAGCCGGACAGATCGGCGCGATAGCCGAGCCGCTCGAGCGTCGCCGCACTGGCCGGCCCGAGCCCGTAACGACCCGCCTTGTAGACTCTTGGTGCGATGCCGAAGGCCTCGCCGATCCGATCGCTCAGGACGGCGAGCTTGGCAGCCTCGAGCTCGGGGGGGAGATTGCCGGCATAGGAGGTCGCAGGGGTCAGCGGCTCCTCGAAGGGTGGGGTCACCCAGGCATGCAGATGCGCGCCGATCGCGATCGTCCGGCTCGCCCCGAGCTCCCCCAGGATCGCCCGCCCCTCGGCCCCCGACACCACCGGAAAGGTCGCGACACAGGTCGGCACGATCCGCCACCGCTCGAGCCGGCGGACCAGACGCGGCAGCTCCCGCAGCGCCCGGACGTCGTGCCGGTCGCGGGAGAAGGGTGCGCTCCAGTCGAACGACTCCTCCGTGTCGATCACGAAATGGAGCCGAAGCGGGCTCCCCGGCGGCCAGACCACGGGCTCGACCCGGCCGAAGATCGCCTCGGTGGACCAGTTCACGGGCCGTCCGCCGGCACGGGCGGCGGCCAGCCTCCCTCGAGCAGGACCCGCCAGGCCTCGACCATTCGGGCCTCCTCGTAGACGGCGCGCACCCGTGCCCGGTTCGCGGCCCCGAGCCGTCGGCGCAGCGCCGGCTCGCCCGCGAGCCGGGCGAGGGCCGCGACGAGCCCGGCCTCGTCGGCGGGGGGTAGCACGAAGGGCCGATTTTCGGCCGCTACCATCGCCGGCACGTCGCCGACCGCGGTCGCTACCACCGGGAGACCCGCGGCCATGGCCTCGAGCAGGGCGAGCGGCATCTGCTCGGTGTCGGAGGCGAGCAGGAACAGATCGGCCGAAGCCAGGAGCTCGGGAACGTCGCTCCGCGCGCCGAGCAACACCGCCCGCCCGTCGAGCGGGGCCGCGAGTGCCACGAGCGCGGGCCGCTCGGGCCCCTCGCCCACGAGGACGAGGCGGACCCGGGCCGTCTCCGGTAGCGCCGCGACGAGGCGCAGGAGCCGCCTCGGGTTCTTCTCCGGCCGCAACCCGCCGACCGCGATCGCCACCACCTCCTCGGCGTTACGGCGCAGACCCGCCCCGAGCGGCCGTGCGTTCGCGTAGCGGTCGACCGCGATGCCGTTCGGCACCCGGGCGAGCCGCGCCGCCGGCACCTTCCAACACGTCCGTGCGATCCGCTCGAGCGTGTGGGAGACGACGACGAGCCGGGCCGGACCGCCGAGCGCGAGCCGGCGCGTCCAGACCCGTCGGGCGAGTTGGCGCCCGTCGCTCTCCTCGGGTCCGAAACCCTCCTCGACGTGCAGCTGCGAGCAGAGCGGCACGAGCCGGTTGGCGAGCAGCCAGTCGATCGCACCCCAATTGACGGTGACGAGGAGGTCCGGCCGTTCGGCCGCGAGCACGCGGCGCAGCCGCAGAAGATCGGCCGGGGTCGGCGGGCCCCGGCGGCCGCGCGGCACCTCGAGCAGGCGGACCCGGGCCGGATCGCAGCGGGCGAAGGCGTCGCTCACACCGTCGACCGCCACGACCGTGTGCCGGAACCGCTCGCCCAGGCGTTCGGCCAGCCGGGCGAAACGGAGCTGCGGCCCGCCCGCAGCGAAGGTGGCGAAGACGTGCAGGATCCGGCGGGCGGGCTCAGGCGGGCTCGTCGGCATGGACGATGATCGCCCGGGCGCGGAAGACCGCCGGATCGGCGACCGGCCGCCAGCCCAGATCGCGCTCGACGTCGCTCGTGTCGAAGCGGGCCACGAGACCGCGCGAGCGCAGGTCGCGCAGCGAGGGCGGCGGCACGCTGCGGCCGCCCATCCGCTTGATCGTCCATTTGCCGAGCTCAAGGAGCTGCTGGCGCCACACCGGCTGCGGATGGAAGGTGAAGGGCCGGCCCGTCGCGCGGGCGAGCTCGGCGAGGTATTGGCGGGCACTCCAGCGCACTCCGCCCACGAGATTGTAGGCCCGACCGGCGATGCCGGGCACCTCGAGTGCGCGCGAGATCGCCTCGGCGACGTCCTCCACGAGGACGAAGGGGAGCGAGTTGCGACCGTCGTTCCACCCGAGGCAATGCTGTGGCCGGTTGAAGGTACCGAGCCCGGAATGGAGCGGGCCGGCGCCGGCACCGACGACGAGCCCGGGCCGCAGGATCACGAGCTCGGGCCCGCCGCCGGCGGCGAGCTCGGCGAGCCGGAGTTCGGCCAGGGCCTTGGCCCTGGCATAAGGGGCTCGACCGGGATGCCGGTCGACCGGCGTGGCGCCCGTCACCACCGCGCGCGGATCACCCAGCCAGAGCGCGGCGATCGAGCTCAGCTGGACGAACCGCTGGACACCGGCCGAGGCCGCCGCCCGGAAGAGCGCACAGGCACCGTCGACGATCGCCCGCTCGATCGCCGCCGGCTCTTCCGCCCCGCCGGCATGGGCGAGATTCACGACGGATCGCGCGCCCGCGAGCGCGCGATCCAACGCCGCCGCGTCGCGCACGTCGCCCGAATGGAGGAGGACGCGCGGATCGTCGAGCGGCGGCAAGGGGTCGTCGAGGGTGCGGGCCAGCACGGCCACCGGCCGGTCGTGGGCGAGAAGTGCTGCGACCGTTGCGCGGCCGATGAAGCCGCTGCCACCGACGAGCAGGATCTCGGCCCGGACCGGTGCGGGGCGGACCGGGCGGGGCGGCCGCGGCGGGTCGGGTGCCACGGCCGCGATCGCTTCGCACAGCTCCACGAGGCGCCGCCCGCGCGCGGCTTCGAGCGGGCCCACCTCGCGCCGGTCGAGGCCGGTGTGGAAGGCGGCCACCGCCCCGAGCACGGTCGCGAAGAAGCCGTCGGCCCTGGGCCCGAGGCCGAGCTGGTGGAGCGCGGCCCGGAGCAGGTCGCCACCGCTCTCGCGAAGGAGCCCGAAGGCGAGGCCGCCGGCCCGGGTCCAGCGGTCGAGCGCCTCGTGCCGGTGCCCCGGCAGCTCGAGCGCGAGCCGGCCGTCCACCACGTCGAGGCGCGCGAGCCCGTCACTGCAGGCGCACAGGATCTGCCAGACCGGTGTCGGCGCACCGAGCGTGAGCTCGAGCTGGGCGGTTCCGAGCGGCCCTTCGAGCGCGAGCCGCCATCGGGTCCGGATCGCGCGGCCCGGCGCCGTCCGTCGCGGTGGGCCGGGCCGGGCATCCTCGAGCCGCAAGGGGCCCACGAGCGCGTCGAGCAGCGAGAGCGGATGCACAGCCTGCTCGAGCAAGAGGTTGAGGGAGGAGCGGAACATCCAGTGGTCGAGGCGCCCGGCTTCGAGCTGGCGCAGCGGCAGGGCGAAGATCGAGGTGACGTGCCGCAACCGGCCGAGCCGGCCGCTCGAAAGGGCCGCCCGCAGGCGCAAGAAGGCCGGGTGGAAGAGATAGTTGTGATGGCAGCCGAGGATCGAACCCGTGCGCGCCGCCTCGGCCTCGAGTGCCCGTGCCTCCCCGCCGCTCGCCGCGAGCGGTTTCTCGACCAGGAGGTCGATCCCGGCGGCGAGCAGCGGGGCCGCTACCGCGGCGTGCAGGGGAGGGGGTACGAGGACGTGCGCCGCCTCGCAGATCCGGGCCGCGGCGAGCTCGCCCGCTGCGCTCAGGACCGCCGGGACCGCGAAGCGGAGGGCGAGCCGCTCCGCCCGCTCCCGCACGGGATCGACGATCGCGGCGATCCGCAACCCCGGCAGGCCTGCGATGGCTTCGGCGTGGGCCGCCGCGACGTGGCCCGCGCCGACGAGCGCTATCCGCCGCGGAGATCCCGAGCGCCCCATCG
Source organism: uncultured Alphaproteobacteria bacterium (assembly GCA_937926445.1). Taxonomy (GTDB): domain Bacteria; phylum Pseudomonadota; class Alphaproteobacteria; order Geminicoccales; family Geminicoccaceae; genus JANXAZ01. The sequence continues at coordinate 115,617 of CALBAK010000026.1, forward strand.
TCTTCCGCACGTCCACCCCATCGGTGAGCTGCCCACGACCCTTTCCGGACCGCGCTTCTTGACACGGCGGGCCTGGTCGGTCGACGGCGAAAGAAGGCCCGGCGCACTCCGATGGCGGGGCGGCACGGTTCGGGATGGTTCGAGGCTCGCGACCGTCGCGGAGCGGGCACGGCGCGCGGGCGGGAGGTCGGGATGGCGCGGAGCGGGGAGGCACGCGGGGTGGCCGTCGGCGGAGCGCGGCGCGGCGAGCCGCCGAGCGGGTCGGGCCGGGCCCCGACCGGTTTCGCGCGGCTGCTCGGGCGGATGACCGGGCCCGGCGGAATTCGGCTCCACACGATCGCCACGATGCGCTGGATCGCGGTGATCGGCCAGCTGTTCACCGTCCTCTTCGTCCACTTCTCGCTCGGCATCGAACTGCCGCTCGCGCCCATCCTGCCGGCGATCCTGCTCTCGGGGCTGCTCAACCTCGCCCTCGTCGTCTCGTTCCGAGCCGCCGCCCGGCTCGGCGAATGGCCGGCGACCGCGCTGTTCGCCTACGACGTGGTTCAGCTCTGCTACCTGCTCCTGCTCACGGGTGGGCTGCACAATCCCTTCGCCGTGCTGCTCTTGTTGCCGGTCGCCATGGCCGCCGCCACGCTCGGCGTGGTCCCGACCGTCTCGATCACGCTCCTCGCCGTGGCCGGCGCCGCTCTGCTCGCGATCCTGCCCCAGGGTCTACCGTTCCGCGGCGGTCCGCTCGTGCTGCCCGGGCTCTACCTCCTGGCGGCCTGGACCGGCCTCGGGCTCGCCGCGATCCTCGTCGCGATGTTCACCTGGAGCATCGCCGAAGAGGCCCGTCGGCACGCCGCCGCACTCGCCGCGACCCAGCTCGCCCTCGCCCGCGAGCAGAAGCTCTCCGCGCTCGGCGGCCAGGCGGCGGCGGCCGCGCACCTTCTGGGCAGTCCGCTCGGGACGATCGCGGTGATCGCCAAAGAGCTCGTCCGCGGGCTGCCGGCCGACAGCCCGTTCGCCGAGGAGGCGCGCGAACTCCACGCCCAGGCCCAGCGCTGCCGCGAGATCCTCCAGACGCTGGGCCGTCGGCCACAGGACGCGACCGACACGCGCTTCGCGCGGGCGCCGATCGGCGCGTTGTTGCAGACGATCGCGGAAGAATTCGCTCGCCCCGGGGTGACGCTCGAGGTGCGGGTCGAGCCCGAAGAGGGGGGTGTCGAGCCCGAGCTCGTCCTGCCCCCGGCACTCCGCCACGCGCTCGCGAACTTCATCGACAACGCCTGGCGGCACGCCGAGAGCCGCGTCGAAATCCGGGTCCGCCCGGGACCACAGCATCTGACCCTCGAGATCCTGGACGACGGGCCCGGCTTTCCGCCCGAGCTTCTCGAATGGGTCGGCGAGCCCTATCTGACGACTCGTCGCAGCGAGGGCGGGCTGGGCCTCGGCATCTTCATCGCCAACACCTTGCTTGCCCGTAGCGGCGCCGTGGTCCATTTTGACAATAGAGCGAAGGGAGCGCGCGTGACCGTGGTCTGGCCGCTGGCCGAACTCGAACGCGCGCAGGAGGAACGGGAAGGATGAGCCTCGAGCCGGTGGAGGGATCCGGCGGCGGGACGGCCGAGCGGCCCGGCCCGGCCGAGGGACCGGTTCTCATGCTGGTCGACGACGACGCGCCCTTGCGGCGCAGTCTGCAACGGGCGATGGAGCGCCGCGGCTTCCGGGTGTTCCCGGCCGAGAGCCTCAAGGCCGGTATCAGTCTCGCCCACACGATCCGTCCCGACTACGCGGTGATCGATCTGCGCCTCGAGGACGGCAGCGGGATCGATCTCGTCAAGAAACTGCGCGAGCTGCACCCGCAGGCGCGGGTGGTGATCCTCACGGGCTACGGCAACATCGCGACGGCGGTGGCGGCGGTGAAGGCGGGGGCGATCGACTATCTCGCCAAGCCCGTCGATGCGGACGACGTGATCGATGCGCTCCTCGCGACCGGCACGGGCCTGCCGCCGCCGCCCGCCAACCCGATGTCGGCGGATCGGGTGCGCTGGGAGCACATCCAGCGGGTGTTCGAGCAGTGCAACCGCAACGTCTCGGAGACCGCCCGCCGGCTCAACATGCACCGCCGGACCCTGCAACGGATCCTCAACAAACGCGCGCCCAGGGAGTGAGCCACGGGCGGCCGGAGGCCGCCGAGTGTCGAGGGAGGCCGACCGGGATGGCGAGCGAACGAGAGGCGGTTACCGGGCAGGGGAGCCCGGTGCGGGTGCTCTTGGTCGACGACGATGCACCCTTGCGGCGCAATCTCGTACGTGCCCTCGAGCGCGAGGGCTTCAGCGTGGCGACCGCGGCGAGCCTCAAGGAGGCCTACGACGTGGCGGCCGAGGTGGTGCCGGACTGCGCGGTACTCGACCTCAATCTCGAGGACGGCCACGGTCTCGAACTCCTGGATACGCTCAAAGAGCTGCGACCGGGCTGTCGGATCGTGGTACTGACGGGCTATGACAGCATCGCCTCCTCGGTCGTGGCGCTGAAGTCGGGAGTGGCGCACTATCTCGCCAAGCCGATCGCACCCGAGGCCGTGGTCGCGGCGCTGCGGGGCGAGCTCGAGGAACCCACGACACCGGCCGACCAGCCGATGTCGGCGGATCGGGTGCGCTGGGAGCACATCCAGCGGGTCTTCGAGCAGTGTAACCGAAACGTCTCGGAGACCGCCCGCCGGCTCGGCATGCACCGCCGCACGCTGCAGCGCATCCTGGCCAAGCGCGCGCCCCGCTGAGCCCTCGGCGCTTTCCGGGAGGGTGACCCGCTGCGCGCCGGTCGGCCTCGGCGGTCCGCTGCGAAGGCGTGCGCCCGAAGGGCGACCACGAGCCGGTTGCGCCCGTGGGTCGGCACCCCTCGGGGGACGGGCGCTGGCGACAGGGGCTCGGTGTCGTCTCCGCGCAACCCGGGCCAAGCGGGGCTGCGGCTGCCCGATCGTTCGTGGCCGACCACGACCGGCCGTTCCGGCGGCCGATCGCCGGGCCGAGGCTCGCACGCGAACCCGGGTCGGGACGGGCGCGAGCGGTGCACACAACCGCCGCTCCTCGCCCCGGCTCGCTTTTCGGTCGGAGCGACATCCCCCGGAACCGCGTGGGCCACCAGGGATGCCCGACCGCGGACCGTCTGCGGATCGGGGTGACGCGACGGCGCACCGTCTTCACCGGCCCCGCCACTTCCGTCGGGGACGATCGACGACAGCCCGGGGAGACCCCCCGACGGTCCGGCGGATCGTCTCCGCCGCCGAGCGCGCGAGAGTCGTGGGCGCCGGCCCGGCGTCTGCTGCAGGTCGACCGGTTTCGCGGGTGAACCGCTCGCCGGCGCGGATCAACTTCGCCCCGGCCCTTTCCGGGGGCGCACTCCTCTGCGTGTCCCAAGCCGGGCTCCGGGAGGGATGGGAGCCCGGGGCGGCACGCGCCGCGCCCGGCCCGGCCGGTCTCTCTCGTGCGCGGATACGCGACAACGTCTGGATGGTGAGCTTTTCGCTCAGGGTCTCTCACGCGCGCGGGGGATGCGCCCACCGAGCGACGTGGTGAGGATGGCCGCGGCTCGGTCTCGCTCGCGGGGGCCACGCTCATGGTCCTCGCCCCGGAAGGCGAGGACGAGCCGCTCTCTCCCGCGCGCGAGCGGGGCCACGGCGACGGTGGCCCGGGTCATCGTCGGGGCCGGCCGGCCCGAGCCGGGAGCGCGCGACGAGTCCACCCGCCGGCCGGTTCGCGACGGGCGGCCCCTCCGCCGGCGATCGGCCGCGTGCACGAACAGAGCCCAGCCGGGGAGGGCGGGGACGCAAGGTCGGTCGGGGGTAGGATGAGGCCGAGGGGCGCATTCGACGGGCCCGCTCGACATCCTTGGCAGACAGCGGGCTGCGGTTCCCGCCGCGCGGCGCGGGGGAGATCGCCTGCCGTGATCGGGCGCGTGGTCGCCGACCCTGTTCCCGCCACATGGCGGGCGGGTGATCGCCCGTCCGGCGACCCGTTGCTTTTCTCCTCGCGGAGTGTCCGCCGGACCGCGGGAAAGCGGTACGCCGCCCGTTCTGCTTCCGCACGGACGCCGGGCGTCCGTCCAGCGGCCGGCTCGCGACCACCGGACGAGAAGCCCGACCCTCGGCGAAGTCGGCCGTCGGCCGCCACCTCACCCCGGGGTCCGTCGCGGCCGTGGCCGGGAGCATCCCGGGCCCGCGCCCTCTTCGGCGGCGCCCGGCGCTCGCCGGGGCGACGGGCGGGTCCGCGCGAGCGACCGGTGCGTTCGGAGGGCGGGGGATCACGCCCGCGAGCCGACGTTCGCTCCCTGCCGGTACGGGCGCAGGCCCTGTCCGCGGCCGACCGATCGCCGACGATGTCCGGCGGAGCCCGCGGCGCATCGGGAGACCTGGCCCCGCGCCCGGGCATCGACGGTCTGCCAGCGCGTGCTCACGTCCTCCCGGCGAGTGTTTCGAACATCACCACGTAGCCGCGCCGCTGCGGGTCGCCCTGGCCGCCGCCGAGCGCGAGCGCGATCGCTTGGGAGGTGCGCACCTTGCCGGGCGAGACGTAGGTCGCGTTGAAGCCCGCCCGACCGAGCCGGCCGTCGATCAGGCTCGCCCACATCTCTTTCATGTTCGGGCCCCGCAGGATCATGATGTTGTCGAGCCGCTTGCCGACCGTCGCCTTTGCGTCGAGATTGAGCCAGAGAGCGAAGGCCCGGTTGAGCTGCTTGATCTGGCGTTCGGCGTCGAGAACGAGGGCGGGTAGAGGACAGGCCTCGAGGACCCGGACGAGATCGTTGCTGTTGCCGGCGAGCGACAGTCGCTCGAGTTCTCTCTGCAGGGCGTTCGAGCGCAGCCGGGCGTGCACCAGCGAGAAGGTCCGCAGCGTGGAGGCGAGGTTCGTACGATCGGGTGTCGCCGCTGCCACTTCGTTTATCAGCGCCGACAGCCGGACGCCCCGCCCGTCCGCCACCTCTTTGAGGTAGCTCCAGAACTCGGTCTCTAGCTTGATCGAGGTGCGCACCTCGCCGATGCGCATGGTCTTGCGGATCATCCGGCGTGCCCTTCGCTTGCGGGAGCGTTAATGCGCACTCCGATACACCAACGGTCGCGAGCCTGCGATTGAGAAGGAAGATGAGCCGCGATAGCCTAATTATGCGTTAACAAAGACGCTCGTTGACGCTACCTGCTTTCTCGACCGGCTCGACTCGCCTGGAGGGCCCGCATGAACGCTCCGGCCACTTTCCCGAACGCACCCGCGGCGGTCCCGCCGACCCCTGCCGCCCCGGTGGTGCTGGCGCAGGCCGGACCGGCGGGCGGTGCGGCCGCCACCGGGCCCGCGGGTGCTTCGCCGCCGCCGGCCGCCACCGCGGGACCGGTGGCCGGGCGTGTCGAGCTGCCGCCGCCACCGCCGGGCCAGCCGGCCGAGATCAAGGTTCTGCCGGGCATGCGCCTCGTACTGCCCGACGCTCGGTTCCTGCCGCCCCAGGCCAAGTACCTGGTGCAAGGCGACGATCTGATCGTCCAGACGGCCGATGGCGGCATCCTGACCCTCGAGGACTTCTTCGCCGTTCCGAACGCCACGATCTCGGTGGCCGGCCGTCCGCCGGTCACCAACACCTTCCTGTTCGAAAACGCGGTGGTCGACGCCGCCGGCCAGACGGTCATCCCGACCGCCCCGCCGGCCGGCCCGCAGCCCGCCACCCCCGGCAATGCCAGCTTCTCGCCCTACGCTCCCGGCGACATCGGCACGGGCGTGCCGATCACCGGCCCGCTCGACCCGACCGATCTGTCGCGCAGCGTGAGCTTCGAGGATCTGCGCCGGTTCGACCTGCTGCCGAGCGAGGAAGGCGGCCCGACACCGCCCCCGCCGCCGGGCAACACGCCGCCCACCGTGACCCTCGGCGCCAGGGTGAGTGCGACGATCGTTGCCGACCCGGTCGGCTTCAACCCTGGCAGCAACGCGCCACTGCCGCCCACCGGCGAGGGCCGACCGATCGACGAGAACGCCGTCAACGGTTTGCCGCCGGGGCTGGTGACGCTGGACACCGCGCGGGAGATCGAGATCGTCTTCCGTGGCGAGGTCGCGGGCCTCGTCGACTCCCTGGGCTTCTTCCGGGTCGGGTCCGACGGTCGGATCACGGATGCCCGCATCCTGTTCCCGGAGGTGAACGGCTTCGACACCTCGCCCTCCTTCCAGGACGGCAAGGGGCCGTTGCGGCCGGGTGACAGTGTTTCGCTGGGCGTGGTGCCCGCCGGTACCACGCTCGGCTTCTTCGTGGTCCAGCAGGGCGGCAAGCTGCCCGGCGTCGATCTGAGCACTGGCCGGATCGAGGTCCGCGACCCGGTGACCGGTGGCCCGGCGGATCTCGATTCGCTTACCGGCCCGCCGCGCTTCGTCCACATCGCTCCGAACGGCACCGAGACGGTGCTTCCCGTCGTCTTCGTCGCCAACGACCCCGATCCGTCTACGCCGCGCACCAACCCCCTGAACCCGTTCGGGCTCGCTTATGTGATCTCGGGCTACGACAATGCGAGTGGCGAGGTCGTGGCCAACTTCGAAGATCTCGCGGGTCCGCTCGGTACCCGCCAGCCGGTGCCCGGGACGATCGATCCGGAAACGGGTGGGCCCTGGGTGGGTCGCGCGGACCGCGACTTCAACGATGTCCAGTTCGCCGCCCGCTTCGGCGAGGTTTCGCTCGGTGACGTCCTCTTTCTCGGCAACGCGTCCGGCATTCTCAACGCGGCGATCGCCGATGCCGACGGTGACGATCTGAACGCCGCGGCCGTACGGTTGACGGCGGGTGTGCGGCCGGGAGACACGCTCGGTCTCGCGGCCGGCGCGGATACGAACGGCGACGGAATCGTCGACGGGACGGCTATCCGCTTCACGCGGGTCTCGGCGACCGAGCTCGCCTTCAGCGGTGTCGACACGGTCGAGAACTACGAGAAGGCGCTGGGCTTCGTCACCTTCACGAACAGCACCGGCACGATCGTCGCCGGAGCACGCGACGTCACCGTCACGGTGACCGACGAGCGTGGCGCGACGAGTACTCCCGCCACCACGCGGCTCGTGATCGAGGACAATCGGATCGTCCTCGGCGACGACAACGACACCTTCGTCGGTACCGACATGGCCGAAGCGGTGTTCGGCGGCAGGGGCGACGATTCGATCTTCGGCCTCGGCGGCAACGATCTGCTGATCGGCGGTAGCGGCAACGACACCTTGAACGGCGGCGACGGCGACGACGTGCTCGTCGGGCTCGGTGGCCGCGACGTCCTGATCGGCGGCCGCGGTGCCGACCGCTTCGTCTACACCGCGCTCTCCGACGGTTTCGACATCGTGGTCGACTTCAACAGCGCGGAGGGCGACCGGCTCGACCTCGAGAAGTTCTTCCGCGGCACCGGCTTCGATCCGAGGGGACCGGACGCGTCGAGCTGGCTGCGGTTCGTCACCGTCGATTTCGACGGCTCGGGCGGGCTCAACGACGTGCGGGTCGAGGTCGATCGCGACGGGCCGGGCACGGGCTACGGCTTCTCGACCGCGTTCGTCGTCCTCAACCAGCTCGTGCCGTCCCTCGTGAACCTCGAGAACGCGACCACCTTCGGCAGCGCCTGACGCGCCGCGTCCGGCGGCGACCCGCGACTCCCGGGCGGGCGCCGAATGTCGCAGTGCAGCACCGCGGCGGGTCGGCCGTCTCGCCTTGTCGCCGGAGGGGGGTGCGGCTAGAAGGTGCGCGGCCCGAACGGCGGCGCACCAGCCGCAGCTGCCCGCGAAGGTGAGCCATGGCACGCAGGAAGATCGCGCTCGTCGGTGCTGGCCAGATCGGCGGTACACTTGCTCTTTTGGCGGCCCAGCGCGAGCTCGGCGACGTCGTGCTGGTCGACGTCGTCGAGGGTGTGCCGCAGGGCAAGGCGCTCGACCTCGCCGAAACCGGTCCGGTCGAGGGCTTCAACGCCGCGCTCACCGGGTCCAACGATCTGGCCGCGATCGCCGGCGCCGATGTGGTGATCGTCACCGCGGGCGTGCCGAGGAAGCCCGGCATGAGCCGGGACGATCTCATCGCGATCAACGCCGGGGTGATCAAGGGCGTGGCCGAGGCGATCGCCCGCCACTGCCCGCAGGCCTTCGTGATCGTCGTGACCAACCCATTGGACGCGATGGTCTGGGTCATGCAGAAGGTTTCGGGCCTGCCGCCGCAGCGCGTGGTGGGCATGGCGGGCGTACTGGATTCGGCCCGCTTCCGCTATTTCGTGGCGAGCGAAGTCGGCGTCTCGGTCGAGGACGTCACCGCCTTCGTACTGGGCGGCCATGGCGATACCATGGTGCCGCTCGTCCGCTACACGACGGTGGCCGGCATCCCGCTCCCCGACCTGGTCGACATGGGCTGGATCGCGCGCGAGCGGATCGACGCGATCGTCCAGCGGACGCGCGACGGCGGTGCCGAGATCGTCAATCTCCTCAAGACCGGCTCGGCCTTCTACGCCCCCGCCGCCTCGGCGATCACCATGGCCGAGAGCTATCTGCGCGACCAGAAGCGGCTCCTGCCCTGTGCGGCTCGTCTGAGCGGGCAGTACGGAGTGCACGATCTTTACGTTGGTGTGCCCGTCGTGATCGGCGCGGGCGGGGTCGAGCGGATCGTCGAGATCCCGCTCACGGCCGAGGAGCGGGCGATGTTCGAGAAGTCGGTCGCGGCGGTGCGCTCGCTCTGCGCGGCGGTCGAGCTCTGAAGCTTCCACGGGCGCGGCTTCGACGAGGCGGGCATGAACGTCCACGAATACCAGGCCAAGGCTCTTCTGCGCGAGTACGGCGTCGCCACCCTGCGCGGGCGGGTCGCCTACACGCCCGAGGAGGCCGAGCAGGTGGCTCGCGAGCTGCCCGGGCCGGTCTGGGTCGTGAAGGCGCAGATCCACGCCGGCGGTCGCGGCAAGGCCGGTGGGGTCAAGCTCGCCCGCTCGATCGAGGAGGTGCGCCAGCTCGCCGACGCCATGCTCGGCATGACCCTGATCACCCACCAGACCGGCCCGCAGGGTCGCGTCGTCAAGCGGGTCTATGTCGAGGAGGGCTGCCGGATCGCCCGCGAGCTCTACCTGGGCGTGGTCCTCGACCGGGCGACCGCCCGTGTCACCCTCATGGCCTCGACCGAAGGCGGGGTCGAGATCGAGGAGGTCGCCAAGCGCACGCCCGAGAAGATCCTCAAGGTCGCGATCGACCCGGTCACGGGCTTCCAGCCCTTCCACGGCCGCAAGCTCGCCTTCGGGCTCGGGCTCGAGGGCAAGGAGGTGCAGAAGGCCGTCGCCTTCATGAAGGGTCTCTACGCCTGCTTCGTCGAGAAGGACGCGAGCCTCGTCGAGATCAACCCGCTCGTACTCACCGCCGAGGGCGAGCTCGTCGCCCTCGACGCCAAGATGAATTTCGACGCCAACGCGCTGTTCCGTCAGCCCCGCATCGTCGAGCTCCGCGACCTCGACGAAGAGGATCCGCACGAGATCGAGGCGAGCCGGCACGAGCTCAACTACATCAAGCTCGATGGCAACATCGCCTGCATGGTCAACGGCGCCGGCCTCGCCATGGCGACCATGGACATCATCAAGCTGTATGGCGGCGCGCCGGCCAATTTCCTCGACGTGGGCGGTGGTGCCAGCAAGGAGCGGGTCACCGCTGCCTTCAAGCTCCTGCTCTCCGACCCCAATGTCGAAGCGGTGCTCGTGAACATCTTCGGTGGTATCATGCGCTGCGACGTGATCGCCGAGGGTGTGGTGGCCGCGGCCCGCGAGGTCAATCTCAACGTGCCGCTGGTCGTCCGCCTCGAAGGCACCAACGTTGAGCTCGGCAAGCGGATACTCTCCGAATCGGGCCTCTCGATCATCCCCGCCGACGACCTCGCGGATGCCGCGCAGAAGGTCGTTGCCGCCGTCCGGAAGGCCGCCTGATGTCCGTTCTCGTCGACAGCTCGACCAAGGTGATCTGCCAGGGCTTCACCGGCGCCCAGGGCACCTTCCATTCCGAGCAGGCCATCGCCTACGGCACCCGAATGGTGGGCGGCGTGACGCCCGGCAAGGGCGGCGGGACACATCTCGGGCTGCCGGTTTTCGACACGGTCGCGGAAGCCAAGGCGAAGACCGGCTGCGACGCCTCGGTGATCTACGTGCCGGCCGCCTTCGCGGCGGATGCGATCCTCGAGGCGATCGACGCCGAGATCCCGCTCGTCGTCTGTATCACCGAGGGCATCCCGGTCCTCGACATGGTGCGGGTCAAGCGGGCACTGCAGGGCTCCAAGACCCGGCTCGTCGGGCCGAATTGTCCGGGCGTGATCACCCCCGGACAGTGCAAGATCGGTATCATGCCGGGTCACATCCACATGCCCGGCTCGATCGGCATCGTTTCGCGCTCGGGCACCCTCACCTACGAGGCGGTGGCCCAGACCACGAAGCTCGGGCTCGGCCAGTCGACCTGCGTCGGCATCGGCGGCGACCCGGTGAAGGGCACCGAGTTCGTCGAGGTGCTCGAGATGTTCCTCGCCGATCCCGACACCCGGGGCATCGTCATGATCGGCGAGATCGGCGGCAGTGCGGAGGAAGAGGCGGCCGAGTTCCTCAAGCGCTCGAAGGTGAAGAAGCCGGTAGCCGGCTTCGTCGCCGGCCGCACCGCCCCGCCGGGGCGGCGGATGGGCCACGCGGGCGCGATCATCGCCGGCGGCAAGGGCGGTGCGGAGGAAAAGCTCGAGGCGATGCGCTCGGCCGGCATCAAGATCGCCGAGAGCCCGGCCGCCATCGGCCGAGCCATGGCCGAGGCGCTCGGCCGCTGACGATGGGTCGAGGCGCCGGAGCGGCGCCCTTCGGCTGGAGGAGAGCGGACGGGCATGGCGACGCGACGCGAGCTCGAGCAGACCTCCTTTCTCTACGGCGGCAACGGCGCGTTCCTCGAGGAGCTCTACGCGCTCTACCTCGCCGATCCGCAGAAGGTGGATCCCTCCTGGCGGGCCTATTTCGACGAGCTCGGGCCCGACAACCGCCAGCTCTTCGAAAGGGCACGGGCCGCCCTCGCGCCGCGCCCGCGCGAGCTGCGCCTGGTGGCGGACCGGGGAGCGCTCGTGCCCGCGCAGCTCGCGCCGAGCCTCGATTCGCCCGCCATCAAGGCGCTGGTCCGCGACCATCTGCGCGTGATCATGCTGATCCGCGCCTATCGGGTGCGCGGCCACCTGATCGCCAAGCTCGACCCCCTGGGTCTCACCGGCAACGACTATCACCCCGAGCTCGATTGGCGCACCTACGGCTTCGGCGAGGCGGATCTCGATCGGGAATTCTACCTCGACTACGTGCTCGGCCTCGAGAAGGCAACGCTGCGCAAAATCGTCGAGGTCCTCCAGCGCACCTATTCCGGCACGATCGGCATCGAGTTCCTGCACATCCAGGATCCCGAGCAGAAAGCCTGGATCCAGGCCCGGGTCGAAAACCCGACGACCTTCGCCTCGGCCACCGCCGAAGAGAAGCGCGAGATCCTGAAACAGCTCACGCTCACCGAGGCCTTCGAGCAGTTCCTCCACGTCAAGTTCCCCGGCACCAAGCGCTTCGGCCTCGACGGCGGCGAGAGTGCGATCCCCGCCCTCGAGACGATCATCCGCACGGCCGCCGGCCTGGGTGTCGAGGAGATCGTCCTCGGCATGCCGCATCGCGGCCGGTTGAACGTGCTCGCCAACGTGATGGGCAAGCCCTACGCCGCCATCCTCTCGGAGTTCCAGGGAGCGGCGGTCTACGACCGGTTCCTCGGCTCGGGCGACGTCAAATACCATCTCGGCACCTCGGCCGATCGCAGCCTGCCCGACGGGCGCACGATCCACCTCTCGCTCACTGCCAACCCCTCGCACCTCGAGGCGGTCAATCCGGTGGTCATGGGCAAGGTGCGCGCCAAGCAGCGCCAGCGCGGCGATACGGCCGAGCGCGCGCGCGTCATGGGCCTCTTGATCCACGGCGATGCAGCCTTCATCGGCCAGGGTGTGGTGCACGAGTGCCTCGAGATGTGCGAGCTCAAGGGCTACCGCATCGGCGGTGTCGTGCACCTCATCATCAACAACCAGATCGGCTTCACGACGAGCCCGCACGCCTCGAGGAGTTCGCCCTATCCCTCCGACGTCGCCCGGGGCGTCCAGTGCCCGGTCTTCCACGTCAACGGCGACGACCCGGTCGCCGTCACCCGGGTGGCCCGGCTCGCCACCGAGTTTCGCCAGAAATTCAAGAAGGACGTGGTCATCGACCTCTGGTGCTATCGCCGCCACGGCCACAACGAGGGCGACGAGCCGTCCTTCACTCAGCCGATCATGTATCGGAAGATCGCGTCCCATCCGACCGTCCGCCAAGTCTACGCCCGGGCGCTCGAGCAGGAGGGGATCGTCGGACCGGGCGAGGCCGGCGAGCTCCTCGCGGCGGTCAACCGCCAGCTCGAGGCGGCGCACGAAGCCTCGCGGACCTACAAGCCCAACCAGGCGGACTGGCTCGAGGGGGCGTGGAAGGGTCTCAAGCGCGCCCCGGAGGTCTACGAGCGCGGCTCGACCGCGGTGCCGCTCGACAAGCTCCGGGAGCTCGGCGAGCGGATCACCGAGCTGCCCGAGAGTTTGCGCGTCCATCCCCGGCTCAAGCGGATCATCGCCCAGCGGCGCGAGGCGATCCGCACGGGCGATGGGATCGACTGGGCGACGGCCGAGCATCTCGCTTTCGCCACGCTCCTCGCCGAGGGTTTCGCCGTGCGGCTCTCGGGCGAGGACGTCGGCCGCGGCACCTTCAGCCAGCGCCACGCCATCATCTACGATCAGGAGACCGAGGAGCGCTACGTCCCTCTCCAGACGATCCCCGAGGATCCGCACGATTTCGAGTGCTTCGACAGCCACCTCTCGGAAGAGGCGGTCCTGGGCTACGAGTACGGCCACAGCCTGGCCGATCCCAATTGCCTCACGATCTGGGAGGCGCAGTTCGGCGACTTCGCCAACGGTGCGCAAGTCTATTTCGACCAGTTCATCAGCTCGGGCGAATCGAAGTGGCTCCGGATGTCGGGCCTGGTCTGCCTCTTGCCGCACGGCTACGAGGGCCAGGGCCCCGAGCACAGCTCGGCCCGGCTCGAGCGCTTCCTGCAGCTCTATGCCGAGAACAACATCCAGGTCTGCTATCCCTCGACCCCGGCCAACTATTTCCACATGCTGCGGCGGCAACTGCATCGTGACTTCAGGAAGCCCCTGATCGTCATGACGCCGAAGTCGCTGCTGCGGCACAAGCGCTGTGTGAGCACGCTCACCGAGTTCGGCCCCGGCACGAGCTTCCACCGGGTGATGTGGGAGAGCCCGCCCTCCGAGGCCGATCGCGCGGTCGACCGGGTCGTCCTCTGCTCCGGCAAGGTGTTCTACGAGCTCCTGGCGGCCCGCGAAGACGCCGGGCTCGACGGCAAGGTGGCGCTGATCCGCCTCGAGCAGCTCGCCCCCTTCCCCGAGGAGGCGCTCACCGCCGAGCTCGCTCGCTACCGGCCGGATGCCACCTACGTCTGGTGCCAGGAGGAGCCGCGCAACATGGGCGCCTGGTTCTTCGTGGCCCCGCGCCTCGAGAACATCATGGAAGCGCAGGGCAAGGCCCAGCGCCGACCGCTCTACGCCGGGAGGCGGCCCTCGGCCTCGCCGGCTACCGGCTACCACGCCGAGCACGAGCGCGAGCAGCGTCAGCTCGTGGCCGAGGCTCTGGGCCTCGCCTGATCGACGCCCCGGGGAGGAGCTGCGATGAGCATCGAGATCCGCGTGCCGACCCTCGGCGAATCGGTCACCGAGGCGACCATCGCTCGCTGGCTCAAGCGGCCGGGCGAGCCGGTCGCCCAGGACGAGCCCCTGGTCGAGCTCGAGACGGACAAGGTCAATCTCGAGGTGCCGGCACCCGCCGCGGGCGTGCTCGAGGCGATCCTGGTCGAGGCCGGCAAGGACGTCGCCGTCGGCACGGTCGTGGGCCGGATCGCCGAGGGCCCCGCGGTAGCCGCGCCCCCGATCACGCCGAGCGCCCCCGCTCCGACCCCGGCGCCCGAGGCGCCGACCACGCCCGCACCGGCCGCTCCCGATGCCGAGGTCCGGGCCGGTCCCGCCGCCCGAAAGGCCGCGGCCGAAGCCGGCCTGCCGCTCGCCGCGGCCACTCCGACCGGGCCCAAGGGCACGGTGACCCGAGAGGACGTGGTGCGCGCGGCGACCACGGATGCGCAGCCGGCCCCGGCGACCCCCGCGGCCCCGCCGTCACCGGCCGAGCCGCCGGTCCGCACCGGGCGCGAGGAGCGGGTGCGGATGACGCGCCTCAGGAAGCGCATCGCCGAGCGGCTCAAGGAGGCGCAGAACACGGCCGCCATGCTCACGACCTTCAACGAGGCCGACATGAGCGCGGTCATCGCACTCCGCGAGCGCTTCCAGGACGTCTTCACCAAGAAGCACGGGGTCAAGCTCGGCTTCATGAGCTTCTTCGTGAAGGCCGCGATCGAGGCCCTGAAGGCCTTCCCCGCCGTCAATGCCGAGATCGACGGCGAAGAGATCGTCTACAAGCACTATTACGACATCGGCGTAGCGGTCTCGACCGACCAGGGCCTGGTCGTTCCGGTCGTCCGCGACGCCGACCGGCTGAGCATGGCCGAGATCGAGAAGGCGATCGCCGATCTCGGCAAGCGCGCCCGCGAGGGCAAGCTCGCCATGCAGGAGCTCCAGGGCGGTACCTTCACGATCACCAACGGTGGCATCTTCGGCTCGCTGCTCAGCACACCGATCCTGAACCCGCCGCAGGTGGGCATCCTCGGGATGCACAAGATCCAGGAGCGGCCCATGGTCGTGGCCGGCCGGATCGAGGCCCGGCCGATGATGTACCTCGCGCTCTCCTACGACCATCGGATCATCGATGGCCGCGAGGCGGTCTCCTTCCTGGTCCGCGTCAAGGAATGCATCGAGGCCCCCGAGCGGATGCTCCTCGAGGCCTGAGCCGGCCGCCCGCCGGCTCCTTCAGGAATCTTCGCTCTCGGCGAGCGACCGTAGAGCTTCGAGATCGGCGATCCGCACCTCGGACCCGGCGGTCTCGACACCGAGGCGGCGCAGCTTGGCGAAGGCACGCGAGAGCGTCTCGGGCTGCATGCCGAGCCGGGCTGCCACGAGGGTCTTGTCGAGCGGCAGCGCGAGGGTGACGGGTGAGCTCTTCCCCTCGCCGAGCTTGACGAGGAAGGTCGCGAGGCGCTGCACGGTCGAGCGGTGGGAGAGCGCTTCGATCTGCCGCACGAAGCCCTGCAGGCGCCGCGCCATCGACGCCATCATGTTGAGACAGAGCCGCTTGTCCGCGGCGAGGGCACCCAGGAACGAGCTCGCGGGCACGGTCAACAGCCGCGCGGGCTCGGCCACCTGGGCGCAGACCGGGAACCGGCCGGAGGCCAGCATCGCGGCCTCCGCGAAGCTCTCCCCGCGGGTGAAGAGCGCGATCGTGATCTCGGCACCGTCCGGCGTCTCGCGGTAGAGGCGCACCCAGCCGTCGAGCACCACGTAGAACCGGTCGGCCGGATCGCCCTGCAGGAACAGCACCGTGCCGCGCCCGGCTTCGCGGACCTGGGCGTCGGCCAGGAGGTCGGCGAGCCTAGCGGGCTCGAGGTTGGCGAGGAGCGGCAGGCGGCGCACGAGCCCCAGCTCGACCGGTGTCATGCCGGTTCGGCGGAGGAGTCCGTCGGGCTCGTCGTAAGCCGGGGCCGGCCGGGGCATCGCACGTCCTCCCGACCCCATGCTGCCGGATGGTGGCCGCGCGGGAAAGAGCCGATCGCGTTCAGGTCTCGCCGTTCTCGGGCGGCAGGGCACCGCGGCGGGCGAGCTCGGCCCGCCGCTCGGCCCGCGCCCGCCGCTCGATCAGAGGCGGGCAGAGCCGGTCGTCCCAGAAATTCACCTGGCAGCGGAGGCAATGGATGCATTCGCCGGGGTGGATCTTGCCGTCCGGGTGGATCGCCTGGACCGGGCAGGTCGCAGCACAGATGTGGCACTTCTGGCCGCACTGCCAGCGCCGCTCGAGCCACTCGAACTGCTTGAGGCGCGCCGGAAGGGCGAGCGCCGCACCGAGCGGGCACAAGTACCGACAATAGGCGCGTTCGACCACGAGCCCGGCGGCGAGCAGAAGGAGCGCCCAGGCCACCCAGACCGGCTCGTGGGCGAAGCGGAGCACGATCGCGGTCTTGAAGGGCTCGATCTGCGCCGCCCGCACGGCCTCTTCGAGCGAGCCCAAGGAGAGGCCCAGGATCGCGAGCAGGATCGCGAACTTGATGCCGCGGGCGCGCTCGTGGAGAGGGAAGGGTATCGAGAGCTGAGGGATCCGCAGCCGGCGGGCGAGCCTGGCGAGGAGCTCTTGCAGCGCACCGAACGGGCAGAGCCAGCCGCAGAAGACGCCGCGGCCGAGGAAGACGAGGGCGAGGGCGACATAGGCCCAGAGCACGAAGATCAGGGGCTCCAGCAGGAACAAATCCCAAGAGAAACCGGTCAAAAGTGCCTGCGAGAAGGTCAAGACGTTGACGATCGAGAGCTGCGCCTTGGCCCAGAAACCGACGAAGAGGAGCGTGAACAGGAGGAAGGCGAGCCGCAGCCGGTCCCACAGTCGCCGTCGCTGCACGATCCAGGGCTGGAGCGTGAGGATCGCGGTCGAGACGACGAGCCCCGCGCCGAGGATCGCGAGGTCGACGATGCGCGCTCGCCAGACCCCGAGCCAGGCGGGCTCCGGTGCGGGCTCGGCGAGCGGGCGGAGGAGGGCCGGGGGCGGAGCGTAGGGGAGCTCGAAGAGAACGGTCGCACTCGGATCCTCGAGCGAGGGGAGGACGAGCTGCAGACGCCAGGGCTCTTCGGCGTGAAAGCCGCTCGAGGCGGGGAGCGCGAGCAGGAGGAGCTCGCGGAGCTCGGGGGCGGCTTCGATCGCGAGCCGCTCGATCGGCCGGCGCATCGCCGCCTCGATCGGGATGGTCCGCTCGCCCTGGACGATCGCCAGGCGCTCGAGCCGCCCGGTCCGCCGCCAGGTGGTACCCGTGATCGAGGCGAGGCCGCGGGAGGCCACGAACAGGAGCTGGTCGTCGGCCGCGAGTGCGCCCCGAAGCCTGGCCTCCGCCCGCTCGCCCAGGAGGTTGCGGGCGACCCGAACAGGCGTGGCGAGCCCCGCCCAGACCTCGAGGAAGGGAGCTTCGGGATCGGGCTTTCCCATCGCTTCCGGGAACAGCCGGATGCCGCGGCGCGCGAAGGCTGCTTCGGCTTCGCGGTTGGACAGACGCAGCCGGACCAACGCGCCCTTGGTCTCGAGCTCGGGCCAGGAGGCCGGGGCGAAGCTCTCCAGGTCGAGCCGGCCTACGGGGCCGAGAAGACCCTTGGCTCGGGCGACCGCGCGGGCGGATTTGACGAGCGCGTCGTGCAGCACGAGCGACGTCATCGTGGCCCCGCTCACCGCATCGATACCACCTCGGGCCGCGGCATTGCGGCCGACCTCGACCGGGGCGCGTATGTCGCGGCCGACGTACCGATCGAGGAACGCCTCGAGGTCGCGCTGGTCGCGGCCGGTGATCAGGATCGGCTCCTTCTGCTCGAGGATCGTCGTGCCGGTGATCCGCCCCTGCCGGTCGACGCCCACGAGGAGATCGAGCCGGGCGCCCGAATAGCCGGTCGAGCGGACCGTGAGCCAGGAGGAGAAGACCCAGCCCATGGGCTCCCCCGCCCGATAGGCGGTGGCGGCGGGCGGGCTGCCCTCCATCGGGCCGAAGGCGTCGGCGCCCGGGAAGGCTCGGCGGAGCTCCTCGGGGGCCGGCTCGCGGGCGAGCGCTGCCGCGCCGAAGAGAAGTCCCAAGAGAAAGGCGAGAGCGAAACGGCCCACCCACGAAGCTCCGCGGAACGGCTCGGGCAACAGTCCAGCCCAGCCGCCCGCTCCCGACCTTGACCACCGTCAAGGACGCGGGGCGGGGGCCGTGCTCTCCTGCGGGTGTCAGCAGGAGTCCCGTAGAGGGGGGGTCACGATGAGGACGACCGGTCGCGTGCGGATGCTCGCCGGCACGGGCGTGGCACTCGCGCTGCTCTTGGCCGGTGGGGCGTGGGCGCAGCAGGCACCGTCCCCGGCCGATCTCGAGAAGCACAAGACGACGGTGCCGCCCTACGAGCCATCGCTAGATGTACTCAAGGAAAGGGAGTTGGAGCAGCCGGGTGCGCGGCCGGGGATCCCGACCCTAACCAAGGCTGAGTTCGACGAGGCGAACCAGATCTACTTCCAGCGCTGCGCCGGCTGTCACGGCGTGTTGCGTAAGGGTGCGACCGGCAAGCCTCTCACCACCGACATCACTCGCGAAAAAGGGGCCGAATATCTCAAGACCTTCATCGAATACGGTTCCCCCGCCGGCATGCCGAACTGGGGTACTTCGGGTGATCTCACGCCCGCCCAGGTCGAGCTGATGGTGAAATATCTCCTGAACGATCCCGTGGCCCCGCCCGAGTGGGGCATGAAGGAGATGCGAGCTTCTTGGAAGCTGATCGTGCCGCCGGAGGCCCGACCCAAGACCCAAGAGAACAAGCTCGACATCGACAATCTGTTCTCGGTGACGCTGCGCGATACCGGCAAAGTCGCGCTGATCGACGGGGCTACCTACGAGATCCGCGCCGTCTTCGAAACCGGCTACGCCGTCCACATCTCGCGACTTTCCGCCTCCGGCCGTTACCTATTCACGATTGGCCGCGACGGGCTCGTCAATCTGATCGATCTCTACATGGACCCGCCCCAGACCGTGGCGACTATCAAGATCGGCTACGAGGCCCGCTCGGTCGAGACCAGCAAGATGGCGGGGTGGGAGGACGTCTACGCGATCGCCGGTTCCTACTGGCCGCCGCAATACGTGATCATGAAGGGCGACACGCTCGAGCCCTTGAAGATCGTGAGCACCCGCGGAATGACCTGGGATACCCAGGAATATCATCCCGAACCTCGGGTCGCTTCGATCGTCGCCTCGCACCACCGCCCCGAATTCGTGGTCAACGTCAAGGAGATCGGCCGAATCGACCTGGTCGACTACACCGACATCAAGAATCTGAAGGTCACCTCGATCGAGGCCGAGCGCTTCCTGCACGACGGCGGCTTCGACCTCTCCAAGCGCTACTTCCTGGTCGCCGCCAACGCGCGCGACAAGATCGCGGTGGTCGACATGAAGGAGGGCAAGCTCGCCGCATTGATCGAAAGCGGCGGCAAGACCCCGCATCCGGGCCGCGGTGCCAATTTCGTGAGCAAGGAGTGGGGTCCGGTCTGGGCGACCTCGCACCTCGGCGACGACACGATCTCGATCATCGGCACCGATCCGGAGAAACACCCGCAATACGCTTGGAAAGTCGTGAAGAAGCTCTATGGCCAGGGCGGCGGCTCGCTCTTCATCAAGACCCACCCCAAGAGCCGCAATCTCTGGGTCGACACGCCCCTGAACCCGGATCCGGCGATCGCGTCTTCGGTCGCAGTGTTCGATCTCGACGATCTCGACAAGCCTTACGAGGTGATTCCAATCGGCGACTGGTCTGGCATCAGCGAGGGCATGCGCCGCGTGGTCCAGGGTGAATACAACAAGGACGGCACCGAGATCTGGTTCTCGGTCTGGAACGCCAAGAACCAGGAGAGCGCCATTGTCGTGGTCGACGACAAGACAAGGAAACTCAAGAAGGTCATCAAGGACCCGGTGATCGTAACACCCACCGGCAAGTTCAACGTGATGAACACCCGCAAGGACATCTATTGATTCCGAGCGGGAGGGCCCGGGCGGCGCGCCCGCCCGGGCCGCGCTGCCGGCCATTTCGGGATGCGATCGATGCAGCCACCGACGGTCCATCTGGTCGGAGCCGGGCCGGGCGACCCCGAGCTCCTCACCCTCAAGGCCGCCCGGCTCCTGCAGCTCGCCGACGTCGTCGTGCACGACCGGCTCGTGGGCGAGGGCGTACTCGCCCTGATCCAGCCGCGGGCCCGCCGCATCGACGTCGGCAAAGCCCCCGGCCGCCACGCGCTGCGGCAGGAGGAGATCAACCGCCTGCTCCTCGAACTCGCCGCTCCCGACCGGGTGGTGGTCCGCCTCAAGGGTGGCGATCCCTTCGTCTTCGGCCGCGGCGGCGAGGAGGCCCTCTTCCTGTTGCGGCACGGGATCGCGGTCGAGGTCGTTCCCGGGATCACGGCGGCGGCCGGCTGTGCCGCATCGGCCCTGATCCCGCTCACCCATCGCGGCCTCGCCACGGGCGTGCGATTCGTCACCGGCCATTGCCGCGAGGACGAACCGCTCGAGCTCGACTGGCACGGTCTCGCCGACCCCGAGACCACGCTCGTCGTCTACATGGGGCTGGCGCAGATCGACAGGATCGCCGCGCGGCTGATCGGCGCCGGCCTTCCGCCCGCCACCCCGGCGGCTGCGATCGCCGAGGGTACCACCGCGCGCGAGCGGGTCGTGCGGGCACCTCTCGCGGCGATCGGCGAGGCGGCGCGCGCCGCCCGGCTCGGCTCGCCCACGCTCTTCGTGATCGGCCGGGTCGTCGAGGCGCTGGCCGTGCCGCTCGAGGCGCCACGGCCGGCGGCCGGGCTCGCTCGCCTCGAGGTCGCGGGCCATGCCTGAGCGGGCGGCGGCCGCCACGCTCCTCCTCCTGCTGCTGGCGGCTCCCGGCCGGCCCGGCGAGGCGCCCGCCGCCGACCCGGGCCCGTCGGCGGCGCGCCGCGCCGAGCTCGTCCATCTGCTGCGCCACGATTGTGGCTCCTGCCACGGGCTCACCATGAACGGCGGGCTCGGGCCGCCGCTTTTGCCCGCCACGCTCGCCCCGAAGGACCGCGAAGCCCTGGTGGTGACGGTGCTCGAGGGCCGGCCGGGCACGCCCATGCCGCCCTGGAAGCACGAACTGGCCGAGGCCGAGGCCCGCTATCTGGTCGATCTCCTGGTCGAGGGGAGGGTTCCATGAGACGGCGGACGGCGATCGCGCTCGGCCTCGCGGCTCCGCTCTTGCCGAGCCGTCCGGCGGCGGCCGCCTGTCCCGAGCCGCGCGGCACGGGCGACCTCTTCGTGATCGTCGAGCGGGCCCGCGGCTCGCTCCTGATCGCCGAAAGTACGGGCAACACGGTGCTCGGCCGCGTCGAGGGCCTGGGCGATCTCTCGCACGCCTCGCTCGTCTTCTCGCGCGATGCCCGCTTCGCTTTCGTCTTCGGCCGCGACGGCGGGCTCTCGAAGGTCGATCTCCTTGAGCGCCGCCTGGCCGCCCGGGTCGTTCAGGCCGGCAACGCGATCGGCGGGGCGATCGCCCAGGACGGGCGGGTCGTCGCCGTGGCCAATTACGAGCCCGGTGGCGTGCGCCTCTTCGATGCCGCCACGCTCGCACCCTTGCTCGAGGTCCCGGCGGTGGGCGCGGACGGCAAGCGCTCGAAGGTCGTGGGCCTCGTCGATACGGCCGACAACGGCTTCGCCTTCACCCTATGGGATTCGGGCGAGATCTGGCTGCTCGATCCCTCCGATCCGGCGGCCCCGCGGATCACGAAGTTCCCGGGCATCGGCAGCCTGCCCTACGATGCCAACGTCACGCCGGACGGCCGCTTCTACGTGGCGGGCCTCTTCGGCGAGGACGGCCTCGTCCTCCTCGACCTCTGGCACCCCGAGACGGGCCCAAAGCGCATTCTCGACGGCTACGGCCGGGGCGAGGAGCCCTTGCCGGTCTACAAGATGCCGCATCTCGAGGGCTGGGGGGCGGCCGGCGAGCATCTGCTCCTGCCCGCCGTCGGCCGGCACGAGGTGCTCGTGGTCGACCGGCGGAGCTGGCGCGAGGTCGGCCGGATCCCGGTGCTGGGGCAGCCCGTTTTCGTCGTGGTCCGGCCGGACGGGCGCGAGGCCTGGGTGAGCTTCGCCCATCCGAAGAACGGTGCCGTCCAGATCCTCGACCTCGAGCGTCTTTCGGTCGCGGCCACGCTCACGCCCGGCCGCGCCGTGCTGCACCTCGAGTTCACGCCCAGGGGCGAGCGGCTCTGGCTCTCGGCGCGCGACGACGACCGCGTGGTGGTGATGGACACGCGGCGCCGGGCGGTGCTCGCGAGCCTGCCGGCCGACAAGCCCTCGGGCATCTTCTCGACCGCGCGGGCGCACCGAATCGGGAGCTGAGCGATGCGACGCACCGACCCCGAACCCGAACCGTTCCGACCGACCGCACTGCAGCGGGCGCTGCTCGACCGGTTCCAGCGCGAGCTCCCCCTCGTGCCGCGGCCCTACGCGGCGATGGCCGAGGCGCTGGGGGCTAGCGAGGCCGAGGTGATCGAAGCCCTGGCCGGGCTTCAGGCGGCGGGCGTGCTCGCGCGGGTGGGCGTCACCCTCGCCCCGAACCGGGTGGGGGCGAGCACGCTCGCGGCCATGGCGGTGCCGAAGGAAAGGCTCGCCGAGGTGGCGGCACTCGTGAGCGCGTTCTCGGAGGTCGACCACAATTACGAGCGCGAGCACCGCTTCAACCTCTGGTTCGTCGTCACCGCGGCGAGCCGTGCCGAAGTCGAGCGGGTGCTCGCCACGATCGAGGCGCGCACCGGCCTGCCGGTGCTCGATCTGCCGCTCGAGCGGCCGTTCAAGCTCGATCTCGGGTTTCCCCTGTCATGGAACTGAGCTCCGCCGATCGCCGGCTGCTCGCCGCCCTCGAGGAGGGCCTCCCGCTCGTGCCGCGCCCCTTCGCGGCGCTCGGCGAGCGGGTGGGCCTCGCCGAGGCGGAAGTCCTCGCCCGGCTCGAGGCCCTGCGGGCCGCCGGGCCGATCAACCGGATGGGCCTCGTCGTTCGCCACCGGGAACTCGGTTACCGTGCCAATGCCATGGTGGTTCTCGACGTGCCGGACCCGATGGTCTCGGCCGCGGGCGAGCGGCTCGCCCGCGAACAGGCGGTGAGCCTCTGCTACGCCCGGCCGCGCCGGCCGCCGCTCTGGCCCTACAATCTCTTCTGCATGGTGCACGGCCGCGAGCGGCTCGAGACGCTGCGGCTCGTGCACGCCGTGTTGATGCGCAGCGGACTCGAGACGGTGCCGCGCGCCGTTCTCTTCTCGGGCCGTCGCTTCGTCCAGCGCGCCGCACGCTACGCCCGCGGTGCGCCGCAGCGGGCGGAGGCGATGCCGTGAGGAGCGGCCATCTCGACCCGATCGACCGGGCGATCGTCCAGAGCCTGCAGCGCGGCGTGCCGATCGTCGAACGGCCCTTCGCCGAGCTCGCGACGATCCTCGAGACCACCGAGGAGGCGGTCGTGGCGCGACTCGCGCGGCTCGTCGAGAGCGGCGTCGTCGGTCGCTTCGCGCCGATGCTCGACGCCGAGAAGCTCGGTGGGGCCGTGACGCTGTGCGCCATGGCGGTTCCCGCCGAGCGGTTCGAGGAGGTCGCCCGCCTGCTCGAGGCGATGCCCGAGGTCGCGCACAATTATGCGCGCGAGCACCGGCTCGACATGTGGTTCGTGCTTGCGGTCGAGCGGCCGGAGCGGCTCGCCGCGGTCGTGGCGGAGATCGAGGCCCGAACGGGCCTCCCTGTGCTGAACCTGCCCAAGCTCGAGGAGTACCGCCTCGAGCTCGCGCTCCCCGTCTGAGGCCGCTCGCGATGCTCGATCCGGTCGACCGACGGATCCTCGTGGCGAGCCAGGACGGGCTGCCGCTCACCGCCACACCCTTCGCCGATCTCGCCCGCGCGCTCGGTCTCGAGCCGCGCGAGGTTCTGGCCCGGCTGCGCCGGCTGAAAGAGGCCGGGGCGATTCGGCGGATCGCCGCGGTGCCGAACCATTACCGGCTGGGCTTCCTCGCCAACGCCATGACCGTCTGGGACGTCGAGGACGGCGAGGTCGGCCGTCTCGGCCGGCTCGTGGGCGCTCTGCCGTTCGTGACCCATTGCTACCGGCGGCCGCGGCGTCTGCCCGACTGGCCCTACAACCTCTTCGCCATGGTGCACGGTCGGAGCCGGACGGAAACCGAGGCCCGGCGCCGCGAGATCGCGGCCCTGCTCGGTAGCGCGTGCCGGACCTCGGACGTGCTCTACAGCACGCGGATCCTCAAGAAGACCGGGCTGCGGCTCGCCGGGGAGGGATGATGCGATCGGCGCGCACGATCCTGCTCGGTGCCGCACTTCTCGGCGCGGTCGCCGGCTCCCCTGCGGCCCAGGGGCCGGGTGCGGTACCAACCGACAACCGCGAGCGGCTCCTAGCACCGGCACCTGCCAGGACCAAGATCCTCTTCGAGATGCGAGGCATGCTCGAAGCCCTCGAGGGCGTGCTCGACGCCCTCGCCCGGGGCGACCGGGTAGCGGCGGCCGAAGCCGCCCGGCACGCCGGCGTGGCGCACGCGGTCGACGCCGCGCCGCAGATGCAGCGCGTGCTGCCGGCCGCCTTCGTCGAAGCCGGGCTCGAGACGCACCGCGCCTTCGACGCCCTCGCGACGTTCCTCGAACGACCCGGCGACGAGCGCGGCGCCCTCGCCGAGCTCGCGGCCCTCACCGGTCGCTGCGTCGCCTGTCACGCCGTCTGGCGGCTCGACGAGGCCCGCTAGGGGAGGTCGCAGCCATGTTCCGCCTGACCCGCTTTCTCGAAGAGCTCGTCCGGCCGACGCCCGCGCGCCGGCGGGAACCGAGCGGGCCGGTCGTGATCTGGAACCTGATCCGCCGCTGCAACCTCAACTGCATCCACTGCTATTCGCTCTCGGCCGACGTCGATTTCCCGGGCGAGCTCACCACCGAGGAAGTCTTCCGCGTGATGGAGGATCTGCACGCCTTCGGCGTGCCGGTGCTGATCCTCTCGGGCGGCGAGCCGCTCCTCAGGCCCGACATCTTCGCGATCTCGAGGCGCGCGAAGGCCTTGGGCTTCTATCTCGGCCTTTCGACCAACGGTGCCCTGATCGACGCACCGACCGCCGACCGGATCGCCGAGGTCGGCTACGACTATGTGGGCGTGAGCCTCGACGGGATCGGGGCCGTGCACGACCGCTTCCGCCGCCAGGAGGGCGCCTACGCCCGCTCGCTCGCGGGCATGCGCCTTCTGCGTGATCGGGGCGTCAAGGTCGGCCTGCGCTTCACCTTGACCGAGCGCAACGTCGAGAGCTTCGCGCCTCTCCTCGACCTCGTGGAGGAGGAGCGGATCGACAAGTTCTACCTCTCCCACCTCGTCTATTCCGGTCGCGGCCGGCGCTACCGGAAGGACGATGCCGCACATGCGACCACCCGGGCGGTGATGGACGAGCTGATCGAGCGGGCCTGGCGGCACGTCCGGGAAGGCCGCCCCAGCGAGTTCGTCACCGGCAACAACGACGCCGACGGCGTCTACTTCTTGCGCTGGGCCGAGAAGCGGTTTCCGGAGAAAGCCGCGCATCTGCGCGCCCATCTCGAGGCCTGGGGCGGCAACGCCTCGGGGGTGGCCATCGCCAACATCGACAATCTCGGCAACGTCCATCCCGACACGTTCTGGTGGCACCACGGGCTCGGCAACGTGAAAGAGCGGCCCTTCTCGGCCATCTGGCGGGATCTCTCCGACCCTGTCCTCGCGGGCCTGAGGCGCCGGCCGCGGGCGATCGCGGGGCGCTGCGGGCGCTGCCGCGAATTCGCCATCTGCGGCGGCAACACCCGGATCCGGGCGCTGCGGACCTGCGGCGATCCGTTCGCCGAAGATCCCGGCTGCTACCTGACCGATGCCGAGCTCGGCCTCGAAGGCGAGGAGACGGCCCGTGCGGCGGCTTGAGTTCGCTCTCGCAGGAGCCATCGCGCTCGCCCTCGGGTCGAGCGTCGCGGCCGACGAGGCGGCGACCCGCGCGCTCTACACGTCCCACTGCGCCGTCTGCCACGGTGGCGATCGGCTCGGTGGCACGGGCCCGGCCCTTCTGCCTTCGAACCTCGGGCGTCTGAAGCCCGAGCAGGCGCGCGTCGTGATCACCCGGGGGCGCGAGGCCACGCAGATGCCGGGCTTCGCCGGGGCCTTGTCGGAGGCCGAGATCGACGCGCTCGCGGCCTGGATCTATCGCGAGCCCGAGACTCCGCCAGCCTGGACGATGGCCGACATCGACGCCTCGCGCCGGTTCTTCCGCGATCCCGCAACCCTGCCCGACCGGCCGCTGCACGATGCCGACCCGCTCAACCTCTTCGTCCTGGTCGAGCAGGGCGATCACCACGCCTCCGTCCTCGACGGCGACCGGCTCGAGCGTCTCGCCCGCTTCCCCACCCACCTCGCGGTCCACGGCGGCCCGAAATTCTCCCCCGACGGGCGCTTCGTGCACTTCGTAAGCCGCGACGGCTGGGTGCTGCGCTACGATCTCTGGTCGCTCGAGCGGGTGGCCGAGGTCCGCGCCGGGATCAACGCCCGCAACATCGCGATCTCGGCCGACGGCCGGGTGCTCGCGGTCGCCAACTATCTGCCGCACACGCTCGTGTTCCTCGAGGCCGCGACCTTGCGGCCTTTGAAGGTCGTCGAGGTCGGCGACCGCAAGCGACAGAAGAGCTCGCGGGTGAGTGCCGTCTACGCCGCCCCGCCCAGGAACAGTTTCGTCGTCGCGATGAAGGACATCGCCGAGCTCTGGGAGATCGACTGGCGGCCCGATGCGCCGCCGGTCTTCGAGGGCTTCGTGCACAGCCACGAGAAGGGGATGGTCGAGGCCCTGCCGAGCTCCGCGGGGCCGTTCCCGGTCCGCCGGATCGACGAGCTCGCCGAGCCCATGGACGATTTCGTGTTCGATCCCTCTTGGCGGCACGTGATCGGCTCCTCGCGCGACGGGACCAGGCTCCGGGTGGTCAATCTCGACGTGCGGCGGGTGATCGCGGAGATACCGGCCGCCGGCCTGCCGCATCTGGGCGCCGGAATCACCTTCGAGCGCGAGGGTACCCGTCTGCTCGCTTTCCCGAACCTGCGCGAGGCCACGCTCACCGTGCTGGATACCCGCGACTGGCGGGTCGTGAAGAGGCTCGAGACCCTCGGGCCCGGCTTCTTCCTCCGCTCGCACGAGGCGAGCCGCTACGCCTGGCTCGATGCGAGCCTCGGTCGCAGGCGGGACACGGTCCAGGTGATCGACAAGGAGGCGCTCGAAATCGTGAAGACCGTGACGCCGGTCCCCGGGGCGCTCGCCGCCCACACCGAGTTCGACAGGCACGGCGCCCGCGTCTGGCTGTCGGTCGGCGAGCGCGACGGCATGGTCGTGGTCTACGATGCCCGCACGCTCGAGGAGCTGGCCCGGATCCCGGCCGACAAGCCTTCGGGCAAATACAATGTCGGCAACAAGATCGGCCGCTCGGAAGGAACCAGCCACTGAGCCCGCCCGCCTCGCTTCTGATCGCCACGCACGGGATCGCGGGCGGGCCCGGGGTGGCGGCCGAGCACGCCCGCGCGCTCACCGCCGAGTTTTCCGGGATCCCGGTCGAAGCCGGCTGTCTGCGCGGCGAGCCGGCGGTCGAGCGGGTGGCGGCAGGGCTCCCGAAGCCCCTCGTCGTCGTGCCGCTGCTGATGGCCGAGGGATACATTCTGGACCTCATGCGCCAGCGCCTCGCCGGGCTCGAGGGCGTCCTGTTCGGCCGGCCGGTCGGGGTGCATCCACGCCTCGCGGTCGTCGCCGCCGCCGCCGCCGAAGCGAGCGCGGGCGCGCGGGGCTGGGACCCGCGGGCGACGACCCTCCTCCCGATCGGCCACGGTACGGCCCGCCATGCCGGCAGTGCACGGGCGGCCGAGGCCCTCGCGGCCCGGCTCGAAGCGACCGGTCGGTTCGCCCGGATCGAGACGGCCTTTCTGGAGCAACCGCCCTTCCTGGCCGAGCGCCTACGGGCGCTCGCCGCCGGCCCGGTCGTGGCGGTCGGCCTCTTCGTCGATGCCGGGCCGCACGGCCGCGACGATGTCGAGGCGGCGATCGCCGCGGCCCCGGGGCCGGTCGCCTATACCGGCCCGCTCGGCGGGTCGCCCGCGATCCGCTCGATCCTGCGCGAGCTCGCCCGGCTCTAGCCGGCCGGCGTCAGGCGGCGCGGGCGAGCCGCGGCCGCTCGCGCCAGAGATCCTCGGCGAGGCTCTGGGCCTCGGCCGGGGTTCGGGCGCGGCCCGAGAGGTGCAGGGCGATCGCGGCCGTGCCGACCACCGCGGCGCGCGGGCCCGGTTCCTGCAGCTCGCCCGTCCAGAGCGCCGCGAGCCGGCGGACATCGAGCGGTTCCTGCCGCCAGGGATGGCGCTCCTCCGCGAGCAGGGCGGGCCAAGTCTCCTCGCGAACCTCGCCCCGCTCGACCCGCAGCACCCGGCACGGTTTCTCCGGGTTGCGCTGGGCCTCGCCGCCGCCGCCCTTGAAGAGGGCGCAGGCGCCGCCCGCCAGGATCTGCTCGGCCTCGGCGTGGAGGGCGAGATAGGGCGGGTGGAAGACGCCGACGATCCGGGCCCGCGCCCGCGCCGGGTCGAGCGCCCGCACGAAACTGTTGACGGCGGTCCGCACGCCGAGCCGGGGCTTGAGGTCCATGAGCTCGGCGAGCCGTGGTGCCAGGACCTCGAGCGGGAGATAGGCGAGGCGCTGGCGGTCGAGGGCGCGGGCCGCCTCGGCCGGGCTCGCGGCGATCGGCACACCGAGGGCCGCGAGCCCCTCGCGCGTACCGGCGGGTCCCTCGCCGGCCACGCCGTGGAGGAGCACGCGTGCCCCGGCGAGTGCCACGAGCCGCGCGGCCAAGAGGAACCAGGGGAGCTGCTTGTGGGCATCGGCGTAGGAGGGCCAGTCGAGGTCGACCGCGAGCCAGGCGAGGTCGGGAAGGCGCGTGCGGGCGGCGCGGGTGAAGCCCGCGATCTCGGCCGCGGTCTCGCCGCGGGTCCGCAGCGTCAACAGGAAGGCGCCGAGCTGGAGCTCGTCGACCCGCCCGTCGAGGATCGCCGCCATCGCCGCCTCGGCCTCCTCGGGATCGAGCGGGCGGGAGAGCGTCGGCCCGCGGCCCACGATCTTGAGCACAGCGGGGAAGGGATCGCCCGCATGGAAGACGAGATCGGCCATCGCCCGCTCCTCGCTAGACGCCGAGCTTCTTGTGCAGCCGCGCGTCCTTCGTTTTGAAATGATCGACGAACCAGTCGCGGACCGCGCGCCCGAGCGCCTCCTCGTAATCGAAGTAGGCATCGGCCGCGTGCGCGTCCATGATGTCGCGCAGATCGTCCAACAGCTTCTCGTGGTCGGCCTTGTGCTCGGCATATTCGTCGTAGCGGTGCTTGCGCATGATCGTCTCCTCGAGCGCGAAATGCGCCGAGATCCGCGCGAACACTTCGCCCAGGAACCGGGCGACCTCCTCCTTGCCGGCGCCCGTCTCGAGCGCGCCGTGCAGCCGGTTGATCAACTCGACGAGCTCCCGATGCTCGTGGTCCACGTCCGGGATGCCCGTTTCGAACTCGTTGCGCCAGGTGATCAGTGGCACGGCGGTGCCTCCTTCAGCGGATCACGAACCCGCCCCGATCGGGCTGGAAGTCGATCGCGAGATTCTGCCGAGGGGCGAGCTCGAGCTCGAAGCGGCTCGTATAGTCGAAGCCCTCGGCACGACCGCTGTCGGCGAGGCGTAAGGTGAGCGTGTGGCGGCCGACGGGGACGGCGCGTTTCTCGTAGAGCCGCGACGGCCCGTCGCCGGAAAGGCCCGTGGGCGGCAGTGTGCGCGCGAGGAGAAGCCGGTCGTCGAGCACGGCCTCGAAGCGCAAGGGCACGCGCTCGCGGCCGCAGTCGGAGGGCCGGCGTTCGCGCGGCGGCAGCTTCGCGATCTCCTCGGCGGAGAGTTTCTTGCAAGCCTCCTTCCGCTCGCCGCCGTGAGCGAAAGCGATGGTGATCTGCGCCTTGTCCTTCGGGAACTGCGGCCAGACCGGCCGGGTCGCGAAGAAGCCGGTCAGGAGAGCCGCGGCCGCGTAGAACAGGAGCTGGCCGGCCCAGCGGAAGGGGCTAAGCACGATCGGCCTCCACGAGCTCGCGCAAGCCGGGCGCCCGGCGTGGAGGTGTTGGCTCGGGCAGCGCCTCGAGCGCTCGGGCGAAGGCCGCGAGCTCGGCCTCGAGCGCGCGCCGGCCGAGCCGTCCGGCCCAGAAGGTCCGAAGCCGCTCCGCCGGCACCCGCTTGCGCAGATGCGGGTCGCGCACCCGGGCGAAGCGGGCCTCGCTCCAGGCGATCCCGAAGCGGGCGTGGCAGGCGTTCTCGGCACAGCCGGTCACGAGCACCCCATCGGCCAGGTTCCGGCTCAGGACGTAATCCACGAAGGCGGGCGGCAGCTGGCCCGCGCAGGCGAGGCGGACGACGCCGACCCGCTCGCTCGGGAGCCCCTCGAGCGGCACGCCCTCGCCGCAGCCGAACACCAAGATCCGGCCGCGGCCGACGAGGCGGGTGCCTTCCGCCTCGACCCGATCGCGCAGGCTGGCGATCGGAAGGTCCGGCAGGTCGATGCCGGGGGAGAGGTCGGACGCGCGCCGGAACGGCATCGCGGTCGGGCAGGCGCCGGCGCAGATCCCGCAGCGCACGCACAAGGACGAATCGACCCGGGCCTCGGCGGCGAAGGGCGCCCCGTCGCTGCGCGGGACCATGGTGATCGCGGCGTAGGGGCAGTCGGCGAAACAGCGCGAGCAGCCGTTGCAGTTGGCGAGATCGACCCGCGCCGGTTGCGCCTGCCGCATCGGCGGCAGCCAGGGGATCGCGAGTGCGAGCGCGAGCAGGAAGAGAGCACTACCCCAGGTGAGCGGCGCCGGCAGCGTCTCGAGGAGCGGGTAGAGGGACAGATAGAACCAGTCGAGGCCGACCTCGCCCGGAACGGTCGCCAGATCCGCCGGTGGCTGGCTCACCGCCGGATGAACGAGCGAGAGAGCGAGCAGCGAGAGGAAGGTGCCGACCGCCAGGCCGCGCGGCGGGTTGATGCGCGGCTTCGTCACCCGCTGCAGATGCACCCACATCACGATCAGGGCGATCAGCGGCACGGCGATGTGGATGAACACCATGAGCGTGAAGAAACGGCTGTCGAGCGTCGAGGGGGCCACGAAGTTGCGCGCCACCGGCTCGCCGAACACACCGAGCGCGTCGAACCATTCGGTCGTGACGATCGCCACGTATTGCGCGAGCCGGTCCCAGACCAGCCAATAGCCGGTGATCCCGGCGACGACGAGCAGGACGAGCACGACGATCCCGGTCACCCAGGAAAACCAGCGCACCCCCCGATAGCGATCCTGGCCGAATTCTCGCAAGAGATGGAGCAGGGCGACGACGACGAGCGCGTCCGAGGCGTAGCGGTGGAAGGAGCGCATGACGCCCGCGAGATACCATTGCTCGTACGTCATGTATTCGATCGATGCATAAGCCTGGGTGACCCCGGTGTCGAAGAAAATGTAGACCCAGATCCCGCTCGCCGCGACGATCCAATAGAAGAAGAAGCCGAGCGCACCGAGATTGAGGAGCGGGTTCCACTGCGGCGGGAAGGCGCGGCCGAGGAAGCTCTCCGCGCGGTCGAAGGCGGCGCGGACGGGACGGCGGAGGAGGTGCATGGGGCTCAGGCCGATGCCGGACGCCGCAGCCACTCGCGCACCATCCAGGCGAGCACGCCGGACAGCGTCGCGCCACCCACGACGATGCCGATAAAGAAGGCGTAGGAAAAGGTGTAGCGGTCGGCGCGGGGATCGTAGACGGTGCAGAACCAGCGGATCCGGTCGACCAGAGCGGGCAGGGACAGGATCGGCCGGTCGCGGCCGAGCACCACGTCCTTCAAGGGTTCGACGATCTGCGGGGCGGTGAAGACACCGCCGTAGACCTGCCGGTAGAGCCGGCCATCGCGGTCCACGACGGAAACCAGTGCCAGATGATCGAAGCCGCCGGCCGCGGGCCAATAGGCGAAGCCCAGGGTCTCGGCGAGCCGGTCGATCGTCGGCTGGTCGGCCGAGACGAAGTGCCAGTTCGGCAGATCGACGCCTTGCGCGCGGGCGAAGGAGCGCAGCCGCTCCGGCCGGTCGTTG
This sequence comes from uncultured Alphaproteobacteria bacterium, assembly GCA_937926445.1. GTDB lineage: Bacteria > Pseudomonadota > Alphaproteobacteria > Geminicoccales > Geminicoccaceae > JANXAZ01. The sequence goes on from CALBAK010000026.1 coordinate 147,544, forward strand.
CGCGCATCGAAGCCGACCGTGAGCGTCGTGAAACTCTCGCGGCCGAGCGTGCGCTGGGCTTCCTTCACGGCCGGGTAAAGGTTCTGGACGAGTGCCGGGCAGACCGTGCTGCAGCCGGTGTAGACGAAGGAGACGAGGACGGGCCGGCCGCGCAGGCTCGCGAGTGCCACCCGCTCGCCCTCGCTGTCGACGAGCTCAAGATCCGGCAGGGCCCGGCCGATCGCCGCCTCGCCCCTGGCGAGGGCCTCCTCGGCGGTGACCACCGGTCCGGCCGAGGCCGTGTCTGCGAGGAGGAGGCCGGCGAGCCCGAGTGCGAGGAGCAGTCCGCGCATCAGGGGGCTCCGAGCAGCAACCGATCCGCCACGGCCCCCGCCAGGAGGAGCGAGAGCTGGGCAAGCGAAGCCAAGAAGGCGCGGATCGCGTTCTTCTTGCTGGGCTCGCGCACGAGCAGCCAGCATTTCCAGGCGAACCAGCTACCACCCGCGACCGCCGCCGCGAGATAGATCGGCCCCATCGAGAAGAGCGCGGGCAGAAGCGCGATCAGCCCGAGCGCCGCCGCGTGCGCGAAGACGATCCTGGCCGAGACCGCATCGCCCATGAGCACGGGCAGCATCGGCACGCCGCACCGAGCATAGTCCTCCTTGGCCGCCATCGCGAGCGCCCAGAAATGCGGCGGGGTCCACAAAAAGAGGACGATGGCGAGCAGGATCGGCTCGGGCGCGAGCCGGGGGTGGACCGCGGCCGCACCCGCGAGCACGGCGAACGAACCGGCGAGGCCGCCGACCACGATGTTGAGCCAAGTCCGCGGCTTGAGCCAGACGGTGTAGATCACGGCGTAGGTGAGCGCACCCGCCACGGTGTACAGGGCCGCCCAGCCATTGGCGGCGGCCGCGGCGAGGCCGCCGCCTGCGATCAGGAGCAGGACGATCGAGGCGTACCACGCCGGACCGGCGCGGAACCGGCCGACGACGAAGGGCCGACGCGCGGTTCGCCGCATCCGCGCATCGAGCCCTCGTTCCCAGATCTGATTGAAAGCGCCGCTCGCGGCCGACGCCGCGAAGACAGCGAGCGCGAGCAGCACGATGCGCTGCGCTTCGGGCAGAGGGCCGGGGGTGACCGCGATCCCGCCCAGAGCCGAGGCCGTGATCACCACGCCGATCCGCAGCTTGAAGGCCGAGACGAGATCGGCGGCGAGGCTTTTCGGTTCTCCGATGATCCTGCGCACGGTCCGGCCCTCCCTAGCCTCGCCTCCGTTCTCAACCCATCGGCCAGAGTTCGGAGAGATACTTCCAGTTGACGAAGTAATAGAGGACGAAGGAGACAAAGAACACCGTGATGAGCACGTAGGTGCCGGGCAGGTGCAGGGTTCCGGCACTGCCGTACTTGCCGACCGACGCCGCCACCACCGCCGCCTGGGCGGCCGAGATCGGAGTCTTCGGACCCTCGGGACCGACCCGCTCGCCGAACAGCACGCTCGCGACCGTGACGATCACGTAGAGGGCACCGCCCACGGTCGCCAGGATCGCGAAGAAGCCGTTGAGCCCCAGCATGAGGAACGCGGCACCGGGATAGTCGAAGCCGAGGGCGGCATCCGAGAAGGTGATGTCCCAGTGCCGCCGCGAGACGCCGAGCGTGCCGGCGCCCATCATGAAGAGCGAGATACCGCCGGCGCCGATGCCGAAGAGGTAGGGCTGCCACTTGGCGAGCTTGGGGAACATCACCTCGCGGCGGAAGATCAAGGGCAGGACGAGGTAGGTCACGGCCATGAAGGCGAGCGTGGTGCCGGCGACGACCGTGGCGTGGAAGTGGCCGGGCACGTAGAGGGTGTTGTGCATCATGATGTTGAGCTGCTCGGAGCCGAGCACGACACCGCTGATGCCACCCAGGAAGCCGAACAGGACGAGCGAGAGGAACATGCCGGCGAAGGCCGGATTGTCCCAGGGCGCCTTGCGGAGCCACTCGAAGATGCCGTTGGTGTAGCCGCGGGCCCGCTGCGCCGCCTCGATCGCCCCCGGCACCGTCATGCCGTGGATCATCGAGCCGAGCACCGCGAGATACATCGCATAGGAGGTGTTGAAGACCTTCCACTCGGCGGAAAGACCGGGCTCGACCAGCATGTGATGGGCCGAGGCGAGCTGGAGGAACAGGATGTAGAAGAAGAAGGCGAGCCGGCTGACCTTCTCCGAGATCGGCTTGGCGCCGAGCACGAGCGCGCCAATCAGGTACCAGATGGCGACGTGCGCCGACACGTTGATCTGCTGGCTCGAGTGACCCATCCCCCACCAGACGAGCTTGTACATGACCGTGTCGATGTGGCGGATGTACCCCATCGACCAGAGGAAGGTCGGGATCAGGATGATGGCACCGGAGGCGATCGTGAAGATCGCGATGATCGCGGCGGTCAAGGCCCCGAAGGTCACTAGCGGGATCGAGCCCTCGTAGGTCTTCTCCTCCTTGGCGATCACGAGCGTGCCGAGGAAGACGAAGCAGGCGATCAGGGCCCCCACGGCGAAGAGGATGAGGCCCAGATAAAACAGCGGCGAGGCCTGCATCGGCACGTAGGATGTGAACATCACCGAGCTGTCGCCCTGCAGGACCGCCCAGTTGGTGGCGAGCGCTCCCAGCACCATGAGGACGAAGGCGACCCAGCCCATCTGCGGCGTCGCGAGCCTCGAGTTGAGGATCACCGCCGAGGCGAAGTAGAGAACCGCGACCTCGAAGAAGATGATCCACAGGAGCAGCACGTTGATGCCGTGCGCGGTCAAGACGAGGTAGAAGGCATCCGGGCCCAGCAGGTGCACCCCCTGCCAGCGGGTGAGCGCCACCATGAGGCCGAGAAACCCGCCGATCGCGAGGAAGACGACGGCCGCCACCGCGTTCGCCTTGATGAGCGTTTCGGCCGCGGCGTCGACCTTGAGGCCGGTCACGGGGCAGGTGCGGAAGCGGGCCGCGAGGGCCGCGAGTCCGCCTGCACCGGTTGCGACGGCTGCCATGGCTCAACCTCCCCTGCCTGGCTCGACCACCCGGATGCGGCCGGTCATCTGGTGATGGCCGGCACCGCAGAACTCGTTGCAGACGACCGAGAACACACCGCTCTCGGTGGGCGTGATCGTGAGCACGTGCTCGATGCCGGGATGGACCTGGATGTTCATGTTGACCGGCTGCAGCGAGAAACCGTGCTGCCAGTCGAGCGAGGAGAGATGCAGCCGATAGGTCTTGCCCTTCTCGAGCTCGAGCACCGGCCACCACTCCCACAAGCGCGCGAGCATGTACGCGTCGCTACCCGGAGGCACGCGCGCCACCGGGATGCCGGTGTTGCCCTCTTCGCCCACCTTGTGCCGCTCGACGAAGGCCTCGGTGCGCGATCGGAAGAGCTCGGGATCGATCCGGTAGACCTCGGTCGAGAGGTTCTGCCGGCCCTCGAGGTGCCACCAGATCATCATGACGAACATGACGACACCCCAGAGGAACGCGACGGCGACCCAGAGCAGCTCGCCTTTGGCCACCGGCTCGTTCCACCAGATCTTCGCTTCGGGGGGATGGACGGCCATGGCGGCTCTCCCTCAGCGGGCCACGGGGATCTGGGAGAGCTCCATCACTCCCCAGAGCAGGTACAGCACGGTCGGCGAGGCGACCCCGAGGAAGAGCAGCAGGAACGGGTTGTCGAGCACCCGCTGCATGAAGGGGATCCGCTCGGGGACGCCGGTTCCGGTGGTCTCGGCCATGGCGTTCCTTGCCTCCACAGGTCTGCGCGAGCCGGGCCCGTCGCGGCGCGGATCGCGACCTCGCCCGAGGCTACGAGCCGGGGACGGCCGGTTCCTTGACCGCCGTCAAGGCGCCGCGGCGCCCGATCTCCCACCCTCCGCGCCGAAGCTCGTGGAGGGCGAATGGCAGCGGAGCCGGCTCGGCGCCGAGTGTTGCGGCTGATCGGACTTTCCGGCTTGGCGGTGGTCCTGCCGCGGCGCGCCACCGAGCCGGCACCCACTACCCGCTGGCATGGGGTCGCGCTCGGCGCGCCGGCCCGGATCGAGCTTTCGGGTGTCGAGCCGAGCCGCGCACGGGGGCTGATCGCCGCCTGCCTCGAGGAGGTGAGCCGGCTCGAGGCGATTTTCTCCCTGTACGAGCCCGACAGTGCGCTATCGCACCTCAACCGCGACGGTGTGCTGCGACGGCCACCGGCCGAGCTCGTCGAGGTGCTGGGCCTCGCCCGTCGGCTCGCCGCGCTGAGCGAGGGGGCGTTCGACCCGACCGTCCAGCCCCTTTGGTACGCCGTCGCCCGAGGTGCCGACCGCGAGGAACGCCGCGCCGCCCGCCGGCTCGTGAACTGGCAAAAGCTCGAGGCGAGCCCCGAAGCGGTCGCGCTGCACCGCCCGGGCATGGCGATCACGCTCGACGGCATCGCCCAGGGCTACCTCACCGACCGGGTAGCCGAGCTGCTCCGATCGCACGGGGTCGGGCGCGTCTTGGTCGATCTCGGCGAGCTCCGAGCGCTCGGGTCGCGTCCCGACGGCGCGCCTTGGCGCATCGGCCACTTCGAGCCGACGCCGATCGCTTTGGCCGAGGGGGCGCTTTCGACCTCGCGGGCGGTCGTCGACGGACGGCCGCGGATCCTCGACCCGCGCACCGGCGAGCCGCCGCCGAGCAGAGCCGTGACGGTAGTGGCTCCGGAGGCCGCGGTGGCGGACGGGCTCTCGACCGCTCTCGCGGCCGCCGATGCGGCCGCGGCCGATCGGCTGCTCGCCGCCTTCCCCGGTGCCCGACGGATAGCGGGGGCCCGAGAGCGCCGACCGCTGCCGCCTGCCTCGGCTCCGCGCTCGGCTACCCGGGCGAGCGGGCGCATGCACGGCGCGGTCGTGCCGGTGAGCCGCCGACTCTAGTCGGACGCCTCGATCGGGAGAGTAGGCAGGGGCACTCCGAAACGGTGGATGCCGAACCGGGGTGGGGAACGGGTGCGTTCGGGCCGCTCCTCTCGAGTGTGCTCGAGCGCGCGTTCGGCGCTCGCCTGCCGGTCTCGGGAGGGACACCGGCCGGCGCCCGTCTCGGCCGACCGACCTTCGGCAACGGCACCACCGGCATGCGGATCGGCCCCGAGGCCGGGGGGCTCGCCGGCAACACGACGCTGGGCCACGAGCGCGAGGAGCGGGCGCGCCCGCTCTCGCCAGGGGTCGCTTTCCACCGCGTAGTACGGTTAGCTGTGGAGGATCGAAGCGGTCGGAGCGGCGAGGATGGCGCGCGAACACGGCAGGGGCGCTCGCGACCGCCCTCGACGAGCGACCCGGCGTTCCCGCTGGTCCCGGCGCTGGGCTCCGCCATCGGCGACGCTCGAGCCGCCTCGGGCCGTCTTGACGGATCGCACCGGCTCCGGCTCTGGCCCCGCTCGGAGGTGCCATGGATCCGCAACCGAGCGCGTTCGAGGAGGCGCTGTGCGCCGCGATCGACGGCAAGACCAAGCCGCCCGGCTCGCTCGGGCGCATCGAAGAGCTCGCGGCGCAGCTCGCGCGGCTACAGGGCACGCTCGCGCCACGGGCCGAGCGTTGTCGTCTCCTCCTCTTCGCCGCCGACCACGGGATCGCCGTCCAGGGAGTGAGCGCCTATCCGCAGGCGGTGACCCGCCAGATGGTCGTCAACTTTGTGCGCGGTGGCGCGGCCGCCACGGTGTTCGCCCGTACTCTCGGTGTCGCGGTCACGGTGGTCGACGCCGGTGTCGCTGGCGAACCTCTCGGCCATCCGGCCCTGCTCGACCGACGGATCGGGCCGGGCACGGCGGATTCGAGTCTCGGGCCGGCGATGAGCCTCGAGCAGGCGCGGCGCGCGCTCGAGCAGGGCGAGGCGCTCGGCCGCGAGGCCGATGCCGAGGTCGTCGCCCTCGGCGAAATGGGGATCGCGAACACCACCGCGGCCGCCCTTCTCGCCGGCAAACTCCTCGGTCTCGACCCGGTCGCGCTCGCCGGACGCGGGACCGGGCTCGACGATACAGGGCTCGCGCGAAAGCGCGCGGTGATCGCCCGGGCGGCCGGGCGAACGGCCGCGCGCCTTCGCCCCGAAACGGCGCTCGCCGAATATGGCGGTTTCGAGATCGGGATGATGGCCGGAGCGATGCTGGGCGCGGCCCGTGCCCGCCGGCTGGTGCTGGTCGACGGCTTCATCGCGACCGCGGCCGCGGCCCTCGCCCTCGCTCTCGACGCCACGATCCGCCCGGCTCTCCTTTTCGCGCATCGCTCCGCCGAGGCCGGCCATGCTGCGCTCTTCGAGGCGCTGGCGGTGCGACCGCTCCTAGACCTCGAGATGCGGCTCGGGGAGGGGACCGGCGCGCTCCTCGCCTGGCCGCTCCTGCGCGCCGCAGCGGCCATGCTCCGCGAGATGGCGAGCTTCGAGGAAGCCGGGGTGAGCCGGTCGTGATCGGCCGGCTGCGCGAGGAGTTCCTCCTCTTTCTCTTGGCACTGCAGTTCCTCACCCGCCTGCCACTGCCGGCCGAGCTCGCCTGGAGCGCCGACCGCTTCTCTCGGACCCCGCGCTGGTACCCGGCAGTCGGAGCGCTCGTCGGCGGACTGCAGGCCGTGTTCTGGTTCGGCGCGGCGATGGTTTTCCCCCCGACGATCGCAGCGATCCTGACCGTGGCCTCGGCCCTGCTGCTCACCGGCGCCTTCCACGAAGACGGGTTCGCCGACGCGGTCGACGGGCTCGGCGGCGGTACGACCCGCGAGCACGTGCTCGAGATCATGCGAGACAGCCGGATCGGCACCTACGGGGCCGCCGCCCTCGGCCTCGCGCTCGCCCTCAAGATCGCCTGCTTGGCCGTCCTGCCGGCGGCGGCCGTGCCGGCCGTGCTGATCGCCACCGAGGCCGCCAGCCGGGCCGCCTCGGTGGAGGTGATCGCGACCGGGCGTTACCTGCGCGATTCGGGGATCGCCAAGCCGGTCGCGAACGGCCTCGATGCCGACGGGCTGCGGCTGGCCCGAGCGAGCGCCGGCCTCGCGCTCCTGCCGGCGCTCCTCGTCCTGCCGGCGACAGCCTCGGCCGCCGCGCTCGTCGGGCTGCTTCTCGGCTACGCGGCGACGCGCCGGGCCTTCGAACGACGGCTCGGGGGCTACACCGGCGACTGCCTGGGTGCCGTCCAGCAGGCCGCTCTGTTGGGCTTTCTCCTGGGCGCGGTCGCCGGGAGCCGGGCGTGGGCCGGCTGATCCTCTTGCGCCACGGCCGGCCGCTGGGTGCCGAGGGGCTCTGCTACGGCCGAACCGACCTCGAGCCCGGCCCCGACCTCGGGCCGCTCGCGCGCCGGCTCGCCGCCGAACTCCCGCCCGTGGACCGGATCGTGGCGAGTCCCGCGCGGCGGGCGGCGGCGCTCGCCGAGGCGATCGGCCGGCAGCGCGGCCTGGCCGTCGGTTTCGATGCGCGTCTCGCCGAGATCGACTTCGGCGGCTGGGAAGGCCTACCCTGGGACGCCGTCCCGCGCACCGAGCTCGACGCCTGGGCGGCCGACCTCCTCCACGCCCGCCCGCACGGCGGCGAGAGCGTGGCGATGCTCCGAACGCGCGTCGCCGAAGCGCTCGCGGTCTGGAGCGAGACGGCCGGCACGATCCTGTTCGTCACCCACATGGGCCCGATCCGCGCCGCTCTCGCCTGGAGCGATCGGGTCGATCCCTGGAGTTTCGCGCTGCCCTTCGGCGGCTGGATCGAGCTCTAGCCACCGGCGGAGGCCGGGTGCCGTCGGCCGGCTCGCCGCAGCTCGGTCAACCGGGCGAGGACGGAAAGCGCGATCTCCTCGGGCTCGATCGCTCCGATCGGCAGCCCCGCCGGGCACTCGACCCGCTCGGCCAAATCCGGCCGGGCGAGCGCCACCGCGAGTGCCGCGAGCTTCGTCCGGGAGCCCACGAAGCCGTGCCAACGGGCGCGGATCGCGAGCGCCGCCTCGAGCGCCGCGCGGTCGCCCAGCCCCTGGGTCGCGACCAGTACGAAGCGGTGCTCCTCGAACCGGCTCGCGGTTCCGTCGAGCGGCAGGACCTCGGCCGGAAAGCCCGAGCGCGCGGGCTCCTCGGCCGCTGCCCGGACCCGATAGCCGAGCCGGAGCGCGAGCTCGGCCGTGGCGAGGGCGACCGGGCTCGCGCCGAACAGGACGAGCTCGGGCGGCGGCAGCACGGGCTCGACGAAGACGTCGAGCGTCCCTCGGCTCGGGCAGCGATTGACCGCCAGGAGCACGCCCTCGCGCTCCTCGCCCGCGGCCACCCCCTCGCGCGCGAGCTCCTCCTCGGGCCGCACCGAGACGAGGCGCGGCCGGCCGTCGGCGAGCGCGGCGCGGGCCGCTGCGACGACCGCCGCTTTGGCGCAGCCGCCGCCGATCCAGCCCGCGACGATGCCCTCGGCCGTCACGAGCGCCTTGGCCCCCGCCTTCGCGGCGGTGGCGCGGACCGCGCGGACCACGGTGGCGAGCGCGTAGGGCTCGCCTTCGGCCCCGAGCTCGGCGATCCGGGTCGCCATCGACTCGCGGGTCGAGCTCATCGCCGGGGCCCGCCGCGCGGCCGTCGACCGCGGCTGCGGAGGAGGAGATGCTCGAGGGCGGCGAGATCGGCCGGATCCGCGCCGGCCGCGCAGAGGTCGGCGCGCCGGCGGACGATCGACGCGGCACGCAGGGCGGAACGGTCTTCGCGCGTGCGCGCGAGCGGGTCGAGCCAGACCAGGAGCCGAGCCCGCCGGCGCAGCCGCGCGAGTTCGCGGTCGAGGACCTCGAGCGGGCCGGTCTCGTAGCCGTCGGAGACCACGACCGCGCAGGAACGGCCGCGAAGCGCCCGGGCGGCGTGCCGGCGGTTGAAGGTGCCGAGCGCCGGGCCGATCCGCGTACCCCCGCCCAGGCCTTCGGCGAGCGGGGCGAGCGCCGCGGCCGCCCGCTCCGGGTCGCGCTCGCGCAGCGCCCGGCTCACCGGGACGAGGCGGGTGTGGAACAGCCAAGCCTCGGCCCGCGCGAGCCGCAGGAGGCCGCGCAGGAAGCGGAGGTAGAGCCGCATCCAGGGCCGCATCGAGCCCGAGACGTCGAGCAGGAAGGCGAGCCGCAGCGGGCGGATCCGGGGCCGCCTGCGGACCGGCTCGAGCGGCCAGCCGCCGTGCTCGAGGCTCGCCCGGATCGTGGCAGGCAGATCGATCCCGGCACCGCGCCGGGCCCGCTTCTGCCGGCGGATCAGCCGAAGCGCGAGGTTGCGGCCGATCCGCTCGGCGAGTGCCTCGACCGCCGCACCCCGGTCGGCCGCGAGCAGCGCCCGGGTGTCGGGCGCGGTGCGACGTTCGGCGGTCGAGGCGAGCGCGGGTCGCAGCACGGCCGAGCTCGCGTCCTTTCCGCCCGTGCCGGCGGGAGCGCCCGCCTCGGCCTTTCTCCCGGGACCGGCACCGTCGCGCTCGGCCGCGAGCTCGACGAGCGTCGCGGGTCGCCGTCGGCCGGCATCGCCCGCCGGCAAGACGCGCGTGCGGAGCTTGCCGCCGCCCGAAAAGAAGGCGTCGAACAGCGGGTCGAAGCGGCCCCACTCCTCGCGGTCGCGCACGAAGAGCGCTTTCAGGGCCGGACGAACCGCGTTCGGACCCCGGCTCCAACGCGCCTCGAGGATCCGGGCGGCATCGGCGAGCTCGCCCGGCCCCGCGGCGAGGCCGTTGGCGCGCAGGAGCGTGGCGAAGGCCGCGAGCCGCTCGTAGAGCCGCGCGGCGAGCGGATCGGCGCCCGCGACGGCGCTCACGCCACCTCGGCGAGCAAGCGCTCGACCGCCGGCCGGTCGAAGCGCGAGCGATCCTCCCGGGTCTTGAGCAGGCAGGCGAGGCTGCGCAGGACCGCTTCGGGTGACCGCGCGATCGTCTCCACGCCCAGGCCCAGAAGGGTCGCGGCCCAATCGAGCGTCTCGGCGATGCCGGGCGGCTTCTGCAGCTCCGCCCGCCGCAGCGCGGCCACGACCCGGGCGACGTCGCGGGCGAAGGCCTCGCCCGCCGCGGGCAGCCGGGCACGCAGGATCGCCGCCTCGCGTTCCGGATCGGGAAAGTCGAGCCAGTGGTAGAGGCAGCGGCGGCGGAGCGCATCCGAGAGCTCGCGGGTGGCATTCGAGGTCAAGACGACCGTCGGGATCGAGCGGGCGCGGATGGTGCCGAGCTCGGGCACGCTGATCTGGAACTCGCCCAGAAGCTCGAGGAGGTAGGCCTCGAACTCCTCGTCGGCCCGGTCGATCTCGTCGATCAGGAGCACCACCGGCCGCTCGGAGCGGATCGCGGCCAGAAGCGGCCGCTCCAACAGATAGGCCTCGGAGAAGATCTCCGCCTCGATCGCTTCGGGGCTCGCATGGCCCTCGCGGATCCGGATCGCCAAGAGCTGGCGCTGATAGTTCCACTCGTAGACGGCCTGGGCCCGGTCGAGGCCCTCGTGGCACTGCAGCCGGACGAGCCGGCTGCCGCGCGCCTCGGCCAAAGCCCGGGCGAGATCGGTCTTGCCGACCCCGGCCTCGCCCTCGAGCAGGAGCGGGCGGCCCAAAAGCTCCTGGATCTCGAGGGTGGCGAGGAGTTCGGGGTCGGCGACGTAGCCCACGGTCGCGAGCGCCGGCCCGAGCGTGCTCGCGCCCGTCCCGTCGGGCTTCGAACCCGCGCTCGCCTCAGCCATGCAGCCCCAGCTTCTCCGCCGCGAGCCAGATGCGCGCATGGTCGTGCGGCATCGGGATGTGGCGGGCACCCAGGAAGGCGAAGGCGTCGTTGACCGCGTTCGAGAAGGCCGGGACCCCGCCGACGTTCGGGCTCTCGCCGACGCCCTTGGCGCCGATCGGATGGTGCGGCGAGGGGGTGACGGTGAAGTCGGTCTCCCAGCGCGGCGTCTCCACGGCGGTCGGCAGGAAATAGTCCATGAACGAGGCGCCGTGGACGTTGCCGATCGCGTCGTAGCGGATCTCCTGGCCCATCGCGATCCCGAAGGCTTCGGCGAGGCCACCGTGAATCTGCCCTTCGATGATCATGGGATTGATGCGGGTGCCGCAATCGTCCACCGCGTAGAATCGGCGGACCGTGTAGACACCCGTGTCGACGTCGATGTCGAGCACGCAGACATAGGTTCCGAACGGATAGGTCATGTTCGGCGGATCGTAGTAACTCAACGCCTCGAGACCCGGCTCGAGCCCCGGCGGCGGGGCATGGTAGGCGACCCAGGCGATCTCCTTCATCGACTTGTAGCGGTCGGGAGCGCCCTTGACGCGGAAGCCGTCGACGTCCCACTCGAGGTCGTCCTCGTGCACCTCGAGCAGATGCGCCGCGATCATCTGCGCCTTCGCCCGGATCTTCCGCGCCGCCGTGGCGATCGCCGCACCGGCCACGGGCGTCGAGCGCGAGCCGTAGGTGCCGAGACCGTAGGGGGCGGTGCTCGTGTCGCCCTCTTCGACCGTGATCATGTCGGCCGGGATCCCGATCTCGGAAGCGATGATCTGGGCGTAGGTGGTTTCGTGGCCTTGGCCTTGTGATTTCGTGCCCATGCGCGCGATCGCGGCTCCGGTCGGGTGCACCCGGATCTCGCAGGAATCGAACATGGCGATCCCCAGAATATCGCAGTTGCGCGAGGGACCCGCGCCCACGATCTCGGTGAAGGATGCGACCCCGATGCCCACGAGCGTGCGCGTCTCGCCGCGCTTGAAAGCCTCCTGCCGCCGCTTCTGCTCCTCGCGCAGGGCTCGGTAGTTCACGGCCTCGAGGGCCTTGTTCATGGCCGCGTGATAGTCGCCCGAATCGTATTCCCAGCCCAGCGCCGACCGGTAGGGGAACTGGTCCTTTCGGATGAAATTCTTGAGCCTTAGATCGGCCGGATCCATGCCGAGCTCGCGCGCCAGGATGTCGACGATTCGCTCGATGCAGTAGGCCGCCTCGGTCACCCGGAAGGAGCAGCGGTAGGCGACTCCGCCCGGCGCCTTGTTCGTGTAGACCCCGTCGACCACGACGTGCGCGGTCGGGATGTCGTAGGAGCCCGTGACGATGTTGAAGAAGCCGGCCGGCCATTTCGAGGGATCGGCGCAGGCGTCGAAGGCGCCGTGGTCGGCGATCACCTCGACCGAAAGCGCGGTGATCAGGCCCTCGCGGGTCGCCCCGATCCGGGCCTTCATGTGATAGTCGCGGGCGAAGGCGGTGGTCGACAGGTTTTCGATGCGGTCCTCGATCCACTTCACCGGCCGGCAGGTCGCGATCGAAGCCACGACCGCGCAGATGTAGCCCGGATAGGCGCCGACCTTGTTGCCGAAGCCGCCGCCGATGTCGGGGGCGATCACCCGGATCTTGTGCTCGGGTAGTTTCGAGAGGATCGAGGCCACGGTGCGGATCACGTGCGGTGCCTGGAAGGTGCCCCAGAGCGTGAGCTCGCCTCTGACCCTGTCGAAGCTCGCGACACAGCCGCAGGTCTCGAGCGGGCAGGGGTGCACGCGCGGATAAGTGATCAGCTCTTCGACCACCACCTCCGAGCGGGCGAGGGCTTCGCGCGTGCCGGCCGCATCGCCGATCTCCCAGGTGAAGATGTGGTTGGGGTGCTTCCTCGGCCCGTGCGCCCCCTCCGTCTTGTGCGCGATGTCCTCTCGCAGGATCGGCGCATCGTCGCTCGTCGCCGCGAACGGGTCGACGAGCACCGGCAAGGCCTCGTACTCCACCTCGACCGCCTCGACCGCATCGGCCGCGACATAGCGGTCCTCGGCCACGACGAAGGCCACCTCCTGGTTCTGGTAGAGGACCTTGCCGTCGGCCAGCACCATCTGGACGTCGCCCGCGAGTGTCGGGATCCAGGCGAGATCCAGAGGCCTCAGATCCTCCGCGGTGAGTACCGCGACGACCCCGGGCATCGCCTTCGCCCGTTTCGTGTCGATCTTCTTGATCCGGGCGTGGCCATAGGGCGAGCGGACGAAGTCGCCGAACAGCATGCCCGGCAGCTTCACGTCGTCGACATACTGCCCCTTGCCCTGGACGAAGCGGATGTCCTCGACCCGCTTGCGGCGGCAGCCGAGCCCCTCGAGCCGGGCGCTGCGCTCCTCGCGGGCGAGCTCGCTCGTCGTGCTCATGCCACGGCCTCCAAGCTCTTCGTGGCGCGCAGTTTCGCAGCCGCCGCCAAGATCGCCTCGACGATGTTCTGATAGCCCGTGCAGCGGCAGAGATTGCCGGCGATGCCGAAGCGGACCTCTTCCTCGCTGGGGTCCGGGTTTTCTTGCAGGAGCCGCCAGGCGCGAACGATCATTCCGGGCGTGCACCAGCCGCACTGCAGACCGTGATGTTCCCGGAACATCTCCTGCAGAACGTGCAGCGTGCCGTCGGGGGCGGCCATGCCCTCGATCGTGCGGATCTCCTTGCCCTGCGCTTGCACTGCCAGGACCGTGCAGGACTTGACCGACACACCGTCGAGATCGACCGTGCAGGCCCCGCAATGGCTGGTCTCGCAGCCGATGTGGGTGCCGGTGAGGCCCAGTTCTTCGCGCAGCAAATGGACCAGCAGCATCCGCGGCTCGACGAGGCGCTCGACCTTGCGCCCGTTGACGGTGGTCTCGAGGGTGATCTTGCTCATCTCGGGGCCTCCCGGGTTCGACCGCGCCCGCCGGCGCGGGCGAAGGCCTTGTCGAGGGCGCGGCGGACCATCACCCCGCCCACCTTGCGGCGATAGTGGGCGGGCCCACGCCCGTCGCTCGCCGGCTGCATGATCGCCTCGGCCTCGGCGGCCGCCTTCTCGAGGGCTTCGGGCTCGAGGGCCGTGCCGATCACGGCCTGCGCCGCGGCCTCGGCCAACAGTGGCGTGTCGGCGAGATTGGTGAGGCCGATCCCGCAGCGCGCCACCCGTCCCTCCACCACCTCCAGGACCACCGCGGCGGCCGCGGTCGCATAGTCGCCGACCTTGCGCTTGAGCTTCTCGTAGGCCCAGCCGTGGCCCGTGGGCGGGCGCGGGATATCGACCGCGGCCAGGATCTCGCCCGGCCGAAGGCCCGTGACGTAGGCCGCCTCGTAGAAACCGCGCGCCGGGACCCGCCGCTCGCCCGCCGTGCCGACCAGGACGTAGGTCGCATCGAGGGCGAGCATGACGGCCGGCATGTCGTTGCCGGGATCGCCGTTGGCGAGGTTGCCGCCGATCGTCCCGCGGGCGCGGACCTGCGGATCGGCGATCAGGAGCGCGGTCTCGCGCAGGATCGGCAGCACCCGGGCGAGCTCCGCGTGACCGACGATCGCCCGCTGGGTGACCATCGCCCCGATCCGCACCCGATCGGCGCCGATCCCGATCCCGCGCAGCTCCGCCACCTCGCCGAGATCGACGAGATGGGCGGGGCTCGCCAGACGCAGCTTCATCATCGGCAAGAGGCTGTGGCCGCCGGCCAGGGGCCGGGCCTCTTCGCCGAGCCGGGCCAGGAGCGCCGTCGCCTCGGCGAGGTTCGAAGGACGGTGATAGTCGAAGGGTGGCGGGATCATCGAAGCGCGCCTCCCGATCGTCGCAGTTCCGGCTCGCCGGCCGATCGATCTCCGGCCGACGAGCCTGGAGCGGCGGGCCGGGCGGACAAGCGCGCGAGGCGCACTCGCGCACGAACCGACCCGCCGGCCGCACGAACGGCCCGCGGGTGGCGCGCCTCAGCTCGTCGCGCGCAGGCCCAGCCGGCGCTCGAGCTCGGCGAGCCGGCCGCGGCTCACCGGCACTTCCCGCACGGGCTCGCAGGCGAGCGAGACGATCGCACCCTTGCCCGCCCGGTGCAGGGCCCTGACCCGCTCGAGGCGCACGAGATGGCAGCGATGGCAGCGATAGAAGCCCCGGGGCTCGAGCCGGGCATCGGCCTCGGAGATCGACCAGTCGCACAGGCCCTCGCGGCGACCGTCGAACACCCGCGTGTAGTGGGCCTCGGCCCGCAGGCAGACGATCTCCTGCGGATCCAGGAGCCGGATCCCGTCGAAGCCGCGGACCGGCACCCGAAGCGGCGCCGGCGTCGCGACCGTGGCCGCCGGTGGCGAGGCTGCGATCGGCCGCGTCGCCGAGGCTCCACCGGCTGTCGCGGGGGCGAGCTCGAGCGGCGGCAGGGCTCCGGGCAGAACCGGTGCGACCGCTGCCGGCGCATCGGGGAGGAGGTAGAGGAGGAAGCCGCCGGCGACGACGAAGCCCAGGAGCGCCACGACGATCGCGAGCTGCTGCTCGCTGAGCACGAGCTCGTCGCTCGCGGCCGCGCAGAGGCTCGCGAGATCGAGCTCGACCCCGGCCATCGCGGTATAGTGGAGGCCCGCGACCGCGATCCCGAAGAGGAGCGCGCTCGGGGCGAGCGGCAGCCGGGTCTGCGGCCGGGCGAACGGCAGGAGCGCACCTCCGGAAACGGCGACGCCGACGATCACCGAGGCGGCCACGAGGAGCGGGTCGTGGCCGACGCAGAACACGCCGCGCAGCGCGTTCATCCCGAGATAGTGCATGGTCGCGATGCCGAGTCCCATGGCCACGGCGGCGACGGCCCGATGCATCGGCGTCGGCGGCACGGCGGCGGTGAAGAACACCGCCACGCCCACGACCAGCACGCAGAGGAGGAAGGAGAGGAGGGTCGGCAGCACGGCGTAGCCGATGCCGGCCGGCAGCTCGGCCGCCAGCATGCCGACGAAGTGCATGGTCCAAATGCCGAGCCCGAGCGCGCCCGCGGCCGCCGCGAGCAGGACGCGGCGGCGGCCGCCGGTAGCGGTCCGCGAGGAGCGCGCGAAGCCGAAGCCGACATGGCCGCCGAGCGACGCCAACAGGATCGAAAGGAGCACGAGCCCGGGGTCGTAGCGCATGCCTCCCGCTCCGTCCGTTTCGTCGGTGGTCCGCTACGATCCACCGAGCCGCCCCACTCGGCAAGCCCGACCCGCTCGGCTGGGCGGTCGACGGTCGGCCCTCGGGGACCGGGGCGGCGGGCCGTGGCCCGGCCGGCCGGTCGGCACCGCCTTGCGCCGCCGCGGCTTGCCCGGCGCCGGGCCCGGGGATATCCGCCGCTGTACCGTCCTCGGCGGACGGCAGCGGGGAGGCGGCGATGGCGGAAGCGAGGAAGGTGATCATCACCTGCGCGGTGACCGGGGCGATCCACACGCCCTCGATGTCGCCCTACTTGCCAGTGACCCCGCAGGAGATCGCCGATGCGGCGGTGGGTGCGGCCGAGGCCGGGGCGGCGATCGTCCATCTCCACGCCCGCGATCCCGTGACCGGAAAGCCCGACCAGAGCCCGGAGGGGTTCGGGCGCTTCCTGCCGCTCATCAAGCAGCGCTCTGACGTGGTCGTGAACCTCACCACGGGCGGCGGGCTCGGCATGACGGTCGAGCAGCGCGTGGCCCCGGCCGCCACCTTCAAGCCCGAGGTCGCGAGCCTCAACATGGGCTCGATGAATTTCGGTATCTTCCCGATGCTCGGCCGCTTCAAGGAATTCAGGCACGACTGGGAGCGGCCCTACCTCGAGAACAGCCGCGATCACGTCTTCAAGAACACCTTCAAGGACATCGAGTACATCTTGAAGACCTGCGCGGGTAACGGCACCCGCTTCGAGTTCGAGTGCTACGACACGGCCCATCTCTACAACCTGGCGCATTTCCTCGACCGCAAGCTCGTGGAACCGCCCCTCTTCGTGCAGACGGTGTTCGGCATCCTTGGCGGGATCGGGACGCACCCCGAGGACGTGCTGCACATGAAGCGCACCGCCGACCGGCTGTTCGGCGACGCCTATCGCTGGTCCGTGCTCGGCGCCGGCCGGGCCCAGATGCCGATCGCCGCCATGGCCGCCGCGATGGGTGGCAACGTCCGGGTCGGGCTCGAGGATTCCTTGTGGATCGGGCCCGGGAAGCTCGCTGCGAGCAACGCCGAGCAGGTCAAGAAGGTGCGGCAGATCCTGGAGGGCCTGGGGCTCGAGATCGCGACGCCGGCAGAGGCTCGCGCGATCCTCGCCTTGAAAGGCGGCGACGCGGTCGCGTTCTGAAGCCCCGGCTGTCGCTCGCTCGGGCGGTCCTCACCACAGGGCGCCGGCGTCCGGCCGGCCCAAGAGATCGCCCAGGAGCTCGCCGGGATCGCGCGGGAACGGGCCCGGACCGCGAGCGAGGAGCTCCGCCGGGGTGAACGTTCCGTCGGCGAACACGAGTCGCTCGATTTCACGGAGGACGTCGCGGCCTTCCGCGCCGTCGCGCGGATCGAGATCGCGGACCACGAGCTTGGCGGCCGTTCCTTTGAACGCGTAGCCGATCGAGCTTCCGGCGAAGACGGCGCGATCCTCCCCGGCGCCGCCGACGAGCCGATCGTCGCCCCTCCCGCCCACGAGCACGTCGTCGCCCTCGCGACCGTCCAGGAGATCGCGGCCGCCGCGACCCTCGATCCGGTTCGCGACCTCGTTTCCGGCGATCCGATCGGCGCGGTCGGTGCCGATGGCGTTCTCGAGGATCGTGCCCGGGGCGATCCCGAGGGTGAACTTTTGCGGCGGCCCGCCGGTGTCGGCCGGCGGGCCGACGATGCTCGTCGTGCCCGGGCGCAGATCGAGCCGCACGCCGTCCAAGAGATCGGAGAGATCGAGCGTGTCGGTCCCGCCGACGTCGTAGATCGTCCGCCAGATCGGCTCGCCGCACTCGAACCGATAGACGGTGTCACCGGCCGCGGTGTCGGGTGCCGCACCGTAGAGATACTGGATCGCCAGGATGTCTCCGAGCATCGGGGTGGTGGGGAAATCGTCGCCGGTGAACGGCCGGTTCACGCTCGCCCCCGGGTAAGCGCGGTAACTCATGACCGTGAAGCCCAGGTGATCGTCCGCTCGGGCGAGCGTGACCGAATAGAGCTCCGGCTCGTGGGGATGTTTGAGACCGAGGGCGTGGCCGATCTCGTGGATCAGCACGAAGAACTCGTAGCTGCCGGGAGCATAGCCGCCGCCCGCCGGAAAACCGGTCGACAGCCAGACGTCCCCGGCCGCGGAATCCTCGCCCGGGAAATAGGCCTGTCCGGTGCGGGCGGCATCGGTGGCGGCGAACCGCAGGGTCGCGGGCCCCTCGCTCTCGTCGGACTCGACGAAGCGGATGTCGGCGACGGCCGCCCATCGGTCGAGGGCCTCGCGCACCGCCGCCCGCTGGGCCGGCGCGAGCGGCGCGAAGCCCCGTTCGGGCTCGCCCAGGGCGCTGTACGGCCGGGGATAGCTGTCCGCGCTCTCGGCGAAGGCGTAGGTCAAGGTGACCGGCCGACCGGGCGCCTCGGCCCAGCTCGAGCCGGCGAGCAGGGCGTCGATCCGGCGGTCTCCCGACAGGGGAACGGTCGCGGCGGAGGACGGTCCCGGTGTCGACGCCGAGGAGTCGCCGGGGGTCGAGGCTCGGAGCACGGTCGGTCGCATACCTCGGTTCATGGAATGTGGGCAGCACGCCCGCAAGGCTGTCCGTCGGACGTTAACGCGCCGGCAAACGACGCTGCGGCATTCTGTCGACATGTGCGGCCGGACGCTTCTCCTGTCGCGCCGGGCGTCCAGATCGGGTAGCGGTCGCACGGGAGGCCACGGATCGGGCCGGAAGCGGGACCGGCCGGTCGTGCCTCCGCGCCGGACGGGCGGTGGAAAGGGACGTGACGGTCGAGCGTGCGAGGGAGGGCGAGCTCCGGGGACACGGCGGAGCGGCCGCCGCCGGGCAGCGGCTGCGCAACCTCGTCTCCTTCGCGATCGGCGCCGCGATGCTTCTCCTGGCCCTCTGGGTCCTGCGCCGTTGGGCCGCGCATGTCAGCCTCGAGGACCTCCAGAGCGAGCTCCGGGCGATCCGACCCTCGCGGATCGTTCTCGCGATTCTGTTCAGCCTCGCGAGCTTCGTCGCCCTCTTCGGCTACGAGTATTATGCCTGTCGGTTCATCGGTCGCCCGATCGGCTGGCTGCAGGCCGGCATCATCTCGTTCATCACCCAATCGATCGCGCACGCCGTGGGCTTCGCCGTCTTCGTGGGTGCTACGGTCCGCTACAAGCTTTACAGCGGCTATGGATTCGGCCTCTTCGAGGTGGCCAAGATCCAGGTCTTCTTCACCGCTACCTTCGGCCTCGGCTGTCTCACTCTCGCCGGCGGTACGCTCCTGATCGAGCCCTATGTGCTGGCCCGGGCCGTCGGAGTTTCGGAGCTCTGGTGGCGGCTCCTGGGCAGCGGTCTGCTCGCGGTGGTGCTCGCCGTCCTGGTCTGGGGGACCTGGTTCCATCGGCCGATCCGGATCGGGGGGCAGGTCTTCGAGCTGCCCTGCGCGCGGGTGACGGCCCTGCAGATCCTGCTCGGTGTGACCGATCTCGGCTGCGTCGCCGCCGCCCTGCACGTACTGCTGCCGAACGAACTCGGCCTCGGCTATTTCGAGACCCTCGGGGTGTTCGTCGCGGCCATCACGCTCGGCCTGATCAGCCACGTGCCGGGCAGCCTCGGCGTGTTCGAGGGTGCCGCGCTCGTCCTGATCGATCCGGCGCCCGAGCTCACCGCCGCCGTCATCGGTGCGCTCATCATGTTCCGGGCCTGCTATTACATGCTCCCGCTGCTCCTGGGCTCGATCCTGTTCGCCGGGCTGGAGGCGCGCCGCTGGCTCTTCTCCGGCCGGCCGGTCGGCGAGGGCCGCGGCTGAGCCGCGCCGGCCCAGCCCCTGCGTCCGCTTGCCGGACCCGGCCGTGATTCGCTTCGACGACGAAAACCCGGCCTCTCCGCCGCCGATCGTGACGATGGTGTGCCCGAGGCTCCCTGCCCTCGCGTTCGCGGCTCGGTTCGGCGTGCCCGGCGGAAACCGGTGCGAAGCGTCGGGGCGTGGGCGAATACCGGCCCGGTCGGTCGATCCGGCCGGGCCGCCCCGCTCCGCTCCCGGGATCGGTCCCGCCGGGCCCGGCCCGGACGTGCCGCCGGCTCCCGTCCGGCAAGCCGATCGGCGAGGGGCGCGGCCGATCCGGGTCGACCTTTCCGTCGCTGGCGTTGGTGGCGTCCGACCGTGATCCCGGTCGGCGACGAGAACCCGGCCCATCGACCACCGGTCGTCACGGTCGCGCTGATCGCGCTCTGCACGCTCGCCTTCCTCGCCCAGCTCACCTTCCTGGGCGGCCTCGAGCGGAGCGTCTGGCGGCTCGGGCTCGTGCCGGCGGTGCTGACCGGCGAGGCCCGCCTGCATCCCGGGCTCGCCGCGGCTCCGGCGCCCCTCACGCTCCTCACCTCGATGTTCCTGCACGGCGGCTTCCTGCACCTCGCCGGCAACCTCGTCTACCTCTGGATCTTCGGCAACAATGTCGAGGACCGGCTCGGCCGTTTGCCCTATCTGCTCTTCTACTTCGCAACCGGGCTCGCCGCCGCCGGCCTGCAGGTGGCCCTCGAGCCCGGCTCGCGGCTGCCGATGGTGGGGGCGAGCGGGGCGATCTCGGGCGTGCTCGGCGCCTATCTGGTCTTCTGGCCGCACGCCCGAGTGCTGATCTTCCTGCCGATCTTGCCCTTCTTCCTGCCCCGGATCCGGGCCGGCTGGCTACTCGGCTTCTGGTTCGCGATGCAACTCGCGGGCGTCTTCGCATGGCCCAGCGAGGTCGGCGGAGTGGCCTTCGGGGCGCATGTGGGAGGCTTCCTCGCCGGTTTCGTGGTCGCTCTCGTCCTGCGCGGCCGCCGGCCCCCGGGTCCGTGGGGGCCGCGTGCCTGAGATTGTGGGCGAAAATCACTAAAATCTCGCCCACTTTCTCGAAGATTGCCAAAGTAATAATGATCGAATCGAAATCGAAAGTTGTTGCGTCATGTCGAACGCGAAATTAACCATGGTTTCGGGAAAACAGAGGTCCCAGGAAGAGCCGGAGCCGACGGGAAGGAACGACGGCCCGGCCGAGGGAGAACGACGATGGCCGTGTCGACCCGCTCGCTGCACGCCCTCCTCGCCCGCACCGACAACGACAATCTGCCGATCCGGTCGGCCGGCGCGGCGCGGGCCAACGTCCTGCCCTTCGTGCCGCGCAACCGCACGCTCGATCTCGACTATCCGAACCTCGCCACCCGCTTCGAGCCCGAGACCGGCATCCTCTGGGCGCGCATGAAGCATCGCGAGCGGGCCTGCTACACGCCCGATATCATGCGCGACATGCGCGATTTCCAGCTCCATCTGCGCGATCTCTTCGCCGGCGCCACGCTCGACGAGTGCCCGATCCGCTGGCTCGTCTGGGCCTCGGACGCAGCCAAGGCCTGGAGCCTCGGCGGCGATCTCCAGACGTTCACGCGCATGATCCGCGCCGGCGACGAGGCCGGGCTCAGGGCCTACGCCCATCTCGCGATCGACATCCTCTACGACAATCTGATCTGCATGGACCTGCCGATCCTGACCGTGGCGCTGATCACGGGCGATGCGATCGGCGGCGGCTTCGAGGCGATGCTCACCGACGACGTCGTGATCGCCGAGCGCGGGGCCAAGTTCGGCCTGCCCGAGATCCTCTTCAACCTGTTCCCCGGGATGGGCGCCTACAGCTTCTTGAAGCGCAAGGTCGGCCCGGGTCTCGCCAAGCAGCTGATCGAGGACGGCATCACCCGCAGTGCCGAGGAGGTCCACGAGCTCGGCCTGATCGATCGGGTCTGCGAGCCCGGGCGAGCCGAGGCCTGCCTGCGCGAGTTGGTCGCCGAGAGCGCACCCAAGTTCCGCACCATGAAGACGCTGCGCCAAGTCCGCCACCGCGTCGACCCGGTCACCCGCCGCGAGCTGTTGGACGTCGTCGACCTCTGGGTCGATCTGGCGATGCGCCTCTCTGACAACGATCTGCGGCGGATGGACTGCCTCGCGCGCGTGCAGGAGCGCAAGCGCGCCGCCGGCTGAGGGGCATCAACTGCCCGGCCCGGCAGCCACCGGGCCGGGCCCGCCGCCGCCCTCGGGCAGGCTCGCGAGGAAGGCGCGCAGCGCCGCCTCGAGCCGGTCGAACTCCTCGCGCAACCGGGCGAGCTCGGCCCGGCCACGCATCACGAGGGCGGCGTCGTCGATGCCGCGCCAGGAGAGACAGAGCTCGAAGATCGCCCGGCCGCCCATGTGTGCCGCGCTCGAGCGGAGCGCGTGCGCCTGGTCGCGGAACGCGCGGGCGTCGCCCGCCGCGACCGCCGCCTCGAGCCGCGCGATCGTCTCGCGCCCGTCGGCCAGGAAGTCCTCGATCAGCTCGGCCAAGAACCCGCCGCCCTCGTCGAGCCGGCGCAGGGCCTCGAGCCGCCGCTCGTCGAGCACGCCCTCGCTCGCACCGGCCTCGCCCGCAGCGGGGGTCTCGGCCGTGGCCGCCGGTGTGCTGCCGGCCGGGCACACGAGGCGGTCGATCGTCGCCACGAGCTCGCCCGCGTCGATGGGCTTGGTCAGATAGCCGCTGAAGCCGAGACGCCGACAGGCCTCGCGCGATTCCGGGGTGGCATCGGCGCTGAGCGCGAGGATGGGCGGCAGCTCGGCCGGGTCGTGGGTGAAGCGCAGGAGCTTGACGGCGTCCATCCCACCGAGCCCGGGCATGCCGAGGTCCATGAGCACGAGATCGAAGCGCTCCCGACCGATCCGCTCGACCGCACCGTTGCCGTCCTCGACCAGGACGACGCTGTGTCCGGCCCGCTCGAGTATGGCCTTGATGACCTTCTGATTGGTCCGGTTGTCCTCCGCGACCAGGATCCGCGCCCGCCGCGCAGCGCGGCGCTGGTTCGGTGGCGGTGCGGCGAGGCCGCCGTCGGGGGGAGCGAGCGCTGCCCGCAGGCAGGTCGCGAGCGCAGCCGCCTCGGGCTCGGCCGGCAGATCGGCGAGCGTCAGCGTGGGGCTCTCGCCCTCGGCCCCGACGGTCACTATGTCGATCCGCTCGCCGAGTTCGGCGAGGCCGGCGGCGATCTCGCTCGGCCGCAGCCGGGCGCCGTCGAGCAGCACGACATGTCGCCCCTCGCTCGCCCGCACCGCCTCGAGGATCGCCGCGAGATCCCGGACCTCGACCACGCGCGGGCCGAGTGCCCGGATCCGCGCGGCGAGGTCGGGTCGATTGCCTACGACTACGACCGTGCCCTCCGGCAGCGGCTCGTCCGTGGGAGCGGCGGGGTCGGGCTCGAGCGGCAGCTCGACCCAGAAGCTCGAGCCGTGACCCGGGCTGCTCACGAGGCCGAGCGTGCCGCCGGCCAGGGTCACGAGCTCGCGGGCGATCGCGAGCCCGAGACCGGTGCCGCCATAGAGCCGATGGATGGTCGTGTCGGCCTGGGTGAAGCGCTCGAAGATCGCTTTCTGGCGCTCCGGCGGGATGCCGATCCCGGTGTCCTGGACCTCGAAGCGCAGCCGAACCCGGTCCGGCTCGGCGGGCAACGGGCGGACGTCGAGCAGCACCCCGCCGACGTCCGTGAATTTCACCGCATTCGCCATCAGGTTGAGCAGCACCTGGTGCAACGCCTGGACCGGGCCCACCAGGCGCGAGGGGGTCCGCGGGTCGAGCCGAAGGCGCAAGTAGAGCCCCTTCTCGTGCGCCTGCTGGTCGAGCAGCGCGCGCAGGAGTGCCAGCCGGGCGAACAGGTCGAAGGGCGTTCGATCGAGGGCGTATCGCCGCTCCTCGAGCCGAGCGAGGTCGAGGATCTCGTTGACGAGCCCCAGAAGCGTGCGGGCGGCACTCCTGACCGTCCCGTTCATCGAGGCCTGCTCGGGATCGAGCCGGGTGCCGGCCAAGAGATCGCTCATGCCGATGATGGCATTGAGCGGGGTCCTGAGCTCGTGGCTCATCATGGCGAGGAAGCGGCTCTTGACGCGGCTCGCCTCCTCGGCCCGCTCGATCGCGTGGTTGAGCTTGCCGAGCAGGACCGAGAAATAGGCCGGCAGGATCACGAGCGCCAAGAGGAGCGCGATGTCGAGCGAAGGCACCGTCCGCCACTCGGCGTTGACGGTGATGACGATCGCGAAGAGGAGGAGCGAGGTGCCGGCGGCGGCGAAGAGATAGGGTTTGCCGAAGCGGAAGCCGTGGCCGAGGATCACCCAGAGGAGGATCGGATAGAAGAGAGCGGTGGCGAAGCCACCCACCAGCATGACCCCGTTGAGCCCGACCGTGTCGATCAGCATGCCGGCGATGCGACGGGCCGGCACTGCCTCGGGGCGCAGCACGATGTGGACGAACAAGAGGACGGCCAGCACGAGGCTCGTGCCGCTGATCAGCAGACCCCAACCGACGATCTGCTCGCGATCGGCCAGGTCGCCCGGGAGCAGCCACACGTAGCCCGCGATGAACAGCGCGAAGAAGATACGGATGAGCGCCTGCTCGTGCTCGCTGTCGGGCCGGCCCTGGAGCCGGCGCCGGCACCAGCGCAGCAAGGCGGCGAAGCCGGCCGGCCGCCCGCCGCGCTCGGTCCGGGGGCCGGGACGGGAGGGCGAGGGAACCGCGGCCAAGGAGCGCGCTCCGGGCCTTCAGAGCCAACGGCCGTCGAGCATCCGCCGCTCGAACTCGACCGCACTCAGGGGCGGGCTCACGAGGTCGCCCTGGACCTCGTTGCAACCCAGCGCCTCGAGCCGCTCGAGCTGACCGCGGGTCTCGACACCCTCGGCGATCACCGTGAGGCCGAGGCTGTGAGCGAGATTGATGATCGCCCGCACGATGACCTCGTCGTTGGCGCTCTGCTCGAGGTTCTGGACGAAGGACTGGTCGATCTTGAGCCGCCGGACCGGCAGCCGCTTGACGTAGGAGAGCGAGGAATAACCCGTACCGAAATCGTCGAGCGACAGCGAGACGCCGAGCTGGTGCAGATAGCGGAGGCTCGCCGAAGCCGTCTGGCTGTTTTCGATAACCGCGTTCTCGGTGAGCTCGACGTCGAGCGATTCGGGAGCGAGGCCGGTCTCCTTGAGGACTCGCTCGATCAAGAGCTCGACGCCGCGCTCGCGGAACTGGACCGGCGACAGGTTGACCGAGAGCTGCAGCCGACCGAGACCGCTGTCCCGCCAGCGGCGGTGCTGGGCGCAGGCGGTCTGCAGCACCCAGGCGGTCAGGGGCGCGATGAGCCCGATCTCTTCGGCGAGCCGGATGAACTCGCCGGGGCGCAGAAGGCCGCGGTGCGGGTGGTTCCAGCGCACCAGCGCCTCGATCCCGACGATCCGCCGTGTGGCGAGCTCCATCTGCGGCTGGTAATGGACGAGGAACTGGTCGGCAGCGAGGGCTTGGCGCAGTTCCCGCTCGAGGGTGACGGCGCGGCGGGCAGCGAGGTTCATCTCGCGGGCGAAGAAGCGGTAGGCGTCGCGTCCCGAGGCCTTGGCACGGTACATCGCCAGATCGGCGTTGCGGAGCAGGGTCTCCGCGGTTTTGCCGTCGGCCGGATAGAGGGTGACTCCGAGGCTCGCCGAGAGGTGGATCTCCTGGCCGTCGGCCACGAACGGCTCGGCGAACGCCTCGTTCAGCCGCCGGCAGAGCTCGGCCGCGTTCTCCGCCCGCTCGAGCTCGCTCTGCAGGATTACGAACTCGTCCGAACGCAGCCGCGCGATCCGGTCGCTCTCGCGCAGCCTACCGGCCAGTCGCTGAGCGACGGCGCGCAGGAGCTTGTCACCAACCGCCTCGCCGAACGCCTCGTTGACGCCCTTGAAGCGGTCGAGGTCGAGATGGAGGACCGCCAACAGCTCGCCCTGCCGCCGGGCGCGGGCGATCGCCTGCTCGAGCCGCTCGCGGAACCAGGGCAGGGTCTCGAGGCCGGTCAGCGGGTCGTGGCGCGCGGCTTCGCCGCCGGCCGCCTCGCCGAACTTGAGCTCGGAGATGTCGAGTGCGACGGTGACCACTCGCTCCTCGGCCGCCGGTCCGCCGCGAAGTGGCGCCTTGGTGACCGCGAGCCAGCGCAGGCCCGCGGGCCCGAGCATCGTGTCGTAGCGCGGCACGAGGAGCGGCTGGCCGCTCTCCCGCACCTTCTCGTCGAGCACCCCGTGCCGGGTCGCGAACTCCTCGCCGTGAACCTCGACCAGGCGACGTCCCAGGACCGCCGCCCGCTCGACGCCGAACAACGTCTCGTAGGCGCGATTGACGAAGGCGAGGCGGCCCTGCTCGTCGGTTGCGCTGATGGCCACCGGCAGCTGGTCGAGGATGCTCGCGCGGACCGCCTCTTCACTGGCCCGGAAACCCGGGGCCCGCTCGGCGAGCGTCTGTTCGAGCTCGCGGGCGCGACGGGCGAGCAGCTGGCGCTGGCGGCGCAGCGCCAAGAGATTGCGGGCGCGGGCGCGGAACTCGAGATGGTCGACCGGGCTCAAGAGGAAGTCGGTGGCCCCCGCCTCGAGGGCCCGGTAGCAGAAGTCGCGGTCCTCGTAGACCGTGACCACCACGATCGGTACGTCGGCGAGGCTCTCGGTGGCGCGGATCTTGGCGATCAGGGTCGCCCCGTCCATCTCCGGCATGTTGTAGTCGGTGATGACGAGGTCGGGGGCGAGGTCGGAGGTCATCCGGGCGAAGGCCTCGACCGGGCTCGCGAAGGCGTGCACCTGCAGTCCCTCCTCGACCGAGCGGGCGAGACGGGTCAGGATGTTTCGGCCGGTGACGCGGTCGTCGATGACGACGATCGTGGCCATGCGGTGAATGCCCGTTCGCTCTGGGCCGGCACGCGGAGCGCGCGTCTCGCCTTCCACTGGGAGGTTAGAAGCTTCGCGGGCAGATATCAAGGATGAGGTGAAAATTTGGCTAAAATGCCATGGATCGTCCTGCCGGAGGCTCGCCCCGACCACCACACGGACCGCCGAACGCCTCGGCTCTCGCGATCCAAAACCTTGATTGAGAACGGAAAGAGGGTCGCCCCTCGGGGGCGACCCTCTCCCGGGGTCCGTTTTGACGTCGAGCCGTCCCGAGCGTCGCGGTTCGACCGATCGCCGCCGGGGACACAGCGAACACTAACGCATGAGTTGAAGCCGTGCAAGCCTGGCCGGGACCCGGTTGTGTGGCCCCGCGGCCGTCTGCCGGGCACTGGGGGAGAGCGGTGAGCCGGGCCTATCCGGACCGCCCGGTGGTCGGGGTCGGCGCGGTCGTCTGGCGCGGCGAGCGCGTACTCCTGATCCGGCGCGCGAAGCCGCCGCGGGCGGGTGAGTGGTCCTTGCCGGGCGGGGCACAAGAGCTCGGCGAAGGCGTGGTCGAGGCGGCCCGGCGCGAAGTCCGCGAGGAGACCGGGCTCGAGCTCGCTCGGATCGAGTTCTTGACGGTGGTCGATTCGATCGGCCGCGACGAGGAGGGGCGGGTGCGTTGGCACTACACTCTGGTCGACGTGTGGGCCGAGGCGGCCGAGGGCGAGGCCCGGCCCGGCAGCGACGCTGCCGAGGTCGGCTGGTTCGCCCTCGACGAGCTCGAGGGACTCGACCTCTGGAGCGAGACGCTGCGGGTGGTGCGCCTCGCCGCGGAGCGACGGGCCGCCGCCCGCTGAGCCCTCGCCTCACTCCTCCCGGTCGCCGCTCGCGAGCACCCGGGCGAGGTTGCAGAGCGCTTCCTGATGTTTGCGGTTCGGGATGTTGGCGAAGTTGCGGGCAAGCTCGAGCAGCATACGCTGTTGGGGCATGAGCTCCGCCTGTCGCGTCTTCGCCTTGTGCTCGGGGTCCACGTCCTCGAAGAAGTAGCCGATGTCGACCCCCAGAGCCTGGGCGATCTGGTAGAGCCTGCCGGCCGAGATCCGGTTGATGCCCGTCTCGTATTTGTGGGCCTGCTGGTAGGTGACACCGATCAGCTCGGCCATCTGCTGCTGGGTGAGGCCGAGCATGATCCGACGCTGGCGGATCCTGAGGCTCACATAATGGTCTACGTCGAGGGCGCGGCTGCGGCCGCCGGCGCCGCGGCCGACGACCTTGCTGGCGAGCTGGTTCATGAGGCGTGGTCTCCGGGGGCTGAGGGCACGGCGTCGAGGCCCGGCTCGTTGCGCATCGGATTTGGATAAAATACCGGCGGCTTTTTAAACTTCCAGAGAAAAATGATTTTCCCATCAACCTGAAGAGGTGAGCTCTTCAATCCGATCCGCCCTCCGCGAACGCCTCGCCGGCCACCGCGCCCACCACCCGCCGGGCGCTCGCGAGGCTCGCGCCCACGAGCGTGGGCGCGTTCCAGGCGGCCAGGTCGAACAGCTCCGGCCGCGCCCCAGGCAGGAGCCGCCGCAGCAGCCGGCGGCCGTCGGCGAGCTCGACCAGCACGTCCCGGCCCGCGAGCGCCTCGAGCCGGACCTCCGCCGCCGCCAGTACGAGCGCCACCTGGCCCGGCCGATAGGCCGGCAGCATGGTGTCGTCTTCCACCCGCCAGCCCAGGAGCCGATCGTCCTTGAGCGCGAGCGTGCCGAGCTCGGCCGGCTCGGCGAGCCCGCCCGGCCCGATCCGGCCGACGAGCGGAATGAGGCTGCGGCGGGGATGGCGGCCGAACAGCAGATATTCCGGCGAGGTGTCGAGGGCCCGGGCGAGCCGCTCGACGATGTCGGGCGGGGGCGCGTACTCGTCGCGCTCGTAAGGGCCGATCGCCGTCTGGTGCCGGCCCACGAGCCGGGCGAGCTCGGCCTGCCGAAGGCCCTTGGCGAGCCGCAGCGCCCGCAACCTGCGGCCGAGCGAGGTGCCGTGCCCGATCACCCGACCTCTCCCTCGAATGGCTAGTATCGAGCGAAGCTCTTAGCCGAGACGCGCTGGTCTCGTCTAGCGCGACACGGGAACGAGGCGCTGCCGCCGGCTCGCCTCAACCGCCGCGCGACCCGGATCGAGCCGCAGCTCGCCCCCGGCCGCCCACACGGAGGCGAGGTCCCGGTAGTGCCGCGAGAGAGGGTGACCGACCTGGCCCGTCGCGGTGATCGCCCACACGCCGGGCTCGGCCAGATCGGCGACGAGCCGCAGGCCCGCGCCGTGATGAGCCGGGAAGGGCCCGGCCGGTCCCGCGGCGCGCCAGGCCGCTACCGCCACCGTCGTGGCGTCGCCGCCGATCGGCGGCGCGAGCGAGAAGAGCCGCCCCAGTACCGGCAGCTCGCCGAACGGCCGGTGCGGCATCAGCGCCGGATGCTCCTCGCCCCAGCGCCGGCTCCGCCAGTCGCGGCCGTGCCGGGCCTCGAGAGCCGCGACCGCAGCCTCGAGCGCCTCCGCGACCCGGCGGCTGCAGCCCGCGGCACCGCCGCACCAGCCCTGCCGCTCCTCGAGGACCCGGCGCAGCACCTCCGGCCGCCGCAGCCCGAGCTCGACCACGAGCGGACCGAGCGGGTCCGCACGCAGGCGCGGGCCGAGCGCTTCGAGCCAGGCGGCGAGCAGCAGGGGTTCGCTGCGCTCCGCCGCCATCGTCCCGTCGAACGCCTCGAGCACCTCGAGCAACCGACCAAGTGGGGATCCATCGGGCAAACCCTCCTGGGCGAGGGAGACCAGAACCGGCAAGAGTTCGCGGGCGACCGCCGAGATCAGGTCCTGCTGCACGGCCCGGGCGGCAGCGGCGTCGATCCCGGTTCTCCCGTCCAGGAGCTCGTGCAGCCGAAGCGCACGCGCCGGGCCGTCCCATTCGGCCGTGACGAGGTACGGATAGTCGGGGCCGACGACCCGGTTGTTGGCGTTGATCAAAAGACCCTCCGGCGGGTCGAGCCCACGCGGCAGCGCCTCGGCCGGGATCCAGCCGAGCCAGTCGGCAGACCCGTCCGCCGCGTTCGCCGGCAGCCGGCCGTCCCCGACCCGCCGCAGCGGGATGCGCCCCGCCACCGCGAGCCCGATCCGCCCGGCCCGGTCGGCGAAGGCGATGTTCTGCACCGGGCTCGCGAAGTCGGCCAGGGCACCGAGGATCCCCTGCGCGTCCTGCGATTGGGCCATCGCGAAGCCGGCCGCGAGCGTCCGATCGTCCGTCTCTAGTCCGGTCCAGCGCAGCGCCAGGAGCTCGCCGGCCTCCGCCGCTCCCTCGCTCGTCACGAGGTCGGAGACCACCGGCCCGAAGCGGGTGGTCCGCACCGACAGCCGCTCGGGCTCGGCGAAGCGGACCGGGATCGTCTCCTCGCGAACCGCGAAGGGTTCGCTGCCGCCGGGCACGAGATAGCGGCCGGGATCGGTCGGATCGGGCCGGACCCGCACGAGATCCTCGGTGTCTGCACCGGTCGTGGTGAGGCCCCAGGCCACCCCCGCCGTGCGGCCGATCACCACCGCCGGCAGACCGGGGATCGTGCCGCCCACCACGTCGAGACCCGGTGCGGAGAGCGCTGCCAGATACCAGATCCCCGGGGTGCGCAACGGCAGGTGCGGATCGCTCGCGAGAAGGGGAGCGCCCGAGGCGGTGCGCGTCCCGGCGAGCACGAAGACGTTCGAGCCGAGCCCGCCCGCAAGCTCGGGCGACACGGCCTCGAGCGCCCCGAAAAGGCGCTCTTCGATGGGATCGGTCGCGGCGAGCGTTCGGGGATCGCCCGGCCCGTCGGCCGGCAAGAGGAGCTCGAGATCCGCCGGCTCGAGCCTTCGTGCGAGCCGAGCGCGCAGGACTTCCCGCCGCCAGGCCCCGGCCACCTCGAGCGCCAGGAGCCGATGGATCAGGAGGCTGTCCGCCGGCCGCCAGGGCTCCGGGCGCTCGCACCAGAGGAGCTGGAACTCGACCGGAAGCGGTCGGGCGGCGGCGATCGCCGCGTTCATGCCCCGCGCATAGGCCTCGAGCAGGGCCCGCTCTTCGGGCCGGTAGGCGGCGAGCCCGGCTTCCGCGACCCGGGCGAGGCCGAGCGTGCGCATGAAGCGGTCGAGCGGCAGGGCACGCGCGCCCACGAGCTCGGCGAGCCGCCCCTGGCCGATCCGGCGCGAGAGCTCGAGCTGCCAGAGCCGGTCGGTGCCGTGGACAAAGCCGAGCGCGAGCCAGGCGTCGCGCTCGCTCGTGGCCCGGATCGTCGGTACCGCGTAGCCGTCGCGGAGTATCTCGACCGGCCCGTCGAGGCCCACGATCGCGACCTCGCCCTCGTGCTCGGGGAGCGAGGCGAGGAGGAGCCAGGCGATCGCGCCGACGGCCGCCACGAACAAAGCCGCGAGGACCGCGAGCACCCGCCCGATCGCCCGCCGCATCGGGCCCCCTCAGCCGACGAGGCCGCGGGCGATCAGGTCTCGAGCGAGAAGCTCGGGCCCGCGGAACCGGTGCGTCGCGAAGCCGAGCCGCTCGGCCGTGGCGATGTTGGCCGCACTGTCGTCGATGAAGAGGCAGGACTCAGGCCGCCTTCCGGTCGCCGAAAGAAGATGCTCGAAGATCGCGGGCTCGGGTTCGATCAGACCGAGCTCACCCGAAAGGAAGTTTCGCTCGAACCGGTCGAGGAACCGGTAGGCCTCCTGGGCGCGCACGAGCGGGAAGGTCTCGGCCGACCAGTTGGAGAGTGCGACGAGCGGGGTGCCGCGCTCGGTGAGCCGTTCGAGGATCGCGACGGTATCCGAAATCGGCCCGCCGATCATTGCGATCCGACGCTCCCACCAGGTCCGGATCGCGCCCTCGCGTGCGGGATGGCGGGCGACAAGCTCGGCCACCGCTTCCGCGAGGGGTCGACCGCGTTCGAGCTCGGCGTTCCAGGCGCGCGTGCAGATCTCGGCGAGGAACCGTTCCATCGCGGCCTCCTCGGCGAAGATCCGCCGGTAGAGCCGGCGCGGTTCCCGATCGATCGGCACCCCGCCGAGATCGAACACCACGAGCGTGTCCTGCACCACGATTCTCCCGAGCGACGGCCACCGCGGCCGGCCAACCCCTTTGCCCGCCCGGCACGCGTTGCAGGATAGCGCGCACGGCGGAGGGAGACCCGAGCCCTCGGCCGAGCTCGGGCCTCTGCCGTGCGAGCGCGACCGCCTCGACCTGCCGCCCGAGCCGGCCGGTCTCGACGCCGCCCACGTGACACACCCGATACACGAGGCGGCACGCGCGGGGGAGGCCGGTCTCCCTCGCGAGCTTCGGCCCCGTCCCATCAGGCCCGCCGATTTCTTCGAGGAGTCCGTGCGGGTGCGTGGGCCCGTCGCCCGGATCCTCGAGGTGGCTGCCGAGGGTGGGGCGATCGTGCCCTCGGCGAGCTCCGGGATCGTGGTCACCGCGGTGAACCGCCGGGTCGGTCCCGGGCGGCGGTTACCCGTCCTGCCGGCCGACTCGCCTCGGAACTCTATGCCTGGCGGCGGCCCGTGCCCGAGCAGAAAGGCGAGCTCGTGACGGTCGAGGCCGGCCCGGACGGCGATCTCGCGGTCGGGGTCCTCGCCGCACTCGACGAGCGGCCGACCGTTGCCGCCCTGCCGCAGGTCGGCCGAACCGACGGACGGCTCGTCGATCTCGAGCGGGTGGGGGCGCCCTGCCGTGTCCTCGGGACGGCACTCGTGTTCGATCGCACCCGGCCGTCGGGAGCCGTGCCGCTCGATCTCGGCCGCGTGCGGCCTGCCTTCGCCGTCGCCGAGACCCGCAAACGGCTGCTCGACCCCTGCGGAGTATTCGACCGGGAGCTTTCGGCCCGGCTCGAGACTGTGGGTTTTCGACCCTGCCCGAAGGGCTGCGCGGGCCGCATTTCCCGAGCGTGCGACTGACCGAGAGGACGCCCGCCGATTCGGTCGACGGGCTCGTCCGGGCGGGCGTGCTCGTCTCGAGGCGGGGCGATCCGCTCCGAGCGGACCCGCACCTCTACGACGACCGCAGCCACATCGAGCGGCTCACGGCCGTCCCCGCATCGTGCGCACCGAGCTCACGGCAGCGGCTCCGGCACGAGTCGCTCGGGGCGGAGCGGCCGAGCTCGGCCGGGTCAAAAGAGGATCGTTCGATCGAGCTCGCGCAGGACCGAATCGAGCCTGACGCCGAGCAGGAGGACCTCCTGGATCGCCGCGTCGGTCCCGTCGAGATCGATCAGCACGGAAGCGCCGAGGTCGAGGAAGCGGACCCGGTCGCGGTCGCCACCGAACCCGGTGAAGTCGAGGATGTCGTGCCCCGGCTCGTAATCGTGTACCGTGTCCCGCCCGCTGTTCGGGCCGAATCGGAACACGTCGCGGCCTCGGACGAGCGCCGGGTCGGCGCCCGGATCGATGACGTCGCCGTAGAGCTGATCGTCGCCGGGGCCCCCGTCCAGCAGGTCTGCTCCGCAGAGCAGGGGACCTTCGGCCGATGCTACGTCACCGACCAACAGATCGTTGCCCGCTCCGCC
The DNA here is from genome assembly GCA_937926445.1 of uncultured Alphaproteobacteria bacterium. GTDB lineage: Bacteria > Pseudomonadota > Alphaproteobacteria > Geminicoccales > Geminicoccaceae > JANXAZ01. The sequence continues at coordinate 180,520 of CALBAK010000026.1, forward strand.
GAACAGTCGGTCGTCGCCGCAGCTCACCGCATCGGCCGCGAGCAGGGCGTCGCCGACCAGGAAGTCGTCACCGCTGCCGCCCACGAGGCGGTCGTGCCCGCCGCGGGTCGCACCGCGCATGACCTGGGCGTCGCCGTAGAGCTCGTCGCCCCCGCGTCCACCGAAAAGCCGGTCGTTCCCGCCCCGCGCGCGGTCCAGGAGCACTTCACCGTCGCCGATCAACAGATCGAAACGAGTGCCCCCGTGGATCCGATCGTCACCCCCGCGGCTCTCGTCGAGCAGGAAACGCGCGTCGCCGTAGAGAAAGTCGAAGCCGCGAGCACCCAAGAGCAGATCCCGACCACCGCGGGCCGCGCCTTCGAGCGTCTGCGCGTCGCCCGCGGCGAGATCGTCGCCTTCGCCGAGCCTCAGTCGATCGTGACCGCCCCGCCCGGCGCCGCGGATCTGGTGGGCGTCGCCGAACACGAGGTCCGGCCCCGGCCCGGCGAGGATTCGATCGGAAGCCCCACGGCCGACCCCGTCGATCACCCATGCATCGCCCAGCACCAGATCCGACCCGTCGAGGGCGAGGATCGTGTCGCGGCCGGCCCGCCCGATCGCGAGGACGAGACCGTTGTCGGGAAAGGCGGCCCGGTTCTCGGCAGCGAAGGGATCGCCCAGGATCTCGTCGTTCTCGGTCGTACCGACCAACCGCTCGACACGACTGGCGCCCGACTGTCGTCCTCGTCCCTTTCCGATGATGACCGCCATGACGCCGCAGTCGATCCCTCGCTCTCTCGATCATGCACGCGACGCCGCGACCATGATCGATGGCCGCGCCCCGCGAAAGCGCTCATACCCTGCGGTAACGGGACGCAGCCGAGCATGCGAATAACGATTGCGTCAGTCGCTCTCCGGTCGGTCGAGCGCACCAACAGCGCCTCGGCCCGGCCGCGGCCTTCGGGCTCAGCGGATCTCGAGGTCGGCGCGCCTGCCCTCGTAGCGGCAATAGCCCTCGTACGTGCGGCCGCGGCGGCGTAGCCCGAGTGTCATGCGGATCGAATCGCCGACCCGGCGCACGTCGTTCGTGCCGCGGACTTCGTAGCCACGGTCGACCGCCTCGTCTCGGCAGGCCTCGCGGGCACGGGCGACCCGGTCGCCTTCGGCCTCGCCGGCGCGGCTCACGCTGAGCCGGACCCGCCGGCTGCCCCGGTCGTAGGTACAGGTCCCGCGGTAGGCTCGGCCGTCGCGACGGGCGTTCATGTCGACCAAGACGCTGTCGCCGACGCCGGTGGGCGAGGTGTCGGCCGAGATCTCGCGGAAACCCTCGGCGCGCGCCCCGGCGCGGCACTCCTCCTCGGCACGGTTGGCTGCGCCCGGCGGCACGGTCGTGCAGCCGGCGAGGGCGAGGCCGGCGACGGTCAGGGATCTCGGCCCGGCGATGGGCATGGTACGCTGTTTCCCTGGTTCGCGGCGATCGCCCCTGGTTCGGGGCGATCGAACGAGCGCCCTTAGCCGTGGCGGCGGGCCCGTGCAACTCCTCGGTGGCGATCTGTGCTACGCAGCCCGGGGAGTCCAACCTCGGGGCGTGACCGGCGGCTCAATTCGCGTTATAGTTGAAACATGCCTCGATCGATCTTCAAGTCGCGCCCCGTCCACCCCATTTCCGGCGAAGCTGGGGAGGGGGGCATGGCTGGCGCGCGGCACGTCGTCTGCCCGGCCTGCGGGACCGTCAACAGGGTGCCGGTGGACCGGCCGGCCGAAGCCGCGCGCTGCGGACGTTGCCGAGCTCGCCTGTTCGAGGGCCGGCCGATCGCGCTCTCCGCCGAGACCTTGGTGCTGCATCGCGACCGCTCGGATCTGCCGCTCCTGGTGGATTTCTGGGCCCCCTGGTGCGGGCCCTGTCGGGCGATGGCACCGGTGATCGAGCAGGCGGCCGCGCGGCTCGAGCCACGGGTGCGGGTCGCCAAGCTCGACATCGAGGCCGAGCCGGGCCCGGCCGAAGCGCTCGGCATCCGCACGATCCCGACCCTCGTTCTGTTCGTGGGCGGCCGCGAGCGGGCGCGGACCAGCGGCGCGATGCCCCTGCCGCAGCTCCTCGCCTGGGTCGAGCGGGCGCTCGCATGAGCCCGGTCCCGCCGGTCGCCCGGCTCGCCGAAACGGCACCGCTCGCCCGCAGGCTCGAGCGGATCGACCTTTTCGGCGGGCTCGACGAGCGGGGGATCGCGGCCGTACTGCCGGCCGTGCGGGTCCGACACTACGAGGCCGGGCAGGCGATCGTCGGCCGGCTCGATTCCGGCCGGGAGGTCTATTTCGTGCTCTCCGGCAAGGTCCGCGTAGCCATGTTCGCCGAGAGCGGCCGCGAGGTTGCATTCCGTGATCTCGCGGCCGGCTCGAGCTTCGGCGAGATCGCGGCGATCGACGGCGAGCCGCGCTCGGCGGACGTGGTGGCGCTCGAGGATTCCCTGATCGGGACCATGAGCGCCGCCGACTTCTGGGCCGTCTTGCGGCGCGAACCGGCGGTCACCGAGGCGACGCTCAAGAAACTCGCCCGGCTCGTGCGTGCCTTGAGCCAGCGGATCTACGAGTTCGCGAGCCCGGTCCCGGCGCGGATCTGCGCCGAGCTCCTGCGCCTCGCCGGGCTCGAGGGGGGCGGTCGGGGACCCGGCCGCATCGCCCCGCCGCCCAAGCACGCCGACATCGCCGCCAAGGTCAGCACCCATCGCGAAGCGGTGAGCCGCGTCCTGAGCGAGCTCACCCGCCGCGGCGTGCTCGCCAAGGGCCGCGGCGAGATCCTCGTCAAGGACCCGGCCGTTCTCGAGCGCTACGCCCAAGGCGTCGAGCGCCTGCTCGATTGAGCCGGCTCAATCCGGCAGACAACCCGCCACTTGTGCTCGCAGCCGGACGAGCGCGTGCACCGTCTCGATTGTCGGCACCTCGAGCCCCACGAGCCCGGCCATCTCGATCACCGCGCCGACCAGTGCCCCGATCTCCATCGGCCGGCCGCGTTCGAGGTCCTGCAGCATGGAGGTCTTGTGGGCGCCGACCGCGGCCGCGCCTTCGATCCGCTTGTCGACGTCGATCGCAAAGCGTACGCCGAGCCGCTCGGCGACCGCCTGCGCCTCGAGCATCATGGCGCGCGCCACGGCCCGTGTGCCGGCATCGGCACAGAGCCGGTCGAGCGTGGCATGGGTGAGCGCACTCAACGGATTGAAGGCGAGATTGCCCCACAGCTTGACCCAGATCTCGTCGCGGATCCGCGGTCGGACGGGCGCTTTGAGGCCGGCGCTCACGAGCGCTTTCGCGAGCGCCTCGACCCGGGCCGTGCGCTCGCCCGTCGGCTCGCCGAGCGAGAACCGGTCGCCCTCGACCAGGCGCACCACCCCGGGCTCGTCGACCTCGACCGCGGGATAGACCACGCAGCCGATCGCCCGCTTCGGGTCGAGCCGCTCCCAGATCCTTCCGCCCGGATCGACGCTCTCGAGCCTCTTGTCGAACCACGGCCCCTCGAGCCCGTGGAAGTACCACCAGGGCACCCCGTTGACCGCCCACACGAAGGCGGTCTCGGGGCCCATGAGCGCCTCGAGGGCGGGGATCGCGGGGCCGATCTGGTGCGCCTTCAAGGTCACGATCACATGGTCCTGCGGACCGAGCTCGCGCGCATCCGCACTCGCCCGCGGCCGGGTCGTGATCCGCTCGCCCTGGGCCAAGAGCACGAGGCCCTGGCTGCGGATCGCCTCGAGATGCGGGCCGCGGGCCACGAGCGAGACCTCGTGCTCGCCCTTTTGCGCGAGCCGGGCGGCTAGATAACCGCCGATCGCGCCCGCCCCGAAGACACAGATCCGCATCAGGCGAGCCCCAACCTCTGGGCGAGCCCGATCCGCTGCAGCTTACCCGTCGCACCCTTGGGGATCTCTTGGAGGATCACGACCCGGCGTGGCACCTTGAAGTCGGCGAGCCGGCTCGCGGCGAAGGCGCGGATCTCCTGCTCGCTGGCACTCGCCCCCTCCTTGAGGACGACCGCGGCACCCACCTCCTCGCCGAGCTTCTCGTGCGGGATCGCGAAGGTCACGCACTGGGCCACCGCGGGATGGTCCATGAGCACCTCGTCGACCTCGAGCGGGCTCACCTTCTCCCCACCCCGATTGATGATCTCCTTGAGCCTCCCGGTCAGCCGCAGATAGCCGTCGCTGTCGAACATGCCCTCGTCACCGGTCCGGAACCAGCGCCGCCCCTCGGCCTCGAAGAAGGCCGTGGCGTTGGCCTCCGGATTGGCCTCGTAGCCCCGCGTCACGTTCGGGCCCGAGATCACCACTTCGCCGGTCTCGTCGGGCCCCCGCAGCACGGGGGCGAGCGGATCGGCGATGCGCACGAGCGGCCCCGCCGGAAGGCCCACCGAGCCCGGTTTGCGCAGCGCGGGCGGCAGCGGGTTGCTCGTCATCTGATGCGCCGCCTCGGTCATGCCGTAGCTCTCGATCACCGGGCAGCGGAAGGTCGCCTCGAGGGCCCGCATCACCTGCGGCGGCAGCGAGGCCGAGCTCGAGCGAATGAGCCGAAGCTCCGCCCGGGCCACCGATTCGGGGTTGCGCTCGGCCCGCGCCAGGATCGCCTGGTGCATGGTCGGCACGGCGGTGTACCAGCTGGGCTTCGCCTCCTCGAGCCAGGCGAAGAAACGCAGCGCGTTGAAGCCCGGGGTGCAGAAGACCGACCCGCCGGCGGCGAGCGAGGCGAGCACCGCGGCCACCAGCCCGTGGATGTGGAAGAGCGGCATGATGTTGAGGCAGCGGTCGGCGGGGTGGAGCGAGAGGGTCCGGCCGATGTGCCGCGCCGAGGCCACGAGGTTGGCGTGGCTCAACGGCACGAGCTTGGGCCGGCTCGTCGTGCCGGAGGTATGGAGGAGGAGGGCCGTCGCCTCGGCGATCGGCCGGGGCTCGACCGGAGGGGCGTCGCCCAGGGTGAAGCGGCCCGCCTCGCCGCCGTCCGGCACGGCGAGTCGGAGGATCGCCATGCCGCGCAGCTCCGCGACCCGCACCGCGGGGCCCTGCTCCTCGGCGGTCACGACGACGGCCTTCGCCCGCAGGTCGTCGAGGTAGAAGTCGAGCTCCTCCTCGCGGTAGGCAGGGTTCAGGGGGGCCGTGGCGGCGGCGCAGGCGAGGGTGAGAAAGGCGGTCGCCGCCTCGGGCCCGTTCGGCAGGACGATCGCCACCCGATCCTCGGGGCCGATGCCTTGCGCGCGAAGGACACCCGTGACCCCTGGCAACATCCCCCGCAGCCGGCCGAAGGTGAGCGCCGGCCGGCCCGGTGCCAGGATCGCGGGTGCGTCTGCCGCACCGTGCCCCAACAGCTCCAGGATCGTCCCTTCCCTCGTGCCCGCCATGATCACCGCCTCCGCGCTGCGCGCCGGATCAAGCCGGTTTGCGCGGCAGCCGGCAAGACTATGTCTCGTCGAGGAAGGCCCCGTTCGCTCGGAGAGTCCCGATGTCCCGCTCCGCGCTCCTGGTCCTGCCGCTTCTCGCCGGCTTCGTGAGCTTCGCCACCTCCTGCAACGGCCTCCATGTCGGCGCCGGTACGACCTCGCTCGCCGCCGAGGCGCCGATCCTCTTCGAGGATGCCGGCACCCGGCTGCGCGTCGAGCCGATCGCGGGCCCCCTCGAACATCCCTGGGGCATGGCCTTCCTGCCGGGTGGGGGGATGCTCGTCACCGAGCGGCCGGGCCGGCTGCGGCTGATCGACGAGGCCGGCCGGCTCGACCCCAAGCCGGTCGCGGGCGTGCCCGAGGTCTGGGCCCGGGGCCAGGGCGGGCTCTTGGACGTCGCCCTGGCGCCCGACTTCGCCACCAGCCGGCTCGTCTACCTGTCCTACGCCGCCCCGGTCGGCACCGGTGCGGCCACCCGGGTGGCCCGTGGCCGGCTGGTCGACGGTCGGCTCGAGGGCGTCGAGATCGTGCTGACCGCCGATCCGCCCGGCGATACCGGCCGGCATTTCGGCTCGCGCCTGGTCTTCGGCCGCGACGGCAAGCTCTACGTATCGACCGGCGACCGCGGCCGAATGGAGCGCGCCCAGAAGCTCGACGATCTCGCCGGCACCATCATCCGGGTCGAACCGGACGGCCGGATCCCGCCCGACAACCCCTTCGTGGGCCGGCCCGGCGTGCGGCCGGAGATCTGGGCCTACGGAATCCGCAACGCCCAGGGCATGGCGTTGAACCCCTGGACCGGCGAGCTCTTCGAGCACGAGCACGGGCCGAGGGGCGGCGACGAGCTCAACGTCGTCGAAAAGGGGGCCAATTACGGCTGGCCGCTCGTCACCCACGGGGTCGACTATACCGGCCTGCCGATCGGCCGCGGCAAGACCATGCCCGGTGTCACCGACCCGCTCTGGGTCTGGGTCCCCTCGATCGCGCCCTCGGGCATGGCCTTCTACGACGCCGACCGGATTCCGGGCTGGAAAGGCAGCCTGCTCGTGGGCGCGCTCGCCGCCCAGATGCTCGTCCGCCTCGAGCTCGACGGCCGCAGGGTCGGGAAGGAGCATCGCTTGCTCCAGGGCCAGCTCGGCCGCATCCGCGACGTCCGGGTCGGCCCCGACGGGCTCGTCTACCTCTTGACCGACGAGGCGCGGGGCGCGCTCTGGCGGCTCGGCCCCGCTTCCGGCTGAGGAGGGCTGCCTCGACCGCATTTGTCGGATCGTGCCGGCCGGTCTCGGTGGCGCGGCATGCACCCGAGGGCGAGGCTCGCATGCGCCTCGCATCCCGCTTACCGTCGCCACGGCCGCGGTCGCGCTCGCCGCGCTGCCGACCGAGGCCGCCAATCCGGAGCGGCCGATCCGGATCGTCGCGCCCTGGCACGCCGGCGGCCGCACCGACATCTCGGCGCGGATCTTCGCCGCCGCCCTCGAGAAGGTGCTCGAGGTTCCGGTCAACGTCGTCGACCGCTCGGGCGGCAGCGGCGTCGTCGGCCACGCGGCGATCGCCCATGCCGAGCCGGACGGCCACACGCTCGGGGTGGGCTCGCCCCAGCTCGCCTTCTTGCGGACCATCGGCCTCGGCGACATCGGGCCCTAGAGCTTCACCCTTATCTCGTGGATCACCGCGATCCCGGCGGGCGTTACCGCGAAGGGCGACGCGCCCTGGAAGACCCTGGCCGAGCTCCTCGATACGGTCCGCAAACAACCGCCCGGCACCTAACCGCCTCGGGCTCGGGTCGGGGCGGCTACTGGCACACGGCGATTGCCGGGCTGCTCGCGAGCCGGGGCATGGAGACCGACCGGGTCGAGTGGGTGCCCTCGCGCGGCGGCGCACCCGCGCTCGAGGACCTCGCCGCCGGTGGCATCACCATGTTCACCGGCTCGCCGATCGAGGGCGAGGCCCTGATCGAAGCGGGCCGAGTGCGGCCGCTCGCGGTCGTGGGGTCGGCCCGCACGCCGATCTTCCCGGACGTGCCGACGCTGAAAGAGGCGGTGGGCTCGGATTGGACCTACGAGAACCGCGGTTCGCCTTCATCTGTCCCGAGGGCCTGCCGCCCGCGATCGTCCAGAAGCTCGCCGGGGCGGGGGCCAGAGCCCATGCCACGGCCGAGGTGTAGGATGCCATGAAGGCCCGCGGCGTCCAGCCGCTCTGGGACGGTCCGGAGGCCTTCCCGGCCTTCGCCGAGGCGTTCGCGGCCGAGGCCGCCGACATCCCGAAACGGCTCGGCCTCGCCGAGAGCTGAGCGGACAAGGCGCCGCGGCGTAGCGGATCAGCCCGCCGCGGCCCGGCGCTCGGCCCAGCGCTCGATCAAATCGAGCAGCTCGCGCTCCTCCGGCAGCTCGATCAGGACCCGGACCAGGAGATCGCCCTGCCGGCCGCTGCGCGGGTCCTTGATCCCCTTGCCCTTGAGGCGGAGCAATTTGCCCGAGTTCGTCCGCGGCGGCACGCTCAGTGCCACCTCGCCGTCGAGGGTCGGCACCCGCACCTTGCCGCCCTTGACCGCGGTGACCAGCGGCACCGGCTGATCGACCAGCACGTCGAGCCCTTCGCGGCGGAAGACGGGGTGCGGTGCCACCTTGATCTCGACCAGCGCATCGCCCGGCCCGGCCGGCCCCGGCTGCCCCTTGCCCTTGAGCCGCAACACCGTGCCGTCGCCGCTGCCGGCGGGGACTGTGACGTCGACCGCACTGCCGTCCGGCAGCAGGATGCGCCGGGTCCCGCCCTTGGCCGCGGTCAGGAAGTCGACCTCGGCCGTGACCTTGACGTCCTCGCCCACCCCGCCGCCGAAGCTCGCGCCGAAGCCACCGGCCCCGAACCCGCCGGCGAAGGGACCGCCGCCGAACGGACCGCCGGCGCGCCCGGCGCGGCGGCGTGCGCCGCCGAAGAGGTCGCCCAGGATCTCCTCGAAATTGATCCCACCGGCTCCGCCGAACTCGAACCGAGTGCCGCCCCCGCCGGTGCTACCGTGGAAGCCGCCCTGGGCGAAGACCCGTTCACGGCCCTGCTCGTCGATCTCGCCGCGGTCGTAGCGGGCCCGCTTGGTCTTGTCGGAGAGGATCTCGTAGGCCGCCGAGATCCGCTTGAACTTCTCTTCCGCCTTCATGTCGCCCGGGTGCAGGTCCGGATGGCAGGTCTTGGCGAGCTTGCGGAAGGCACGGGTGATCTCTTCCTCGCTCGCGTTCTTGGCGACACCGAGCTCGTCGTAGAGCGAGCGGCTCATCACGGGGACTCCGAACGAACGAAGGGGCGGCGACCGAGGCCGCCGCCCCCCTGCCTCTCACGAGCTCCGACCGGGATCAAGCGGCCTTGGCGAACTCGCCCGCCTCGCCGCCCGTGGTCCGGATGGCGATGGTGCGGGGCTTCAGGGCCTCGGGCACCTCGCGCACGAGCTCGATTTCGAGCAGCCCGTTCTCGAGCCGGGCGCCTTTGACCTCGACATGCTCGGCGAGCGCGAAGCGCCGCTCGAAGGCCTGCCGCACGATGCCGCGCTGGATCACCTTGACGTCGGCTTTGGGCTCGGCCGGCTGACCCTTGACGGCGAGAACACCGTTCTCGACCGAGATGGACAGCTCCTCGGCCTTCCAGCCGGGCAGGGCGAGCACGATCGCGAAGCGATCCTCGCCGGTCGCCAGAATGTCGTAGCTGGGCCCGGTGTCGACCGCCGCCACGCTCGAGACGAGCCGGCTCGCGAGGCGGTCGAAATCACGCACCGTACGGTAGAAGGGGCGCAGATCGATCGTCGTCATCTGATCCTCCATTGAGCGATCGCGACGGGTGGCGCTCCCGGACGGACACGCCGATTACCCCAACCGGACCCACGGACAGCATCCGGTCACCCTTCGAGATGGGAAGAGCCGGCCTCTGTTCAAGAGGGGGCCTTCGGGCTGGCCCCGCCGCCCGGGCTGGTCTAGAGCCTCGGCGCGAGCCGGGGAGGGGCCGATGCCGCTGCTTCTGGGTGCGATCGCCGACGATTTCACGGGTGCCACCGACCTCTGCAACACGCTCGTGCGGAACGGCATGCGCACGGTCCAGCTGATCGGCGTACCGCGCCCCGACCTCGAGCTCGACGAGGTCGATGCGGTGACCATCGCCCTCAAATCGCGCACCGCACCCGTCAAGGAAGCGGTCGCCGACAGCCTCGGGGCGCTCGACTGGCTGAAACGCCGGCACATCCGCCAGGTCTTCTTCAAATACTGCTCCACCTTCGACAGCACGCCCGAGGGCAACATCGGCCCGGTGGGCGACGCGCTCGCCGATCGTCTCGACGCTTCGATCGCGATCGCCTGCCCAGCCTTTCCCGAGACCGGCCGGACCGTGTATCAGGGCCACCTCTTCGTGGGCGATCGTCTCCTGTCCGAGACGCACATGGCCCATCACCCGCTCACCCCCATGACGGACAGCGACCTCGTCCGGGTGCTCGGCCGGCAGACCCCACGCAAGGTGGGGCTCGTGCCCTGGAGCAGCGTGCGCCGCGGGCCCGCGGCGATCCGCGACCGGCTCACCGAGCTCCGCCACGAGGGCTGCCGCTGGGCGATCGTCGATTGCCTCGAGGATTCGGATCTGCTCGCGATCGGCGAGGCGGTGGCCGACCATCCGCTCGTCACCGGCGGCTCCGGCGTGGCGACGGGCCTGCCGGCCAATTTCCGGCGGACCGGGCTCTTGCCCGAGCGCGGTGCCGAGGCCGCGGCCCTGCCGCCCGTACCCGGTCCGGCGCTCGTGCTCGCCGGCTCCTGTTCGGCCGCCACCCTCGGCCAGATCGAGGCGTTCCGCGCCGAGCGGCCCTCCCACCGGCTCGATCCGCTCGCGCTCGCGAAAGGCCAGGGGATCGCCGAGGCGATTGGCTGGGCGCGCGAGCACCTGCCCTCGGGACCCGTTCTGATCTACGCGAGTGCTTCGCCCGAAGAGGTCCGCGCGGCGCAGGAGCGACTCGGGCGCGAGCGGGCCGGCGCACTCGTCGAGGAGGCCATGGCGACCATCGCCCGCGAGCTCGTGGCGGCGGGCGTGCGGCGGCTCGTGGTCGCGGGTGGCGAAACCAGCGGGGCCGTGGTCAAAGCACTCGGCATCGAGGGGCTCGCCATCGGCCCGCAGATCGACCCGGGCGTGCCCGCCACGGTCACGATCGGCAAGGGCCCACGCCTGGCGCTCGCCCTCAAGAGCGGCAATTTCGGTCGCCGCACCTTTTTCCTCCACGCCCTCGAGGTCATGCCGTGAGCGAGGCCGCCCGTCTGGCCGAGCGGCTCTGCACGCTCGGCCGCTCGCTCTTCGCCCGCGGCCTCACCTTCGGCAGCTCGGGGAATCTCTCGGTGCGCCTGCCCGAGGGCGGTTTCCTCGCCACCCCCACCAACGTCGCCCTCGGCGATCTCGATCCGGCGAGGCTCGCCCGGCTCGACGATGCCGGCCGGCCGGTCGGCGGCGACCCGCCCACCAAGGAAGTGCCGATGCACCTCGGCATGTACCGGGCGCGACCCTCGGCCGGCGCGGTCGTCCATCTGCACGCGACTTGGTCCGTGGCGGTGAGCCTGCTCGACGGGCTCGACCCGGAAGAGCCGATCCCGCCCTTGACCGCCTACTACGTCATGCGGGTCGGGCGGCTGAAGCTCCTCCCCTACATTCCACCCGGCGATCCGGCTCTCGGCAGCGCGGTCGAGGCGGTCGCCGAGCGGCATCACGCGGTGCTCCTCGCCAATCACGGGCCCGTGGTGGCCGGTTCCTCGCTCGAGGCCGCGGTGCACGCGATCGAGGAGCTCGAGGAGACGGCGAAGCTCTTCGTCCATCTCCAGGGCCGGCCGATCCGGCCTTTGAGCCCCGAGCAGGTCGCGGAGCTGCGCCGTCGGTTCCCCGGCTGAGCCGCGCATGCTACCATCGCACCGATGGCGACGAACCTCGAAGACCTGCCGATGACCGTGCCCGAGTTCCTCCGCTTCGAGGGGGAGCCCGACCGCCGTTACGAGCTCGTCGACGGCCGCATCCGCATGATGGCCTCGCCCACGGGCGAGCACGGCACGGTCACCGTCAACGTCGTGGTCGAGATCGACCGGCGCATCGAGCGGCGCCCACCATGCCGCGCCCAGGTCGAGGCCGGTGTCCAGATCTCCGACGACACGTTCTACGTCGCGGACGTGGTGCTCACCTGCAATCCGGAACGCCGCAGCCCGATCACCCGTGATCCACTTCTGATCGTAGAAGTCCTCTCGCCCGGCACCCGCGCCCAGGACAAGGGCCGCAAGCTCGACGACTACAAGAGCCTCTCGAGCGTGACGGAGATCTGGCTCGTCGATTCCGAGCGCCGCACCGTCCAGGTCTGGTGGCGCGAGGCGGACGGCTGGTCGGCCCGCGACTTCCTCGGCAGCGCCGCCTTCGAGAGCCGAGTCCTCGAAGACCGCATCGCCCTCGACCGCCTCTATCGCAACACCGAGCTCTGAGCCGAGGCCCGGCTCCGCTAGCGCCGCCGCCAGGGCACGAACCAGCCGAGCCCTTCTTCGGTCCGACCTCTCGGCCGGTATTCGCACCCCACCCACCCGGCATAACCGACGCGGTCGAGGACCTCGAACAGATAGGGATAGTTGACCTCACCGACGTCCGGCTCGTGCCGCTCGGGCACGCCCGCGATCTGCACGTGCGCGGTGATGTCGGCGAACGATTCGATGTGCCGGGCGAGATCGCCCTCCATGATCTGGCAATGGTAGAGGTCGAGCTGCAGCTTGAGGTTGGGCTCGCCCACCGCCTCGATGATCCGCCGCGCCTGGGCCTGGTAGTTGAGCAAGTAGCCCGGGATGTCGCGCGTGTTGATCGGCTCGATCACGAGCGTGATCCCGGCTTCCGCGCAGCGGCGGGCGGCGAAGCGCAGATTCTCGACATAGAGCGCCTCGCGCGCCGCCCGCTCGCTCTCCGAAGGCAGGAGCCCCGCCATGCAATGGAGGGTCCGACAGCCCGTCGCCCGGGCGTAGCGGAGCGCCGTCTCGACGCCCTCGCGGAACTCCGCCTCCCGGCCGGGCAGCGAGGCGAGGCCACGCTCGCCCTTCGCGAAATCCCCGGGTGGCAGGTTGAAGAGGGCTTGGACGAGGCCGTGGCGGGCGAGTTCGGCCGCGATCGCCTCGGGGGGATGCTCGTAGGGGAACAGGAACTCGACCGCCTCGAAGCCCGCGGCCGCGGCCCGGCCGAAGCGCTCGAGGAACGGCACCTCGGTGAACATCATCGAGAGATTGGCGGCGAATCGCGGCATCGGCGTCGTCCTCCCCGACCGGGCGGCCTCGGCCATACGCGCTCCACCTTGAGCCGGCAACCGCTAGGCGGGCGCCGCAGGAGCGCGCTCCCTCAGGCCCCCCGCCCGGATCAGAAACGCCACGACCTCCTCGAGGCCCCGGCCGGTCTTGAGGTCGGTCATGACGAACGGCCGCTCGCCCCGCATCCGCCGGGTATCCGCCGCCATCACCTCGAGCCGGGCGCCGACATAGGGGGCGAGGTCGATCTTGTTGATCACGAGCAGGTCCGAGCGTGTGATCCCGGGCCCGCCCTTTCTGGGGATCTTCTCGCCCTCGGCCACGTCGATCACGTAGATCGTGAGGTCGGCGAGTTCGGGACTGAACGTGGCCGCCAGGTTGTCGCCACCCGATTCGATCAAGAGCAGCTCGAGATCCGGGAAGCGGCGGCGCATCTCGGCCACCGCGGCGAGGTTGATCGAGGCGTCCTCGCGGATCGCGGTGTGCGGGCAGCCTCCGGTCTCCACACCCAGGATCCGCTCGGGCGCCGGCGCCCCGGCCTCGGTCAGGATCCGCTGATCCTCCTTCAAGTAGATGTCGCTGGCGACGACCGCCATGTCGTAACGGTCGCGCAAGGCCTTGCAGAGCGCTTCGCAGAGCGCTGTCTTGCCCGACCCGACCGGGCCACCGATGCCGACGCGCTGATGACCGTTGGGGCTCACGAGCGGAACAACCTCGTGTACTGGGTTGCGGGGGAAAGCGAGCACCAGTCGAGCACGAGGCTCGCCGTGCCGAGCTCCTCGAGGCCGGCCCGCTCGGCCCGCCGAGCGGCGGCGGCCGCCGGCTCGAGCGCCGCGAGCGCCCGCTGCCCCGCGGTCTGCCCCAGCGGGATCAGCCGCACCGCGGCCGAGACCAGGTTCGCCATGACCGACTGCAGGAACGCTCCGAGCGTGGCGGCGAGCGGCACCCCGTGTGCGGCCGCTACCGCCCCGACCGCGAGCGGGTAGGCGAGGGCGGGCGCCCGCTCGGGCTCGTCCAAGAGCCCGGCGAGGCTACCGTCGGGAGCCGGCCGGGCCGCGAGGCAAGTCCGGGCGAAGGCCGCGCCTTGCGCGCTCGTCCCGAGCAGGAGTTCGCCCGTGATGGGCAGGGCCGCTCCGAGCGCCTGCGGTTCGGCGAAGGCCGCGCGATCTCCGGCCGTCACCGCCTCGTGGGCCCGGGCCGAGAGGATCGCATCCTGGCCGAGCGTGCCGTGGCCGAGCAGGTCCTCGAGCCAGACGACGAGCCCCGCCTCGTCGCGCACGAGCCCGGCCTCGACTGCCCATTCGAGCCCGTGGCTTTAGGAGAAGGCCCCCACCGGGAAGCCCGGCGAGAGCCAGATCAGGAGCCGATAGAGAGCACGCTCATCCATGCGCTTGACGATCCTGATCGTGCTCGTTCCCGTGAGCGTGCTCGTGGCCGTGCCCGTAGGCGCCGTGCTCGGGGTCGAAGGCCGCCTCCTTGCGCTCGAGCCGGGCGCCGAGCCGCACGAGCCTGTCTTCGAGCACGTGGTCGGGGCGGATCCGCAGCCGAGCGAGGAGGATCTGCGCCGGGGTGTGGCGGTTGCCGAGGTTCCAGGCCAGCCGGGCGAGGCCGCGCGCGTCCGACGCCAGCACCTCGACCACGGGCTCGGGCGCGGCACTCACGAGCACGCGCCGCCCGTCCTCGAGCGGGAGCCGATCGCCCTCGTGCAGATGCCGCGCCTCGGGCAGGTCGAGGAGGATCGTCTCGCCCGCATCGGTCCGGAGCGTCAGCCGCCGTCGGTGGCGGTCGTCGTAGGCGAGCGTCACGGCGTCCAAGGCCGGCCCCCCGGCTCCGCCCCGCTCTCGACCGCGATCGCCCGCACCATGCCGAACCCGCCCCGCTTCGATCGGTGTCAATAGAGGAAATAGCGCTGTGCCATCGGCAGCACACGGGCGGGTTCCCAGGTCAACAGCTCGCCATCGGCCCGCACCTCGTAAATCTCGGGGTCGACCTCGATCACGGGCGTGGCGTCGTTGAGGACCATCGAGCGCTTGCCGATGCCGCGCGTGTTCCACACCGCCTCGGGTGGCCGGGCGAGCCCCCAGCGCCGGCCGATCTCGGCCGCCAGCCCCGCGGCACTCGTGAAATGCACCGCCACCTGTTCGCAGGCCCGGCCGAAAGCGCCGAACATCGGCCGCATGTGGACGGGCTGCGGGGTGGGGATCGAGGCGTTCGGATCGCCCATGGGGGCCGCGACGATGACCCCGGCCTCGATCACCATCTCGGGCTTCACGCCGAAGAAGGCCGGTTCCCAGAGCACGAAATCGGCGAGCTTGCCGACCTCGACCGAGCCCACGAGATGGGCCACGCCCTGGGCGATCGCCGGGTTGATCGTGTATTTGGCGACGTAGCGGCGGCAGCGGAAATTGTCGTTGTCGCCCCTCTCTTCCGGTAGCCGCCCGCGCTGCACCTTCATCTTGTGCGCCGTCTGCCAGGTCCGACAGGTCACTTCGCCCACCCGGCCCATCGCCTGGCTGTCCGAGGCCATGATCGAGGAGGCGCCGAGATCGTGCAGGACGTCCTGCGCGGCGATCGTCTCCTTGCGGATCCGGCTCTCGGCGAAGGCCACGTCCTCCGGGATCTCGGGATCGAGATGGTGGCAGACCACGAGCATGTCCAAATGCTCGTCCACCGTGTTGACCGTGTAGGCCGGGTCGGGTTGGTCGAGGACGGCAGGACGTTGGCGAGTGCGCAGACCTTGATGATGTCCCGGGCGTGGCCGCCGCCCGCACCCTCGGTGTGGAAGGCGTGGATCGTGCGCCCCTCGAAGGCCGCGATCGTGCTCTCGACGAAGCCCGACTCGTTCAAGGTGTCGGTGTGGATCATCACCTGCACGTCGAAGCGGTCGGCGACGTCCAGGCACCAATCGATCGCCGCCGGGGTGGTGCCCCAGTCCTCGTGCAGCTTGAGGCCACAGGCCCCGCCCTCGAGCTGCTCGACGAGCGCCCGTTCGAGGCTCGCATTGCCCTTGCCGAACAGGCCGATGTTCAACGGATAGGCGTCGAAGGCCTGGAGCATCCGGCCGATGTGCCAGGGGCCGGGCGTACAGGTCGTAGCGGTGGTGCCGGCCGCCGGGCCGGTGCCGCCACCGAACAGCGTGGTCAGCCCCGAATGCAGCGCCTCCTCGCAGATCTGCGCGCAGATGAAGTGGATGTGCGCGTCGATCCCGCCTACGGTAAGGATCCGGCCCGCGCCGGCGATCGCCTCGGTGCCGGGCCCGATCACGATGTCGACCCCGGGCTGCGTGTCCGGATTGCCGGCCTTGCCGATACCGACGATCCGCCCGTTGCAGGTGCCGACATCGGCTTTCACGATCCCCCGATGGTCGAGGATCACGGCGTTGGTGATCACCGTGTCGATCGCACCTTCGGCACGCGCCCGCTGGCTCTGCCACATGCGGTCGCGGATCACCTTGCCGCCGCCGAATTCGACCTCCTCGCCCGGGACCGTGTGGTCGCGCTCGACCTCGATCCAGAGCTCGGTGTCGGCGAGCCGGATCCGGTCGCCGACCGTCGGCCCGTACATGTCGGCATGGGCCGAACGGGAGATCCGGTAGGGCATCGGCTCAGGCCTCCCGGTCCAACGGGCCCATCACGGCGGCGCGAAAGCCGAACACCCGCCGCAGGCCGGCATAGGGCACGAGCGTCACCTCGCGGCTCTGTCCGGGCTCGGAGCGCACGGCCGTCCCGGCCGGGATGTCGAGCCGCATGCCGCGCGCCCGCTCGCGATCGAACCGGAGGGCCGGGTTGGTCTCGAAGAAGTGATAGTGCGAGCCCACTTGGATCGGCCGGTCGCCGGTGTTGGCGACGAGCAGCGTCATGGTCGGTCGGCCGGCGTTGAGCTCGAGCTCGCCCTCGGGGGTCACCACCTCGCCCGGGATCACGGGCACCTCAGCGGATCGGCTGGTGGACGGTCACGAGCTTGGCGCCGTCCGGGAAGGTCGCCTCGACCTGGACCTCGGGAATCATCTCCGCCACCCCCTCCATGACCTGCTCGCGGCTCAGGACCTCGGCGCCGGCCTGCATGAGCTCGGCCACCCAGCGGCCGTCGCGGGCGCCTTCGAGGACGGCCTCGGTGATCAGCGCCACGGCTTCCGGATAGTCGAGCTCGACGCCCCGTTCGAGGCGCCGGCGGGCGACCATGGCGGCGAGCGAGATCAGGAGCTTGTCCTTCTCGCGCGGACCGAGCTGCATGTCTCCTCCGGATCCTCGGCCGGCCCGGGACCCGCCGGTACGCACGGATTGCTGGCCTCGTGGACCACTCGGGAGCAAGACGGATGCCGGTCGGGAGGGTCGGCCTGTGGCGCGGCGACGGCTCGGCTCCTCTGCCCACCGATCGGGCGGGGTCTGCCCGCGAACGGGGCAGCGGCGCGCCCACGGGCGTCAACAGCGCCAGACCCGCGGCAGTTCGGCCGAGCCGCCGAGCGCCCCGGCGAGCGAAGCCACGGCCGGGGCGAGGGCTCGCCGCAAGTCGAAGCCGTCCCGAGCGAGCAGCCGGGCGAGGAGGCAGGGCGCTCGGTACCCCGCGGCGGTGCGGACGGGGGCGCCCTCGAGCCGCGCGCGCAGGGGCTCGAGCAGCGCTTCGACCCCGGGGCCGAGCGCCAGCAGGCTCGCGAAGGCGCGGGCGCCACCCAGCAGCGCCGGCCGATCCGCGAGCGCGGCGATCGGCCCCTCGAGCCGGAAGGGCTCGTGCCGGACGAGCCGGCCGTCGATGCGGATCTACCGCCGCTCGCGCAGCCGGCCGCCGTCGAACAGGATCGTCTCCTGCGGCAGCCTGAGGAGCGTGCCGCCCGTCTCCACCTCGAGTCGCGTGCGGACCACCGCATCGGGTCCGAGCGAGCGGTAGACCTTCTCGGCCGGCTGGCCGACCGCGAGGAGGGCCGCACCGGGCCCGATCGCGAGTCGCTGGTCGAGCCGGTCGCCCGCCCGCCGTGTTCAAGAGCACCGCCTCGAACGGCCCGACCGGGGCCTGCCTCGGGAAGCGCGCCTTGGCCGAGCCCGCTTCGCGATGGAGGAGGAGCCGGCTCGCGCCGTCGCGCAGGCCCACGGCGAGATCGAGCCGACCCGAGGCGCGCTCGAGCCGCGCCGCAGCGGCCGGGGCGGCCGGCTCCCCGCTCAGCGCGTCGCGCAGATCGGCCCGTAGCATTCCGGCCGGCGATGGAGCGCAAAGTCGAAGATGTGGTCCTTGATCTCGCGGCAGCGGTCGAGATCGGCCCGGGCCACCGCGACCTCGTCCTCGAGCGTGCTGCACATCGCCACGATCTCGCCTGTGGGCGCCACGATGCAGCTCTGACCGATGAGAAGGCAGCCCTCCTCGACGCCGCACTTGGCACTGGCCACGACCCAGGTGCCGTTCTGGTAGGCTCCGGCCTGCAGCACGAGATGGTTGTGGAAGTTCTGCAGATGGTCCTGCTGCGGCACGGGCGGATAGTGCTGCGGGGTGTTGTAGCCCACCATGACGAGCTCGACGCCGGCGAGCCCGAGAACCCGCCAGGCCTCGGGCCAGCGGCGATCGTTGCAGATCAGGATGCCCATCCGTCCGCCCATCGCGAGCGCGGTCGGAAAGCCCAGATCCCCGGGCTCGAAATAGCGCTTTTCGAGATGCTGGAAGGGGCGCCAGGGCTCGAACTCGCGATGGCCCGGCAGGTGGACCTTGCGGTACTTCAAGACGATCCGGCCCGAAGGGTCGACCAGGATCGCCGTGTTGAAGCGCCGCCCCTCCGCTGTCCGCTCGGCGTAGCCCAGATGGAAGGCGCAACCCAGCCCGGCCGCCGCTTCGAAGAGCGGCCGGGTCGCGGCGTTCGGCATCTCGGTCTCGAAGAAGTTGTCGAGCTCGGCCTCGTCTTCGAAGGCCCAGCGCGGAAAGAAGGTCGTGAGCGCGAGTTCGGGGAACACCACGAGCCCGGCGCCCCGCCCGTGCGCCTCGCGCAGGAGGGCGATAAGCCTGCGCACGACCCGCTCGCGCGTCTCGCTCCGGGCGATCGGGCCGAGCTGGGCCGTGGCGACGAGGATCGAGCGGGTCACGGGCGACCTCCTTCAGCGGGCGAGGACCTCCTCGGGGGCTCGACCGACGAGCGCGCGGTAGACATCGGGGTCCGTTGCACCTTCCGTGCCGAAGACGAGCAGCCGGCTTTCGCGCCCGAGCCCGAGCGTCGAGCGGAAGGCCGGCACCGCCGCGACCGCGAGCGCGCCCGCGAGCCCTGCGACCCCCGATTCGCCGATCGCGAGCGGCGGATCGCCCGCCACGCTCTCGGCCAGAAGACGCATGGTCGCGACCGCCGCGTGGTCGGGGATCGCGAGGAACGCGTCGCCGACCTCGTCGAGGATCCTCCAGGCGAGAAACGAGGGCTCCCCACAGGCGAGCCCCGCCATCACCGTATCGAGGGTACCATCGAAAGAGACCGGCCGCCCGGCCCGGCAGGAAGCGAGGAGGCAGGCCGCCCGCTCGGGCTCGACGACGACGATCCGCGGCCGCTCGGGGCCGAAGCGGCGCTCGAGGACGCTCGCGACCGCGGCGGCGAAACCGCCCACTCCGCCCTGCAGGAACACGTGGCTCGGCCGCTCCGCGCCGAGTTCGTCGATCGCCTCCTCGGCCACCACCGCATAGCCCAGCATGACGTCGCGCGGGACCGTCTCGTAGCCTTCCCAGGAGGTGTCGGAGACCAGGATCCAGCCCTCCGCTGCCGCCACCTCCGCCGAGTGCCGGACCGCGTCGTCGTAGGTACCGGGCACCACCCGCACCTCGGCGCCGAGTGCCTCGATCGCCCGCCTGCGGCCCGCGCTCACGCCCTCGTGGACGAAGATCACACAGCCGCAGCCCGCCCGCGCCGCACCCCAAGCGACCGCCCGGCCGTGATTACCGTCGGTGGCGCAGGTGACGGTGATCGCGCGGCCGTGGGCCGCCACGGCACGGGCCACCGCGAAGCCGCCGCCGAGTGCTTTGAAACTGCCGAGCCCGAAACGACCCGATTCGTCCTTGAACAGCAAGGTGCCGAGCCCCGCTTCCCGGGCGAGCCCGTCGAGCCGGTGCAGGGGCGTGGCGGCGTAGCCCGGCCAGCTGCGGATGGTCGCCCGGGCCCGCTCGAGGCCCGCCTCGTCGAGCACTGCCCGGGCGACCGGGCTCGCCGTGGGCCGGGCGCGGGGGTTGCGCTCGAGCATCGCGGTCTCGGGGCGGCAGGCGGCGGGCAGGATCGGCATCGGCGGGGCTCGGGTGGGGCTCGCGACGGACCGGGCGGGTTTTCTCGCCGCCCGCCGGTACACGCAAGGCCGGTTGCGTCAACCGCCCGTTAGCCCCAGGCTGCGAGAATCCGCGCGGGTCGGGCGGATTGACCGGTGCTCGGCCCGGCGGCAGCTTGCACGGCCGGGCGGGCCGGCCCCTTCGTCCGGCCCGCGAAAGGAGGTCCGGTGGCGTTGGAACCCTCGGCCGGGACGGTGGCGGCGCTGCGCGAAGCGATCCTGCAGAAGCTGACTTATGCGGTCGGCAAGGACGCCCGCAACGCCCGCATCCACGACTGGTACATGGCGACCGCGCTCGCCGTGCGCGACCGGATCGTCGATCGCTGGATGACCACGACCCGGCGCGTCTACGCCTCGGGCGAACGGCGGGTCTATTACCTCTCGCTCGAGTTTCTGATCGGCCGGCTGCTCGGCGACAATCTCTCCAATCTCGGCCTCCTCGAGGAGGCGAGTACCGCCCTCGCTCAGCTCGGCGTCGCTCTCGAGGAGGTCCGGGCGTGCGAGCCGGACGCGGCCCTCGGCAACGGCGGCCTCGGCCGGCTCGCCGCCTGTTTCGTCGAGAGCATGGCGACCCTCGGTATCGCCGGCTTCGGCTACGGCATCCGCTACGATCACGGCCTCTTCCGCCAACAGATCCGCGACGGCCGCCAAATCGAGTTGCCGGAGGACTGGCTCACCTTCGGCAATCCCTGGGAGTTCGAGCGGCCCGAGGTGGCCTATCGGATCGGCTTCGGCGGCACGGTCGAGGCACCCGAGGGGCCCTCCGGCCCCGCCCGCTGGACGCCCGCGCGGACCGTCGTGGCGATCGCCTACGATACGCCCATCGTCGGCTGGCAGGGCCGCAGCGTGAACACGCTCCGGCTCTGGTCGGCGCGCGCCGCCGAATCGATGCGGCTCGACGTGTTCAACCGCGGCGAGCATCTGGACGCCTTCGCCGAGCAGCTCGCGGCCCAGGCCATCTCGCGCGTCCTCTACCCCGACGACAGCACCCCGCGCGGCCTCGAGCTTCGCCTGCAGCAGGAATATTTCTTCACCTCGGCTTCGCTGCAGGACCTGCTCCGGCGCCATCGCAGCCAGTTCGGCGACCTCCGCTCGCTTCCCGACAAGGTCGTGATCCAGCTCAACGACACCCATCCTGCGCTCGCCGTCCCGGAGCTGGTTCGCCTCCTGGTCGACGAGCACGGCCTCGCCTTCGACGAGGCCTTCGCCCTCACGCGCGCGAGCGTGCGCTACACCAACCACACGCTACTGCCCGAGGCGCTCGAGAGCTGGCCGCTGCCGCTCTTCGGCCGGCTCCTGCCGCGCCATCTGCAGATCGTCTTCGAGATCAACGCCCGCCATTTGGCGGCGGTCCGCGCGCGCCCCGATTGCGACGATCATCTCTTGCGTGCCGTCTCGCTGATCGACGAGCGCGACGGCAGGCGGGTGCGCATGGGCCATCTCGCCTATGTCGGTTCGACCGTGGTCAACGGCGTCTCGCGGCTGCACGGCAGACTCGTGCGCGACAGCCTCTTCGTCGAGCTCGACCGCGTCCTTCCCGGGCGCATCACCCATGTCACCAACGGTGTCACGCTGCGTCGTTGGGTCGAGCAATGCAACCCGCCACTCGCCGCGCTTCTCGGCGAGGCGCTCGGGCCCGGCTGGCAGGCCGACGGCGGGCGCTTCGAGCGGCTGCGGCCGCTCGCCGAAGATGCCGCCTTCCGCGACCGTCTGGCCCGTGCCCGACGCGCGGCCAAGCTGCGCCTCGTGCGCTGGGTCGAGCGCGAGCTCGGCGTGGCGCTGGACCCCGACGCGCTCTTCGACGTCCACGTCAAGCGCATCCACGAATACAAGCGCCAGCTCTTGAACCTTCTCGAGACGGTGGCGCTCTGGCAGGCGATCCGAGCCGATCCGACCGCCGACTGGCCGCACCGGGTCAAGATCTTCGCGGGCAAGGCCGCGGCCGGCTACCACCGCGCCAAGCTGATCATCCAGCTGGCGTGCGACGTGGCGCGGGCGATCCGCGCCGATCCCCTGGTCGGAGGCCGGCTCGAACTCGTCTTCCTGCCGAACTACAACGTGAGCCTGGCCGAGCTCGTGATGCCGGCGGCCGATCTCTCCGAGCAGATCTCGACCGCCGGCATGGAAGCTTCCGGCACCGGCAACATGAAGCTCGCGCTCAACGGCGCAATCACGATCGGCACGCTCGACGGGGCCACGGTCGAAATGGCGGAGCGGATCGGCCCCGAACATCTGTTTCTTTTCGGGCTGTCTGCCGAAGAGGTCGCGGCACGTCGGGCCCGCGGCCTCGACATGGCGCAGGAGCTGGCCGAGACGCCGAGGCTCGCGGCCGCGCTCGAGGCGATCGGAAGCGGTCTCCTCTCGCCCGAGGAGCCCGAGCGCTACCGGCCGATCGTCGAATCGCTGCGCCACCACGACTGGTTCGTGGTCTGCCCCGATTTCGCGCCCTACTGGTCGGCCCAGCGGGCGGTCGACGCGCTCTGGCGCGAGCCTGCGGCCTGGTGGCGCAAGGCCGTGCTCTCGATCGCCGGCTGCGGCTGGTTCAGCGTCGACCGGGCGGTCGAGGAGTATCGGGAGCGGGTCTGGGGACCGCCGACCGGGGCACGGCGGGCCGCCGAGTTGCGGGCGCGCTCGGCGCCGGCCGGGGCCGGATGAGCCCGGTGGACGGCGGTCGCGCGACCGTGTCATCCTCGCGGCCGTGTCGTCCTCGAAGCAGGCGGGGGAGGAGCGGCCGGCCGCCCGCCGGCCGCGGCGGATCGGGAGGGTGGCATGCCGAGCACGGCGCTCGTCCGCCAGGCGATGGCCTACGTGCTCGCCGGCGGGCGCGGCTCGCGGCTCTTCGAGCTGACCGACAAGCGGGCCAAGCCCGCGGTCTATTTCGGCGGCAAGACCCGCATCATCGACTTCGCCCTCTCGAACGCGCTGAACTCCGGCATCCGCCGCTTCGCCGTCGCCACCCAGTACAAGGCCCACAGCCTGATCCGCCATCTCCAGAACGGCTGGACCTTCTTCCGTCAGGAGCGCAACGAGAGCTTCGACATCTTGCCGGCGAGCCAGCGCGTTACCGAGTATCAATGGTATCTCGGTACGGCCGATGCCGTGTACCAGAACATCGACATCATCGAGAGCTACGGCCCCGACTACATCATCGTGCTGGCGGGCGATCACATCTACAAGATGGACTACGGCGTCATGCTCCGCCAGCACGTCGAGAGCGGGGCCGACGTCACGGTCGGCTGCATCGAGGTGCCGCGCATCGAAGCCCAGGGCTTCGGCGTCATGCGGGTCGACGCTTCCGACCGTATCCTCGACTTCGTCGAGAAGCCGACCGACCCGCCGGGCCTGCCCGAGCGGCCGGACCTGGCGCTCGCGAGCATGGGCATCTACGTCTTCGCCACCCGCCTCCTGTTCGACCGGTTGCGTGCCGATGCCGCCGATCCCGCCTCGAGCCGGGATTTCGGCAAGGACGTGATCCCGAGGCTGGTTGGCGAAGGCAACGCTTTCGCCCACCGCTTCGCCCGTTCCTGCATCCGCTCGCGCGAGGAGGCCGAGCCCTATTGGCGCGACGTCGGCACCCTCGATGCCTATTTCGACGCCAACATCGACCTCACCGCCACCGTCCCGGCGCTCGACATCTACGACCGCGGCTGGCCGATCTGGACCTATGCCGAGATCACCCCGCCGGCCAAGTTCGTCCACGATATCGAGGGCCGGCGCGGCAGTGCCGTGAGCTCGCTCGTCTCGGGCGGCTGCATCGTCTCGGGTGCCACGCTGCGCAACTCGCTCCTCTTCACGGGCGTGCACGTCCATTCCTGGGCCCGCCTCGAGCGGGCGGTCGTGCTGCCCTATGTCGACATCGGCCGCCACGCCCGGCTCAAGGACGTGATCGTCGATCGCGGCGTGCGCATCCCTGAAGGCCTCGTGGTCGGCGAGGACCCGGAAGAAGACGCTCGCCGCTTCCGCCGAACCGAGCGCGGCGTCTGCCTGATCACCCAGCCCATGATCGACCGCCTTTCGAGCTGAGCGCTTGCGTCGGATCCGCGAAGGCGCGCCCGAGCCGCCCGGCCTCACGCCGACCCCGCGCGGGGTCAACGTCGCAATCCCGGCCCCAGAGGCCGAGCGGGTCGAGCTCTGCCTGTTCGATGCGGCGGGCGCGCGCGAGCTCGAGCGGATCGCCCTGCCCGAGCGCACCCACGGCATCTGGCACGGCCTCCTACCCGACCTCGCTCCGGACAGCCGCTACGGCCTGCGCGCCTACGGGCCCTTCGACCCCGAGCGCGGGCTCCGCTTCAACCCGAACAAGCTCCTGCTCGATCCCTGGGCGCGGGCGATCGACCGTCCCTTCCGCCTCGCCCGCCCGCTGTTCGGCTACGATCCCGACGATCCCGCGCGCGATCTCTCCTTCTGCCGGCTCGACAGCGCCCGCGCCATGCCGAAGGCGTGCCTTTCGGCGCCGAGGCCCGCGGCCGGGCCGCGGCCGGCCACGCCACGGCGGACCGCCGTCCTCTACGAGCTCCACGTCCGGGGCTTCACCCGCCTCCATCCCGAGCTGCCGCCTTCGATCCGCGGCACGCTCGCGGGCCTCGCCCATACCGCCGCCCTCGACCATCTCGTCCGCCTCGGGGTGAGTGCGGTCGAGCTCATGCCGATTACCGCCGCGATCGACGAGCCGCACCTCGCCAGCAAGGGTCTGCGCAACTATTGGGGCTACAATCCCGCCGCCTTCATGGCGCTCGATCCGCGCCTTCTCGCTTCGGGCGAGGGCGACGAGCTCGCCGCCGCGATCGAGGCGCTGCACGGCGCCGGCATCGCGGTGATCCTCGACCTCGTCCTCAACCACTCGGGCGAGGGCGACGAGCTCGGCCCCACCCTCTCCCTGCGCGGACTCGACAACCGCACCTACTACCGCCTGCGGCCGGAAGATCCGCGTCGTTACGTCGATCACACCGGTTGCGGCAACACGCTCGCCGTCGACCGACCGATCGTGTTGCGGCTCGTGATGGACGCGCTGCGCAACTGGGCGGCGCTCGGAATCGACGGGATCCGCCTCGACCTCGCCACCACGCTCGCGCGGGAGGAGGGGGGCTTCGCGCCCGACGGCGCCTTCCTCTCGGTCCTGCGGCAGGATCCGCGGCTCGCCGGCCTCGCGCTCGTGGTCGAGCCCTGGGACGTCGGCCCCGGCGGTTGGCGCACGGGCGCCTTCCCGCCGCCACTCGCCGAGTGGAACGATCGCTTCCGCGACGAGGTCCGCCGCTTCTGGCGAGGCGATCCCGGGCTCGTCGGTGCCCTTGCCACGCGTCTTGCCGGTTCGGCCGACCTTTTCGCCCATGCCGATCGTCGTCCCTGGGCCTCGGTGAACTTCGTGACCGCCCACGACGGCTTCACCTTGGCCGACCTCGTCGCCTATGCCCGCCGGCACAACGAAGCCAATGGGGAGGCCGGGCGCGACGGCCGGGCCGACGAGCCTTCCTGGAACCACGGGGTCGAGGGGCCGAGCGACGATCCCGCGATCCGGGCCGCGCGGCGCGCCGACATGCGCGCGCTCTTGGCACTCCTCCTCTGCGCCCGTGGCACGCCCTTGCTCGCCATGGGCGACGAGCTCGCCCGCAGCCAGGCCGGCAACAACAACGCCTACTGCCAGGACAACCCGACCTCCTGGCTCGATTGGACGCTCGACGAGGAGCGCCGGGCTCTGCTCGACACGGTGCGCCGGCTCGTGGCGCTCAGGCGGGCGCACCGGGCGCTCCACGACGACCGCTTCTTGACCGGTTCTCCGGCCGGCGGACCCTTGCCGGACGTGACCTGGCGGCGGGCCGACGGTGCGCCGCTGAACGAGGCCGACTGGCACGACCCCGAGCGGCGGCACCTCCTGGTCGATCTCTGCCTCGGCGGCGAGGACGGGCCCGACCGCGTGCTCCTTCTCGTCAATCGCGAGGAGCGGCCGCTGTCGATCCGCCTGCCGCCACCGCTCGTCCGCTGGTGGCTCGTGCTCGACACCGCCTGCGAGCAGCCGACCTCGGCCCTCGCCCTCGAGGGCGAGCGGTTCCTCGCCCCCGCCCGCGCGGTGCTGCTGCTCGAGGACCGGGCTCGGCCCACGCTCGCGGCATAGCGGCCGCGGTCGAGCGCCCAGCGCCGGCCCGCCGCGGCATCGACCGCTTCGACCCGAGCGCTCCTCGTTCGGCGTCGCACAGCCCGCGGTCGCTCCGCACACCAGCATCCGCCCCCCCGGAGGGAGGCATTCGAAGCTCTCGAGCCGGGTCTCGCCGCCGATGCGGTCGACGATGACCTCGATACCGCCGCGCCCTTCGTGCCCGGCTTGCCGTAGTCCCGCCGGATCACCGCGCGGAAATCCTCGCGGCTCGTTTCGATCACCTTGCCGGCGCCGAGATCCCTCGCTCGCTCGCGCTTCCGGGGCGTGCCACCGCAGGCGATCACCTCGGCGCTCGCCCGCCACCGCTGCACGGGTGTCGCGGGGTTTCGACCCTCTTCCCCCGCATCCTCGAACAACGCCATCTTCTCGACCGCCTCGCCCTCTCCGGCGTGAACGCCGTCCCGGTCGATTCCGCGCCGGTGTCGCATGCGCTCTTCGAGGCGATGCCTCGGCGGTGTCCGTACCGCGACAAGGGCGAGGCCCAGGTAGCCGCGGTCTCGTTGAGAAAGAGTCGCAGCATGGACGGCGAAGCGCTCCGCCGCCATTGCTTCGAGCACGGACCGGCCTACCCTCTTGCGAAGCGGGTGGCGATCGTCGACGAGCTGCCGCGCACGGGCGCTGGCGAGATCGACCGGCTGGCGATCGCCGGGCGGTTTCGAGCACTCTGTGCCGAGCCGACGGAGATCCTGGATGGCAGAGAACCGGGATGCGTGAGAGGAAGCAAGGGATCCGCGGCGTGGGCGATCTCGACCACGCGGTGATCCTGGTGGCGGACCTCGAAGAAGCCGAGCGCCGCTTTGCCGCCCTGGGCTTCCGTACCACGCCCCACGGCTATCACTCGGCGCACATGGGTACCGCCAACAGCACCGTGGTGCTGCCCGACCGCCGCACCTATTTCGAGCTCCTTTCGGTCTCCGTGCCCACACCCGCCAACGCCGTCCAGCGCGCCCGTCTCGGGCACCGGCCCGGGCTCTACGGGCTCGCCTTCAAAACCGAGGACGCCCGCGCTGTCGCGGCCGAGCTCGCCGCGGCGGGTCTGGGCGAAGGCGGAGCGATCGACTTCGCCCGCACGGTTGAACTCGCCGACGGCCCGCGCGATGCCCGTTTCACAGTCGCCCGCACTCGCAACGACGCCGCCCCGGGGGCCTGGTGGTTCGTGTGCCAGCACCATACTCCCGATCTCGTCTGGCGGCCCGACTATCTCGAGCAGCCGAACGGGGCGATGGCACTGGTCGAGGTTCTGGGCTCGGCCGCCGATCTCGACGCTCTCGAAGCGCCCTGGCGGCTCCTGCTCGGCGAGCGCGTGCGGCGGACCGCGGACCGTCTCGAGGCGCGCACCGCCACCGCCACGATCGCCTTCCACGAGCCCGAGGGCCTGCGCCGCCGGCTCGGCGGCGCGGTCGACGGGCTCGATCTCGCCGAGCCCGGGCTCGTGGCGCTCGTCTTCGCGGTCGCCGATCCGGCCCGCGCCCGTTCCTGCCTCGAGGCCGCGGGGATCGCGCTGCTGACCGGGGAGGGAGGTACGGTGCTGGTGCCGGCGGCGGCGGCCTGCGGGGTCGTGATCGCGTTCCGTCCGGCCGCGGCCGGCCGAGGCGAGGAGGGCGACGGGTAACGGACCGTTCGTCGGACTCGCGGTGTCGGCCACGACCGTGCTCACACCGGAAAAGACCGCGGCCCGGCAGATCGAGTGGCGGATGGCCACGATCGACACCGAGACCGGCGTCCGGTTCACGAACATCGCCGAGCCCTTCGCCGAATGGGTGCGCCGGCCGACCAGCGGGCGGACGAAGATCGACCCGCTGCCGGCCGGCACGTCGGCGACATCTTCGAGTTGCACGAGGCGGTCGAGGACGGGCTCGTCGAGACGACCGATCGGCCGCCGGTCTTTCTCGGCTCGGCCGATCCCACCGACGCCACGATCGCGAGCTCCCCGACTGTCCCCGGTATCCGCTTTTCGGGCCGCAGCTGCTCTTCGGCCTGCCCGCCTACGGGAACGAAATCGGCCTTCGGCTGCACGCCGGCATCACTGGGACCGCCTCCGACTTCCTGCTCTCGGCCCTGCCGCCCTTCGTTTCCACGGGGTGCGTGCTCGAGCGCTCGGGCATCGCCGAGCGACCCTTCCAGGCGATGCTCGTCTGGCTCGGCAGGCTGTTCGGCGGCTCGATGCTCGCGACGGTCGCCGTGGCCGCGGTGACCGCCGCCTCGAGCGGCATCACGGCGATCCCGGTCACGCTCCGGCGGCGCTGCGGCGAGGCCTCGATCTCCGCCACGATCCGCACTGGCGGCTCGTTCGGCATCATGATCCCGCCCTCGCTCGTGGTCGTGATCCACGCCTCGCTCGCCAAACAGCCGGTCGGCCTCCTGCCGGCCGCGCTCCTGCTGCCCCGCCCGTTCGTGGTGGCACTCTTCCTGGCCTCGATCCCGGGTCTCTGACTGCTGCGCCCAGACGCGGGACCGCCGGCCCCCGTCGAGCCCCTGTCGCTCGCCTGCGAGCTCGCGCTTACCGCCACGGGCCGTGTGCCGGCGGCCGTTCCGATCGCAGCCGAGCTCGGGCCGGTCCTCGCCGGGACCGCGAGCCCGACCGAGGCTGCCTCGGTGGGGGCCCAAGGTGCGCTACCCCTCGCCGCCTTTCCTTCGCCGTCCTGCGCGCCGCCCTCGAGCGCGCGCTCCCGATCTACGCCACGATCCTCTCGATCGTGGTCGGCGGCTCGATGTTCACGGTCGTCTTCGAGGTTCACGGCGGCCACCCGCTCGTGGCCGATCTCGCGGGAGGGGGCACGGGCCTCTCGCCGGAGGGTGTCGTGCTCCAGCTGCTCGCGATCGTCTTCCTCGCGGGCTTCCTCCTCGACCGGGTCTCGACCGTCTCGATCTGCCTGCCGATCTTGCCGCCGATCCTGGCCGAGGCGAAGATCGACCCGTCCTGGTTCGCGGCCCTCGTGGTCGTCGTCGTCCAGATCAGCGGTTTCGCCCCACCCGTGGTGCCCTCGATCTCCTACCGCCGTTCAATCGCTCAGTCCCAGATCGGCTACGGCCACGGGGTGCAGGACCTGGTCCCCTCCGTGGCGGCCCAGCTCCTCACCCTCGCCTTCTTCTACGCCTTGCCGGCCCTCGCCATCTGGCTGCCGAAGGCGCCGATCCGGGGCTTCTGAGCCGATGGCCGTACCCGCGGACGACCGTCAGCCGACCTCGTTCTGGGCCGCGACCACCCCGCCCGGCCCCGAGCTCCCGACGCTTCTGGGCCCGATCGAGGCCGATGTCGCGATCGTCGGTGCCGGCTTCACCGGCCTTTCGACAGCGCTCCATTTGGCCGAGGCCGCTCCCGCCCTCGCCGTCGTGCTGCTCGAGGCCGAGGAGCCCGGCTTCGGCGCCTCGGGTCGCAACAACGGCCAGGTGATCCCGACGCTGACCCGGCCCGATCCGGACGATCTCGTGGCCCGGCTCGGCGCCGAGCGGGGCGAGCGGTTCGTCGCTCTGGTTCGCGATTCGGCCGCCTTCACCTTCGACCTGATCCGCCGCCTCGCGATCGCCTGCGATGCCGCGCAGACCGGTTGGATCCAGCCCGCCCACAGCCCCGGGCGCTTCGAGCGGGTCAGCAAGAAGCGGTTCGCGCAATGGGCGCGGCGCGGGGCCGAAGTCGAGCTGTTGGAGCCGAGGCGGCTCGCCGAGCGGCTCGGCAGCGAGGCCTGGTACGGCGGCTGGGCCGCGCGCACCGGCGGTCATCTCAACCCTCTGGCCTTCGCCCGCGGCCTCGCCCGAGCGGTCGTCGCGCGCGGCGTGCGGCTCTTCGCCCGCTCGCCCCTGACCGGCCTCGAGCGGGTCGGCGCCCGCTGGCGGCTCTCGACGCCCCGCGGGCGAGTCGAGGCTCGTCGCGTGCTGCTCGCCACCGCCGCCTATTCGGGTCCCGCGACCGGGGCGCTCGGCCGCAGCTTCGTGCCCTTCCGCCCCTGGATGCTCGCGAGCGAGCCCTTGGGCGAGAACGTCCGCCGCTCGGTCGTGCCGGGCGGCGAGGCGGTCTCCGACACCCGGGCCGATCTCCGCTTCCTGCGCTGGACGGCGGACGGCCGCCTGATCTCGGGCGGGGCGCTGGCCCTTCCCCTGGCCGAACGACGGCGCCTCGAGCGGCGAGTGGCCGCTTTCCTCGGCCGCGCCTTCCCGGCCCTGGCCGGGCTCCGCTTCGACCATGCCTGGAGCGGTGCCATCGCCGTGACACCCGACCGCCACCCGCATCTCTTGCGGCTCGGACCCGAGCTCTTCGCCTGGATCGGCTGCAACGGCCGCGGCGTGGCGCTCGCGACCGCCCTCGGGCCACATCTCGCGGGCCTGTTGCGCGGCGAGGCGGAGCACAATCTGCCGCTGCCGCTCGAGGAGCCGGCGCCGATCCCGCTCCCGCGCCTTTCCGCCGCCCTCGGCCGGCTCGCGCTGCCCTATTATCGCTGGCTCGATTCGCGCCCCTGAGCCTCGGCCTCGCCCTCGGCCAGATGCGCGAGCACGACGCCACCGAAGGCCTGGTCGGTCGGCACGAGGTCGATCCGGGCGAGATCGACATGCGGCGGCAGTCGCAAGGCGTCGACCACCACCCGCGCCACTTCGCTCGGCCGGATGGCGCGAAAACCACGATAGAGCCGCTCCCGGACGGTGGCCCGGTCGCCGCCCATCGCATCGAGATAGATGTCGGTCTCGACCCGGCCCGGATTTAGTTCGGTGACCCGAATGCCCGTTCCGACGAGATCGAGCCGCAGGTTCTGGGCGAGCATCGACAGCGCCGCCTTCGATGCGGTGTAGACGGCCATCGCCGGATAGGGGTGGTGGGCCGAGATCGACGAGGTGACGAACAGATGACCGCTGCGGCGTGCCACCATGCCCGGCAGCAGCACGCGGATGGTGTGCATGGCGGCTTTGACATTGAGGTCGAGCATCGCATCGAGCTCGTGCCGCCCCATTTCGTGCAGGGGTTTCACCGCGCTGATCCCGCCTGCGTTGACCACGAGCACGTCGACGGCGAGCGGGCCGAGGGCGGCCTCGAGGGCAGCCGTGTCGGTGACATCCAGCGGCAGCGGCCGACAACCGGTCTCGGCCGCGAGGCCGGCAAGCGCTTCGGCCGAGCGCGCGACCGCATAGACCTCGAGCCCCTCGGCGCGGAGTGCCGCGACGATCGCGGCACCGATCCCGCGCGAGGCGCCTGTCACGAGCGCGGTCCGATAGGCGGGGCTGGTGGTCACGGGCGAGTCTCCTCGAAGAGCCGGCGGAGCCGCTGGCCGAGCCGCTCGAGCGCCACCACGGCGGCATCGGGCGCCCGGATCGTGTGTAGCGTACCATGGGCGAGGCCTGGCCAGACCAGGAGCTCGTGCCGCACCATCACCTCGCCGAGCTTCTGCGCGAGCGTGCGGCTCTCGTCGAGCAGCGGGTCGATCACGGCGGCGGCCTCGGGCAGAGCCTCGCCACCTCCGGCCCCGGCCGGAGACCACTCGGCCGCGGCGAGGGCCGCCGGTACGTCCTTCTCCCTCACCCGCCCGTCGGCTCCGTTCCGCGCAACGCGAGCGAGGTCGACTCCGTGCTCGCGGGCGAGCCTTCGGGCGATCGGAGAGGCCGGCACGAAATCCGTTTCCTGCGGGGCCGCCGCGCGGCGGTCGCTGGCCACAGCGGTGGGGGTCGGGGCCGGCTCCCTCGGGCGGGCCGGCGCGGCCGGCAGCGGCGCTGGTAGCGAGGCCGCTTCTGCCGCCGCGCCGCCCCGTGCGCCCCCGCCGCCCGCGCGCGGCACCCCCGGTCCCTCGGGCCGCAGCCGGCACAGCACGCTGCCGACCGTGACGCCCCGTCCGGACTCGACCGATGGTGCTTCGACCACGCCGGCCGTCTGGCTGATCACCTCCCTCGCCGCCTCGGCGGTCTCGACCACGGCGAGCACCGCTCCGGCCTCGACTGCCTCCTCGGCGAGCCGCTCGGCCGCGGCGAGGGCTGCGAGCACCATCCGGCTCGAGGCCACGATCGTGAGGTCGCGGCCCGCCCGGCGGATCACGGCCGGGCCGATCCGCTCCACATGCTCGCTCGGCGGCACCGGCCCACGGGTTTCGTAGAGCGCCTCGTGCTCGACGAAGACCACCGGGTTCGGATCGCCGATCGCGGCCTCGAGCAGGCCCTCGGCGTCGGCCGGGCTGGCCGGCACGACGACCTCGAGCCCCGGGATGTGGGCGACCCGGGCCTCGAGGCTCTCGCTGTTCTGCGCCCCCCGAGTGGGTAGCACGAGGGCAGCCGCACCGCTCCGTTCCAGATCCGAGGCAGCACCTCGGCCTGGTCGACGAGCCGGTCGAGGCAGAGCGGCAGGAAGTCCACGTCCATGATCTCGGCGACGGGCCCGTGGCCCGTCACGCCGGCCCCGATCCGGAGCGCTCCGATCGCCGGCTCGGCGATCGGCGTATCGCGGACCCGCGAGGGTCCGCACTCGGCCGAGAGGTCCTTCGTCACTTCGAAGACGCCGCCATGAACGCCGACGTCCTCGCCGAACACCACGACCGAGGGGTCGCGCCGCGTCTGTTCGAGGATGGCTTCGCGCAAGTCTTCGGCGTAGCGCAGCTCGCGCACGGGCAGGCTCCCGCACTAGGCCAGGCTCGTCGACGTGTTCGGCGCCCGCGAGCGCCTCGGCCGGCGCCAACGGTGCGGCGAGCGCGGCTCGGAGTTCCCGCTCGACCTCGCCCTCGAGCGCGAGGAGCGCGCTCTCGCCGAGCTCGGGCAAAAGTTCGCCGCGCAGCCGCAGGATCGGGTCTCGGGACCGCCAGGCGGCGATCTCGGCCGGATCCCGATAGCCACCGAGATCGCTCGTCGAGAAGCCCTCGAGCCGTTGGGTGCGGGCCTCGATCAGGCTGGGTCCCTCGCCCCGGGGGGCGGGTCGCGGCCTCGGCCACCGCCCCGAACACCGCCCGCACGTCGTTGCCGTCGACCCTCACCCCGGGCATGCCGTAGCCCGCGGAACCCATCGCGAGCTCGGGCACCGCGGCCTGCGCCGCGTTCGGCACGGTCGGGGGAAAGCCGTCGTGTTCGATGAGGAAGATCACCGGCAGCCGCCACGGGCTCGCGAGGTTCACGGCCTCGTGGGCGGCGCCGATTTGGGCGGCACCGTCGCCCAGGAAGGCGCAGGCCACGCGCGGCTCGCCGCGCACCCGGAAGGCGAGCGCCCGGCCGACCGCCACCGGCAGCATCCCGCGCATGATCCCGCAGCCCCCGAGGAGCCCCACCGCCGGATCGGCCACCGGCATGTGCCCGCCGCGGTCGCCGCAGCTCCCGGTGGCCCGGCCCGTGATATCGGCCACGAGCGGGCCGAGCGCCGTGCCCCTCGCCGAGACAATGGGCGTCACCACGATGGGTCGCGGTCACCGGGTCCTCGGGCTCGAGCGCGGCCGTGGCGCCGATACCCCCCTCCTGACCGTCGCAGCGATGGATCGGCCCGCGGTTGCGGCCCTCCTCGTGCAGCCGGCCGAGCTCCTTCTCGAGCCGACGCGCGGGCACCATGTGGCGGTAGTCTCACGCAGCGCACGGAACCCGGGTCGGTTCGGCGAGGCGCGCTCCCGGCGCCAACGGCCCGGGTCTCGGCCGCCTCCACGACCGCGTCGTCTATCGCCTCCCGAGGGATCCGCTCGTCGAGCCGGCTTGCGAGCCTGCTCGCCACCGGGACGAGCTCTTCGAGGGTCGTTGCGGCCCGGGCGGGTGCGAGGGCGAGCGCTCGCCGGCCGGGGGCGAAGGGCTCGCTGCAGCCCGAAAGGCCACAGAGATCCGAGAAGCGCCGCTCGGCCCGGTCGAGCAGGAGCCCGGCGGCCCGGGCGGCAAAGTAGGGCGCCGCCTCGCCGCCAAGCCGCCGGAGCGCTTCCTGCAGCTCGCGCGCCTCGGCCTCGGCCGGGAGCAGGGGGCGAGCGGGCGGGATCGGTCCGCGCCGGGCGACGGCACCGGCGAGCCGCGATCCCGGCCACCCTGCCGGTGCTCACTCGCCGTAATAGCCGGCGAGTGCGAGCCGGGCCGCCCGGTCGCCGGGTCGCGCCCAGAGCGCGGCCTTGCGCGTGTCGACGCGGTTGAGCACCGCACCCGTGAGCTTCCCATCGAGCTCGCGGGCATCGGCGAGCGCGCGCGCCGCGAGCGCGCGCGCCGTCGTGCCCCAGCGTA
This sequence comes from uncultured Alphaproteobacteria bacterium, assembly GCA_937926445.1. Classification (GTDB taxonomy): domain Bacteria; phylum Pseudomonadota; class Alphaproteobacteria; order Geminicoccales; family Geminicoccaceae; genus JANXAZ01. Next base: position 214,753 of record CALBAK010000026.1, read on the forward strand.
GGACCAGGACAGCCCGGTCCACCGAAGGGGCAATCAGCCGGGCATCGGCCACCGCCAGGAGCGGTGCCGTGTCGAGGATCACGAGATCGAAGCGAGTCCGGCAGGCCGCGAGCAGCCGGCCGAGCCCCTCCGGTCCGAGCAGGCGGGTCGGGCGGTCGAGCCGCGCGCTGCCCGGCAGGACGACGAGGCCGGTCGGCGGGTCGAGCCGCAGCACGCTCTCGAGCGTGCACTCGCCGCCGAGGAGCTCGACGAGGCCGGGCCGCGGCTCCGGGCCGAGCAGCTCCCGCACTCGCGGTCGGCGCAGATCGGCGTCGATCAGGAGGGTGCGCAGCCCCTCGACGGCGGCGAGCCGGCCGAGGCACATGGCGAGCGTGGTCTTGCCCTCGCCCGGCAAGCAAGAGGTGATCAGCACCACTCGGCCGCGGGCTTCGACCGGCCCTGCGAGGAGGCTCGCGAGCACGCCCCGCACAGCCTCGGCGAAGCGCCCGTTCGGTCGCTCGAGCAGATGGGCCTCGGGGGCGGCGCCCGTACGCCGCGAAAGGCTCGGCAGCGTCGCGAGAGGTGCGAGACCCAACACCGCGCGCAGGTCCTCGGTTGTCCGGAAGCCCTTCTCGGCGAGCTCGGCGAGGTAGACCGCGACGAGCGCCACGATCGTCGACACGGTGAGAGCCACCGAGAGGACCAGACGCGGTTGCGGGAAGGCCGGCGCGCTCGGCGGCACCGCCTCGGAAATGACCCGCGCATCCGGCCGTTGCGCCGCCTCGCCCTGGGCACTGCGCTCGATCTGGCCGAGATACGACTCGTAGAGCCGCCGGCTGATCTCGGCCCGCTGCTCGAGCGCCTCCAGCTCCTGGCTCGTGCGCTCCCGCTCGGCAGCGCGCGCCTTGACCCGCTCGAGCTCGCGCTCGAGCGTCTGCTCCTTGGTCCGGGCGATCTGCAGGAGCCCCTCCTGCTCGCGCAGAATTGTCGCCTGTTCCGCTTCGATCCGCGCCTGGAGCTCCGCGATCTCGCGCCGTGCGTCGACGATGCGGGGATGGCGTTCGCCATACTCGGCCTTGAGCTCGGCCTCGCGGCGCAGGCTCTGCGCCTTGAGCGCGTACAGGTTCTGCAAGAGCGTCGAAGAGCCGAGATCCTCGACCGGCGCGATCGGCTCGCCGCGCCGGATCTGTTCCTTGAGCCGGGTGATGCGGGCCTCTTTGGCGGCCCGCTCGAGCGAAGCCGCCACGAGCTCGCGCTCGAGCTGGAGCAGCCGCTCGCCGTCGCGGCCGGCGCGCTCGCCGCCGGCGGCCGCCCGCTCGCGCAAGGCGGCCAGAGCCGCGAGATCGGCCTCGTGCTGCGCTTTCGCGGCGGCGAGCCGCTCGCCGAGCCAAGCCGCGGCCCGCTCGGCACGCTCGACCTTGCTCGCGAGCTGGGCCAAGAGATAGTGTTCCGCTACCGCGTTGGCGATCCGCGCCGCCTTCTCGGGGTCGGCTGCCTTGAAGTTCACCGCGATCGCGTAGGTGCGCCCCTCGCGCGTCACCGTCAGACGTTCGAGGAACCGATCGACCCGCTCGGCGATCGGGTCGTCGGCCGGTTCCTCGCGCGGATCGCTTCCCGCACCGGCCTCGGGGGTACCGGCGAGCCGCTCCCAGAGACTCGCCACGATGCGCCCGGGCGAGGGCAGGGGGGCAAGCAGCTCCGGATCGTCCATCAATCCAAGGTTGATGACTATCTCCCGCGCCAGCGAGCGCGAAGCCAGGATCTGGACCTGGCTGTCGACCAGAGCGCTGTCGACCCAGCCCTGGGCCAGCCCCGGCGCCTCGCCCGGTCGACCGCGATCCGGGTCGATCAGCACGAGGGTGCTGGCCACGTAGGTCCGTGGCACGAGGGAGAGGACCCCGACGCTCAGGCCACAGCCGATCAGGAGGATCGTGGCAATCAGCCCGGCCCGTCGCCGCAGCACGAGCAGGAGCTCGAGCAGCGACAGCTCGTTGCGGGGCGGAGCGGCGCTCACGGCACCGGCGAGCCGGGCCCGATCCGGCCGGCCTCGACATCGGCCGCGCTCGCGAGCCAATCGAGAGCGAAAATCGGATTGCCGCCGAAGAGCGGGATCCGCAGCCGCTCGTTCGTGCTCGAGGTCTTCTCCCGTGGTGCCGAGCCCGGCACCAGCAGGTCCTCGGCGAGACCCGGCGGCGCGGCCGACTCGGTCGAACGCGCCGCGCCGCTGCGGCCAGCCTCGCTCCGATCCCAGCTACCGGGCGCGCGCGCGCCCGCCGCCGCGGCGATCGCGACGAGCGCCAGGAGCAGGACGAGCACCGACCAAGGGATCACGCTCGGCCGGCGTGCCGGGACGGGAAGGACGGCCATGCTCTGCCACCATCGGTAGATCCAACCCGACCATATACCGCAAGAGTTGATAAAGTCTCAACGCCCGCCGAAATCTCGACGCTCGGCGGCGTTCGGCGTTCCGACCCGTACCCATGGCCAGCGCCCTCGAGTCTCCGCTACGGCCCTCCGCCGGATCGTCCCGTCCGGCTCGAGCCAGAGGGCGAGGCCGCCGGTCGCCGCGAGCGCCCGCGGGCCCAGGAGCTCGGCGGGTCCGCCGCCCGGGCAGCGCTCCGGACCCAGCCGAGCGATCACGAGCCCCGCCTCCCGACAGGCCTCGAGCAGCGCCTCCGGGCGGCGGGCGAGCGTCACCTGCACCCCACCCTGCTCGAGCAGGCAGCCCGCCCGGTCGCATCGTAGCCCGACCGCCACGCCCTCCGGCGCCGGCCCGCCCAGAGCCCGCAGGAGCGCGTCCTCGACGAGTTCGTCCCGCTCGAAGGCCAGGACCCGAGCGCCCTCGGGTGCGCGTGCTGCGATCTGGGCGAGCCAGGGTGTGGCGACGAGATCGGGCGGCCGCTCCCGCGCGATCAGGAACGCCGCCGGCAGGAGTGCGAGGAGGCCCAAGAACCGCCAGGGCCGGCGCCAGAGCGCGAGCCAGAGGCCGCCCGCCCAGAGAACAGCGAGCGCCGCGGCCGGCCACAACGGAACTGAAATGGCCGCGCCCGGCAGGTGGGCGGCCCAACGTGCGGTCGCGAGCAGGAGCTCGACGCCGGTCCCCATCGCCCGCACCGCGGGCTCCTCGAGGCCGAACGGCACGAGCAGCACGGCCAGGAGTCCGGCCGGCATGATCCAGAAGGTGGTAAGCGGCACGGCCAGGAGGTTCGAGACCACCCCCGAGATCGCCACGGTCTGGAAGTGGAAGGCCGTGAGCGGCGCCGTGGCGAGGCTCGCCACCAGGGTCGTGGCAGCCACACCCGCCGGATAGCGCAGGACCCGGACGAGGATCCCGCCCTCTCTCGTGACGAGCCGGCGGCCGGCGACCTCCCAGACCGCGATCAGTGCCGAGACGGCAGCGAAAGAGAGCTGGAAGGACGCCCCCTCGACCGCCTCCGGTCGCAGCAGGACGACGACCACCGCCGCCCAGGCCAGAAGGCGCATCGAGAAGGGGTCGCGGTCGACCAGGATCGCCACGAGCGCGACCGCGACCATGAGGAACGCCCGCTGGGCCGGCACGGAGGCCCCGGAAAGCACGAGATAGAAGGCGGCCGCGAGCAGGGCCAGGAGTGCGGCAGGCTTGCGCGCCGGCCAACGCTCCGCCACCGCCGGCACGAGTGCGAACAGCCAGCGGCCGGCCAAGAGCACGGTGCCCGCCACGAGCGACATGTGCAGGCCCGAGATCGAGAGCAGATGGGCCAGCCCCGAGAGCTGGAAATCGCGCCAGATCGCGGCATCGAGCCCCGCTCGGACACCGGTCACCAGCGCCGCCGCCACGGCACCCGCCGGCCCCGGCAGCGGCTCGGAGAAGCGTTCGGCGAGCCGCGCCCGCAGCCGCGCCAGCACGAGCTCCGGCCCCTGCTCCCCCGGCCCCGCGGCCGGCTCCGGCCGGCCGAGAGCCCAGCCGACCGCTCCGATCCCCGCGAACCAGGCGTGGCGGGCATGGTCGAAGCCGCCCGGCACCACCGGCCCGCGCGGCGGCTGCAGCACCGCCCGCAGCCGGACCCGCTCGCCCACCTCGAGGTTTTCCCAGCCGTGCCGGACGGTGAGCCGCACCCGCTCGGGCGTCGCCGGCGGGTCGAGTCGCTCGATCCGAAGCCTGTCGAGCACGAGCCGCACCCCGGGCGAGCGCGGCTCGAGCTCGACGATGCGGCCGTCCAGGGTCCACACACCGGCCCGCGGCAGGACCGGCGCTTCGACGAGCGCGAGCCGAGTGGCCGCCGCCAGCACCCCGAGGGCGAGCGCGGCGAGGCCGGCGAGCGGCAGGGCGCGGAGCGGTCGGGCCCGCCACAGTGCGATCGCCGCCCGGCCGGCGATGAGACCGGCGAGCCCGACCGCCAGGAGCGCCGGCATCGGCAGCGGGGCCGGCAGCGCGAAGTAGACGAGCACGCCCGCGGCGATCGCCACCGGCAGCCAGAGCGGCCAGCGGTCCGATTCGGCGAGCAGCGCCCGGCCGAACGCCCGGAAGGGCGCGAGCAAGATGCGCCGGCCGGCGCCCGCGGGCGCGATCGAAGCGGCCGTCGGGTGCAGCGCGGCGTGCATGGTGCCCCCGGACCGTGCTAGAGGCCCGGCCACTCTCCCCCGAACCGCCGGGTTTTTCAACCATGAGTGTAACCGTCCGCTTCGCTCCCTCACCGACGGGCTATCTGCACATCGGTGGCGCGCGGACCGCGCTCTTCAACTGGCTGTTCGCCCGCCACCATGGCGGTCGCTATCTCCTGCGCATCGAGGACACCGACCGGGCCCGCTCGACCGAGGAGGCGATCCGGGCGATCCTCGACGGCCTGCACTGGCTCGGGCTCGACCCGGACGAGCCGCCCGTCTTCCAGTCGAGCCGCTTCGAGCGGCACCGCGAGGTGGCGCTGCGGCTGCTCGCCGAGGGCAAGGCCTATCGCTGCTGGGCGACGCCCGAGGAGCTCGAGGCGATGCGCGAGAAGGCCCGCGCCGAGGGTCGGCCGATGCGCTACGACGGCCGCTGGCGCGACCGCGACCCGGCCGAGGCACCGCCCGGCGTAGCGCCCGTGATCCGCCTCAAGGCGCCGACCACCGGCGAGACGGTGGTCGAGGATCTCGTACAGGGCACGATCCGGGTCGCCAACGAGCAGCTCGACGACATGGTGCTGCTGCGCTCGGACGGCACGCCCACCTACATGCTCTCGGTCGTGGTCGACGACATCGACATGGGCATCACCCACGTCATCCGCGGCCACGATCATATCACCAACACCTTCCGCCAAAAGCAGCTCTACGAGGCGATCGGCGCGCCTTGTCCGGCCTTCGCCCACATCCCGCTGATCCACGGGCCGGACGGCGCCAAGCTCTCGAAGCGCCACGGTGCGCTTTCGGTCACCGAATACCGGACGATGGGCTTCTTGCCCGAGGCGATGCGCTGCTACCTCCTCAGGCTCGGTTGGGCGCACGGCGACAAGGAGCTGTTGACCGATGCGGAGGCGATCGCGCTCTTCGACCTCTCCGGGGTGGGCCGCTCGCCCGCCCGCTTCGACATGGCGAAGCTCCTCAACGTCAACGCCCACTTCCTGCGCCAGCGGAGCGACGAGGACCTGATCGCCCTCCTGGCGCCCTTTCTCGCCGCCGAGGGCCTCGTCCTCGGGGGCGAGGGCGAGCGGCGGCTGCGCGCCGGCATGGCGGGGCTCAAGGCCCGGGCCCGCACCCTCGTCGAGCTGGCCCGCGGGGCCGCGTTCTACCTCCGGTCGCGGCCCCTGCCGCTCGCCGCCGACGCCGCTGCTCGCCTCGACGCAGAGGCGCGGGCCGCACTCGCGGCGATCGCCCCCTTACTCGCGAACGAGGAGATCCCGTTCGAAGAGGCGGCGCTCGAGCAGGCTTGCCGGGCGTTCGCCGAACGGCAGGGCCTGAAATTCGCGACCCTCGCCCAGGCGCTCCGGGTCGCGCTCACGGGCTCGACCGTTTCGCCCGGATTGTTCGAGGTAATGGTCGTGCTCGGTCGGGCGGAGGTGCTGGGCCGCCTCGAGGATGCAGCCGAGGGTCGCAACCCGGTCCGGCCGCCCTCGAATTGAAGCCGCTCCGGCCGGCTGCTACGGTCCGCGCCGGGTCTTCTGCTGCACCTGCGAAGAGGGCGGCCCAGCGAGGGAGGACAGCCGATGAGCCAGGCCACGAGCCCCGCCACCGCGCGCGTCGAGATGCCCGACGGTCGGACGGTCGAGCTGCCCCTGTTGCCGGGCACGATGGGTCCGCCAGTGCTCGACGTTCGCAGGCTCTACGGCGCCACGGGCGTGTTCACCTACGACCCGGGCTACACTTCGACCGCGAGCTGCGAATCGAAGATCACCTACATCGACGGCGAACAGGGCATCCTCTTGCACCGCGGTTATCGGATCGAGGACCTGGCCGCCGAGTGCACCTATCTCGAGGTCTGTTACCTCCTCCTCGAGGGCGAGCTGCCGACCCGTGCCCAGCTCGCCAAGTTCGTGCACGACATCACCTACCACACGATGGTGCACGAGCAGATCAGCTATCTCTTCCGGGGCTTCCGCCGCGATTCGCACCCGATGGCGGTGATGATCGGCGTGATCGGTGCCCTCTCTGCCTTCTACTACGAAGACCTCGACGTCGACGACCCGCACGCCCGGACGGTCGTCACGCACCGACTGATCGCGAAAGTGCCGACGATCGCCGCCATGGCTTACAAATACTCGGTCGGTCAGCCCTTCGTCTATCCCAGGAACGATCTCGATTACGCCTCGAACTTCCTGCACATGATGTTCGCGGTGCCCTGCGAGCCCTACAAGATCAATCCGGTGATGGCGCGGGCTCTCGACAAGATCTTCATCCTGCACGCCGACCACGAGCAGAACGCCTCGACCTCGACGGTCCGCCTGGTGGGCTCGACCGGGGCGAGCCCCTATGCTGCGATCGCCGCCGGTATCGCTGCCCTCTGGGGTCCGGCGCACGGCGGTGCGAACGAGGCCGTGCTCTCGATGCTACGGCAGATCGGCTCGGTCTCCAACATCAAGTCCTTCCTCGAGAAGGTGAAGGACCGCGATTCGCAGACGCGGCTCATGGGCTTCGGCCACCGCGTCTACAAGAACTACGATCCCCGCGCTGCCGTCCTCAAGAGCAGCGCCGACGAAGTCCTCGCCGAGCTCGGCAACAAAAACAACCCGCTCCTCGAGATCGCCAAGGAGCTCGAGAAGATCGCGCTCGAGGACGAATACTTCGTCAAGCGCAAGCTGTTTCCGAACGTCGATTTCTACTCCGGCATCATCCTGGAGGCCATGGGCATCCCGACGCGGATGTTCACCGCGATCTTCGCGCTCGCGCGCACCGTCGGCTGGATCGCGCAGTGGAACGAGATGATCCAGGACCCGCAGCAGAAGATCGGCCGCCCGCGCCAGCTCTACACCGGCCGGACCGAGCGGCCCTTCGTGCCGATCGACGCCCGCGGCTAGCCGACCTCGGCCGGCCCGCCGCCGGCCCCGGCGCGGCTCGCCATCACCTTGGCCGAGAAGATGCACTCGGTAGCGAGCTCCTCGCCCACGCGGGCGCGGCCTTCGAATTTCCAGATGCCGAGCCTCTGGCGTACCAGCACCACCTCGAGGGCGAGCGTGTCGCCCGGCCGTACCGGGCGGCGAAAGCGGGCCTGCTCCACCGTCGTGAAATAGACCGTGGTGCCGAGCGCGTCGGGGCCGAGGCTCGTGACTGCGAGCACGGCGGCCGCCTGGGCGAGCGCTTCGACGATGAGCACCCCGGGCATGATCGGATCGGCCGGGAAGTGGCCCGGGAAGAAGGGCTCGTTCAAGGTGACGTTCTTGATTCCGACCGCCCGTTTGAAGGCCTCGACCTCGGTCAGCCGGTCGACCAACAGCATGGGGTAGCGGTGCGGGATGGCCCGCATGATGCCCGCATAGTCGACGTCCGGCAGCCGCGTGCCGACGGCCGTGCTCTCGCTCGTCATCCCGTGCTGTCCCCCCTCGGGCCCGATGGTCGGCGGGCCTCTGCGCTTCAGTTGGCGGCCTCGGGCACCTTGACGCTCGGCAGCTTTCGATCGAGCCGGGCCATCACTTCGTCCGTGATGTCGATCTTCGGCGAGTAGAGCAGCACCGCCGAGGCCGGCAGCACGAGGTTGAAGCCGCGGGTCTCGGCGAGCTCGTCGACGATCTCCTTGAGCGCCTGGCGGACCTGCGCATTGGCCGCGCCGAGCGCCTCGTCGAGCTGTCGCCTTCGCTCGTTGGAGGCTCGTTGCAGCGCCTGCACCGCCTCCTCGTACTCCTTGCGCTTGGCGGCGAAGGCCTCGGCCGCCAGCACGCCGCGCTGACGGGCGAGATCCTTGCCGACTTCGTTGAGCCGCTGCTCCTCCTTGGCGAGCTGGTCGAGGTAGAGCTTGCGGCGCACCTCGATCTGCTGCTGGATGCTCTTGGCGGCCTTCGAATCCCGGAGGATCCGTTGATGGTCCACCACGGCCGCGACCGCGGGCGGCAGCGCTTGCGCATCGGCCCGCGGCGCGAGGGCCAAGCCCGCCACGACGACCGGTCCCACCAGGGCCGCCCGCCGGCCGAGCCCGCGCCGCCGCGGCGCCCCTGCCTGCGCCACGCCGCCCGCTCCCGGCTCAGAACCGGGTGCCGAAGGAAATCCGGAAGGTCTCGGTCTCGTCCTCGTCCTCCTTGCGCACCGCATAGCCGAGATCGATCGCGAGCGGGCCGAGCGGCGACAGCCAGGAGAGCCCGACGCCGACCGACGCCCGCAGATCGCCGCTGTCGGCGATCTGCGGGCTGTTCAGGTCGATGTCGGTGAGCGTGCCGACATCGGTCCAGGCCCGCCCGAAGAAGCGCAGCTCCTTGGGCAGGCCCAAGGGGAAGCGGAGTTCGGCCGTACCGACATAGTAGAGATTGCCGCCGAGCGCGTCCTCGGTCCGCCGGTCGCGCGGGCCGATCCCGGCGAAGCTGAAGCCGCGGAAGGTCGAGCCGCCCACGAAGAAGCGCTCGGAGAGCGTCACGTCCTCCCCCGCGAAGCCGAAGATGTGGCCGGCCGAAAGGCCGAGATTGAGCACCCAATCGGGGGCGAAGGGGTAGTACCAGTCGGCTCGGCCCTCGTGCTTGAGGTAGCGACTGTCGCCTCCGAGACCCGCGACCTCCTGCTCGATCCGCAGCGCGTAGCCCTCCGACGGCAGGAACCGCTGGTCGCGCCGGTCGTAGGTGAGGCTGTGCCCCACCGCCGACGTCCAGCGCGCACCCTCCTCGTCCTTGATGAAGGGCGAGGCGTCGCGGTCGACATCGTGGATCAGCGTCCGCTTGAGCGAATAGTACACGCCATGCCGCAGATTCTCGGTGAGCGGATAACCGGCGCGCAGCCGTCCGCCCGTGAGCGTCTCGTCGAAGTTCGACTCGCTCTGATAGTTGGTCTTGGTGCGGAACACGTCGAAACCGGCGGCGAGCTCGCGCTCGAGGAACCACGGCTCTGTGAAGCTCAGCTGGATGTTCTGTCGGCGCCCCGAGACGGTGAAGTTGGCGGTCAGGTCCTGGCCGCGACCCAACAGGTTGCGCTCGCGGAAGCGGATGTCGCCGAGCGGCCCGTCCGAGGTCGAGTAGCCGGCACCGAAGGAGAGTTCGCCCGTGGACCGTTCGCTCACCCTGACCTTGATCACCGTCCGATCGGGAGCGCTGCCCGGTTCGTTGCGCACCTCCACCGTCTCGAAGAAGCCGAGATTGATGATCCGCTGGCGCGAGCGGCGCAGGAGTGCCACGTTGAAGGCGTCGCCCTCGGCGAGCCGGATCTCCCGCCGGATCACCGAATCGAGCGTGCGCAGATTGCCCGAGATGTCGATCCGCTCGACATAGACCCGCGGGCCCTCGCGCACGTCGAAGGTGACGTCGACCGTGAGCGTGTCGCGGTTCTTGCGCTGCACCACGTCGATCTGGGTGAAGGCGTAGCCGAGCGAGCCCAGCTGGTCGGTGAGCCGCTGCACCGTGGCCTCGAGCTGGTCCGCGTCGAAGATCGCGCCCGGCTTGGCCTGCAGACTCGCCTGCAACTGCTCGGGAGCGAGGTCGGCCACCCGGCTCCGGATGTCGACCGTGCCGAACTTGTAGACCGGCCCCTCGTCGAGGGTGAAGGTGATGTAGAACTCCTTGCCGTCGGGCGTGAGTTCGGCGACCGCCGAAACCACCTGGAAGTCGGCGTAGCCGCGCGCGTTGTAGAACCGGCGCAAAAGCTCCTGGTCGAACTGCAGCCGGTCGGGGTCGTAGGTATCGTCGCTCGTGAAGAGCCGCCACCAGGCGGCCTCCACCGTCTGGATGACGCCGCGCAGCCTGCTGTCCGAGAAGGCTTCGTTGCCGACGAAGCTGATGCCCCGCACCTTGGTGACCGGGCCCTCCTCGATCTCGAAAACGAGGTCGACCCGGTTCTGGTCGAGCTCGATGATCTTGGGTTCGACCCTGGCCGAGAAACGTCCGCTCCTGCGGTAGAGGTCGAGGATCCGGCCGACCGCGTCCTGCACCCGCGCGCGGGTGAAGACCTGGCGCGGCCGGATCGCCACCTCGGCTTCGAGCACCTGGTCGGTGATCGCTCGGTTGCCCTCGAAGGCGATCCGGTTCACGATCGGATTCTCGACCACCTCGATCACGAGACGGTCGCCCTCGCGGCGGACCCGGACGTCCTCGAACAGACCCGTGGCGAACAGCGCCTTGAGCGAACCGTCGATCCCCTGGGCGGTGAACGGGTCGCCGCGCCGCAGCGTAAGGTAGCTCTCGATCGCCGCCTGCTCGACCCGCTGGTTGCCACGCACCACGATCTCCCGGATGCGGCCGCCCTCCTGGGCCACCGATACCGGGGGCTGACCCAGCGCCACGGCCGCGGCGAGGGCCGTGCCCAGAAGGGTGCGTCGCCAGCTCTTGCGCATCCTGGGGTCCTTCTCGTTGGGGCAAGGGGAACCCGAAGGTGGGCCGGCTTCAGGACATCAGCCCGGCCAGAAACTCGACGATCTTGAGGTGCACGAGATCGTTCCAGGTCGCGAACAGCATCAGGCTCAACACCATGGCGAGACCCATGCGGAAGGCGATCTCCTGGCTGCGCTCGGTCAAGGGCCGCCCGCGCACCGCCTCGACCGCGTAGAGCGCCAGATGGCCGCCGTCCAGCATCGGGATCGGGAAGAGGTTGATCAACCCGAGATTGATCGACAGCACGGCCGTGAACCAGAGCGCCGGCACAACCCCGTCCTTGGCGATCTCGCCCGACATCTGGGCGATCCGCAGTGGCCCGCCGAGTTCCTGCGTGCCGCGCGCCCCCACCACCATCTCGTAGAGGCCCTTCAAGGTGCCGCCGATCATCCGACCGGTCTCGACCACCGCCTCGACCACGGCCTCGCCCGGACCCGCCCGGCGGAACTCGACCCCGGCCCGGCTCACCCCGATGAGGCCGATCCGGTGCACCCCTCCGAAGCGGTCCTTTAGCACGCTCAGACCCGGGGTCACGGTGACGACCAGCTCCTCGCCGTCGCGGCGGAGCGTGAAGGCGAGCGGAATCTCGGGGCTCGCTCGAACGATCGTCTGCAGTTCCTCGAAGCTCGCCACCGGCCGGCCGTCGACCGCGAGGATCCGATCGCCGGGCCGCAAGCCCGCCGCCGCGGCCGGGCTGTCCGGCTGGACCGCACCGATCTCGGCCGGGGTTAAGGGGCGGCCGCTGAGCACGAACAGGACGGCGAGCAACAGGATCGCGAAGAGGAAATTGGCGCCCGGGCCGGCCGCCACCACGGCCGCCCGCCGCCCCACACTCTGCGCCTGGAAGCTCTCGGGATCGCCGGCCGCCGCGAGGTCGGGCGTGGTGCTCGTGGCATCCGCGTCGCCCAGCATCTTGACGTAGCCGCCGAGTGGGACGGCCGCGAACTTCCAGCGCGTGCCGCGCCGGTCGGTGAAGCCGAACAGCTCCGGCCCGAAGCCGATCGAGAACACCTCGACCCGGATCCCGCAGGCCCGCGCCACCCGGTAGTGGCCCCACTCGTGCACGAACACGACGATCGAGAGAATGATCAGGAAGGGGATCAGGTACTGCCCCACGAGACCCACGAGGTCCATCACCCCTCCGTTTCAGCGATCACCCGTCGGGTGGCCGGATCCGATGCGCACCTCGGCCAGACGCCGCGCCTCGAGGTCGCAGGCCAGCACGGCCTCGAGGGAGCCGGTCGGCGCGTCCTCCAGGCTCTCCAGCACGCTCTCGACCGTGCGCACGATGTCGAGGAAGCCGATGCGCCGGGCGAGGAACGCCGCGACCGCCACCTCGTTGGCGGCGTTGAGAATAGTAGGGGCCGCTCCACCCCGCCGCAAGGCGCGCCGGGCGAGCGCGAGCGCGGGGAACCGGTGCTCGCTCGGCGGCTCGAAGTCGAGCCGACCGACCGCCGCGAGATCGAGCCGCGGCGCGGCGGTGGCGAGCCGGCTCGGCCAGCCGAGCGCATGCGCGATCGGGATCCGCATGTCGGGCGCACCGAGCTGGGCGAGCAGCGAGCCGTCCGTGAACGCCACGAGGCTGTGGACGATCGACTGCGGATGGACGATCACCTCGATGCGCGGCTCGGGCACGCCGAACAGCCGTTCTGCCTCGATGATCTCGAGGCCCTTGTTCATCATGGTGGCGCTGTCGACGCTGATCTTGGCCCCCATCGACCAGTTCGGGTGCGCGACCGCCTGTTCGGGCGTGGCCCGCCCCATGGCCTCGAGCGACCAGGTCCGAAACGGCCCGCCCGAGGCCGTGAGGATCAGCCGCTCGACCGCGTCGGGCGCGGCGCCTCCCAGCGCCTGGAAAATCGCGTTGTGCTCCGAATCGACCGGCAGCAGCACCGCTCCGGCCCGGCGCGCGGTCTCGAGCACGAGCGGCCCGGCCGAGACCAGCGGCTCCTTGTTGGCGATCGCGACGATCGCACCCCGGCCGAGCGCGGCGAGCGTGGGCGCGAGCCCGGCCACACCCACGATCCCGGCCATCACCCATTCCGCCGGCCGCAGCGCCGCCTCGATCAGCCCCGCTTCACCCGCCGCCGCCTCGATGCCGGTGCCGGCGAGCGCCTCGACGAGCCCGCGATAGGCGCCGGGATCGGCCACCACGGCGAGCTTCGCCCGGTGGGCCCGAGCGAGGGCCGCGAGCGCCGCCACGTTGCGCCGTGCGGTGAGCGCCTCGACCCGGTAGAGCTTCGGCCGCTCGGCCAAGAGCGCCATGGTGCTGCGCCCGATCGAACCCGTCGCCCCGAGCACCGTGACGCTGCGCGGCCGCTCGGGGGAGGGCGGCGGCCGCCCGCGCGCGGCCGAGCCGCCGATCGGAAGACGGGGCGCCTGCCCGCTCATCGGCCGAGCGCCAGGAGGAGGGCGAGGGTCGGAGTCGCCACCAGGAGCCCGTCGATCCGATCGAGGATGCCGCCGTGGCCGGGCAGGAGCGTGCCGCTGTCCTTCACCCCGGCCCGCCGCTTGAGCCAGGATTCGAACAGATCCCCCGCTTGTGCGACGAGCGCCAGCACACCGGCCAGGAGGCCTCCCGCGGCGGGCGGCCAGTCGAGGGCCGGGGCAGCCAGGGCCCCCACGAGCACAGCCCCGGCGAACCCGCCCCAAAGTCCCGCCCAGGTCTTGCCCGGGCTGATCGCGGGCGCGAGCCGGGCGCCGCCGATCGTCCGGCCGGCGGCGTAAGCGAGGGTGTCGGTCGCTGCCACCACCGCGATCAGCCAGAGGACGAGCGCGGCCCCGCGCGGCTCCTGGCGCAGCCAGAGGAGAAGGGCCGTGGGTGCGCCCAGATAGAGGACCCCGAGCCCCGTCAGGTGCGGCACACCGCCCGGCAGGAGGGCCGCTATCGCGGCCGCGAGCGGGGCACCCAGGATCAAGATCGGCCAGGCGAGCCGCTCGACACCCCAAGCGACGGCCAGCGCCGCGCTGCCACCCGCCAGCAGCGGGGCGAGGAAGAGCAGGGCGCGGCCGGCGGAGGAGACGCCGGTCGCGAGCGCCGCCCATTCGCGGGCGGCGAGCGCCAGTCCCAGGAGCACGAGCAGCGCGAGCCAGGGACCGCCGAGGAGGACGGCACTGGCCGCCAGGGTCGCCAGCACCAGCCCCGAGGCGATCCGCCGCGAGAGCGTCGGGTCGTGCCGGCGCTCAGCCCGGTCGGGCGCCATAGCGCCGCTCGCGGCGGCCGAACTCGCCGATCGCCGCCGCGAGGTGCTCCTCGGTGAAGTCGGGCCAGCCGATCGGCAGGAAGACGAGTTCGGTATAGGCGAGCTGCCAGAGCAGGAAGTTGGAGATCCGCTGCTCGCCCGAGGTGCGGATCAACAGATCAGGGTCGGGTACGTCGCCGGCGTAGAGCGCGCGGGCGAACAGCCGCTCGTCGATCTCGGCGGGATCGAGCCGGTGCTCCCGCACCGCGAGGGCGATCTCGCGTGCCGCCCGCACGATCTCTTGGCGGCCGCCATAGTCGAGAGCGATCACGAGGTCGAGCCGGGTGTGGTGCCGGGTACGCTCCTCGGCCCGCTCGATCAGCTCGACGATGTCGCGGTCGAGCCGCGCCCGCTCGCCGATCACCCGCAGCCGCACCCGATTCTCGACGAGCGCGTCGATCTCCTTCTGCAAATAAAACCGCAGGAGCCGCATCAGCTCGCCGATCTCGCTCGGCGGCCGCCGCCAGTTTTCGCTCGAGAAGGCGAACAGGGTCAGATAGCGGATCCCGAAGCGGACGGAGCCCTCGACCGCGCGGCGGACCGCCCGGGCCCCCTCGCGATGGCCGGCCACGGTCGGCAGGCCGCGGGCCCGCGCCCAACGACGGTTGCCGTCCATGATGATTGCGACATGGACGGGCAGGCTTCCCGCCGCCGGCTCGGGCGGGCGCGCCTGGACGGCGGCGAGCGCGCTCATCAGACCTGCCGAATGTCCTTCTCTTTTTGCTCGAGCAGCTTGTTGATCGCGTCGATGTGGCGGTCGGTGAGCTTCTGGATCTCGTCGCCGATCCGCTTGTACTCCTCGTCGGAGAGGTGGCTCTCCTTGTCGGCCCGCTTGAGCTGGTTCAAGCCCTCGTGTCGCAGGTTGCGCACCGCCACCCGGGCCTGCTCGGCATATTTGTGGGCGGCCTTGACGAGCTCGTTGCGCCGTTCCTGGGTTAGCTCCGGCAAGGGCACCCTGAGCGTCTGGCCCTCGGTCACCGGGTTGAGCCCGAGCCCGGCGCCGCGGATCGCCTTCTCGACCGCCTTGACGAGGCCGCGGTCCCAGACGTTGACGAGCAGCATCCGGGGCTCCGGCACGCTGATCGAAGCGAGCTCCTTCAAGGCCATGTGGCCGCCGTAGGCCTCGACCTGGACGGGCTCGAGGAGGTTGGCGTTGGCCCGCCCGGTCCTGAGCCCCTGCAGTTCCTTTCTGAGCGCCTCGACGGCCCCGTCCATCCGTCGGGCGAGCTCCTTGAGGTCGGGTGCCTGGGCACTCATGCCGCCTCCTCCATGATGATCGTGTGCGGCCCCTCTCCTCGGACGGCGCGGGCGAAGGCGCCCGGGGCGTGCACCGAGAAGACGATGATCGGGATCCGGCTCTCGCGGGCCAGCGCGATCGCCGAGGCGTCCATCACCTTGAGGTCCTGGGCCAGCACCTCGAGATAGCTCAGCCGCTCGAAGCGCCGGGCGGTGGGGTCGCGCTTGGGATCGGCCGAGTAGACGCCGTCCACCTGGGTGCCCTTGAGGATGCAGTCGCAGCCGGTCTCGGCGGCCCGCAATGCCGCGGCGGTGTCGGTGGTGAAGAACGGGTTGCCGGTGCCGGCGGCGAAGATGACCACCCGGCCCTTCTCGAGGTGCCGCACCGCCCGCCTTCGGATGTAGGGCTCGCAGACCGCGCTCATCGGGATGGCCGACATCACCCGGGTCGGGATGCCGGTCTGCTGCTCGATCACGCTCTGTACGGCGAGCGCGTTGATGACCGTGCCGAGCATGCCCATGTAGTCGGCGGTGGCGCGCTCGACGCCGGCGGCGGCGAGCGTGCTGCCGCGCACGATGTTGCCGCCGCCGATCACCATGCAGATCTGCACGCCCAGGGCGTGCACCGACGCCACGTCGGCCGCGAGGCGGCGCAGCACGTTGCGGTCGTGGCCGTACTCGCGCTCGCCGAGCAGCGCCTCGCCCGACATTTTGAGGAGCACGCGGCGGAAGTGCGGCGCCGTCGCAGAACCCGCCTCCCGCTCCCCCATCGCCACGCGCTCCCACCCTCGGGATCAGGACCGGGTCAGCTTGGCGACCTCGGCCGCCAGATCGCTGCTCTCCTTCTCGATCCCCTCGCCGAGCTGCAAGCGCACGAAACCGGTCACGGTGATCGGCGCGCCGACCGCCTTGGCCGCAGCCGCCACCACCTCCTTGACCCGCTTGTCCGGGTCGACGACGAAGGCCTGCTCCATGAGCACCGCCTCCTCGTAGAACTTCCGCAGCCGACCCTCGACCATCTTGGCGACGATCGGCTCGGGCTTGCCCGAGGCGCGCGCCTGCTCGGCGAAGATCGCCCGCTCGCGCTCGACCACCGCCGGATCGAGTCCGGCGGGCTCGACGGCCCGCGGGTTGGCGGCCGCCACGTGCATGGCGAGCTGCTTGCCGAGCTCGGCCAGGGCCGAAGGCGGCGCGCTCGACCGCAGGCCCACGAGCACGCCGAGCTTGCCGAGCCCGACCGCCACCTGGTTGTGGACGTAGCCCGCGACCACGCCCTCGCCGACCTCGAGGAAGGCGGTCCGGCGCAGGTTCAAATTCTCGCCGATCACCGCGATCGCCTGGGTGATCTCGTCGGCCACCGTCCGCCCGGTCGCCGAGACGACCATGCGCTTCAAGGCCTCGACGTCGCCCTTCGCACCCGGGGCGAGCCCGGCGATGTGGCGGACCAGCTGCTGGAAGGTCTCGTTGCGAGCGACGAAGTCGGTCTCCGAATTGACCTCGACGAGGGCGCCCACGGTGCCCTCGAGCCGGAGACCGATCAGACCTTCGGCCGCCACCCGGCCGGCCTTCTTGGCCGCCGCGGCGAGGCCTTTCTTCCTGAGCCAGTCGGTGGCCGCCTCGATGTCGCCGCCGCTCTCCTCGAGCGCGCGTTTGCAGTCCATCATGCCGGCCCCGGTGAGCTCGCGCAGCTGCTTGACCAGGGAGGGGGTGATCGCGCTCATGCTCGAACCGCTCTCGCTCGTAGCTGTCGGGCCCGGCGCCCCCGGGGCGCCTTCGGTCGGTGGGTCAGTGCGCCCGGACCTCGGCCGCCGGCTCCTCGGCCGGCACCATCGGCTCCTCCGGCAACAGCTCCTCGACCGGCTGTTCGATCGCGCCGATGTCGACGCCGCTCGAGACCATCTCGGCCTGGATGCCGTCGAGCACCGCACCGACCGCCAGATCGCAATAGAGGTGGATGGCCCGGCTGGCATCGTCGTTGCCCGGGATCGGGTAGCGGATGCCGCGCGGGTCGCTGTTGGTGTCGCAGACCGCGACCACCGGGATGCCGAGCTTGTTGGCCTCCTGGATCGCGATCGCCTCCTTGATCGTGTCGATCACGAAGAGGATGTCGGGCAGCCCGCCCATGTCTTTAATGCCGCCGAGGGCCCGCTCGAGCTTCTCGCGTTCGCGCTGGAGATGGAGCAGCTCCTTCTTGGTCCGTCCGGCCTGGGCCTCGGAGGTCTGCGCCTCGAGCTCGCGCAGCCGGCGGATCGACTGGCTGATGGTCTTCCAGTTCGTGAGCATGCCGCCGAGCCAGCGATGGTTGACGTAGTACTGGCCCGAGCGCCGCGCCGCCTCGGCGATCGGCTCCTGCGCCTGCCGCTTGGTCCCCACGAACAGCACGCGACCGCCGCCCGCCACCGTGTCCCTGAGCGCCATCAGCGCCCGGTGCAGCATCGGCACCGTCTGGGTCAGGTCGATGATGTGCACACCGTTGCGGACGCCGTAGATGTAGGGCGCCATACGCGGGTTCCAGCGCCGCGTCTGGTGACCGAAATGCACGCCGGCCTCGAGGAGCTGGCGCATGGTGAAGGTGGGGAAGGCCATGGCCCGAGAATCCGCTTCGTTCCGGTTGATCCGCCGCGGGTGAGCACCCGGCCGGGCCGGGCACCGGAAACAGGGCGCGCCAGTGCCGCCCACACCCGCGTGTGAGGTCCGCCGCTATCTACAGGCGGCGCCCCTCCGTGACAAGCGCCGCCGATGCCAGCGGTGGAGCAGCGGTGCGAGAATTCCCTCGTAGACGAGCAGCGCGAGGGAGCGGACACCCGGCAGGCGGACGAACCGGGCGAGCAGCCGCCAGCCCGGCAGTCGGGCCCAGAGTGCCGCAAACGCGTCGACCCCGGCGAGCAGCCGGCCTCCCTCCACCAGGTGCAGCCGACGCGCCGCCCGGTCCGGGTCGAGCTCGAGCCCGGCCAGGCGCGGCTCGGCCCGGCTGGCGTCGAGGAAGGCGAGGGCGATGCCCGATCGCCGGGCGAGCCGGCGGTAGGCCTCGATCTCGCGCGAACAGATCGGGCAGCTGCCGTTGTAGACGACGAGCGGCGCCTCCGGCGGCGCGGCCTTCGGGCTCACGGGCGCGGCCGCAGCCGGAACGCCGGCCGCCGGTCCGGATGCGTGGTCACCACCGCCACCGGCAGGACCCGACGCGGGCCCACGAGCTCGAGCCGATGGCGGGCCAGCAGCACCGTCAGCACCGCACAGGCCTCGACCAGCGCGAACTGGGCGCCGATGCACACCCGGGGGCCGATCCCGAAGGGCAGATAGGCGAACCGGTCGACGGCCGGCGCACCGGGCAGGAAGCGGCGCGGGTCGAACCGGTCGGGCTCGCTCCAGAGCCGCTCGTGCCGGTGCAGCACCCAGGGGGCGACGACGACGAGATCGCCCGCTGCCAGGGCATGGCCCGCGACCTCGTCCGCCTCCCTGGCCTCGCGGACGATCGTGAAGGCCGGCGGATAGAGCCGGAGCGCTTCCTGGAGCACCGCCCGCAGGAGCGGGAAGGCGCCCGCCTCGGTCGCCCCCGTGGCCGGCGCCCGGCCGCTCGCCTCCTTCGCCGCCTCCTCCTGAACCTCCGCTGCGAGCGCCAGGAGATAGGCCGACCAGAAGAGCGCGAGGGCGGTCGTCTCGTGGCCGGCGATCAGGAACGTGGCGATCTGGTCGAGGAGTTCGCGCTCCGAGAAGCCGCGCCCGGTCTCGGGATCGCGGGCGGAGACCAGCGCATCGAACAGATCGGCCGGCGGGTCGGCCACCCCGCGCGCCCGCCGTTCGGCGACGATCTCGGCCACGAGCGCGAACCAGGAGCGGCCGAGCCTCCGGCGCAGGACCTCGGCCGGGCTCGGCCAGCCGCGCGGCAGGGCGAGATCGAGCGGCGAGGGGCGGGCGAGCCGGGTCGCGTACCGGTCGAGCCGCTCGCGCAACCGGCGCGTGTAGGGCTCGAGTGTCTGCGAGAACAGCGCCTCCCCGGCGATCTCGAGGGCGAGCTCCTGGAACAGCGCCAAGAGATCGACGATCCGCCGGCCCTCCCGCTCCAACCGGTCGAGCGCGGCGGCCGTACGACGGGTGGCGATCGCCGCCACGAGGCCGAGGCTCCGGGGCGCGAAAGCGGGGGCGGCGGTGCGCCTCTGAAAGCGCCAGGCCTCGCCCTCGGCCAGGAATAGGCCGTCGCCGATCATCGGGTGGAGGATGCGCAACGTCGCCGGCGTGCGCCCGTAGGCCCCGGCATTGTCCACCAGTACGCGACGAATCGCCGCCGGCTCGTTGAGGAGAAGGCTCTGCCGGCCGAGGAAGGGCCCGGCGAGCACCGGCTCCCGATAGGCCGGCTCGCCCCAGGTCGAAAGCGCGTTGCGGCGCAGCTGGAGAAGCGTTCGCCATTGCGGCCGCGGCACCGGCAGCGGCCGCGGACGCGGCGGTCGCGGCAGCACCCATCCCACCCCGTGTCCGGCACCGTCCGCCAGCGTCGCCGCCGTCATCGCTCCGCTCCCGAGTCTCGCCACGCTTCCTTACGCACCGCACCGGCCCTCGGGTCAACCCGCCGTCGGATCGCCCTCGCCCTCGACCCTCGGGGCTTCCTCCGGCTGCCCGGCCGGCCCGGGGGTCCTCGCTCACGGTCCCGAGCGGCCGCTCGCTCGCGCACCGCCCGAGCGCGGGCGGGCAAAGGTCGAGCACGAGGTCGACCCGGGTCGCGAGCACCTCGGGCTCGAGGGCGTCGACGTCGACGAGCTCCACGTGCATCCGGGCGCGGGCCGCCGGGGTGCGGCTCGCGCGGAACGGGGTGTCGCGCGCGTCGAGCGGCTCGCTCGCCCCCTCGAGCCGGCTCGGGAGCCGGCCGGTTCCGGGCAAGACGACCGCCACGTGGATGTGCGGCGTGCTACCGGGACGGGGCCGCGGGCGGATCGTGCGGAAGCGGAAGGCGCCCGCGGCTTTGCCAGGCGTCCGCCCGTGCCTCGCCGAGCCGGATGGTCCCGCCCCCGGCCGGGGGCCCGCGGGTGGCGACGGACCCCGTTCGCGTCGTGCTGCCGGATCTCGAGCAGGGCCTCGAGCGGGGCCGCCCGCGGCGATCGGGCACCCGGCCCTCGAGGTGCGCCACACGCCGGAGTGCGCGGGCGGCCTTCCCTTCGACCCGCCGGAGATCGTGGTCGCGGTTGGCCGCCAGGCTCACCGGGTGCAAGGGCCCTCGGTCCGGCCGGGGGTGGGGACGAGCGGACCGTCGACTGCCGCCGCGGAGCCGACGGCCGCGAAGCCCCCGAACCCCGGGGCCGCGGTTCGCCGAACGATCGCCACCTCCGAGGTCCTTCCCTGCGCCTCGGCATTCCGACGCGAGCGCAGGGAAAGGGCAGTGCGGATCCGCGCCGGCCGGGTACGTCCACACCCGGCCGGCCGGTCGATCAACCCTTGGCGCGCAAGCGGATCATGTAGGTATCGAAGGTGTATTCGGCGACCTGCCACCAGAGATATTGTTCGCTGCGATAGGCGGCCACACTGTCGTACAGTTTCTTGAAGTCGGAATTCTCTTTCGAAATCTCCGCGTACAGGTCTCTGGCCGCGGCGTAACAGGCCTCGATCACCTCGGCGGGGAAGGGTCGCAGCTGGGTGCCCTGGGCGACCAGACGCTTGAGCGCCGCCGGGTTGAGATGGTCGTATTTGGCGCTCATCCACACATTGGTCTGCGCACCGGCGGTGATGCAGGCCTCCTTGTAGAGCTTCGGCAGCTCGTTCCACTTGCCGAGGTTGAAGATCAGGTGGGGGCAGGGGCCGCCTTCCCACCAGCCGGGATAGTAGTAGTACTGCGCTACCTTGTAGAAGCCGAGTTTCTCGTCGTCGTAGGGCCCGACCCATTCCGCCGCGTCGATCGTGCCCTTCTCGAGGGCGGGGTAGATGTCGCCGGCGGCGATCTGCTGCGGCACGACGCCGAGCTTCTGCAGGATGCGGCCGGCGAAGCCGCCGACACGGAACTTCAGCCCCTTGAGATCGTCGACGGTCTTGATCTCTTTGCGGAACCAGCCACCCATCTGGCAGTTGGTGTTGCCGCCCGGGATCCCGTACACGCCGAACTTGGCGAAGAACTCGTTCAACAGCTCGTTGCCGCCGCCGTGGTAGAACCAGGCGTTCATCATCCGCGCATTGAGCCCGAACGGCAAGGCGGTGCCGAAGGTGAAGGCCGGATTCTTGCCGAAATAATAATACATCGCGGTCTGGCCGGCTTCGACCGTGTTGTTCTGCACCGCATCCAGAACCTGCAGCCCGGGCACGATCTCCCCGGCGGCGAACAGTTGGATCTGGAACTTGCCGTCCGTGAGATCGGCGACCGTCTTGCAGAACAGTTCGGCGCCACCGTAGAGCGTGTCGAGCGATTTCGGGAAGCTCGACGCCATCCGCCATTTGATGGTGGGCACAGCTTGCGCGATCGCCGGCTTCGGGAACGAGCCGGCGGCCGCGACCGCGGCGGCACCCGCGCCCGCCACGAGCTCGCGACGCTGGACCATGATCTGCCTCCCCCGGCGCCCGAGGGCCTCGGACGGGACCGGGGCGCCGGGCTCGGTCCTCGCCCGCGCCGGAGGCTAGGCGCCGTCTCGTCCGGCTTCAAGAACGCGGCCGCCTGCCGGCCGGTGGCGGCGTCGGCTCGGCCGGCAACAGCTCGCCGCATCGCTCGACCCGATGCCGGCGGCCGACCTCGCCCGCGAGCAGGCGCGAGAGCCCGAGCGGGTCCTGCTCGAGCGCGATGCTCTCGACCACGAGGACGCAGCTCGCCCGCTCGAGGGTGCCGCGGGCCCGCATTCGGACCGTGTGGTCGAAGAGCGTGAGGCTCTCGCCCACGAGCCCGCCGAGCCCGGCCGGCACGCTCTGGACGTGTCGGTTGCGCAGTGCCGCCTCGCCCTCGACGCGAAAGCGCCCGCCACCCACGGGCTCGGCCGTGACCCGTAAAAGGTGCGCCTCGCGTCGATTGCCCCGGCAGACCCGGGCACAGGCTTCCTCGAGTGCCGCCACGAGGTCCGGTCGGGCCTTCACCTTCGCCGTGACATCGACCGGCGCCGCCCCCGCCGTCCCCGCCGCGGCGAGCACGCCCGAAAGCATCAGGACCGGGAGCACGGCCGCGACCCGCGCTCGCTCAGTGCGCCGCGTCCCAGCTCGGACCGGCACCGGTGTCGACCACGAGCGGCACCGAGAGCCGCGCCGCTCCCGTCATCACCCGCTCGACCAGCCGTCGCGTCGCCTCCACCTCGGTTTCCGGCACCTCGAGCACGAGCTCGTCGTGCACCTGGAGGAGGAGCCGGGCCCGCGACCCCGCCCGCTCGAGCGCGCGTGAGACCCCGATCATCGCGCGTTTGACGATGTCGGCCGCGGTCCCCTGGATCGGCGCGTTGATCGCCTGCCGCTCGGCGTAAGAGCGGCGCGAGGGAAGGCGATTGTTGATGTCCGGGATCCAGCAGCGCCTTCCGTAGAGGGTGGTGACGTAGCCCTTCTCCCGCGCCTCGGCCTTGGCCTTCTCCATGTAGTCGCGGATCCCCGGATACTGCTCGAAATAGCGGTCGATGTAGGCCTTGGCCTCGGCCTGCGGGATCCCGAGCCGCTGCGAGAGGCCGAAGGCTCCGATCCCGTAGACGATCCCGTAGTTGATCGTCTTGGCCGATCGGCGCAGCTCCGGGCCGACCTCGGAGACCGGCACCTTGAACATCTGCGAAGCCGTGATCGCGTGCACGTCCTCGCCGCGCGCGAAGGCCTCCTTCAAGGGCTTCACGTCCGCGATGTGGGCGAGGATCCGCAGTTCGATCTGCGAATAGTCGGCCGAGACCAGGAGATGCCCGGGCTCGGCCACGAAGGCCTCGCGGATCTTGCGTCCCTCGGGGGTGCGGATCGGAATGTTCTGCAGGTTCGGCTCGGTCGAGGAGAGCCGTCCCGTGTTCGTGGCGGCCAGCATGTAGGCGGTGTGCACCCGCCCCGTCACCGGGTCGATCCGCTCGACCAGCGCGTCCGTGTAGGTCCGGGTGAGTTTCTGCAATTGCCGCCACTCGAGGATCACCTTGGGGAGTTCGTGGCCCTGGGCCGCGAGTTCCTCCAGCACCTCGGCTCCCGTGGCGTAGGCCCCCGTCTTGGTCTTGCGACCCGTGCCGCCGAGCCCGAGCTCGTCGAACAGCACCTCGCCCAGTTGCTTGGGCGAGCCGAGGTTGAAGGGCCTGCCGGCGAGCTTCGTGGCCTTCTCCTCGAGCGCCAGCATCTCCTGGCCGAAGACCGCCGAGAGCGCGCGCAGCCGCTCCGCGTCGACCCGGATCCCCGCCCGCTCCATCCGCGCCACGATCGGCGGCAGGGGCCGCTCGACCGTCTCGTAGAGGCCGAGCAGGCGCTCGCCCAGGAGCTGCGGCCGCATCGCGAGCCAGAGCTCGAGCGTCACGAGGGCGTCCTCGGCGGCATACTCGGTCGCCGCGTCGATCGGCACGCGATCGAAGCCGATCTGCTCGGCACCCTTGCCGCACACCGCCTCGTAGGGGATCGTCTGCTTGCCGAGCCGGCGCTCGGCCAATTCGTCGAGCCCGTGCCCGTGCCGGCCGCCGTCGAGCACGTAGGAGACCAGCATCGTGTCGTCGAGCGGCTCGATCCGCTCGATGCCGACCCGCGCCAGCACCGAGAGGTCGTATTTGACGTTGTGGCCGATCTTCAGCACCGAGGGGTCGGCCAACACCGGCCGCAGCCGCTCGAGCACCGGCTCGAGCGGGAGCTGGCCTTCGACCGGCCGGCCGAAGGCGTCGAGGTGACCCAACGGCACGTAGAGGCCTTCGCCGGGCTCGACCGCGAGGCTCACGCCCACGAGCCGCGCCCGCATCACGTCGAGCGAGGTCGTCTCGGTGTCGAGGGCGAGCCGGCCGAGCTCGAGCGCTCGGGCGAGCACGGCGTCGAGCTCGGTAAGGGTCCGTACGGTCGTGTAGCGGGGGACAGCGGCGGAGGCGGCGGCGCCCTCGACGTCCGCCGGCTGCACCCGACGTTCGGTGCGCTCCCGCTCGGCCGCCCGGGCGAGCTCGCCGATCCGGCCGATCAGGGAGCGGAAGCCGTTCTCGCGGCAGAACGCCAGGAGCTTCTCGGCATCGAGCGGTCGCCGCCGCGCCTCCTCGAGCGGCACCGGCAGGGGCACGTCGCGCCGCAGCCCCACGAGATCGTAGGAGAGCCGTGCGGATTCGGCGTTGGCGGCGAGCGCTTCCCGCCGCTTGGGCTGCTTGATCCGATCGAGCCCCGCGAGCAGCGCCTCGAGCGAGCCGAACTCGTCGAGCAGCTGGGCGGCGGTCTTGGGGCCGATCCCGGGGACCCCGGGCACATTGTCCGAGCTGTCCCCGGTCAAGGCCAAGAGATCGCGCACCTTCTCGGGCGGCACGCCCATCCGCTCGATCACCGCTTCGCGGTCGATCGGCTTTTGCTTCAAGGGGTCCCACATCGAGACCCCGTCGCCCACGAGCTGCATGAGGTCCTTGTCGGAGGAGACGATCAGCACCTCCTCCCCGGCTCGGCGCGCCGCCGCTGCGTAGGACGCGATGACGTCGTCGGCCTCGAAGCCCTCGAGCTCGACCACCGGTAGCGAGAAGGCGCGGGCTGCCTCGCGCACTAGTTGGAACTGCGGCACGAGCTCGATCGGTGCCTCTTCGCGGTTGGCCTTGTAGGCCTCGTAGAGGTCGTTCCGGAAGCTCTTCTTGCCGGCGTCGAAGACCACGACGACATGGTCCTCGGGATGTTCCTGCAGGAGCTTCCAGAGCATGTTCGTGAAGCCGAAGACGGCGTTCACCGGCGTGCCGTCCGGCCGGGTCATGGGCGGCAGGGCGAAGAAGGCCCGGAAGATGTAGCCGGAGCCGTCGACCAGGACGAGGCGGCGTTTCCTCTCGTTCATGGCCGAAGGCTAGCGCGCCCCTCCCGCCCCGGCCAGCCTCGCCCGTGCCGGGCCGGCGCGGTCGGCGCGCTCCCGCGATCCGCGGGTCGCTTCGGGTGCGCCTGGCCGCTCCGTGCTCTCCTCGTCTCGGGCCGCGGGCGGCCCGTGGACGCGGACCCCGATGCCACGTCGGGTACCGCGATTCCCGCGCCGGGGAGCCGCCCCGACCCCGCCCCGATGTCCTCGACCCCGAGCGGGGTCCTAAGGCGTCGGCGCCCCGGACCCGCGCGATTCCGCGATCTCCGCCACGATCGCCCGGGCCGCCGCGCGCGGGTCGGGGGCGGTGGTGATCGGCCGGCCGATCACCAGAAGATCGGCGCCGGCGGCGAGCGCCTCGGCGGGTGTCGCGATCCGCTTCTGGTCGCCCGCCGCGCCGCCCGCCGGCCGGATGCCCGGCACCACGACGAGCGGCCCGGGGCCGAGAGCGGCGCGCACCGCCGCGATCTCCTGTGGCGAGCAGACCACCCCGTCGAGGCCCGCTTCGCGCGCGAGCCGGGCGAGCCGGACCGCCTGCTCGAGCGGCGCGCCCGCGACCCCGGTGGCCGCGAGATCGGCGTCGTCGAGGCTCGTGAGGACGGTCACCGCGAGCAGCCGGGGCGGGGAGGGGGAGGCGCGCGCCGCCTGGACCGCCGCCTCGAGCATCGCCCGCCCGCCGGCGGCGTGGACGGTCAAGAGCGCCGCACCGAGCCCGGCCGCGGCGCGCACCGCGCCCGCCACCGTGTTGGGGATGTCGTGCAGCTTGAGGTCGAGGAAGATCGGCAGGCCGGTGGTGGCGAGCGCCCGCACCGCGGCCGGCCCCTCGGCCACGAACAGTTCGAGACCGAGCTTGAGCCCGCCGACCGCGCCCACGAGGCCGCGGGCGAGTGCCAGGGCGCCCCCGAGGTCGGGTCGGTCGATCGCCACGAGGACCGGCCCCACGAAGCCGGCGCGGTTCGCCACGGCTCGGCTCAGGCGGTGCGCCGGACCGGGCCGGCGGCGGGATCCCGCTCGGCCGTCCGCGTGCGGCCGCGGCCGGCCCGCTTGGCGGCGTAGAGGGCGGCATCCGCCCGAGCGAAGAGCCCGTCGAGGTCGAGCCCCGGTTCGAGCACGGCGATGCCGCAGCTCACGCTCAAGGGCACCGGCCGTCCGCCGCGGCGGAAGTCGGCGAGGTGCACGGCCGAGACGATCCGGTCGGCCACCAGCCCCGCCTCGTCCGGTGCCGCACCTCGCAGCAGCACGGCGAACTCCTCGCCGCCGATCCGCCCGACGAGATCGTACTGCCGGGTGGCGGCGAGCAGCGTGCGGGCGATCAGCTTCAAGGCCTCGTCGCCGGCGGCATGGCCGTGGCCGTCGTTGATGGATTTGAAATGGTCGGCGTCGAGCACGAGAAGCGTGAGGGGCACACGATGCTCGCGCGCCCGCCGCAGCGCCTCCTCGGCGGCCTCGAAGAAGGCCCGGCGATTGAGCAGCCCGGTGAGCCCGTCGCGCCGGGCGAGCTCCTCCATCTCGCCCTTGGCCCGTGTCAGCCGGCGCAAGCGCTCGAGGAGATAGGCGACCATCGGGGTGGCGAGGAGCAGGGGCACCGCGGCGGCGAAGCTCATCCAGAACGGGTCGAGGGTGCCGTCCCGCAGAAGCGCGATCGCGACGTAGAGACCGATCGACGCCGCCACCGACAGTCCGCTCGTGAGGACCGTGCCGATCACGACGTCGCGTCCCGAGCGGACCTGCATGCGAAGCCCTCACCCCGCACCGCGGCAGAGAAGATACCATCCGCAGACGCGCGGATCCAGCGTTGTGGACAACCCCACGGAGAATTGATCAACGCGCGGTCGCACGGCTAGCGATCCCGGCCCCGGCACCGGCGGCCGCGCGCGATGCGGGGCTCCGATCGGGTCGGCGCCGAGGGACACGACGCTTGCGGAGCGGCCGGATCCGGTCCGGCCGTCGCCCGAGCGGGAAGAGTCCACAGCCGAGAGGGAGGCCGCGGGCCGCGGTGCGCTGCGTCGAACAGCTTGCGACCCGGTCGCCGGGGGGGGCAGCTTTCGATAGAAATCTCATCAGGCGAAATAACCTTGGAGTTGATGGCTCGCGCGCTGCGCGAGGTGGCCGCCGCGCCATGCAAGACCTGCCGAAATGCCGTCTCCCCGATGCTTCGCCAATCGCCGCCTACCTCCTCTATTGGTCGTCGGCGGGTCCGACTCGCGAGAGTATTTTGCGAATGTCTCGGGCGGCAGAGGATTTACGGGAACGTCGAGGCGCGGCTCGGGTCCCGGCTCGGGATTTTCTGTACAGCGCCGGCCAGGTGGGCCGGCGCCTCGCGATTTTCTCAATATTCGCATCGACTTTTACTGCAAGCCTCATGAAGTCTGTCGCCGAGCCCCAGTAAACGCTTGCATGTTCGATTGACCGCCATATAAGGCGCGCGAGTCGGCGAGGCGCCCCCGGGCGATCCGCCGACCGCCGGGAGACGGGAATGCTCGAGCTCGACGCGGCGGACACCCTCCGCCCTCCAAGTACCGACGAAAGCGAGCGGTCCGGACCGCACGGCCCCTCCGCCGCGAGCCGCGCCGCCAGGCCCCTGCCGTCCGGCGTCGCCGGCACGGCCCGGCCCGGGCGGCGCGAAACGTTTCCGATGGGCCCGCAGGCCCGTGCGTTCAAGCGCCGGTTCTTCCCCGACACCGCGCGCGCCGAGTGGGACGATTGGCGGTGGCAGGCCCGCAACCGCCTGCGCACGCTCGCTCAGCTCGAGCGCGTTTTCCGCCTGAGCGAGGACGAACGCGAGGCGGTCCGTCGCCACCAGGGCGCGCTGCCGGTCGGAATCACGCCCTACTACGCGGCGCTGATGGGCCTCGAGGATCCGAACGAACCGCTGCGCCGCACCCACGTCCCGGTCGGCGCCGAATATGTCCGCTCCCCCGGCGAGGCCGACGATCCGCTCGGCGAGGACCACGATGCCGCGGTCCCGGGCCTCGTCCACCGCTACCCCGACCGTGTCCTCTTCCTCGCCACCGCCTTCTGCTCGACCTATTGCCGCTACTGCACCCGCTCGCGTCTCGTGGGCGAGGTCGGCGGCGAGTACCATTTCGCCTACGCCCAGTGGGAGAAGGCGCTCGCCTACATCGAGGCCACGCCCACGATCCGCGACGTGCTGATCTCGGGCGGCGATCCCTTGACCCTCGGCGACGACAAGCTCGATTGGCTCCTGGGCCGTCTCGAGGCCATCCGCCACGTCGAGTTCGTGCGGATCGGCTCCAAGGTCCCGGTCGTCCTGCCGCAGCGGATCACCCGCGGCCTGATCGCCGTCCTGCGCCGCCACCGCCCGGTCTGGATGAGCCTGCATTTCACCCACCCGGCCGAGCTCACCCGCGAGACCGAAGAGGCCTGCGCCCGGCTCGCCGATGCCGGCGTGCCGCTCGGCTCGCAGACCGTCTTGTTGAAGGGCGTCAACGACGACGCCGAGGTCCTGAAGGCCCTCTTCCATGGTCTCCTGCGCAACCGGGTGCGGCCCTACTACCTCTTCCAGTGCGATCCCATCACCGGCTCCGCCCATTTCCGCACCCCGGTCGAGACCGGCGTCGAGATCATCCGCCGGCTGCGCGGCTTCACGAGCGGCTATGCGGTCCCGACCTACGTCATCGATGCCCCGGGCGGTGGCGGCAAGGTCCCGCTCCTGCCCGACTACCTGGTCGGCCGCGACGGCGACGATCTGCTCCTGCGCAACTTCGAGGGCGAGCTCTACCGCTACCGCGATCCGGGCGGCCGGATCGGCCGCGCCCTCGGCCGGGGGAGTGCCGAGCCGTGCTGATCGGCCTCGCTTACGATCTGCGCGATGATTATCGCGGCCTCGGGCTCGCCGAAGAGCAGCTCGCCGAGTTCGACAGCCCAGAGACCATCGCCGAGCTCGAGGCCGCCCTCCTCCGCCTCGGCCACGCGGTGGACCGGATCGGCCATGTCCGTCGCCTGGCCGAGCGGCTGGTCGCCGGCCATCGCTGGGACCTCGTCTTCAACATCTGCGAGGGCCTCGCTGGCCGCTCGCGCGAGGCCCAGGTGCCGGCGCTCCTCGAGGCCTTCGGCCAGCCCTACACCTTCGCCGACCCGCTCGTCATGGCCGCCACCCTCGACAAGGCGGTGGCCAAGCGGTTGGTCCGCGACCACGGGCTCGCGACCGCCTCTTTCGCGCTGGTCGAGCGGGCGGCCGACATTGCCGCCGTCGACCTTCCCTTCCCGCTCTTCGCCAAGCCCGTGGCCGAGGGTACCGGGAAGGGCGTCTCGCCCGCCTCGCTCGTCCGCTCGCCAAAGGAGCTCGAGCGCGTCTGCCGGCGGCTGCTCGCCCGCTACGCCCAGCCGGTGCTGGTCGAGACCTACCTGCCCGGCCGCGAATTCACCGTCGGCATCGTCGGCAGCGGAGCCGCGGCGCGGATCGTCGGCACTCTCGAGGTCGCGCTGCTGCCGGGTGCGGAGCCTGGCGTCTATTCCTACACCAACAAGGAGCGCTGCGAGGAGCTCGTCCGCTACACGCTCGTCGACGATCCCGAGGCGCGGGCCGCCGCTACACTCGCGCTCGCCTGCTACCGCGCCCTCGACTGTCGCGACGCCGGCCGGGTCGACCTCCGGAGCGACGCCGCCGGCAGGCCGCATTTCCTCGAGGTCAACCCTCTGGCCGGCCTGCATCCGACCCATTCGGATCTGCCGATCCTCGCGAGCCTCGCCGGCCTCGGTTACGACGGGCTGATCGGCGCCATCGTGGCCTCGGCGGCCGAGCGGGCGGGCCTCGCCCGGGAGCGGGCGGCCCGCCGCCGGACGGGCTGAGCCCCGTGGCGCCCCGTGTCCTCCTCCTGCACGGCGTGCTCGATCCGGCCGACCGGCCGGACGAGGCCGACACCCTCGTCCAGGTCCGCGAGGTCGAGGCGATCCTGCGCACGCTCGGCTGGCGCACCGAGGTCCTGGGTCTCGGCCTCGACCTGCGGCCGCTCGCCGCGCGCGCCGCCGACCCGCCGGATCTCGTCTTCTACCTGGTCGAGGCGCTCGAGGGGCGGGCCGGGCTCCAGCACCTGCCGGCGGCCCTTCTCGACGTCCTGGGCATTCCCTACACCGGTGCGCCCGCCACGGCCCTCCAGCTCACGACCGACAAGCTCGCCGCCAAGCGCCTCCTGCGCCGCCTCGAACTGCCGACCCCCGACTGGGTCGAGCCCGGCGAACCGGCCGATCCCGAACGGCTCTGGATCGTCAAAGCGGTCGACGAGGACGCCTCCCTGGGTCTGGATGCCGGGGCGGTGGTGGCCGGCACCGAGGTGCCCCGGCGGATCGCCGCGATGCGCGCCCGCTTCGGCGGCCGCTGGTTCGCCGAGGCCTTTGTCGAGGGCCGCGAGTTCAACATCCCGCTCCTCGAGGGAGCGAACGGGCCCGAGATCCTGCCGATCGGCGAGATCGACTTCGCCGACTATCCGAAGGATCGGCCGGCGATCGTCGACTACGACGCCAAATGGTCCCCGGGCTCGCTCACCTGGGAGACGACACCCCGTCGTTTCGACGCCCGGCCGGGCGACGGGCCGCTGCGCGCCGAACTCGCCCGCCTCGCCCGCACGGTCTGGGACCTGTTCGGCCTCGCGGGCTACGCCCGGGTCGATCTGCGGGTCGACGCGTGCGGCCGGCCCTGGATCCTCGAGGTCAACGCCAATCCCTGCCTTTCGGCCGATGCCGGCTTCGTGGCCGCGCTCGAGGAGGCGGGGCTCGACCAGCGTGCCGCGGTCGAGCGGATCCTGGGCGCGGCCCGCGGCCGTGGCGCGGCTCCGCCCTTCGCCGTCGCGGCTTAGGAGCGCACCGTGCTCGCCGGGATCCGCGCTCGCAGCGCGCCGGGCTTCGGGCTCCGCGACGGCCCGCTCCCGGCGAACGCGGCGGCCGTCCAGCGCCACGTCCCCGGCACGAGGCCGGCCCCGCGCGGCCGCGAGAGCCGGTGCTCCGTCGATCCGGCCGGGGCCCGGGGGCGCAGCCGCGCCGAGCGTGCCCGTCCGTGCGAGCGAGCGCTGTGAGCACCCCACGCAGCGGGCTCGGCTGCGGCGCCGCCCCGACCGCGTTCGGCTTCGCCCTGCGCGACACCCCGGTTTCCTCCGACCCGGCGGCGGTCGAGCGCCTGGTCGTCGCCACCGGCTTCTTTCGCCCGAGCGAAGTGGCGATCGCCCGCGAGCTCGTCGAGGACAGTCTCGCCCGCGGTCCCGAAGCCTCGGGCTATCATTTCGTGCTGGCCGACGATGCGCGCGGGCTCGCGGGTTATGTCTGCTTCGGCCCGATCGCCGGAACCGAGAGCAGCTTCGACCTCTACTGGATCGCCGTCCGTCCCGACCGAGGGGGCCGGGGCCTCGGCACGGCGCTCCTCGCCGCGGCCGAGGCGCGGATCGCGGCGGCCGGCGGTCGCCGGGTCTATGTCGAGACCTCGACTACCGAACGCTACGCGCCGACTCGCGCCTTCTATGCCGCCCGTGGCTACCGCCTCGAGGCGACGCTCCCCGACTTCTACGCCCCGGGCGACGGCAAGGCCTTCTTCGTCAAGGTCCTAGGCGGGTGCGAGGTGCCGCCGTGCGGATCGGTCCGGTCCTGATCGCTCCGGCCGGCGCCAAGGGCCTCGGCGTGTTCGCGGCCGAGCCCTTGCCGGCCGGAGCGGCGTTCGACCCGCAGCCCGTGTTCGAGCTCGATCCCGCGGATGTCGATCCGATCGAGCGGACCCGTTTCCGCAACCACTACTTCGCCCATCCCGAGCGGGACGGGGTCGGGGTGATCGTGCTCGGCTGGCTCACCCTCGTGAACCACGGCCTGCCGCCCACCCTCGAGCTCGACTGGCGGCGAGACCCGCTGACCGGCTGGGCGGTCGTGCCGCGCACCCGGCGCCCGCTGGGCCCGGGCGAGGAGCTCACGATCGACTACAATTGCCCGCTCTGGTTCGAGGCCCTGCCGTGAGCCCGCTCCCGCGCGGCTGGCGGCGGGCCGCGATCGTGGGCGGCGAGCGTCTGCTGGAGTTGCGCGCCGTCCCCGGCGAGGGCCTCGGCGTCTTCGCCCGCCGGCCGATCGCGGCGGGTCGGGTCCTGTGCCGCTGCCCGACCCTGGCTCTCGACCGCGCGGACTGCGACCGGCTGAACGAGACGCGCCTCGCCAAGCACTTCTTCACGGGCGACGGGCCCGAGTTCGAGGCTCGGCTCGCCCTCGGTCTCTTGACCCTCGTCAACCCGGCCGGTCCGCCCAATGCCGACTGGCGCTACGTCGACGGCGGCGCCTCGGGCTGCCTCGTCGAACTCGTGGCCCCCCGGCCGATCGAAGCCGGCGAGGAGGTCACGATCGACTACAACACGTCCCTCTGGTTCGAGCCCGTTCCCTAGCGATCGGCCCGGCGAGGGACGCGCATCGTCGGCAGCGAACGGCTCTCGAGGTCGACGCCCCGGCTCCGAGAGGGCGGCTCCGGCCGGCACGCGAGCCGCCGAGCTCGGCAGGCTCCACCGAAGCTTTCCCGGGGCAGTCGAGCGCGAGCATCGCACCCGCCTCGGGCGCGCCGCGCCGAGCCCCTGTCGCGCGGCGAGGGGCCGACGAACGGGGCTCGCTCGTCCGCGCGACGCTCGCGGGCCGTACCGTCCCGCTCGATGCCGCCCGATGCCCATTCGACGATCGGCCCCGGGCCCGCCGATCGGCCCGCGGCATCCGGGCCGGTCGCGACCGGCCCGGTGTCGAGCTCGGTCTGTCGGGTCGGCGGATCCCGGGCGGCGCCTGCCCGATGCGCGATCGCGATCGGCGAGGAGGTCAACATCGCCGGCGGGACCCGGCTCGAGCCCGAGCCGCCACCCCGGCAACCGGCGCCGCCGGCGGACCGCGTTCGAGGCGGGGCCGGCCTCGGGTCGCTGCCCGCTCGTGGATTCCACGCTCGCCGCGCACCGGCCGGCGGGGGGCGGCCCGGCTCGGGCAGTCGACCGCGGGGATCTCGTCCGCCGCCTCGCCATAGCGGCTGTCCCGCTCCGCCGCCCCTTCGGCCGCGCACGCGATCGATCGGACGGCGCCCGCCTGGATGCGACGTCCCTCACGGAGCCCGTCTTCACGGGTGACGAACTCCCATCGTGGCTCGCTGAGCCCTCTTCCTTTCCACCTTCGCCGATCCCGCCGTCCCGCCCGGCGCCGGGTCGACGGTCGCCCTTCGGGCTGCTCGATCGGGCCCCGGGGTCCGGCCGATCGAAGCCGGCGAGGAGGTCGGGATCGACGGCCACACGCCCCTTCGATTCCCTCCGCAGGCTCAGGGATCGGGGCAGGGCCAGAGGCGGATCGGCCCCTCGGCACCGGGTAGGAGCGCCCCGAGCGGACGACAGCCCCGCTCGTCGCACAGCCGCCAATCTTCGAGCCCCGGGCCGCGGGCGAGGACGAGTTCGGGAAGCGGCGGCAGTGCAGGCCGGAACCGCCAGGCGCCGGCCTCTAGGCGCGCATCGGGACCCGGCTCCATCCCAGCCCCGCTCCCTGCCACCCGACTCTCGAGCAGGACGAGCCCCGTGGGTTCGACGCGCCAATCCTCTCTCCACGGGACCTTCTCGACCGTGTGTGTCCACAGGAGCGTGAAAGCTTCGAGCGCCAGCCGCGCGGCGGCGGCGCCGGCGGAAAGGCAGAGCCCGCTCAAGATCCGACCACCGTCGAGGGCCGTGCCCGGTGGCGCCAGAGATGGAAGCCGAGCGTGGCGACGGCGAGCGCGAAGCCGAGCTCGTCGGTCCAGGGCAGGGCGACCACGAGGACGGCCGCGGCGACCAGGCAACCGGCCCGCTCGGCGAGCGTCATCGGCCCTTTGAGAAAGCCCGTGAGCGCCGAAGCCCAGAGAAGGATTCCGAGAAGCGCTTTGCCGACCACGTAGACGACCGCGGGCCAGAAGCCGATCAGCGCGGCCATCGGGTCGCTCGGCTGGAGGAGAAGCGAGGGCGCGTAGACCGCCATGAACGGCACCACGTAGCCGGCGATCGCGATGCGCGTCGCGGTCAAACCGATCTTCAGATGGCTCTCGCCGGCGATCGGCGAGGCGGCCAGCGCGGCGAGCGCCACCGGCGGGGTCAGGTCGGCCATGATCCCGAAATAGAAGACGAACATGTGGCTCACGATGAGCGGTACGCCGAGCTCGAGGAGCGCCGGCCCGGCGATCGAGGCCGTGATGATGTAGTTGGGAATCGTCGGGATGCCGGTGCCGAGCACGAGGCAGGTGAGCATGGTGAGCAGGAGGCTCGCGAACAGCGAGCTCCGGCCGAGATCGACGATCGCTCCTGCGAGATTGGTCGCGGCGCCGGTGAGCGTGAGCGTGCCGATGATCGTCCCGACCAGGGCGCAGGCGATGCCGACCGGAAGCGCGTGGCGGGCTCCGTCGGCGAGCGCGTCGCGGACGAGCGCGAGGGTCTCGCGTCCCCCCTTCACGACGCAGGCGGCGACGACCAGGACCAGGACGACGGCCACGATCGCGTCGACCCCGAAGCGGGCGAAGGCGCCGGCCCCGAGGCCGAGCGCGATCCAGAAGGCGAGCCGCAGCGCTCCCGCCGGCAACGCGTTCGCGACCGGCCGGCCGAGGACGACGAAGGCGGTGAGCCCGAGCCCGATCGTACCGGCGAAGAGCGGCGTGTAGCCGGCGAAGAGGAGCCAGACGAGAGCGGCGAGCGGCAACAACAACGGCCAGTCGCGCCGGAGGGCGGCGAGCGCGCTCGGACATTGGGAGAGCGGTAGACCGGCGAGGCCCCGCCGGCCCGCCTCGAGATGGACGGTGAGGAAGGCGGTGGTGAAATAGAGGAGGGCCGGGATCGCCGCGGCGATGCAGATCTCGACGTAGGGCACGCCGATGGTCTCGGCCATGATGAAGGCCACCGCCCCCATCACCGGCGGCATGATCTGCCCGCCCATCGAGGAGGTGGCCTCGACCGCTCCGGCGAAACGGGCCGGGTAGCCGAAGCGCTTCATGAGCGGGATGGTGAACTGCCCGGTGGTCACGACATTGGCGACCCCGCTGCCGTTGATCGTCCCCATGAGGCCCGAGGAGATCACCGCCACCTTGGCCGGTCCGCCCTTGCTGTGACCGACCGTGCCGAGCGCCAGGTCGTTGAAGAGCCGGATCATGCCGGCCCGCTCGAGGAAGGCGCCGAACAGGATGAAGAGGAAGATGAAGCTCGAGGAGACGTAGGTCGGTACCCCGTAGATGCCCTCGGTACCGAGGAACATCTGGTCGACCACTTGCGCGAGATCGAAGCCGCGATGGTCGAGCGGTGCGGGGAGCCGATGACCGAAGAGCGCATAAGCGAGAAAAAGGCCGCAGAGGACGGGCAGCGCGGGCCCGAGCAGGCGACGCGCCGCCTCGAACACCAGGACGAGGACGAGGACACCGGCCACGAGATCGGCCGGCTCGGGCTCGCCCGCGCGCAGAATCAACGCCTCGTAGAAGATCCAGTGGTAGAGCCCGAGGAGGAAGCCGAGCCCGCCGAGCGCCCAGGCGAGTGCGCGACCGAACCGGCCGGCCCTCTCGCGCTCGGCCAGGAGCACGAAAGCGAGCAGCACGAGGAAGCCCACGTGCACCGAGCGGACGATCTGACTCGGTAGCGGGCTCCAAGCGGCGGTCCAGAGTTGGAAGGCGGAAAAGACGAGGGCGATGGCGCGGATCGCCCGACCGCGTGCCCCCGGACCCCAGCCGAGGGCGGCCGGGTCGGCACCGGCGGTGAGGCCGCCGCTCACGCCGCGTCGAGGCTCAAGGCTGGAGGCCTTTTTCCTTGTAGTACCGCACCGCACCCGGATGGAGCGGCACCGGCATGCCGGCGAGTGCGCCCTCGAGCCTGATCTTCCGCCCCTCGGCGTGCGCCGCCGCGAGCTGATCGAGATTGGCGAACAGCTCCTTGGTCATGGCGTAGGCGAGATCGTCCGACACCCCGGCATGGGTCACGAGGAAGTTCGGGATCGCGGCGGTCGGCACGTCGCCGTCCTGGCCCGTATAGGTGCCGGCCGGGATCACCCCCGGCCGGAAGGGTGCGCCGATCTTGGCGACGATCTCGGCCGGCACGGCCACCATGCGGATCGGTACCGAGGCCGCCAGATCGCGGATCGAGGCGACGCCGAGGCCGGCCGACTGCAGGGTCGCGTCCAGCTGACGATTCTTCATGAGGTCGACGGATTCGGCGAAGGGCAGGTACTCGACCTTGCCGAGGTCGGCGTACGAGAGTCCGGCGGCCGCCAGGATCGCCCGAGCGTTGAGCTCGGTGCCGGACTTCGGGGCACCCACCGAGAGCCGCTTGCCCTTGAGGTCGGCGAGCGTCGCGATGCCGGACTCCCGGCTCGCCACGATCTGCACATAGTTCGGGTAGATCGCGGCGATCCCGCGGAGCTTGTCGAGCGGCGCCTTGAAGCCAGCCTCGGGATCGCCCTTCCAGGCCGCGATCAGCGAATCGCCGAGGGTGAAGGCGATCTCGCCCTTGCCGGCCTGCAACAGGTTCAAGTTCTCCACCGAAGCCTTGGTCGACTGGACCGAGGTCCGGATCCCCTGGATCCGCTCGCCGTAGATCCGACCCAGGGCTACTCCGAGCGGGTAGTAGACCCCGGCGGTGCCGCCCGTGAGCACGTTGACGAAGCTCTGCCCAGCAGCGGGAGCCGCCATCCCGAGGGTCAGCCCACCGGCCGCGAGCGCCAAGAACCGCCGTCGGTCCACCATCACCGCCTCCATTCGGCCTCCACACTCTCGGCTCTTAGCGGCGCGGTCGGTCCCGGTCGAGGGCCGGCGCGGGTCGACGCCGGCCGTCCGCGGCGACGATTGAGACCCAGGGCGGAGCTCGCGGAGCGAGCCCCGCGGATCGGTAGGACACCTCTCGTCCTATCTCGAAAGCCCGCGAGCAGCGGCGCTGTCCGCCCGCGTTCCGGCGCGGGCAGCGAGGCGAACGGTTGGCGCGCCCGCGACGAGGATCGGGCTACCGGATTTCACGCGGCCGATGCTCGAGCGAAGCCGTTCGCGGCCCGTTACCCGGCGACGGCGCCTCCGGCTCCCGGCTCGCGCCGCCGTGCCGGCATTTTCCGTGCACGAACCTCTCCGGACGAGGTCGCCTTCGATTCCGGCCGCGTCCGGCGTGGGCGTTCGCTCCGGCAGGGGGACAGAGAAGGCGGGCTCGCTTCCATCGTGGCCGCATCGCCCCGAGGCGGCCTTCCCCGCGAGTTTCTCAGCAGGAGAGCCCGAACGGGGGGCGAACGTGCCCGGGTGTGCCGGACGTGGCGGTTTCGAGCCGCCTCTTTCTCCGGCCGCCGAACACCCGCCCTCGCCGCGATCCCGGGTGGGGTCGGCGAGGTTCGGTTCCGGCACACCCCATGGGGACGACAGCCTCCTCTTTTCGGCACCTCGGTCTCGCCTCGCGGCACGGGCCGGCTGCGCCGGTGTCCGGCCGACGGTGCGGCCGATCGGGACGCTCGCCGACCTCGCCCGGGGCCGACGTCTGGTGCGGCCGACCGCTCGTCCTCGCCGTGCGGGTCGGGGGCGCCGCGCACCGCCCGGCGAGCCGACGGGCCGCCTCGGCCGACCGCGACCGGCCGCGAACGCGCGGACCTTTCGATTTCGGTACAGCGCGCGTGGCCGAACCGCGCGGGCCCGCCCTCTCCGTCCCGGTACCTCCGGACTGTTCGATTTCGACCTCGAGCCTCGAATCGGCGGTCGGCCCTGGTCCCGCCGTCATCCGACGCACGCGCCGACCGCCGCGCGGGCCTTTCGCTCGAATCGTCGTCGCGGACGAACGGGCGCGTCGTCCCGTCGCGGCCGTGCTCGTCGCCGTTCGACCGTCGCGGGCGCTCGGCCGCCTCGGCGGTCGAGCGCCGGACGGCGGGCACCACCGGCCGGCCACGGCTCCGACTCGCTCGACCGACGCCGGAACGCGAGACGCGCTGCTGCGACCGACGACTTCGCGCGACCGGGCGACGCGTTTCGAGCGGTCGTGCGACCCCGAGCGCTGACAGACAGCCCGAGCCGCGCTAGGGACCTTCTCCGGCCGCCTCGGGAGGCAGAGATGGCGGACGAGCCGGTGATCCTCGACTCGGTAACCAAGCTCGCGCCGGAGCACGCCGGCGCCATCGCGGTCTGCGCGAGCCACGGCGGGGTGTACGCCGCCTGGTGCGCCGCCAGGGCCGGGGTCCGTGCGGTCATTCTCAACGATGCCGGGATCGGCAAGGACGAGGCCGGCGTCGCCGGCCTCGCCTGGCTCGAGGCGCTCGGTCTGCCGGCCGCGGCCCTCGACCACGACCGCTCGCGGATCGGCGACGGGCGCGACGCGTGGGTACGCGGCGTCGTGAGCCGAGCGAACCGTATCGCGGCGGCCCTGGGGGTGGAGCCCGGCCAGCGCACCCCGGAAGCAGTGGAACGGCTGGCCGCGGCGCCGGCGCGGCAGCTCGAGCCGCCGCCCGTTCGCGAGAGTCGAGTGCTCCTCGAGGAGGTCGGGCGCCCCGGGGTCGAGGTCTGGGCGATCGATTCGGTCTCCCTCGTCCGAGCGGAGGACCGGGGCCACATCGTGGTGACGGGCAGCCACGGTGGCCTCTTGGGCGGCTGGCCGGAGAGCGCCGTGGGCGAGGCGGTCTTCGCCGCACTCTTCAACGATGCCGGCATCGGGATCGACGAAGCGGGGACCACCCGGCTGCCGGCCCTCGACGCGCGCGGGATCGCCGCCGCCACGGTCGACGCCGCCACGGCGCGGATCGGCGACGGGCGCTCGACCTTCGCCGACGGGATCGTGAGCCGGGTGAACCGGCGAGCCGCTGAACTCGGCGGCAGGCCCGGCATGTCGGCCCGAGCGCTCGTCGAACGACTCGTGGCGGCCCGGCTCGCCGAGGTCGGACGATGAGCACCGTCACCTCCGGCCCGGAGAACGATGCTTCCTCTGCTCCGGGGGCCAATGCCCGGCTGGTCGCGACGGGCGGGCGGGCGCTCGCGGAGATGGCGCGTCTTTCCGGTTGCGGGCCGATTTTCGGCATGGGCGGCTTCCAGCTCCTGCCCTTCTACGAAGCCTGTCGGGCCCTCGGCCTGCGCCACGTTCTGATCAACGACGAGCGGATGGGCGCCTTCGCGGCCGACGCCTGGGCACGGATCACCAACCGCCCGGGCTGGTGCGACGCAACGCTCGGACCGGGTGCCACCAATCTCGTGACCGGCTTGGTCGAGAGCCTGAACGCCGGCGTACCGCTCGTGGCGATCGTGGGCGACACCCACCGGGCTCACTCCTGGAAGAACATGACCCAGGAATCGCGGCAGACGGAGATTCTGCGCCCGGCCGTCAAGGAGTTGATCCGGGTCGAGCGTGTCGAACGGATCCCGGAGCTCGTACGCCGGGCGCTGGCGGTCGCCACGAGTGGCCGGCCCGGCCCCGTGGTGCTGGACGTTCCCGAGGACGTGGCGCATGCCGAGTACGGCTTCGACGTCAGGGACTTCTGGGTCGACCCTGCGACGCTCGCCGTACAAGCGCGCCGGACCCGACCCGATCCCGCGGACCTCGCCCGGGCGGCGGCACTCCTCGCCCGGGCCGAGCGGCCGCTGCTCCTGGTGGGTGGCGGGATCCACGGGAGCGGGGCCCACGAGGCGCTCCGCGTGCTGGCCGAGGAGCAGGAAATCCCGGTCGCTCACACGATCAGCGGCAAGGGCGCTCTGGCCTGCACCCATCCGCTCTCGGCCGGCTTGTTCGGTCGTTATTCGCGGATCGCCAACGACCTGATCGCCCGCGCCGACCTTCTGGTCGCGGTCGGCTGCAAGCTCGGCGAGATCGCGACCCGACGCTTCCAGCTCCTGTCCGAAACGACACCCCTCGTGCAGATCGACATCTGCCCCGAGGAGATCGGCCGCACCGCCCGCGTGGCGGTCGGCATCGCGGCCGATGCCCGGCTCGCCCTGGACGACCTGCGCACGGCCCTGGGCACCGACCGTCCGGATCGCACTGCCTGGCGGGCCGAGTTCGCGGAGAGGGCCGCTCGCTGGCGGGCCGAGGCCGAGCCGCGCCTGCGCTCCGCCGAGCGGCCCGTCCACATGGCCCGCCTGATCCACGAGATCCGCTCCGCCCTGCCCGACGACGGCATCCTGGTGGCGGACGGCGGGTTCGCCGCGCACTGGGCCGGACTTCTCTTCGACACCCGGCGGGCGGGCCGCCATTTCGTGGCCGACCGCGGCTTCGCCTCGATCGGCTACGGCCTGCCGGGCGCGCTCGGCGCCAAGCTCGCCGCTCCCGATCGGGTGGTGGTCGGGCTCACGGGCGACGGCGGCTGCAACATGGCCCTCGGCGAACTCGAGACCGCTCGGCGCCTGGGGGCCGCCTTTACCCTCGTGGTCGTCAACAACGCCGCGTCGGGCTACGTGAAGGCTCTGCAGCACGCGATGTACGGCGCGTATCAATCGAGCGATCTCGTCGAGCTCGACTATGCGGCGATCGCCCGGGTGATGGGCTGCCGCGGGATCCGGGTCGAGGACCCGGCCGGGCTCGCTCCCGCGCTCGCCGAGGCGCTCGCGGAGCAGACCGTGCCGAGCGTGGTGGACGTCGTCGTCACCCGCGATCCGGCGCGCATGCTGCCGGCCCTCGATGCCCGCGTGTTGCGGGTCGAAAAGGGCGACCGGCCGGCCTGAGCCGTCGCCCGATCCCCGCAGCGCGAAGGCCGCGGACCACGGCTCGAGCCGACGCCCGGCCGGTGCTGCGCGGAGGCGCGCGAGGACACGCGCGAGCGTGGTCGAGACCAGAACGATCGGGAGCGGCACCAGAACGATCGCGAGCGGCAACAGCAGCGGGAGCACGGCACCTCTCGGCTCGCAACGGCGCCCGTTCTCGCGCGGAAAGGTTGAGAAAGCGTTAAGCACATGCCTCGCGGTCGCCCGACGAACGGCCCGGCCACCGGACGGTGGCTTCTCGGGTCTTCACCCGCTGCGCGAGCCGTCTTATCTGCAAGCCATGTCGGGCCTTCCGGACCGCCGTGCCGTGCTGCTCGCCTCGCTCCTCCTGGTCCCGGCGCTGCCGGCACTCGCCCGGCCGGCCGCCCGGGGCGAGACCAGAAGTAGCGACCGCTTGCGCCTCGATCTCCGCATCCGACGGGACGAACTCGACATCGCGTCCGCCCCGATCGAGCAGCCGGACACCGGCCCGGCGAGCGTGCCCCCGGAGATGCCGGTGCGGGAAGGACTCGCGGTCGAGCTGCGGCCCGCCCGTCGGGAGCGCGACCCGGGTCCGGCCACGGGCGGCCCGGCGGCCGAGCGCGACGCGCTCTCCGACGGGCTCGACCGCCTCGGCCTCGAGGCGTTCCTGATCCGGCTTGTCCGACCGCTCTGAGGGGCGGGGAGGGGCGCGCTCCACCCGGGAAGAAGGAGCCGGGCTAAGAAGAGGAGGCGGGCTCGCGCAGGAAGGCCTCCTCCTCGGCCGTGGACGGCCGGCCGAGGATCGCGTTGCGGTGTGCAAATCGACCGAGCCGTCGGAACACCGCCCGGTACGCCTCGACACAATGCAGCGCCTCGCCGCCGCGCTCGCGGCACGGCTCGACGGCGCGGGCCTGGTCGGCCGGATTCTCGCCGTGCTCGAACGGCAGACAGTGGAAGAACCGCGGCCGCGACGACACCGCGCGGCGATGGCTGCGCGCGAGGGCCGAGCGCGCCACCTCCCGGGCCCGGGCGTCGTAGGCGAAGGCCCGCGGCGAGCGGCGATGGATGTTGCGCAGCAGCTGGTCGACCAGCAAGACCGAGGCCGGCGCACTCCGGGGCTCGGCGACCCGGTGTCGAACGCGCCGGCCGCGGCCCGGTCGACACCTTCCCGCCCCGGCGCCGAGCAACCGCGCGGTCCAGAACCGCGTCGGGCCGCCACCGCCGGCCGTCGGTCTCGACCGCGAGCCGAAGCTCTAGCGGCGCGAGCGGTTCCCCGGCCAGCGCTGCGAGGACTTCCTCAGAAAGTGCCGCGGGCGGCACACCGGCCGCCCCGACCGCCGACGGAGGCTCTCTGGCGTCCGCCGGTCCGGCCAGCGGGTTCAGTTCTCCGGGATCGCGCGCAGCTGCTCGCCGACCGCCGCCGCTTCCGCCACCAAGGCCTCGCTCGCCGCCTTGAGCCGGGCGAGCTGCTCGTCGGCCACCGCCTTGAGCCGCGCCTCGATCGCGCTCACGCTCTCCGCCACCGGCCGCCGATCGGCGATCTGTGCCTCGAGACGAGCGAGCTCCTCGCGCCCCTCGGCGAGCCGTTGCTCGATCTCGGCGAGCTCGGTTCGGGCCTGCGCCAGCTTCGCTTCGGTCTCGGCGAGCGTCTCGCGGACCCGGGCGAGCTCCGCCTCCGCGGCTTGTTTGCGGCGGTCCGCCTCGGCCTGTTCCCGGCCCAGCCGCTCGAGGTCTCGGCGGCGACCGGCCAGCCGCTCCTCGAGCTCGGCGAGCTCCTGCCGGCGCAAGGCCAGCGCCCGGCTCGTCTCGGCGAGCTGAGCCTCGACCTCGGCG
This sequence comes from uncultured Alphaproteobacteria bacterium, assembly GCA_937926445.1. Lineage (GTDB taxonomy): Bacteria > Pseudomonadota > Alphaproteobacteria > Geminicoccales > Geminicoccaceae > JANXAZ01. Next base: position 257,512 of record CALBAK010000026.1, read on the forward strand.
CGTCGCTGGCCGATCGCCACGAGATCGCCGTGCGCCTGGCGCTCGGCGGCGAGCGTCTGCGAGACGCGGTTGAGCTGCTCGGTCGTCTGCTGCGCCTGATTGCGCGCCTGCATCAGCTGGTCCCTGAGGCGCATCTCGGCCGCGGCCGCTTCCTCGACCTGGCGGCGCAGGCTCGCCCTGGCCACGAGCCACAGCGCGAAGCCCAGGAGGGCGAGCAGGGCGAGACCGCCTGCCAGCCCGTGGGCGAGCGGCGGAAGTGCCAGCAGATCCTCGATCAACGGCGTCTCCCCCGACCCGGCGGACGGAGATCCTTCGCCCCGCCTCGCCGACCGCACCGCTCTGTAGCAGGCTTCGTCGGCGGCCGGCGAGCCGCGAATCGTCGCTCGCGCGGGCCGGCTTCCGGCCACGTGCGCCGTGAAGGGGGTTCACCGAATGTCAACTTCTCGGACCTACAAAAGAGGCCGTCTTCGGCGTCGCGAGGGTGCATGGCGTGGGCTTCTTCGCTCCCGGGCGGACGCAGCGGAACGGTCGCGCGGCGTTCGTCGGGCGGGCCCGGGCGAGCGGGCGGCGCGGAGCTGCGCCGATCCCGGCTCCTTGCCGATGGTGCCGGCTCGGCGGTGGTCGATTTCGCGATCCTCGGCCCTGCTCTCGTGTTGGTGCTGATCGGCATCCTCGAGGTTGCCATGCTGATGCTCAGCCAAATCCTGCTCCAGACCGCAGTCGGCGACGCCGCTCGGAGCGGCATCGTCGGCACGGGTCGCGACGGACTGTCGCGCACGGAGCTCATTCGTCGAGTGGCCGAGCGGGTCGGCGGCACCTTGCTGGAGCCCGAGCGACTGCACCTCGACACCCTCGTCTATCCGAGCTTCGACAGCATCGGCCGGCCCGAGCCCTTCACCGACGTCAACGGGAACGGCAGGCACGATGCCGGCGAGCCCTTCACCGACGTCAACGGCAACGGCAGCTGGGACACCGACATGGGCGCCAGCGGCCCGGGCGGGCCCGATGCCGTCGTCCTCTACCGCGTGCGCTACGACTGGCGGCCCATGACTCCGTTCCTGCGCGGGCTCCTGCCCGGCGGTGGCGCTCTCGAGTTACGAGCGAGCTATGCCGTCCGCAACGAGCCGTTCCCCGGTGGATGAGCCGCCGGTCGACGGACCCGAGGTGCCCCGGCCGATGCGGTGCGGCGACGAATGCGCCCGCGGCCTCGCGAACGACCGGCGCGGCACGCTACCGGTCGAGTTCGCGCTCGTGTTGCCGGTGCTGATCCTGTTGCTGATCGGCGGCGCCGACGTCACCTGGCTCTACATCGCGAACAACAAGGTGCAACGGGCGGCCGCGGTGATCGCCGATCTCACCGCCCGCACCGACGAGATCCACCTGCGCGACGTCGTCGACCTGTTCGAGGCGGCACGGGAGGTGGCCGCCCCGCTCGACTTAGCGGGCTCCGGCCGGGCCTTCGTCTCGTCCGTCGCCAACCTACCCGGCATCGGCGACCGGGTCCTCTGGCAGCATGGCACGAGCCCTGGGCTCGCGGTCGCGAGCCGGGTCGGCAGCCCGGGCGGCCGCGCCGATCTCGGCGGGGCGCTCACCCTGGCCCAGGGCGAGGAGGTGATCGTCGGCGAGGTGTTCCTCGAAGTGGCACCCCTGTTCGGCCTCGTCGTCAGCGGCCCGCAGCGTCTCTACGTCCGGGCGCTCCAGCGACCGCGCTACGGCACGGTGAAGCTGGTCGCTACCGACGATCGACCGCTTCCACCCGTTTCGTCCCCCGTCTCGGTGCGTTCGGCGGTACCGGTCTCGGTACCCGCGCCCCGGCCGGTGCCGCCCGAGCCCCCGCTACCCATCGGCTCCGGTCGGATTCTACCTTAGCCGCCCGACCCGGAGCCTCGGTCGCTCGCCCGCTCGAACACCGCACGATAGGCGTGGAGCCCGGCGGCACCGCCGGTATGGAGGAACACGACGTTCGTACCCTTCGCGAAGAACCCTCGGCGGCAGAGGTCGATCAGCCCGGCCGCGGCCTTGCCGGTGTAGACCGGGTCGAGAAGGATTCCCTCGTGCCGGGCGAAGAGCTGGACCGCCTCGACCATAGCGGGCGTGGGGATCCCGTAGCCCTCGCCCACATAGTCGCAATTCGCCGCCACCGCCGAGCGGTCGATGCCGCTCCGCAGCCCGAGTTTCTCCGCCACCCGGCAGGCGAGGGCGTGGACGTTCGCTTCCTGCCGCTCCCTGGGTGCCCGCACACCGATCCCGAGCACCGGGATCCGCGCGTTCATCGCCGCGATACCGGCCACGAGCCCGGCCTGGGTGCCGGCCGAACCCGTGGCGTGGACGATGTGGTCGATCACGAGCCCTTGCTCGTTGGCCTGGTGGACGAGCTCGAGCGCGCAGCCGACATAGCCGAGGGCCCCCACCTCGTTCGAGCCGCCGCCCGGGATCGTGTAGGGCCGCCCGCCCGCTCGGCGGACCTCCTCGGCGACCGGCTCCATGGCCGCGTTCATGTCGGTACCGCCCGGCAACTCGCGCAGCTCCGCGCCGAACAGCCGGTCGAGAAGCACGTTGCCGTTCTTCAGATAGTCCGGATCGTCGGTCGCCACCCGGTGTTCGAGCAAGAGGATGCAGCGCAGCCCGAGGCGAGCGGCGATCGCCGCCGTCTGGCGGCCGTGATTGGTCTGCACCGCCCCCTGGGTGATCAGCGTGTCGGCGCCCTGGGCGAGCGCTTCGGCGGCGAGGAACTCGAGCTTGCGGGTCTTGTTGCCGCCGGTCCCGAGCCCCGTGCAGTCGTCGCGCTTGATCCAGAGGTTCGGGCCGCCGAGGAGCCGCGTCAAATTCTGCAGCGGTTCGAGCGGGGTGGGCAGATGCGCGATCTTCAAGCGCGGGAAACGGGCGAGATGCATGCGGGCTCTCCTTCGCGGCCGGCCGGACGGGCGGCGGTCCGGGTGGCGGGCAGCGGCCGCAGCCGGCGGGCGTAGGCCACGGTCGCGCGCGCCAGCGCGGCACTGCTGTCGACGAGCGGCACCGGGCAGTCGGTCGGGCCGAGTACGAGCGGCACCTCGGTACATCCGGCGATCACGAGCCGCGCACCGCGCCCGACCAGAGCCCGGGCGAGCCCGGCCATTTCGCCGCGCACCGCCGCGCCGAGATCGCCCGCCTTGATCCGATAGAGGAGCTCCATGAAGCGCGCCTGCTCTGCTTCGTCGGGGACGATCGGCGGCCGGTCGATCGCCTCGAGCGCCCGCTCGTAGAGCCGCGCCCGCCGGCAGCCGCCGGCCGCGAGGACGCCGCAGGGTGAGCCGGGCGGCACCGCGGCCGCCACCTCGGCCGCCGTCTCCTCGAGGATCGAGACGAAGGGTACGGCGACCGCGGCGCGGATCTCGGCCTCCCAGGCATGTGCGGTGTTGCAGGCCATGATCAAGAAGTCCGCGCCGGCCGCCTCGAGCCTGCGGGCCATCGCCACCAGGGCCGGGGCGGGGGAGGGGCCGGTACCAAGCAGGGCCTCGTTGCGGTTCGGTACCTTAGGGTCGCAGTCGACGATCAGGTGGAGATGCTCCTGATCGCTTCGTGCCCCGCTTTCCGCCAGGATCTTGTCGAGGAGGTCGACCGTGGCGGCGGGTCCCATGCCGCCGAGCACGCCGACCACGAGTTCGCGTGCGGCGCTCATCCGAGGGGACTCACGCGCTCGGCGCCGGCCTCGGGTATGGCGCCGATTCCGGGGGCGGTGGCGACCGAGCGGACGAAGGCGATGCGCCGACCCGCATCGAGCCGGCCGACGCGGCGCACCCCGCCGCACGGGTCGATGCTGGAGGGCCGCACCGCTCCGATCGCCGCTCCGACCGTCTCCGGCCGCGAGCCGCCCGCGAGGAAGATCGGCGGCCACAGCGCCTCGACGATCGTCCGCGCGGGCCGCCGGTCGTGCGGGCACCCGGTTCCGGCGAGCTCGGGCGGATCGGCCCTCGGCCGCCCGGGGTCGAGGAGGAGCGCATCGGCCGCCTCGGCCGAAGCGCGCGCCTCCTCGAGCGCTTCCGGGCCCTCGACCCGCACCACCCCGACGAGCCGCAGCCCGAGGAAGCCGCGCCGGCGCGGCCGTCGGACCCCGGCCCCGAGCCTTTGGACGATCCGGAGTGCGAGCGGCTGGACCGTTTCGGCCTCGCGGGCGAGCATGTCCGCGCTTCGGGCCGAGCTCGACGACGGGCTCGGGACCCCGGGTGGGCGGAGCCGGGCGAGCTCCGCCGCCAGCTCGAGCGGGATCGGCCCCGGTTCCGAGGGCATCGGGCGCACGAGGCCCGGCGGGTCCGAGCCGGCCGCGACGGCGAGTCGCAGCTGCTCGGCATGGGCGATACGGCGGATCTTCGATCCGGTTCGCAACGGTCCTCTCGAGCCCCGCGATTGCCAGCCCGCGCCCGGCCTTCTATCGCTGGCCGGGCAGCCTGTCGCCCGATTTCGCCGCAAGGAGCCTCGCCCGTGGCCGAGCTCGTCGTCGTCGACCATCCGCTGGTCCAGCACAAGCTCGCGCTTCTGCGCATGAAGCAGACGCCGGTCGCCGAGTTCCGCAGGCTCGTGCGCGAGATCGCGCATCTCCTGGCCTACGAGATCACCCGCGATCTGCCGCTCGCCACGGTCCCGATCGAGACCCCGCTCGTCGCGACCGAGGCGCGTATGCTGGCCGGCAAGAAGGTCTGCTTCGTCTCGATCCTGCGGGCCGGCAACGGTCTGCTCGAGGGCATGCTCGAACTCGTCCCCTCGGCCCGGGTCGGCCATATCGGCCTTTTCCGCGACCCGGCCACTCTCCAGCCGGTCGAATATTACTACAAGGTGCCGACCGACATCGCCGAGCGGCCGGTGATCGTCGTCGACCCGATGCTCGCCACCGCCAATTCGGCCGTCCGAGCGGTCGACCGGCTCAAGGCGGACGGTGCCCGCGACATCAAGTTCGCTTGTCTGATCGCGGCACCGGAGGGTGTTACGCGGATGCACGAGGCCCATCCCGACGTGCCGATCTACACGGGCGCGCTGGACGAGCGGCTCGACGACCACGGCTACATCCTGCCGGGCCTCGGCGATGCCGGCGACCGGCTGTTCGGCACGCGCTGAGCCACAGGACGTCAACCGAACGTTAGGGTTTCGCGGCTATGCAGGAGAGCGGTCCCGGCCCGTTGCCGGCCCAGCCGAAGGTCCGCACCGTGCTGCCCTGTCGGATCGTCACGAGCCGGCCCGAGCTCTACGAGGGCCTCGCCGCACTGATCGGCGGTTGGGGACTGCCCTGTCGGGTCCTGGCCACCCGGCGCGCGCTGGCCGAGGCCACGGTGGAACCCGGTCTCGACCTCCTCGCCCTCGAGGGCGAGGAGCCGGGGCCGAGCCTGCGCCAGCTGATGGCCCGGCGGCACGCCGGTGGCGGTCCGGTGGTGGCGCTCGTGCGGCGCGGCCGGCCGCGGCTCGCCTCGCTCGCGCTCGCGCTCGGCTGCGACGACGGTATCGCCTTCCCGATCGCCGAGGACGAGCTGCGCCTGCGGCTCGAGGCGCAGGCCGGCTACGCGCTGCTCGCGCGCGAACTCCGGGTCCGCGAGCTCGTGCTCGAGCGTTGGCGCGAGCCGGGTCGGGCCCGCCCGGTTGCCACCGGGCTGTCGGCCGACGGCCTCGTCCTGCTCGTGGGACCGCCCTCGCCGGTCCAGGTGGAGCTGGCCGATGCGCTGCCGCTCGAGCGGGTCGCCTTCGTCCGCACGCCGCGGACCGCCGTCGCCCGGCTCGCCGAGGAGCGACCGCTCCTGGTTCTGGTCTCGGTGGAAGGCGATCCGGGGCGCGACTGGCTCCCGCTCGAGGAGCTCGCCCGCGCCGCGCGACGGGTCGGGGTGGCGGCACTCCTGGCCGCCCCGGCCGAGCGGGTGCCGGCCGTACGCGCCTTCCGGCTCGGCTTCTTCGACCGTATCGCGGTCGACGACACGCCCGAGGAGCTGCGACTGCGGCTCGGCTTCTGGCTTCGACGGGTCGGGGCGCGGCGCGGCCTCGTCGAACAGCGTCTGGCCGCCGCCGGCGGTCCTGCGGTCGACCCGTCGACCGGGCTTTGGAGTCGGGCCATGCTGCTCGACTATCTGAACCGCCGCGAAGCCTATCCCGCCGGTCGCGAACGGGCCTGCGTGGTCGCTCGGCTCGGCGGGCTCGAGGATCTCGCGGCGCAGCTCGGTCATCTGGGCGTCGAGCGCCTCGTGGCGGCCGTCGGCCAGCGGCTCGCCGAGCGCGTGCGGGCGGAGGACCTGCCCGTCCATCTGGGCGAGGGGATTTTCTGCGTCGTCCTCGGGCCCTCGACGGAGCCCGAGGCGGAAGGTCTCGCCCGCCGTCTGCGGGAGGAGCTCGCGCTGCCGCTCACCGTCGAGGGGGGGCCGTTGCTTCTGCCCGTGTCCGCGGTCTGCGGCCGGCTCGCCAGGCCGGCGGATGCACCGCGTGCCCTCGAGCGGGCGGTGCGCGACGCCGCCCGCCCGCTCGGCCTCGCCGCCTGAGTACGGGCGCCCGGCGGCGCCGGGCCCGGTCGCTCATATCATGTACATCCCGCCATTGGCCGAAATCGTCGAGCCGGTGATGAAGCCGGCCTCCTCGCTCACCAGGAAGAGCACGCAGCGGGCGATCTCTTCGGCCGTCCCGAGCCGGCCGACCGGGATCTGCGGCACGATCTTTTCGGCAACGATCTTGGGGTCGACGGCGCGGACCATGTCGGTTTCGATGTAGCCGGGGCAGACGGCGTTGACCGTGATCCCGAACTTGGCGCCCTCTTGCGCGAGCGCCTTGGTGAAGCCCAGATCGCCCGCTTTCGATGCCGAATAGTTGACCTGGCCGAACTGGCCTTTCTGACCGTTGATCGAGGAGATGTTGACGATCCGGCCGAACTTGCGCTCCCGCATGCCCGGCCAGATCGGATGGGTCATGTTGAACAATCCGTCGAGATTGGTGCGGATCACCTCGTCCCACTGCTCGCGGGTCATGCGGTGGAAGGGGGCGTCGCGGGTGATCCCGGCATTGTTCACGAGGATCTCGATCGGCCCGAGCTCGGCCTCGACCCGTTTGGCGCCGGCCGCGCAGGCCTCGTAATCGGCCACGCTCCATTTGTAGACCGCGATACCGCTCTCGGCGCGGAAGCGCGCGGCCGCCTCGTCGTTACCGGCATAGGTGACCGCCACCCTGTGCCCGGCGGCCTTGAGCGCCAGCGAAATGGCGGCACCGATGCCGCGGGTGCCACCGGTGACAAGTGCGACGCGCCCCATGGGCTTCCTCCCTGTCGATCCTCGCTTGAAGAGCGTGCGACGACGCGGCCGGCCGCACCCGGTCGGCTCGGGCGCGGCGCCGGTTCGGGGTCAGTCGCGTGCCACGCACATGGCGATCCCCATCCCCCCGCCGATGCAGAGCGTGGCGAGGCCCTTCTTGGCGTCGCGCCGCTTCATCTCGTAGAGCAGGGTGGTGAGGATCCGGGCGCCCGAGGCGCCGATCGGGTGGCCGAGGGCGATCGCCCCACCGTTGACGTTGACCTTGGCGGTGTCCCAGCCGAGGTCGCGGTTGACCGCGATCGCCTGGGCGGCGAACGCCTCGTTGGCCTCGATCAGGTCGAGATCCTCGACCTTCCAGCCGGCCTTCTCGAGCGCCTTGCGCGAGGCCGGGATGGGGCCGGTGCCCATGACCGCGGGATCGACCCCGGCCTGCGCCCAGGAGACGATCCGGGCCAGGGGCTCGAGGCCGCGGCGGGCGGCCTCCTGCGCGCTCATCACGACGAGGGCGGCCGCACCGTCGTTGATGCCGGAGGCGTTCCCGGCGGTCACGGTGCCGTCCTTGGCGAAGGCGGGCTTGAGCTTCTGGACCGCCTCGAGGGTGGTGCCGAAGCGCGGATACTCGTCGTTCTCGACGACGATGTCGCCCTTGCGGCTCGGCACCGTGACCGGCACGATCTCGTCCTTGAAGCGGCCCGCCTTGATCGCCGCTTCGGCCTTGTTCTGCGAGGCCACGGCGAAGCGGTCCTGATCCTCGCGGGTGATCTGCCACCTCTCGGCGACGTTCTCGGCGGTGTTGCCCATGTGGTAGCCGTGGAAGGCGTCCCAGAGACCGTCCTTGAGCATCGTGTCGAGGAACTCGACCGAGCCCATCTTGGTGCCGTCGCGCAGATGCGCCACGTGCGGGGCACGGCTCATGCTCTCCTGGCCGCCGGCGACCACGATCCGCGAATCGCCGTTCTTGATCGCCTGGTAGGCGAGCGCCACCGACTTGAGCCCCGAGCCGCAGAGGATGTTCACACCATAAGCCGGCACCTCGACCGGGATCCCGGCGTTGACCGAGGCCTGACGGGCCGGGTTCTGGCCCTGACCCGCGGTCAGGATCTGACCCATGATGACCTCCGAGACCTCGCCCGGCTCGAGCTTCGCGCGTCGGAGGGCGGCCTGGATCGCGGTCTTGCCGAGAGCGTGCGCCGGCAGGCTCGCGAGCGCGCCGTTGAAAGAGCCGATCGGCGTGCGGGCGGCGGCGACGATGACGACGTCGGTCACGGGCAGGATCTCCGGCCTCTTGGGACGACCCGCTCTCTTCTAGGCGCCGGCGGCGCGTCCGTGCAATCCCGGTCGGCTGCGACCTTTCGCTGGCCGGCTCGGACCCGCCCGCACATTCCGAGACCGTTACCCGGGCCGGGCGCGCGGGCTTCACGCTTTCTTAAGATCCGGGGTGCAGAGTGCTCGGCGATGGGGTCCTTGCCTCGCTGGGAGTGTTCGGCTCATGACCTTCTTGAAGCGTTTCGTCCGCGACGAGCGCGGTGCCACGGCGATCGAGTACGGCCTGATCGCCGCGCTCATCTCGGTGGCGATCATCGCCGTCCTGTCCGCACTCGGCGACAGCCTCACGGGCACGTTCAAGCGGATCGCCGCCTGTCTCTCGGATCCGGCCGGCTGCGGGTGACGGCGAGCCCTCGCCAGACAGCGGGCTGAAAGCCCTCGGTCGCGCCCGGCGTAGGGCCGCGGCGGTCGCTGCGGCCCAGCCGGACAGCCGCGGCTTGGTAACGGGTTGCTGGCGAAGTGGCCTGTTAACCAACCAGCGGCTCACCCCGACCATCCTGCGGAACTCCGGAGTGAGGGAACGTGTCGTCCGCTCCGACCTTACAGTTGCTCGTGCCGCTCCTCGCGGTTCTCGGCTGGGTCGCGTGGAAGGACCTGCGCGAGCGGCGGATCGCCAACCGCGCCGTGCTGGCGGTGCTGGCGCTGCTGCCGGTCGAGCTCCTGCTGCTCGGCGGCCCGCAGCCCTGGTGGTCGGGCCCGGCGGCCGGTGCCCTCGTCCTGGCCGTGGGCCTTTTGGCCTGGCGCTCGGGCATCGTGGGCGGCGGCGATGTCAAGCTCGCGGCCGCGCTCGCCGCCCTCGTGGGCCTTTCGGATCTGCCCGAGTTTCTCCTGGTCACCGCGCTCGCGGGCGGCCTCCTGGCGGCGGCGATGCTGCTCGCGGTCCGGCTCGCCCCGCTGCTCGCTGGGCTCGCCGCTCGCCTGCTGCCGCTGCCCGTGGCCGGCCGGCTGGCCGGGTTCCTGCTGCCCGATCCCGCCGGTCGTCCGGCCTCGGTGCCATACGGCCTCGCGCTCGCTGCCGGTGGCGCGTGGTGGGCCCTCGGTCTGCTCGGTCGAAGCTAGGAGGTCGCAGCCTTGCGTCGCATCCTCGTGCCGATCCTGGCTCTCCTGATCGCCGGCGGGGCCGCGCTCTACGCCCGCAAATGGGTCGAGAGCCGGCAGGTCGCGCCGGCCGCCACGGCCGCGCCGACGCCGAAGCCGGAGAAGGCGGTGCTCGTGGCGGCGGTCGATCTGCCGGCCGGCAGCTTCCTCCAGCCCGGCAATGTCCGCTGGCAGCCCTGGCCGGACGTCGATCTACCGGCCTCGTACTACGTCAAGGGCCAGCGCGGCGAGGAGGAGGTCGTCGGCGCGGTGCTCCGCTACGCGCTCGCCAAGGGCCAGCCCTTGACCGACAGCGGCCTCGTAAAACCCGGTGAGCGCGGCTTCCTCGCCGCGGTGTTGGCCCCCGGTATGCGCGCCGTCTCGGTGCCGGTCGACGAGGCCTCGGCCAATGCCGGACTGATCTTCCCGGGCGATCGGGTCGATCTGGTGCTCAGCCACACGCTCGCCGGCGAGGCCGGCGAAGGCCAGAAGGCCCGCCGCGCCGCCGAGACCGTCCTCGAGGATGTCCGGGTGCTGGCCATGGGCCGCCGGCTCAAGGGGCCGGAAGGCGAGGAGGGTGCCATCCAGGCGCGTACCGTGACGCTCGAGGTGAGCCCGGCGGATGCCGAGCGGGTGGCGCTCGTGACCGAGCTCGGCAAGCTTTCGCTCAGCCTGCGGAGCCTCGCCCGGGCCGAGGCCGCGGAGCGTCCGGCCGCCGAGGCCGACCGGGTGACTTGGGACAGCGACGTGAGCCGGGCGCTCGGCGCCGGAGCGGCCGACAAGGTTCTCGTACTGCGCGGCGGCCAGAAGCCGAGCGCCACGTCCAGTGGAGGGGAGCCCACCCGATGATCCGATCCCTCGCGCGCGGCGTGCCGGTGCTCCTGCTCGCCCTGCCGGCCCTGGTCGCGGGCCCGGTCCTCCCGGTCGCCGGTCCGGCGTCCGCTCAGGAGCTCGTCGCACCGACCGGCGAGCTGCAGCTCGAGGTCAAGAAGGGCCGGCTCCTGCGGCTCTCGACCCCGGTGAGCGCCGTCTTCGTGGCGGATCCCGAGGTCGCCGACGTCCAGGCCCAGTCGCCGACTCTGCTCTACGTCTACGGGCGGCGGGCCGGCACGACCACGCTCTATGCGGTCGACGACGCCCAGCAGGTGGTGCTGCGCCGCGACGTCCAGGTCCGGCACAATGTCTCGCGCCTGCGTCAGGTACTGGCCGAAGCGCTTCCCGACCATCCCTTGACGCTGCAGTCGGTCGAGGGCGGGCTGATCCTGAGCGGGCGGCTGCCGAGCGCGGTCGCGGCCCAGGAGGCGCGCGAGATCGCCGGCCGCTTCCTCGGCGAGGGCGAGACGCTCGTCAACCGGCTGCAGGTGGCGGCACCCACCCAGGTGAGCCTGCACGTGCGCGTGGCCGAGGTATCGCGCGAGGCCATCAAGCTCTTCGGTATCAACTGGGACACGTTGTTCAGCCCCGGCGACTTCGTCTTCGGCCTCGCTACCGGCCGCGGCTTCATCGATCCGGCGACCGGTGCGGCGAACCGGCTCGCCGATACGTTCGGTACCGCCGGCGGGATCTTCGGCGGCTATCGGACCGCCGACGTCGACGTCAACGCGATCATCGACGCCCTCGAGCGCGAGGGTCTCGTGACGGTCCTGGCCCAACCGAACCTGACCGCACTCTCGGGCGAGACCGCGAGCTTCCTCGCGGGCGGCGAGTTCCCGGTGCCGGTGGGAGCCGACGACAAAGGGCTCCAGATCGAGTTCAAGCAGTTCGGTATCAGCCTCGCCTTCACGCCGACGGTCCTCAGCCCCGATCGGATCAGCCTCAGGGTTCGGCCCGAGGTGAGCGACATCTCGGAGAAGGGTGCGATCCGCCTGCGCGATCTTTCGATCCCCGCGCTCTCCACGCGGCGTGCCGAGACGACGGTCGAGATCGGCAGCGGTCAGAGCTTCGCGATCGGCGGGCTGATCTCGAACGCCACCCGCTCGAGCCTCGAGAAGTTCCCGGGCCTCGGCGACCTGCCGGTGCTCGGCAGCCTCTTCCGGTCCACCAATTTCCAGCGCAGCGAGAGCGAGCTCGTGATCATCGTCACACCCTATCTCGTCCGGCCCGTGGCGAGCGCGGCGCTCAAGACGCCGCTCGACGAGCTGCGACCGGCCAGCGACCTCGAGCGGATCCTCGCCGGCCGGCTCGCCCGCGCCGGCGTCACCCCGGGAAGCGGCGGGCCCGGTCAGCCGGGGGGGCCGCGGCTGCGCGGTGCCGCCGGCTTCGCGCTCGACTGACGCCTCGGCCGCCGTGTGGAGACCGTCCGTGCCTCGCAGCCGCCCCGTTCTCCTCCTTCTCCCCCTGCTGGTCGGAGCCTGTGCGGCGATCGATCCGCCGAGCCCCGAGCCCTGGGCTGCCCGGGCGCCGAGCGTGGCCGAGAGCCGCTACGCCCATGTCGTCCACTTCGCCACCGACCGGGCCGAGCTCGCCGCGGACGAACTCGAGAGCCTGCGCCGTTTCCTCGCCGCCCTGCCGGCCGAGGGTCGCTTGCGGGCGCTCGTGATCGGCCACGCCGACGAGCGGGCGAGCGATTCGTACAATCTGGCGCTCTCCGATCGACGGGCCCGCCACGTGGCCGAGCTCTTGCGCGCCCACGGCCTCGAGCGGGTCGAGCTATCCCGCCGCGCGCTCGGCGAGAGCCGGCCCGTCGACCCGGGCCACCACGAGGCCGCCTGGGCCCGCAACCGGCGGGTCGAGATCGTCGTCCGCCACTGGGTCGCCGAGGCGCCGCGCTGCGGCGAGTGGGATCGAGCGGCGGCGCTGCACGGCCAGGCGCTCCTGCCCGATCTGGGCTGCGCTACGGCCGCCAACCTCGTGGCGATGGTGGCCGACCCAGCGGATCTCGTCGAGGGCCGCCCGCTCGGCCCGGCCGACGGTGTGCGCGAGGCCGAGGCCGTGGTCCGCTACCGGACCGACAAGGTCCGCCCGCTCGCCGACGACGGGGCAGGCCCGTGAGCGGTACCGCCCTAGCCAAGGAGACGGGCACGCAGGAGCGCCAGCAGCTGCGTGCCTTCGTGGCCGACGACGAGACCCGCGCGGTAGTCGAGCAGGTCGTAGGCGACCTCGTGATCCCGGCCGCCGCCATCCACCGCGGCACGATCCGCGACGCCATCAAGCTCCTCGGCCGACAGCGTTCGCCGCGCGTGCTCCTGGTCGACATCTCGGCCTCCGAGCTGCCGCTCTCCGACATCAACGAGCTTGCCGAGGTGTGCGAGCCCGGGGTGAGCGTGGTGGCGATCGGCGACCGCAACGATGTCGGCCTGTTCCGCGAGCTGATCAACCACGGGATCAGCGACTATCTCGTCAAGCCTTTGACGCCGAGCCTCCTGCAGCGCTCGCTCCTGGCGGTGGTCGAGGGCGGTGGTGCGCACAGCCGGCAGACCGGCCGGCTCGGTCGGACCATCGCCGTCATGGGGTGCCGCGGCGGCGTCGGGGCCACCACCGTGGCGACCAGCCTCGCCTGGGCGATCGCCACCCGCCGGTGCCGTCGAGTGGTGCTCTTCGACCTCGACCTGCAGTTCGGTAGCGTCGCCCTCGGCATGGATCTCGACCCGGCGCACGGGCTCCGGGACGCCCTCGAGAACCCGGGCCGGATCGACGGCCTCTACCTCGAGCGCACGCTGGTCCGGCACTCCGAGACGCTCTGGGTCCTGAGCGCCGAAGAGACCCTCGACGATCCGGTGCGGGCCGATCGCGACGCGGTCGGGTTGTTGCTGCACGAGCTGCAGTCCAAGTTCCACTTCGTCGTGGTCGACCTGCCGCGCCAGCTCGGCCCGGCCGTCCAGCAGGTCCTCCAATCCGCCAACAATCTCCTGCTCGTGAGCGACCTCTCGCTCGCCGGCATGCGCGACACCATGCGTCTCAACCAGTTGATGCAGGCGACCAACGCCTCCTGCATCGTCACCGTGATCGCCAGTCGGGTCGGGGAGTATCGCACGGGCGAGATCCCGAGGGCCGAGTTCGAGCGCGGCATCGGCCGGCCGATCGATCTGGTGCTGCCTTTCGATCCCAAGCACGTGCCGCCACTCGTCAATGCCGGCCGGCCGGTGGCGAGCGGCAGCGGGCCGACCGCCTCGGCGCTCTGCCGGCTCGCCGATCAGCTCTGCGGCGCCAAGCCCTCGGCCGGCAAGGGCGGCCTCCTGGCGCGGCTGTTGTCGCGGCGGAGCTGACCGTGTTCGGGCGTCGCGCACCCCATCCGACGGCAGTCGGAGAGACGGCCAAGTCCAGGCAGGCGCCCGGACCGACGCCCGCGGCGGCGCCCGCCGTGGCACGTGCCGCGCCCGCCGACCGGCGAAGCGACCAGCTCAAGTCCTCGCTCGCCCGGCTGCAGGCGGCTCTCTACGAGCGGATCGACGCCGCCGCCGCCGCCAAGCTGCCGCGCGAGGAGCTCCTGCGGCAGATCCAGGAGCTGATCGGCGAGATCGCCCTCGAGGAGCGGTTGAGCCTGTCGAGCCGCGAGCAGGAGCAGATCGGCCTCTCGCTGGTCGACGACATGGTCGGGCTCGGTCCGCTCGAGCCGCTGCTGCGCGACGAGACCATCACCGACATCATGGTGAACGGGCCCTTTCAGGTCTACGTCGAGCGGCGCGGCAAGCTCGAGCTCACCGAGGTGCGCTTCCGCGACGCCGCCCATGTCATGAACGTGGCGCAGCGCATCGCCACACGGATCGGCCGTCGGGTCGACGAGTCCAGCCCGATCTGCGACGCCCGCCTCGAGGACGGCTCGCGCGTCAACATCATCGCCCCGCCGCTCGCGATCGACGGCTGTGCGATCTCGATCCGCAAGTTCTCGAAGAAGTCGATCACGCTCGACACGATGGTTCGCCAGCAGAACGTCTCCGAGCCGTTGGCCAAGCTGCTCAAGATCGCCGCCGCCTGTCGGCTCAACGTGGTGATCTCCGGCGGCACCGGCTCGGGCAAGACCACGATGCTCAACGCTATGTCGCAGCTGATCGACCACGGCGAGCGGATCGTCACGATCGAGGACGCGGCCGAGTTGCAGCTGCAACAGCCACACGTCGTCCGCCTCGAGACGCGGCCGCCCAACCTCGAGGGTCAGGGCGAGATCACCATGCGCGATCTCGTGAAAAACGCGCTGCGGATGCGGCCGGACCGGATCATCTGCGGCGAGGTGCGCGGTGCGGAAGCTCTCGACATGCTGCAGGCGATGAACACCGGCCACGACGGCTCGATGTGCACGCTCCACGCCAACACCCCGCGCGAAGCCGTCACCCGCATCGAGAACATGGTGATGATGGCGGCCTCGACTTTACCGACCAAGGCGATCCGCCAGCAGATCGTGGGTGCGGTCAACCTGATCGTCCAGGTCGCGCGGATGCGCGACGGGGTCCGGCGGGTGACCCACGTCACCGAGCTCGTCGGCATGGAGGGCGACGTGGTCACGACCCAGGACCTGTTCACCTACGAATACCAGGGGGAAGGGCGCGACGGACTGCTCGTCGGCACCTTCAATGCCCATCCGGTCCGGCCCCACTTCCTCAAGCGGGCCGCCTATTACGGCCTCGACCGGGCGCTCATGGCGGCCATGGGCGCATGAGCGAGCTCGCCCTCGCGCTGCTGGCCGGCCCGGCCCTGCCCTGGCTCCTGCTCGTGGCGGGTGGCGGCGTTGCCGTTGCCGCGCTGCTCGGGCCGGCCGGTCCGGACCGCCGGTTACGGCGCCGTCTCGAGCGCGCCCGCCGGGCCGGCACCGGGCCCGCCACCGAGGGAAAGTCGGAGGGTGGGCCGACCAGCCTGCGCCGCCGCCGCGAGGTGACGCTCCTGGGCGGCCTCGGCCGCGCCCTGGCCGCGCTCGTCCCGCGCACCGCGGTCTTGCGGGCCCGCCTCGACCGAGCCGGTATCCGGCTCGCCGTGAGCGACCTCGTGCTGGCGGCGGCGGCGTTCGGTGCCCTCGTGGCGACACTCGCTTGGTTGATCCTCGGCTTCGCCGCGCCGCTCGCGCTGGCCCTCGGAGCCGCCGCCGCCGTCCTCGGGCCCGTCTTCGTGATCCGGCGCGCCGAGGCTCGCCGCGAGGCGCGCTTCCTCGCCGCCTTTCCCGACGCCCTCGACCTCGTCGTGCGCGGCGTCCGGTCGGGACTGCCGG
Organism: uncultured Alphaproteobacteria bacterium; assembly: GCA_937926445.1. GTDB lineage: Bacteria > Pseudomonadota > Alphaproteobacteria > Geminicoccales > Geminicoccaceae > JANXAZ01. The sequence continues at coordinate 273,298 of CALBAK010000026.1, forward strand.
TGACCGAGGCGCTGCACGCGATCGCCCGCGAGATGCCCGAGCCCGTGGCCTCGGTCTTCGCCGAACTCGGCGCCAACCTCCGGATCGGGATGAGCCTCGCGGAAGCCCTGACCGTCGTCGGCAACCGTGTGGCGCTGCCGGAGTTCCGCTTCTTCGCGATCAGCCTCGTCGTGCAGCAGGAGACCGGCGGCAATCTCGCCGAGATCCTCCAGAACCTCGCCACCATGCTGCGCCGCCGCCAGCAGATGCGGCTCAAGGTCAGGGCAATGTCCTCCGAGGCGCGGGCCTCGGCCACGATCATCGGCTCGCTGCCTTTCCTGACGGGGGCCGTGATCTCCTGGATCAATCCCGACTACATGGCGAAGCTGTTCACCGACCCCAGGGGGTGGATGATGCTCGCGGCCGGGGTCTGCAGCATGCTCCTCGGGGTGGCCGTGATGGCCAAGCTCGTGAAGTTCGAGATATGAGCGCCGATCGCCTGTTCGCTTCGCCCGAAAATGCCTTGGCCACCCTCGTCGGGCTCGTCACTTTCGCCTGCTTCTTGGCCGTCTGGTGGGGACTGCTGGAGCGCAACCCGGCGGCGGCGCGCGCCCGCGTGCTGCAGCAGCGCCGCCTCGAGTTGCAGGCGGCAGCCCGAGCCGGGCGCGGCGGGTCGCGCCGTCGGCTCACCACCCGCAGCCTGGTCGAACGCCTCGCGCGGCGCCTCGAGCACGCCCGCAGCGGCGTGGACGAGCGGCTGCGCGACCGCCTGGCCCAGGCCGGCCTGCGCGCGCCGCAGGCCCGGCCGCTCTTTCTTCTGGCCAAGCTCGCCGCACCCGTCGTCGCGGGCCTCGCGGCCCTCGCCCTGGTCTACGGCTCCGATCTCGTGGGCAAGACCCCCTCGAGCCGCCTCCTGGCGCTCGTCGGCGCGGTGCTCGCCGGCTTTTACCTGCCCGAGCTCTACCTCGCCAACCGTATCGCCAAGCGTCGCCAGGCCCTGCAACGAGCCCTGCCCGAGGGGCTCGACCTCCTCGTCGTCTGCGCCGAGGCCGGCCTCTCGCTCGACGTCGCGCTCAACCGCGTCGCCGAGGAGATCGGCTCGACTTCGCCCGAGCTCGCCGAGGAGTTCGGTCTCACCGCGGTCGAACTCAACTTTCTCCCGGAGCGGCGGCAGGCGCTTCTGAATCTCGGCCGCCGGGTCGACCTGCCGGCCATGCGCGGCGTGGTCAACACCCTCGTCCAGACCGAGAAGTACGGCACGCCCCTGTCCCAGTCGCTGCGCGTGCTCTCGGCCGAGTTCCGCGAGCAGCGCCTGCTCAAGGCCGAGGAGAAGGCGGCTCGGCTGCCGGCGACGCTCACCGTGCCGATGATCGTCTTCATCCTGCCGACCCTCTTCATCGTGCTGATGGGGCCGGCGATCCTAGACGTCTACGACAATCTGATCAAACGCTGAGCAGAGGGCCGCCGGCGACCGGCCGTCGCCGCGGCGAGCGTCCGCGAGCCGGCCGCCGGCGCGTGCCCGGCCGGGCGCCCGAGCGCGCCGGACAGAAGAGGCTCAGCCGAGCCCGAGCGCCTTCTTGACGAGCTCGTTCACGAGAGCCGGATTGGCCTTGCCGCCGGTCGCCTTCATCACCTGGCCCACGAACCAGCCCACGATCTTCGGGTTCTTGCGGGCGTTCTCCGCCTGTTGCGGATTGTCGGCCACGAGCTTCGCCACCACGGGCTCGATCGCCCCGGCGTCCGTCACCTGGCGAAGCCCCTTGGCCTCGACGATCGCCCGCGGCCGCGCGCCACTGTCGAAGGCCTCCTGGAACACCTCTTTCGCGATTTTGCCGGAAATCGTCCCCTCCGCCAGCAGATCGAGGATCTCGCCGAGCGCCTCGGCGGGCAGGGGGCAGGCCTCGATCTCGAGGCCGCGGCGGGCGAGCGCCCCGAACAGCTCGTTGATCACCCAATTCGCGGCGAACTTGGCGTCGCGCCCCTTCGCCACCGCTTCGAAATAGTCGGCGGCCGCCCGCTCCGCCACGAGCACCCCGGCATCGTAGGCGGAGAGCCCGTAGTCCGAGACGAAGCGGGCCCGCTTGGCGTCCGGCAGTTCCGGGAGTTCCGCCCGCAGCCGCTCGATCAGCGCCTCGTCGAGCTCGAGCGGCAACAGGTCGGGGTCGGGGAAGTAGCGATAATCGTGCGCCTCCTCCTTACCGCGCATCGAGCGCGTCTCGCCGCGTGCGGCATCGAACAGCCGGGTCTCCTGTTCGACCACTCCACCCGATTCGAGGATGTCGACCTGGCGGCGCGCCTCGTATTCGATCGCCTTGGCGACGAACCGCATCGAGTTGACGTTCTTGATCTCGCAGCGCGTGCCGAAGCGCGGATCGCCCACCCGGCGGACCGAGACGTTGGCGTCGCAGCGCAGCGAGCCCTCCTCCATGTTGCCGTCGCAGGTGCCGACGTAACGCAGGATCGAGCGCAGCTTCTTGAGGTAGAGGACGGCCTCCTCTGGGGCGCGGATGTCGGGCTCGGAGACGATCTCCATGAGCGCCACGCCGCACCGGTTGAGGTCGATGAGCGTGACGCCCTCGCGCGCCCCGTGCAGCGACTTGCCGGCGTCCTGTTCGAGATGCAGCCGGGTGATCCCGATCGCTCGGCTGGTCCCGTCCGGCAGGTCGATCAGGATCCGGCCGCGGCCGACGATCGGCTGCTGGTACTGGCTGATCTGATAGCCCTGTGGCAGGTCGGGGTAGAAATAGTTCTTGCGCTCGAAGATCGAGACCCGGTTGATCTCGGCCTCGAGGGCGAGCCCGGTCTTGACCGCCTGCTCGACGCAGAAGCCGTTCAAGACCGGCAACATGCCGGGCATGCCGGCGTCCACGGGCGAGACACGGCTGTTGGGCTCGGCGCCGAATTCGGTGGCGGCGGCGCTGAAGAGCTTGGCCTTCGAGATCACCTGGGCGTGCACCTCGAGGCCGCACACGAGTTCCCATTCGCCCGTCCGGCCGGCGATCGTCCAGGCCATCGCTCAGGCCTCCACCACGCCAGGCGGCAGGGCCCGGAACTCGGCCGCCTCCTCGAGCGCGCGGGCCACCTCGAGAACGGTGGCTTCGTCCCAGGGCTTGCCGATCACCTGGAGCCCGAGCGGCAGACCCGCCGCGGAGAGCCCGGCCGGCACCGAGATCCCGGGCAGCCCCGCGAGGTTCACCGTGACGGTGAAAACGTCGTTCAGATACATGGCCACGGGGTCGTCGCTCCTCTCGCCGATCCGGAAGGCGGCGGAGGGTGCGGTCGGGGTCAAGAGCGCGTCGCAACGCGCGAAGGCCGCCTCGAAGTCCTCGACGATCCGCCGCCGGACCTTCTGCGCCTTGAGATAGTAGGCGTCGTAATAGCCGGCCGAGAGCACGTAGGTACCGATCAGGATCCGCCGGCGGACCTCGGCCCCGAAGCCTTCGCCGCGGGTCTTCTTGTAGGTATCGACCAGATCGCGGCCGGTGACGCGGAGCCCGTAGCGCATGCCGTCGTAGCGGGCGAGGTTGGAGGAGGCTTCGGCGGGCGCCACGATGTAGTAGGTCGGCAGCGCATAGCGCGTGTGCGGCAGGGACACCTCGACGAGTTCGGCGCCCTGCGCCCGCAGCCAGTCGGCTCCGCGGGCCCAGAGGGTCTCGATCTCGCTGGGCATGCCGTCGAGCCGGTACTCCTTCGGGATCCCGATCCGCAGGCCCTTCACCCGGCCGCGCAGCTCGCCGGACCAGTCCGGCACCGGCAGCTCGGCCGAGGTGCTGTCCTTGGGGTCGAAACCCGCCATCGCCTGGAGGAGGAGGGCCGCGTCCGCGACCGAACGGGCGAAGGCGCCCGCCTGGTCGAGCGAGCTCGCGAAGGCGACGATGCCGAAACGCGAGCAGCGGCCGTAGGTCGGCTTGATACCGACGATGCCGCAGAAGCTCGCCGGCTGGCGGATCGAGCCGCCGGTGTCGGTGCCGGTGGCGGCGGGGCAGAGGAAGCCCGCGACGGCCGCGGCCGAGCCGCCCGAGCTGCCGCCCGGCACGAAGGGCGGGCTCGAGCCCGCCGGCGTCCAGGGATTGACCACGGGCCCGAAGGCCGAGGTGGTGTTCGACGAGCCCATCGCGAACTCGTCGAGATTGGTCTTGCCGAGCAGCACCGCGCCGGCCGCCCAGAGCCGGGCGGTCACGGTCGATTCGTAGGGCGGTACGAAGTTGGCGAGGATCTTCGAACCCGCGGTGGTCCGCACCCCCTCGGTACAGAAGAGATCCTTGACCGCGATCGGCAGCCCCTCGAGCGGGCCGCCCTCGCCGCGGGCGAGGCGCGCATCGGCCGCTTCGGCCATGGCGAGGGCCCGCTCGGGGGTCTCGGTGATGAAGGCGTTGAGCGCCCGGTTGCGCTCCATCGCCGCGAGGCAGGCGCGGGTGAGCTCGACCGCCCCGATCGCGCGCCGGCGCAGGAGCGTGCGGGCCTCCACGAGGCCGAGCCGCTCGAGGCGCGTCATTCGACCACCCTGGGCACGACGAAGAACCCGTCCTCGCGCTCCGGGGCGTTCGCCAGGATCGCTTCGCGGCAGAAGCCGTCGGCCACCACGTCCGGCCGCCAGGCCCGGCGGATCGGGTGGACGCTGCGCAGAGGCTCGATCCCCTGCGTGTCGACCTCGCCCAGCTGCTCGACCCAGGCGAGGATGCCGGAGAGCTCGCCCGCCAGGGCGTCGAGTTGCTCTTCGGGCACGGCGATACGGGCGAGATCGGCCACCCGTGCCACGGTGGCCCTGTCGAGGGGCATGGGCGGGAACCTCGTCGCGACGGCCGGATGCGTCCCGGCGCAGCGTCGGGAGAGCTACACGCCGCCGCCGCGGCTGGCAACCGTCGCCGCCCGTCGGTCGCGGCCGGCCGCGCTCCGCTGCGCGCTACCGGTCGGCCCGAGCACCGGTCGCACCCGGCCCGCCGCCCCTCGCTCCCGGCTCGCCCCCGCCCTCGCAACGGTCGAGCCCGCCTCGCGGCTCCGTTTCGCCGGCCGCCGCGCGCCGCGCTCGTTCGCGGGTGCGCACGATGCTCGCGACGATCCGCGCCACCTCCTCGGGCGGCAGCGGCGGTCGGCAGCGCCCGAGGTTCCAGCCCTGCAGGAGCTCGAGGACCGTCCCGGGCTCGAGCCCGTGCCGCAAGAGGAACCCGGCGAGCGAGGCGAGCTTCGTGTTGCGCTCGCCCTCGACCAGGCCCTCGCGCAGCAGCCGCCGCCAGAAGCCCGGCGGATGGCCCGGCCGCGGCCTGGCCTCGGCCAGAAGTGCCAGGAGCCAACCCGGCAGAGGCGCCGGCTCGCGGGCCGTGCTCTCCTCGAACCGGTAGGGCCGGCCCGAGGGGTGGATCGAAGGGGGCGCCACCACATAGCCCCCGTCGCCGCGGACATCGAGCCCGGGCCTGAGCCCGACCGCGCAGGGCACGGGCTCGCCGGGGTGGCGGAACCAGAGATGGCGGCCACCCCCGCCGGTGCGCACGACGAGTGTCGGAGGCAGTGGGCCGAAGCGCGCCTCGAGTTCGGCGAGGCTCGCCTCGCCCCCCTTGTCCGGGTCGACGTCGAGCACGACGAGGCCGGAAAGGGCGCCCGTGACGACCCCGACATTGGCCTCGGGCCAGCGCCGGCGCCAGGCCACGAGCTCGCCCGGCCGCGGCCGGCGGTGCCGGTAGGGCTCCCAGGGCAGAAGCGGCCGCTTGTCGCGTGGCCGGAGCGGGATCGGCGACCAGCCGCGCGCCAGGAGCCGGGTCGCCGCGGCGACCGGCCCGACTTCCGGCCGAGCCGGAGCGGGGGTGGACGGCGCGGCCGTGCCGACCGGCGCCGAGGGCGCCGGATCGGGGCCCGCGGCGCGACGGTGGAGCCCGGTCGCGGGCACCGACGTCCCGCCCGGCGACCCTTGGCCCACGACGACGGCTGGGGCCGCCGGCGAGGTCGGCACCGGCGCGATCCCGCTCGCCTCGACCGCACCGGCAGCTGCTTGCGACCGGCCGGTCCCGCCCGCCCCGGCCTTCTGCCGGGTCGCCGCGACCCCGACCGCAGGCGGCGGCTCCGCCGGCTGTGCTTGCCTTTTCCGGCCCACCGTTCGGTGCACGGGCCCTGTTCCCACCCCTTCGATCGCGGCGCTCACTCGTGGCGTTCCCGGCTCGCTGTTCCTGTTCTGTTCTAGAGCGGCCGACCCGCCGCGTCACCCCCGGGGACGGCGGGGGGTGCGCCGGCGCGCTCGCGCCGCCGGTCGGCGGATGACGCGGGCGGAGCGAGCGGCTAGTGTGCGCCCGCCGGGGCGCCCGAGGGGAGCCGGGCGCGGAGATGCAGCGGGGCGCGGGGAACGGAGGTGCCGCTCTACGACGACGCGCCGAGCTTCGCCGCCGGATTGCCGGCGCACGGCTCTTTGCTCGCGCTCGACGCCGGCCGGCGGCGGCTCGGACTCGCCGGCACCGACCTCGAGCGGCGGCTCGTGACGCCCCTCTTCACGATCTCGCGCGGCCGCTGGCCGGACGATCTCGCCAAGATCCGCCGCTGCGTCGAGGAGCGCACGGTCGTGGGCCTGGTTCTGGGATGGCCCCTCAACATGGACGGCAGCGAGGGGCCGGCCTGCGTCGCCGCCCGCCAGCTCGCCCGGCAGCTCGAGGCGGCCTTCGCGCTGCCGCTCCTCCTGCAGGACGAGCGGCTCACCAGTTTCGCGGTCGAGCAGGCGATCGCCGAGGGCCGGCTGCCGCCGCCCAAGAAGGGTCAGCCGCTCGATCACTACGCGGCCGCCGTGATCCTCGAGGACGCGCTCCGTTCGATGACCGACCGGCCCGCCTGAGCCGCGGGTCCGCCCGGCGGGGAGCCGGCCTCGAACGACCAGAGGAGACCACCGATGTCGCGACATCCGATGTTCCCCGCGCTCGTCCTCGCCCTCGCCCTCGCCACCCCGCTCGCCGGCCGGGCCCTCGCCGAGCCGCTCGGCCGGACCGAGCTCGCCCCCGGCGTCGCCTTCGAGGTGACCCGGCTCGCCAAGCTGCCGGGGCACGAGATCGTCGAGCTGCGCTTCGCCGTGGTCAACGGGTCGGCCGAGCCGGTCACCCTCGAGCGGCTCCGGATCGGCACGAGTGCCAGCGTGAGCGATGTCCAGCTCGTCGATTTCGCCAACGCCACGGTGCACAAGATCGGCGAGGCCGGCAGCGAGCGTCTGGCGAGCCGCTATCGCGAAGGCGGGCCGGTGGCGCCCGGCGAGCGGCGCGAGTTCTGGGCCTGGTACAAGGCGCCGCCGGCCGGCGTCGGCAAGCTCGGCGTGATGGTCCCCGGTGTGCCCCCGCTCCTCGATCTGCCGCTCGCCCGCTGAGGTGCCGCCGTGCGGTCCTGTCCCGGGGCGGTGACGCCGATCGGCTTGTTGATCGCGGCCCTCGCCGCCGCGGCCGCGGTGCGGGCCGAGCCGCCGGCCGAGCCGCCACCGGGTGCGCGCTTCGAGACCGGTGGGCTGGTCTTCCGATCCGATCCCGCCGGGTTCCGCACCGATGGGCTCGGGTTCCGCATCGATGCGGTCGCGCTCCGCACCGAGCCGCTCGTCCGGCCGGTCTCGGAGAGCCGGCGCGAGCTGGTCTTCGAGCTCGGTGCCGACGTGCTCTTCGACTTCGACCGCGCCGAGCTCCGCCCCGAGGCGGATCCGGTGCTCGGCGCGCTGCTCGAGCAGGTGCGGGCCACGCTGCGCAAGCCGCGCTTCTCGGTCGAGGGCCACACCGACGCCAAGGGCGAGGAGGCCTACAACCAGAAGCTCTCCGAGCGCCGCGCGGCGAGCGTGCGCGACTGGCTGATGCGCAAGGGTGGGGTGGCCGCCGCCGCGATCGCCACGCGCGGCTGGGGGGAGACCCGGCCGGTGGCGCCCAACGCCCGGCCCGACGGCGGCGACGACCCGGTCGGTCGGCAGCGCAACCGCCGGGTGGTCGTGACCGTTCGCGCCGGCGGCTGAGCCGGCCCGGCCGGACGGGCCGGCGGCGGCGGACGGGGATGGCGCGATCGCCCCCGGCGCGCCATCCTGCGCGCCGCTCGACCGTCGCGGGAGCCGCCATGATCCCGGATCTCGTCACCCGGACCGCCGCCGCCCGGAGCTTCCTCGCCAAGCTCTGGCAGCTCGCCCGGCCCTATTGGTTCGCCCCCGAGAAGGCCGAGATCCGCCTCTTCGGCCTCGGGCTCCTCGTGCCCGAGCGCTGGATCGCCCGCGCCCTGCTCGCCACCATCCTCGCCATGAACTTCTTCCTGGTGTGGATGAGCAAGCAGCTCAACGCCTGGAACGCCCAGTTCTTCAACGCACTCCAGGAGAAGAACGGCCCGCGCTTCTGGGAGCTCCTCTTCTCCGTCTCGAGCTTCGAGGCCTTTTTCTACTCGTTCACCGGGCTGGTTGTGATCTTCATCGTGATCGCCGTGTACCGGCTCTGGCTGCGCCAGCTGCTCACCATCCGCTGGAGGCGCTGGATCACCGAGATCTATTTCCGCGACTGGCTCTCCGACCGGACCTATTACCATATGGAGCTCGTCAACCACGGCACGGACAATCCCGAGCAGCGGATCGAGCAGGACGTCGCCCAGTTCGCGAGCCAGACGCTCACCATCACCCTCGGCCTCGTCTCCGAGATCGCCACGCTGATCACCTTCACCTTCGTGCTCTGGAACCTCTCGGGCAGCCTGGCACTGCCCTTTCTGGGCGGGGTCGAGCTGCCCGGCTTCATGGTCTGGGTGGCGCTGGTCTACGCCATCGTCGGTTCCTTCCTCACCTGGTTCATCGGCCGTCGGCTCGTGCGCGTGAACTTTCTCCTCGAGCGCTACAACGCCGATTTCCGCTACCGCATGACCCGGATCCGCGAGAACGCCGAGAGCATCGCGCTCTACGGCGGCGAGCGCGACGAGCGCCGGCGTCTGTCGGATGCCTTCGCCCGGATCTACGAGACCTGGTGGGACTACATGAAGCTCAACAAGCGGCTCACCTGGCTCACCGTCTTCTACAACCAGGTCGCCAACGTGTTTCCCATCGTGGTCCAGGCCCCGCGCTATTTCGCGGGCGAGATCCCGCTCGGCGTCTTGACCCAGACCGCCGGCGCCTTCGGCCAGGTCCAGGGCTCGCTCTCCTGGTTCGTCGACAGCTTCTCTCAGCTCGCCGACTGGAAGGCCGTGGTCGACCGCCTAACCACCTTCGCCGAGGCCATGACCAAGGCCAAAACGGCGGTCGAGACCGAGGCCGCCTTCACCAAGACGGCCGCCACCCCGGCCCTCGAGCTCGAGCGGGTCGACGTGGCGCTGCCCGACGGCCGCCTCCTCCTCGAGGGCGTCGATCTCGTGGTCCGGCCGGGCGAGCGGGTGGTGATCCAGGGCCCCTCGGGCAGCGGCAAGACCACGCTCTTCCGCGTGCTCGCGGGCCTCTGGCCCTTCGGGCGCGGTCGTATCGACTTGCCGTCCGGCGCCCGTATCCTGTTCCTGCCGCAAAAGCCCTATCTGCCGATCGGTACGCTCGCCGAAGCGCTCGCCTATCCCGACACCCCCGACACTCACAGCGAGGCCGACTATCGCGCCGCCCTCGAGGCCTGCCGGCTGCCGCACCTCGTCGACCGGCTCGAGGAGCAGGGCAACTGGTCGATGATCCTCTCGCCCGGCGAGCAGCAGCGCCTGGCCTTCGCCCGCGCCCTGCTCTACCGCCCGGACTGGCTCTTCCTCGACGAGGCGAGTTCGGCCCTCGACGAGGCGACCGAGGCACAGGTCTACCGGCTCCTGCGCGAGGGGCTGCCGAACGCCACGATCGTCTCGATCGCCCACAAGCCCTCCGTGCTGCGGCATCACGAGCGCCGGCTCGTCATCGAGCCGGCCGAGCGCCGGGTATCGAGCGAGCCCCTGCCGGCCGCCGAATAGCCGCCCTGCCGCGGGCCGCGCCGCCCCTCCGTGGCGCACGGTCGCGCGCCACGGAGGGGCGCCGATCGTCGAGGCGCGACCGGAGGGCCTCGGCACCCCGCCGCACCCTCCGCGCTTGTCCTCGCCGGTGTTTCGGAATATGATCCGTTACTAGGATGCAACAACCGGAGGGCGTCCCGTGCCCGCCGTCGCCGCCGCCAGCCCAGCCGACCTCCGCCCGCCCCCCGGTACGCCCCCCGATCCCGCCCCGCATCGAGTCGCGCCGGGCTCGCTCGAACCCGGTCCCGATGCGGCCGCCCGGCAGCGCTCGGGCGCCGGCGATCCCGAGCACCGGGCCCGGCTCGCCGAGCGGCTCGAGCGTTGCCGCCGTCGGGCCCCGCCCGAGCCCGACCCGCCGAGCCTCGCCGACGGCCTCGAGGCCGCCGAGCGAGCGGCCTTCGCCGCCGTCTGCCGCGCCTTCGAGGTCCGGCTCGACCCGGCCGATTGCGGCGAGCGGCTCCTGGTCGAAGCGATCGCCGCCTGCCATTTCCGCCGCGCCCGGCTCGATGCGATCGAGGCGCGGCTCACCCGCGCACTGCTCGACGGCCGGCCGAGCGACGGTCTGCCCTCGCTGCCGGCGCTCGCCCGGGTGCGCTCGGCCCTCGACAGGGAGCAGCGCAAGCTCGAGCGGGATCTGCAGCGGCTCTACGAGCTGCGGCCCGAGCCGATCCGCTATCCGGGGCTCAACCCGGTCCGGCTGCGCTGGCTCGCCGAACGGATCGAGGAGGGGAGGTTGCGCGCCTGGAGCCCGCCCGAGCCGACGGCCGACGAGGTGGCGCCTTCCGCCGCCGAGCGGCACGAGCATGCGGAACCGGAGCCCGCGCCGACCTCCACCGACCTCGCCTCCGATGCTCCGGGCGGCCCGAGCACCGGCCCGTCGGCCCCGCCGGAGCCGCCTTCGGAAGCCGCTTCGCGCCCCGCGACTTCGAGCACGGCTGTACGCAGCTCGGCTGCGAGCGCGGCCGGCCTCGTGGGCTTCCCGCCCGGTGCTTCGCGTTCGGCCGCCGCCACCTCGCGTGCCGGCCGCGCTCCCGAAGGGTCTTCGGCGCATCCGGGTGGCGAGCCGGTACCCGCCTGCCGGGGCCCGGCGTCGCCCCGGGCCGCCTTGTCGTCCGCTCCGGCGCCCCACCTCGGCCCGTGGCATCCGGCTCCCGAGGCCGGGCGGACCGCCTTCTGCGGGGGCGCGGGGCCGTGCGAGCCGGCCGGCCGAAGCGCTGCTCCGGCGGTCGACACCGGGTCCGACGGCGGCGGATCGTCGAGCCCGCGGGCGGGCACCGAAACGGGCTCTTCGCGGTAGCCGAGCCGCTCGTCGAAGCCCTCTGCGGCCGTCTCGGCGCTCCATACCGGGGTTCGCGGCCGCGGATCGCGCGCAGCGAGCCGCGCCTTCGCTACCGCCGTCGAGGCGAGCCCGGGTCCGCTTCCGCGAGGTGCCGGGCTCGCCGCCGGATCGGGCGGAAGGGAATGCCGCGGGGCGGCCGCGTTCGAGCGGCCTTCGAGGGGATCGCGGCGGGGCGGGGGCAGTATCGGCGCGGCTCCCGTACTCGTCCCGCTCTCTTCGATCCCGAAGTCCGGCGGAGCGGAACCGGCCGGAGGTTTGCCCGGAAGAGCCCGATCGTCGGGCCGGCCGGTCCTTGGGGAGCGAGCCTTGGCGGTCGTCGCGCCCCTCTCGTCCGCTCGCGCGCGTCCCCTTCGCACCAGGGCCGGGCGGATCGGCCTCGGCACCGGTTCGCCGCCCGCGATCGAGCGGAGATCCGCCGCTTGCGACACGAAGCGAGGGGCCGGCCGGGCGGCCGGTCCCTCGCCGGTTCGCGACGGCGGGTGCTCAGGCGCGCTCGCGATAGTAGCGTTCGGCCCGCCGGGCGGCCGCCTTGGCCGCATCCTTGGGGCTCATCTTGCCCGAGGCGGCGTTCGCGAACATCTCGACGACCACGTAGTCGGCGAGGGTGGCGGCCGAGGCGTAGCCGAGCGAGCCCCGCCAGCCGTAATATTGCAGGTTGGCCGGGATGTACTTGAAGGGAGCGAGCTTCGGGTCGGCGTCCCAGAACGGCAGCTGCTCGAAGGCCTTCATCGTCGGCTGCCAGTAGCCGATGTTGCCGGTCTGCCAGGCACCGTACTGCTCGGCCTCGAGCATGTGGACGAGATAGGCCTTGGCGGCGTTCGGATATTTGCAGTGCTTGAAGACGAAGGCGCTGACCACGGCGGCCGTGGCAGTCGGCTTCCCCGACGGACCGATCGGCGGGATGGCGTGGTCGGTGTCCTCGGCGATCGCCTGGACCTTGGGATCCTTGCTGTTCTTGGCCGCGAAGTAGATGGAGATGCCGTTGTGGGTCCAGCTGATTTCGTCTGCCAAAAACGCCTTGTTGTTGTTCGGGTCGAGCCAGGCGAGCGTGCCCGGGACGAAGTGCTGGTAGAGTTCGCGGGCGTATTCGAGGGCGGCCACGGTCTCCGGGCTGTCGAGGATCACCCGGTTCTTCTCGTCGACCACGGCGCCGCCGAAGCCCCAGAGGATCCAGTGCCAGGTGTTGCCGTCGCCGACCGCGTTGCCGAGGGCGAGGCCGCCCGCCTTGCCGGCCGCCTTGACCGCCGCCGCCATCTTCAGCATGCCGGGGAAGTCGGTCGGAAACTTCTCGAAGCCGGCCTTCTTGAGCCAGGAGGTGCGGTAGGTCATGGCGCCGCCGCCGACCCCGACCGGGATCGCGAGCCAGCGGCCGTCGCGGATGCAGTATTTGGTCGGCGTCGGATACCAGCCACCGTTCTTCTCGCCCAGATACTTGGCGATGTCGTCGAGCGGGATCACCTTGTCCGGATACTGGTGCGGGTCGTCGTACCAGCCCATGACGATGTCGGGGCCGCTGCCGATGCTGGCCGAGACCGCCATCTTCGGGCGGATGTCCTCCCAGCTCTCCCAGTCGATCTTGACCTCCACACCGGTCTTCTGGGTGAACTTGGCGGTGTTCGCCTTCCAGATGTCCTCGTCCGGTTGGATGAACTTGGACGGCCGCATCAGCCGAAGCGTGGCGCCCTTCTCGATCTTGAGGTCGGGTGCCGGCACGTCCTTGATCGGCAGCTGCGCGAGCACGTCGCGGTTCCAGAAGCTGCCGAGGGCCACGGCACTGGCGCCGAGCACCAGCGCGTCGCGGCGGCTGTATCGCGTCATGGTCGATCGCCCCCCAGGGTCGCTGCGACGGAGGCGCCGGCCGACCCGGCGTCCTCCCGCCGCCGCAACATGGTGCAGTGGGGAGGGCTCGGCGACAAGGCCCGGGCGGGTCGTGGGACGCGAAAAATCAGACCTTCGGGCACGCTCGGACGGACGCCCCGGCTGGCCCGCTGTCGCCTGCCGGTCTATTTCGGGGCCCTGACCGACGGGCGGGCGGTCGCACGGTCGCGCGGGCCCGCCCCGGGACGAGCAGGGAGGTCGTGTCGATGAAGCGGATCTTCTTGGGCGCGACGGCGCTCGCCTCGCTCGCGCTCGCCGCGGCGGCCGAGGCCGCCGACAAGATCAGGATCGGGGTGACCGCCACCCTCGAGGGCACTTACACGGTGCTCGGCGAGGACGGCATGCGCGGCTTCGAGGTGGCGCTGCGCAAGTGGAACCGGAAGGCGGGCGGCAAGGACCTCGAGATCGTCGTTGCTTCGACCGACGCCACGCCCGATTCGGCGGTCCGCGCCGTGCGGAAGCTCGTCGAGCAGGACAAGGTCGATCTCGTCATCAGCCCGCTCTCGGGCTCGGAGGGCATCGCGGTCCGCGACTACGCCCACACCCAGCCGCAGATGACGTTCGTGAACGCGGCCTCGGGCGCCCAGGAGACCACCTTCGTCAATCCGGCACCCAACTTCTTCCGCTTCAACATGGACGGTGCCCAGTGGCAGGCCGGGCTCGGCGAGTACATCTACAAAAACAAGGGCTACCGCAGGATCGCCACGGTCGGCGAGGACTATTCTTTCGTCTACACCCAGGTGTTCGGGCTCGTCCTCGAGTTCTGCGGCCTGGGCGGCCAGGTCGTCGACCGCAAGTGGGTGCCGCTCGGCACCAAGGACTTCGCCTCGATCATCGCGGCTCTGCCCGACAACGTCGATGCGATCTATCTCGGTCTGGGTGGCGCCGACGCGGTCAACTTCCTGAACCAGTACGCCCAGGCGGGCGGCAACGCCAAGATCGTCGGCGGCTCGATCATGGTCGACCAGACCGTGCTCTCCTCGAAGGGGCGCGCCAAAGAGCTCCTGCTCGGCGCGGTCGCCGCCTCCGGCCAGGCCGACACCTGGGAGGACCCGCGCTGGCAGGCCTTCGTCGAGGCCTATCGGGAGGCCTTCCCGCCCGACAAGCGGTTCGCGAGCCCCTCGCTGCTCGCCACCAACTACTACAACTCGGCCTCGGCCGTCTTCACTGCCCTGGACCGGATCAACGGCGATCTTTCCGACGGTCACAAGAAGTATCGCGAGGCTCTGCAGAACCTCGTGCTCGACGCGCCCAACGGCAAGATCCGACTCGACCACAACCGCCAGGCGATCGGCACCAACTTCGTCACCGAGGTGGTGCAGGACAAGGACGGCAACCTGGTCTCCAAGGTCGTCAAGGTGGTCGAGAACGTCAACCAGACGCTCGGTTTCCCGGAGGACGTCTTCCGCAAGATCGGTCCGCCGAGCCGCACCAACCCGGAGTGCAAGAAGTACTGAGCGGCCCGGGCGCACGGCGCGGCCGGGGCCCGTGCCGTGCGCTTTCCCGTCGGCTCCGCGCCTCCCCGTCGAGGCCCGGCGCGCCGAGGGCTTGCGCTCCCGGCCCGGGTCGGCGATCCAATCGGCCCGGGAGCGCAGAGAGAGACGACGGGGAGGCAGGCTTGAGCAGCGCGCTCGCCATCTGCCACGGGGCTTTCGGCCGGGCGACGCTCTACCGGCTCGACCGGGCGATGCTCACCCACGCCCATCGCGAGGGGCATCTGGTCTTCTTCCTCGAGGGCGAGCCCGCCACGCTCCTGGTCGACGGGCGACCGCAGCCGACCGGCCCGGACGTCGCGGTGGCGATCGATCCCTGGGCGCCGCACGCCCACCGGCCGGCCGCCCCCGGGGCGGCGGGGCTGTTCCTCGTCCTCTACGTGCGCCCCGACTGGTTCGCGGCGACCACCGGGCTCGGCGCCGGCACGCTTCGCTTCGGCGCCCCGCGGATCGAGCTCTCGGGCTCGCTCGAGGGCCGCATCAGGCGCGTGGTGGCGCTTCTCGCCGAGCCGCGCGGCGACGGCCGGCTCGAGGACGCGCTCCTCGAGCTCACCGCCGCCTGCTTCGAGCGCTCCTGGCAGGGGGTCTCGCCGAGCCCGGCTCCGGCCCGGCGCGGGCCGATCGATTTCCGGGTGCGCCGGGCCATGCGGCTCATCGGCGAGCGGTTCGCCGAGGACCTCTCCTTCGACCGGGTGGCGCGCGAGGCCGGCCTGTCGCGGCCGCACTTCTACAAGATGTTCCGCGACCAGCTCGGGCTCACGCCCGCTCTCTATCTCGGTCTGTTGCGGGTCGAGGCGGCGCTCGAGCGGCTGTTGGCTTCCGATCGCTCGGTCACCGAGATCGGCCACGAGCTCGGCTTCGCCTGTCAGAGCAGCTTCACCCGCTTCTTCACCGCCCATGTCGGCCCCTCGCCGAGCGAGTACCGGCGCCGGGCCAGGCTCCTGGGCACGCGCGATTTCCAGACTCGGCGCTATGGTCGGGAGGGTGCCTTCGCGGAATAGTGCCGTCGCGGACCGGCGGGTCGCTCGCGGGGGCGGCGGCCGGCCGGTCCGGATCGGGAGGCCGGATCGGTCGTGATCGCGCGCAGCGGGCCGGACGGTGGCGGTGTCGAGGGTGCGGGCCGCGGCGTGCTCGGTTGGATCGAGCGACGGCCGCTCGCCGCACTCCTGCTCGCGCTCGCCGTCGTGCTCCTCCTCTGGCTCGTGCTCGCCGACTGGCCGGACGAGGTCGAGCGTTGGCTCGGCCGCAAGCGGGTCTTCGTGAGCGCGCTCTTCAACGGGATCACGCTCGGCGGGCTCTACTTCCTGGTCGCCACCGGCTTCACGCTGATCTTCGGGCTCATGCGCAACGTCAATTTGGCGCACGGCTCGCTCTATTTGTTCGGCGGCTATCTCGGCTACACGACCGTCCAGGCGACCGGCTTGTGGCTGCCCGCCTTCGTCGTCGCCTTCGTCCTCGTGGCGATCGCCGGGCTCCTCCTCCAGACCCTCGTCTTCCGCCACATGGAGGGCGAAGAGCTGCGCCAGACGCTGGTCACGATCGGACTCTCGATCGTCTTCGCCGATCTCATGCTCTGGGTGTGGGGAGGCGACTTCTATCAGATCCCCACCCCCGAATGGCTCGCAGGCCCGGTCGAGCTGCCGATCGTGCTCGACGTCCGGCCGAACGGCGAGCCGATCTATCTGCGCTACCCGCGGGTGCGGCTCGTGATCTTCGCGGCCTCGGTGGTGATCGGCGTGCTGCTCTGGCTCGCCATCAACCGCACGCGGGTGGGCATGCTTATCCGCGCCGGGGTCGACGATCGCGAGATGCTCGCGGCTTCGGGCGTGCCGATCCAGTTGCTCTTCGCTCTCGTCTTCGCCTTCGGCGCCGGGCTCGCCGGCATGGCGGGGGTGGTGGGCGGCACCTTCCAGTCGATCTCGCCGGGCGAGGACACCCGCTTCCTCTTGGCCTCGCTCGTCGTCGTCATCGTCGGCGGGCTCGGCTCGATCCCCGGGGCGGCGCTCGGCGCGCTTCTGATCGGCCTCGCCGAGCAGTTCGGCTCGGTCTACCTGCCGACCTACGCCATCGTCTTCAGCTTCCTAGTCATGGTCCTGGTCCTGGCCTTCCGGCCGCAGGGCCTGTTGGCGATGCGCTGACCCCATGGCCGCCGCACGTCCGGGCTTCGCGAGCGCGACCGGGGCCCCCGCGACCGACCGCGAGGCCGCGGTTCCGCCGGCCGCCTGGATCGGTGCCCTCGTCCTCCTCTTTTTGCCGGCGATCGCCTCGGACTTCTTCCTGGTCCAGGTGTTCGGCTGGGCGCTGATCCTGGGCACGATCGCCCTCTCCCTGCAGTTCCTCGCGGGCTACGGGGGGATGGTGAGCCTCGTGCAGATGACGGTGGCGGGCTTCGCCGGCTACATGGTGGCGATACTCGGCACCTCGGGCCTCGCCCAGATCAGTTTGGGGTGGCCCTTCTGGCTCGCCGTGCCGGCCGCGATCCTCCTGGCCGTGCTCTTCGGCACGCTCTCCGGGGCGCTCGCGGTCAGGACCGCCGGCATCTACACGATCGTGATCACCCTCGCGATCGCCGCCGCCTTCTTCTACTTCACCCGCCAGAACGAGACCGTCTTCGGTGGTTTCCTCGGCTTCAACGGCGTGCGCGCCCCGGTCTTCTGGGGGATCGACTGGCGCTCGCCCGTGCCTTTCTACTATCTCTGCCTCGCTTGGGCGGCGATCGCCTGGGGGCTCGTCGTCTGGGTTATCCGCGCCCCCTTCGGCCTCGCGCTGCAGGGTATCCGCGACAATCCCCGTCGGATGGCGGCGCTCGGTTTCGACGTCACTGCACACCGGATCGCGGCCTACGCCTTCGCCGCCTTCCTCGCCGCTCCGGCCGGCATCCTGTTGACCTGGCTCAACGGCCAGATCGCCCCCGGCACGGTCGGCATCGGCCCGGTGATCGACGTGCTCGTGATCGCGGTCGTGGGCGGGCTCGGCCGGCCGATCGGGCCCTTCATCGGCGCGCTCCTCTACGTGCTGCTGCGGATCTTCGCCCTCGACGCGCTCGTCGCCCTCGGCCTCTCCGGTCAGCGCTTCCAGCTCCTGATCGGCCTCGGCTTCCTGGTCACCGTGCTGTTCTCGCCGGACGGGATCCTGGGTTTGTGGGAGCGGGCGCGCCGGCGGCGGGCGGCGACCGCTGCCGCAGGCACGGCGGGAGGGCGCTGATGGCCACCGCGATCGCCGAGCGGCTCTCCGCCACGGGCACGGTCAACGCGCTCGAGCTCAGAGGCGTCACCAAGCAGTTCGGGGCGCTGGTCGCCTTGTCGGACGTGACCTTGAGCGTGCGGCCGGGCGAGCGGCGAGCGATCCTGGGCTCCAACGGCGCCGGCAAGACCACACTTCTGAACTGCATCACGGGCGACTTCCCGGCGAGCTCGGGCACGATCCGCTTCTTCGGCGAGGACGTCACGCGCTTCCCGGCGCACGAGCGGATCCGCCGGGGGCTCCGGCGGACCTACCAGATCTCGCTCTTGTTCGGCGGGCTCTCGGTGCTCGACAATGTCTATCTCGCCTGCCTCGGGGTCTCGCGCGGCCGCTTCTCGCTCCTGCGCCCCAAGCGCGACGACGCGCTCCTCGAGAGCGCCCGCACCCTCGTCCACGCCGTTCACCTGGATGCGGTCGCCGAGCGCAGGGTGGCCGAGCTCGCCCACGGCCAGCAGCGCCAGCTCGAGGTCGCGCTCGCGCTCGCCGGCGCGCCGCGCTTCCTCCTCTTCGACGAGCCGGCGGCCGGGCTGTCGCCCGCCGAGCGGTCCGATCTCGTGGCCATCCTGAACGGCCTGCCCGCGCACATGGGCTTCATCATCATCGAGCACGACATGGACGTGGCGCTGCGGGTGGTCGAGAGCGTCACCCTCATGCACGAGGGGCGGATCTTCAAAGAGGGCACGCCCGAAGAGATCGAAGCCGACCCCGAGGTGCAGGAGCTCTATCTGGGGCACGGCCATGGCTGAGCCGCGCCGGACCGCCGCGTCGAGCGCGCTCTCGATCAAGGGCCTGCACGTCCATTACGGTCGCTCGCACGCGCTCCAAGGCGTCGACCTCGAGTTGCCGCGCGGCGTGCTCGGCCTCGTCGGCCGCAACGGCATGGGCAAGACCACGCTCTGCAAGGCGATCATGGGCCTCGTTGCGCCGAGCGCGGGCTCGATCCGCTTCAAGGGCGAGGAGCTCGTGGGCCGCAGCCCGACCGAGATCGCCCGAGCCGGCGTCGGCTACGTCCCGCAGGGCCGCCGGCTCTGGCGGTCCTTGACGGTGGACGAGCATCTGCGGCTCGTCGCCGGTTCCGGGCAGAGCCGCGGGCCCTGGTCGATCGAGCGGATCTACGAGACCTTCCCGCGCCTCGCCGAACGGCGGAACAACGGGGGTGCGCAGCTGTCGGGTGGCGAGCAGCAGATGCTGGCGATCGCCCGGGCGCTGTTGCGCAACCCCGAGCTCCTGGTCATGGACGAGCCGACCGAGGGGCTCGCACCCGTGATCGTCGAGCAGGTCGAGCGGCTCCTCCATCGGCTGGGCGAGGAGGGCGAGATGGCCATCCTCGTCGTCGAGCAGAACCTCGCGGTCGCCACCGCGGTCGCCGAGCGGGTGGCGATCATGGTCAACGGCCGGATCTTCCGGGTGATGGAGAGCGCCCGGCTCGCGGCCGACCGCGACCTGCAGCAGCGTCTTCTGGGTGTCGGCCGCCACGCGCACGAGGACCTCGAGGCGCAGGCGGTCGAGCCCGCGGCCGAGTCGGCCGCGGGCGAGACGCGCCGGCCGGTCGGGCGCGGTCCGCGCAAGGTGTGGAACTCCAACCCGGTCCTGCCCACTCGCTGGTCGCAGCCCTCGAGCCTCGCCCGGATCGAGGCGACCGCCCGCATCCTCTCGGCCGGGGAGCCGCTCGCCGCGGCCGAGCGACCGCGCGAGCCCACGCCCTTGCGCCCGCTCGCCGCTCCGGGCGAGGCCGTGGTGCTGGTCGTAGGCACGCTAGACACCAAGGGCGCGGAGCTCCGCTTCGTGCGCGACCAGATCCGCGAGGCGGGGCTGCGGACCCGGCTCGTCGATCTCTCGACCTCGGGCAAGCCGTCCTCGGCCGACGTCACACCACAGCAAGTGGCGCTCTTCCACCCGCAGGGGCCGAACGCGGTCTTCACGGGCGACCGCGGCCGCTCCGTTGCGGCGATGGCCGAGGCGTTCGTGCACTGGATCCGCCGGCAGGAGGGAATCGCCGGGATCGTCGCCGCCGGCGGCTCGGGCGGCACGGCGATGGCCACCCCGGCCATGCGGGAACTGCCGGTGGGCGTGCCCAAGGTCATGGTCTCGACCGTGGTGGCGGGCGACGTGCGCCGCTTCGTCGAGGCCTCCGACATCGTGCTCGTGCCGGCGGTGACCGACGTCCAGGGCCTCAATCGGGTGAGCCGGGAGATCCTGGGCAACGCCGCGCATGCCCTCGTCGGCATGGTCAAGCACCGGCTCGAGGCGCGCGCGAAGCTCGCCCGCGGGCCGGCGCGGTCCGATCTGCCGGCCATCGGTCTCACCATGTTCGGCGTGACCACCCCGGCCGTGCAGCGGATCGCGAGGGCGCTCGAGGGCGAGGTCGACTGTCTCGTCTTCCACGCCACCGGGATCGGCGGCATGGCGATGGAGAAGCTGGTCGAGGGCGGCCAGCTCGTGGGTGCCATCGACCTCACCACGACCGAGATCGCCGATCTCCTGGTGGGCGGGGTGCTCGCCTGCACCGAGGATCGGCTCGGCGCCTTCGTCCGCACGCGGGTGCCCTACATCGGCTCCTGCGGAGCGCTCGACATGGTCAATTTCGGGCCACCCGACACGGTGCCGGCGGCCTTCCGCGGCCGGCTGTTCTATCGCCACAACCCCCAGGTCACGCTCATGCGGACAACGGCCGAGGAGTGCGAGCGGATCGGCCGCTGGATCGCCGAGCGGCTCAACCGGATGGACGGGCCCGTCACCTTCTTCCTGCCCGAAGGCGGGCTGTCGGCCCTCGACGCTCCGGGCGAGCCCTTCCACGATCCGCAGGCCGATCGGGTGCTCTTCGCGACGCTCGAGGCGCTCGTGCGGCCCACCGCTTCGCGCCGGCTCGTCCGGCTGCCGCACCATGTCAACGACCCGGCCTTCGCGGATGCGCTCGTGCGCGCCTTCCGCTCGCAGCACGGCGCGCTGTTGCGGCGCCGGGCCGGGAGGTGAGGGATGGGGAGGCTCGCGAGAGAGGCGATAGTCGAGCGGCTGCGCGCGAAGGTCGAACGCGGCGAGCCGATTGTGGGAGGTGGCGCCGGCACCGGGATCTCCGCCAAGGCGGAAGAAGCGGGCGGCATCGATCTGATCGTGATCTACAATTCCGGGCGCTACCGGATGGCCGGGCGCGGCTCCTTGGCCGGCCTCATGCCCTATGGCGACGCCAATGCGGTCCTCCTCGAGCTCGCCGCAGAGGTCCTGCCGGTGGTGCGGCACACGCCCGTACTCGCGGGTGTCTGTGCGAGCGATCCCTTCCGGAACATGGACCTGTTTTTGGACGAGCTCGCCCGGCTCGGCTTTGCAGGTGTGCAGAACTTCCCGACCGTCGGGCTGATCGACGGCACCTTCCGGCAGAACCTCGAGGAGACCGGGATGGGCTACGGCCTCGAGGTCGAGCTCGTCCGGCTGGCGCGGGGCAAGGACCTCCTCACCACACCCTACGTGTTCTCGGCCGAGGATGCGCGGGCGATGGCCGAGGCCGGGGCCGACCTCCTCGTCTGCCATCTCGGGCTCACGGCCGGCGGGACGATCGGGGCACGGACCACGCTGCCGCTCGAGGCGGCGCCGGGTCTCGTCGACGAATGGGCCGAGGCGGCGCTCGCCGTTCGCCCCGAGATCCTCGTGCTCGTGCACGGCGGACCGGTCGCCACACCGGAAGATGCCCGTTTCGTGCTCGAGCGGAGCCGGCACTGCCACGGCTTCTACGGCGCCTCCTCGATCGAGCGGCTGCCGGTGGAGCGAGCGATCGCCGAGGAAGTCCGTAAGTTCCAATCGATCCGCCCGGCCGGTCGGGCCGTGGCCCAGGGAGGCGAGAGCGCATGAGCGCGCAGGCTTGGGGCCAGCTGATCCTCTGGCTGATCGTCGCGATCGTCGTCATCGCGGTCGTCGTCTATCTGTTGAACCTCCTCTATCGGCGGTCGTCCAAGGAGGTCTCCTTCGTCCGCACGGGCCTGTTCGGCGAGAAGGTCGTCATCAACGGCGGCGCCTTCGTCTTCCCGTTCGTGCACGAAGTCACGCCGGTCAACATGAACGTCCTGCAGCTGCAGGTCGTGCGCGAACGCGAGGACGCGCTCATCACCAAGGACCGGATGCGGGTCGACGTCGACGCCGAGTTCTACGTCCGGGTGGCACCCACCAAGGAGGCCGTGGCGCTGGCCGCCGCCACGCTCGGCCGGAAGAGCCTCGAGCCCGAGCGGCTGCACGCGCTCCTCTCGGGCAAGCTCGTCTCCGCCCTGCGCTCGGCCGCTTCCGAGATGACCATGCAGGAGATGCACGAGCGGCGGGCCGATTACGTCGCCCGGGTCAAAGCGGCGTGCGAGGAGGCGCTCGTCCAGAACGGGCTCGTGCTCGAATCGGTCGCGATCACCGATCTCGACCAGACCGACCTCGAATATTTCAACCCGTCCAATCGCTTCGACGCCGAGGGCCTGACCCGGCTGATCGAGGAGATCGAGGCGCGCAGGAAGCTGCGGAACGACATCGAGCAGGACTCGATGATCGCGATCCGCACCCGCAACCTCGAGGCCGAAAAGCAGGCGCTCGCGATCGAGCAGGAGAGCGAGGCGGCCCGGCTCGAGCAGCAGCGCGAGGTCGAGTTCCGCCGCGCCCAGCAGCGGGCCGAGATCGCCCGCGAACGGGCCCGGCGCGAGACCGAGGCCGAGGAAGCGGCGATCGCCGCCAAGGAAGCGGTCGAGCGGGCCCGGATCGCCCAGGAACGGGCCCTGGCCGAGGCCCGGATCGAGGCCGAGCGGACCACCCGCGAGCGCGAGATCGAACGGCAGAAGGCGATCGAGGCGGCCGAGATCGCGGCTCGCGAAGCGATCGAGAAGGCACGGATCGCCCAGGAGCTCGAGCTCGCCGAAGCGCGGATCGCCTCGGAAGAGGAGACGCGGCGGCGCGAGATCGAGCGCGAGCGCGCCCTCGAGGCGGCGGCGATCGCGGCCAGGGAGGCGACCGAGAAGGCCCGGATCGCCCAGGAGCTCGAGGTCGAGCAGGCGAAGATCCGAAGCGAAGAGGAGACCCGCAGGCTCGAGATCGAGCGGCAGAAGGCGCTCGAGGCGGCCGAGATCGCCGCCCGCGAAGCGACCGAGAAGGCGCGGATCGCGCAGGAGCGAGCGGTCACCGATGCCCGCATCGCGACGGAAGAGGCGATCCGCCAGCGCGAGATCGCCCGCCAGCTCGCCGTCGAGCAGGCGGAGATCGACGCGCGCGAGGCGATCGAGCGGCTCAAGATCGCGGAAGCGGGCAAGGTCGCGGCCGAGCGGATCGCCACCGATCGCAAGACGCGCGAGCTCGAGATCGAGCGCCAGCAGGCCCTCGAAGCGGCCGAGATCGCGGCACAACAAGCGGTCGAGGCGGCGCGGATCGCCCGCGAGCGCCTCCTCGCCGCCGAGCGGATCGCGGCCGAGCAGGACACCCGGCAGCGCGAGATCGCCCGTGCCCGCGAGCTCGAGCGCGAGCAGATCGCGGCCAAGGAGGCGGTCGAGCAGGCACGGATCGCGCAAGAGGAGAAGGTCCGCAAGCTCGAGATCGCCCGCAACGAGGCTCTCGATCTCGCCGAAGTCGCGGCGCGGGAGGCCACCGAGAAGGCCCGGATCGCGCAGGAGAAGGCGATCGCGGCCGAGCGCGCGGCGAGCCGGGCGGCGGTCGAGGAGGCCGAGATCGCCGCGCAAGAAGCGGTCGAAGCGGCGCGGATCGCCCAACAGCAGAGGCTCGCCCTCGAGCGGATCGGCGCCGAGATCGCTACTCGGCTCAAGGAGATCGAGCGGCTCGGCCGGCTCGAGACCGAGGAGGTCGGGACCCGGAAAGCGATCGAGAGTGCCCGAATCGCAGCCGATCGCGAGCTCGCGGCCGAGCGGGTGGCGCGCGAGGAGCACATCCGCCAGCTCGAGATCGCCCGCAACCGGGCGCTCGACGAGGCCGAGGTCCTGGCGCGCGAGGCGGTCGAGAAGGCGCGGATCGCTCAGGCGAGGACGCTCGCGGCCGAGCGGATCGCCGCCGAGCAGGACACGCGCCAGCGCGAGATCGAGCGGCAGCGGGCGCTCGAGGCCGCCGATCTGGCCCGCCGGCACGCCGTCGAGCAGCAGCGGATCGCGGTCGAGCTCGGCCTCGAGGAGGAGCGGATCGCGGCCGAGCGGACCCGCAAGACGCTCGAGATCGACCGCGACCGGGTGGTCGAGCAGGCGGTCGAAGAGAAGACCATCCAGCTCACGGCCAAGCGGATCGAGCGCAGCGAGGCCGAACGCAAGGTCAAGGAGGTCGAGCTCGGCACCCGGCGCGAGATCGCCCGGCTCGAGGTCGGGGTGGAGCAGGCGGTCGAGGCCGCCCGGATCGAGCGCCGGCGCGCGCTCGAGCAGCTCGAAGTCGCGCGCAGCCAGGCGCTGCAGGAGGCCGAGATCGCCGCGCGGGAGGAGGTCGAGCGGGCGCGGATCGCCGCCGAACGCGGCCTCGACGAGGCGCGGGTGGCGCGCGAGCGGGATCTGAGGAAGCTCGAGATCGCCCGCGAACGGGAGGTCGAGCTCGCCCAGAAGGAGAAGGCGATCGCGCTCTTCATCAAGGCCGTGGAGGAGGCGGCGGCCAAGATCGAGGCCGAGGCCGCGGCCGCGCGGGCCGCCGAGGCCGAGGAGCACACCAAGACGGTGCGCGAGACCGAGGCCGCCCGGCGCAAGCGGACGGTCGATCTCCTGATCGCCGAGCTCGAGGCCGAGGCCAAGAAGATCGCAGCCGACGCCGAGCGGGTGAAGGTCACGGTCGAGGCCGAGGCGCAACGGCTCATGAACGAGGCCGAGAACGTGCTGACCGACGGTGCCCGCCAGTCGCTCTTCCGCCGCCGGCTCCTCGAGCGGATCGAGGGCATCGTGCGCGAGAGCGTGCGACCGCTCGAGAAGATCGAGGGTATCAAGATCCTGCAGATCGACGGGCTGGGCGGGGCCGGCGGCGGCGAGCGGCGCAACACCACCGACGAGGTGATCGACGCCGCGCTTCGCTACCGCGTCCAGGCGCCGATGATCGACACGCTTCTGAAGGACATCGGCATCGAGGGGGGCTCGCTCGCCCGGATGGGCGGGCTCATCCGCGAGGCGCGCGACATGGACGCGATCCGCCGCGAAGCCGAGAAGGACAAGGCCAAACGCGAAGCGGCCGAGCGCGAGGCCGGCTCCGGGCAGGGAGCCTGAGCCGTGGCGCGTGTCTACGTTTCGAGCGTGATCCCGGCCCCGGTCGGCCGGGTGTGGGCACGGATCCGCGATTTCAACGGTCTGCCCTCCTGGCATCCGGCGATCGCCGAGAGCCGGATCGAGAACGGCGAACCGTCGGATCGCGTGGGCTGCGTGCGCGACTTCCGGCTCAGGAACGGCGAGCGGATCCGCGAGCGGCTCCTGGGTCTTTCGGATTACGAATATTTCTGCACCTACAGCATCCTCGAGAGCCCCATGCCGGTCTCGGACTATGTCGCGACCTTGCGGCTCACGCCCGTCACCGACGGTGATCGGACCTTCGCCGAATGGTCGGCCGAGTTCGGCTGCGATCCCGCCCGCGAGGCCGAACTCGTGAACCAGATCGGCCAAGGCGTGTTCCAGGCGGGCTTCGATGCCTTGAAGCGCCAGCTCGGGAGCTGAGCCGGGTGCTCGAGGTCGCAACCAGCACGATCTTCGAGGCCCCGACCGATCGGGTCTGGGCGATCCTGCGCGACTTCAACGGGCACGATCGCTGGCACCCGATCGTGGCCGAGAGTGCCATCGAGCGCGGCGAGCCCGCCGACCGCGTGGGCTGCGTGCGCCGCTTCCGGCTCGAGGACGGCGGCGAGCTGCGCGAGCGGCTGCTCGCCCTCTCCGACCTCGAGCAGAGCTTCACCTATTGCCTGTTGGACACGCCCGTGCCGCTTTTCAACTACGTAGCTACCGTGCGTCTGCTGCCCGTGACGGACGGAGATCTGACCTTCGTCTCGTGGCGGGCGCGTTTCACCACCCGGCCCGGGGAGGAGGCAGCGATGCGCCGGCTCGTGGCCGAGGAGGTGCAGAAGGCCGGGCTCGAGGCGATCCGGGCCCTCCTCGCGGGCAAGGGGGAGGGCTGAGGCCGTGCCGCTCGAGGTCCGCTCGACGCCAACGCTGGCCGAGGCCGCGAGCCTCTTGCAGGCCGAACGGGCCGCCCGGTTCCTCGCCGGCGGCACGCTCGTCGTGCGGGCGGTCAACGAGGGCGACGTGTCCTTCTCGACGATCGTGCGCACGAGCGATCCGGCTTTCACGCGTCTGCGCACGGCCGGCGGGCGGATCGAGCTCGGTGCCGGGGTCACGATGGCGCAGATTCTGGCCTCGCGCGAACTCGCCTTCCTCCACCCGGCGGCCCGCTCGGTGGGCGGGCCGGCGGTGCGCACGATGGCGACGGTGGGCGGCAACCTCTTCGCACCGCACCCCTATGGCGATTTCGCGACCGCGCTTTTGGCGCTCGATGCCCGGATCCGGCTCGCCTCGGGCTTCGGCGCCCGGGAGGTGTCGCTCGAGGAGCTCCTGCGCGGGCGCGAGCGCACGCCCCGGCCGCTGGTCGCATCCCTGAGCTTCGAGCGGCCGGCCGATCCGGCCGCCTTCCGCTTCCGCAAAATGACCCGAACCCGGCCCAAGGGCCCGGCGGTGCTGACGATCGCCGCCTGGCTGCCGCTCTCGGGCGGGCGGGTGAGCGGCGCCCGGGTGGCGTTCGGCGCCATGGCTGCGACCCCGATCCGGGCGCGTGCGGTCGAGCGGGCGCTCGAGGGCCGGCCGCTCTCGGCCGAGGGTGTCGCGGTGGCGGTCGCCGCGGCGGCGGGCGAGGGCGATCCGCCGACCGATCCGATCGCGTCCGCCTGGTACCGGCAGCGGGTGGTGGGGGTGATCCTGCGCCGGCTGCTTCTGGGCGAGCCCTAGGAGAGGGGGGAGGATGCGCGCGGTCCGGCTCGAGCTCAACGGGGTCGAGGTGGCGGCGGTCGCCGAGGGCGGCGAGACTCTCTTGACGCTCTTGCGCGAGCGGCTCGGCGACACTTCGCCCAAGGCCGGCTGCCTGCAGGGCACCTGCGGGGCCTGCACCGTGCTGCTCGACGGCGAGCCGGTGCTCGCCTGCCTCACGCTTGCCGAACTCGCCGACGGAAGGCGGGTGACGACGGTGCGCGGGCTGGCCGACGGGCCCAGGCTGCATCCCTTGCAGGAGGCCTTCATGGACGGCTTCGCCGCCCAGTGCGGCTTCTGCACGCCCGGCATGCTCGTGGCGGCCAAGGCACTCCTCGACCGCGACCCGAACCCGACGCGCGAGCAGGTGATCGAAGCGATTTCCGGCAATGTCTGCCGCTGCACGGGCTACACCCCGATCGTGGACGCGATTCTCGAGGCCGCCCGGCGGATGGCCGGCCGGCGCGGCTGAGCGGAGGGTACGGATGCGCATCCGCAAGGAGCTGTTCGCCGACGAGCGCGACGACGATCTGCGCCTCGTGGGCCAGCCGGTCCGTCGGCAGGACATCGAGGGCCACGTCACGGGCCGGACCGCCTTTTTCGACGACCATTCGGTGGCCGGGCTCCTGCATCTGCGCTGCGTGCGCTCGACCCAACACCATGCCCGGATCCGATCGATCGACACGAGTGCGGCCGAGCGCACCCCCGGCGTGCGGCGGATCCTGCGCTGGGCGGATCTGCCCAAGAAGGCGCACAACATCCTGACGATCTTCGATTTCGGCATCGACGACGAGCCCGCGCTCGCCGACGGCAAGGTGCGCTACAAAGGCGAGCCGATCGTGGCGATCCTGGCCGAGAGCCGGCGTGCCGCCGACGAGGCGGTGGCCAAGGTGCGGGTCGACTACGAGCCTCTACCCGCGGTGTTCGACGTCGAGGAGGCCCTGAAGCCCGGGGCGCCGCTCGTCAACGAATACATCGGCCGCAACTGGTTCCGCTATTGGGGCGACTACGACTGCCAGCAGATCCGCTTCGGCGACGTCGAGGCGGCGCTGCGCTCGGCCGATCTCGTCGTGAGCGGCCGCTACCAGATGTCGCCGATCGAGCACGCCCCGCTCGAGACCCAGGGTTGCATCGTGGTGCCGGCCGAGGACGGCCGCTTCACCGTCTACACCTGCACCCAGGGCCTGTTCTTCTCGCTCGACAACACCGCGGCGCAGTTGAAGATCGAGAGCAACCGGCTGCACTTCGTCGGCGGCACGGTGGGCGGCGGCTTCGGCGGCAAGGTCGACACGGTGGTGGAGCCCTTGGCCGTGCTCGCCGCCATGCTCACGGGACGGCCCGTCCGCTACGTCTTCTCGCGCGCCGAGGAGATGCAGGTGTCGAGCCCGCGCGGGGCCGAGCGCATCTACATCGAGGACGGGGTGATGCGCGACGGCCGGATCGTGGCGCGCAAGATCACCCATTACCACGACGCCGGGGCCTATTCGCGGCTTTCGACCTACGGGACGATCAAGTCCGCCGCCCATCATCCCGGGCCCTACACCATCCCGAACGTCTGGGTCGACAGCTGGTGCGTCTTCACCAACCGCACGCCTTCCTCGGCGATGCGCGGCTTCGGCGTCACGGGTGGCGACTTCGCCCTCGAGTCGCACATGGACGTGGTCGCACGGGCGATCGGCATGGATCCCATGGAGCTGCGGATCAAGAACGCCTACCGCGACGGCGACATGAAGGCCCACCGCAAGCTCACCCAGGGGGCGGCACTCGTCGAATGCGTGCAGGTGGCAGCCGAACTCGCTCGCTGGCCGCTCTCGGAGGAGGCACGGCGGGATTCCTCGCGGGTCGGGGGCGGCGGCGAGCGCGCCCGGATCCCGCCCACGCCCACCGCCCGTACCCGCGCCCCGGGCAGCACCGGGACGGGAGCGAGGGTGGAGCCGGCGCGGCTCGGCACGGGCTTCGCGGCGAGCGAACCGCGGCGCGGCACGACCCCGCTGCCCGGCTGGACCGGCGGAGCCGGGTTTCCGTCGAGCCGGCCGGAGCCGCCGCGCCGCGAAGCGGAGCGGCGCGAGCCGCCGCCCGAGCCGCCGCGGCCGTCCACCGGCGGGCACGGGGCGATCCGCTTCTCGTCGGTGTTCGGCAGCCGGCGGCGCTGAGACGGCACGGAGGTACCGAGATGGCCCGGAGGTACTGACATGGCGAAGCACCGCGGCCGCGGCGTGGCCTCGGTCAATTATCCGATCGGGATGAACCTCGGGGGGGATCCGAGCCAGGCGCTCGTCCACGCCACGCCGACCGGCAAGTTCGTGGTCGCGCTCTCCTCGATCGACCTGGGCCAGGGGATGAAGTCGGTCACCCGCCAGCTCGCCGCCGAGACGCTCGGCGTGCCGATCGAGGACGTGTTCGTCGACACGGCCGATTCCGACACGGGGCCGCACTGTATGGGAAGCTTCGCCTCGCGCGGCACGCACCGGGCGGGCAACGCGGTGATCGCCGCGGCCAAAGAGGCCAAAGAGGTGCTGCTCGAGGTGGCGGCCGAAGAGCTCGAGGTGGACCCGAAGGACCTCGAGCTCGACGGGCGCGGCAAGGTCCAGGTCAAGGGCGCACCGTCTCGGGCGATCAGCGTGCGCGAGGTGGCGCAGCGGGCGCATTTCAAGCGCGGCCGGTCGATCTCCGGGCGCGGCATGTTCCTCGTCCCGCCCTCCGATGTCGATCCCGAGACGGGCGAGATGAACCCGGTCACCACCTACGCGCACGCCTGCATGGTGGCCGAGGTCGAGGTCGACGACGAGACCGGCGAGGTGACCGTCCTCTCCTTGAAGGCGGCATACGAGATCGGCCGGGCTTTGAACGTCAAGCTGGTCGAGCAGCAGCTCGTGGGCGGGGCCTGGATGGGGATCTCTCACGCGCTCTACGAGACGGCCGAGCCCTATTATCCGGACCGCGCGCACGGGCCCACCGACTTCAACGAATATCTCATGCCGGGCCCGGGCGACATGTGCCCGGTCGAGATCGAGATCCTGGAACGACCGGCGCTCGACGGGCCCTACGGGGCCAAGGGCATCGGCGAGATGTGCGCAACGCCGCCCATTCCGGCGATCGCCAACGCGATCTTCGACGCGGTGGGCGTGCGGATGACCGAAATGCCCTTCACGCCCGAGAAGATCTTGCGGGCGCTCGACGCCAAGCGGGGGCGCTGAGGCGTGCCGGTTTCCCGCAGCGTCTACGGTCTGAGCGGCCCCGAGGCGCTCGCCAAGGCGCTCAAGGACGCCTTCTATCTGGCCGACGAGGAGCTTTCGACGGCGGCCTGGCTCGCCCTCGCGCTCGGCAAGCCGCTCCTGCTCGAAGGTGCACCGGGGGTGGGCAAGACCGAGGCCGCCAAGGCCATCGCGGGCATTCTCGGCCGCCGGCTCGTGCGGCTTCAGTGCTACGAGGGGATCGATGCCGCGCACGCGCTCTACGAATGGAACTATCCGCGCCAGCTCCTGGCGCTGCGTCAGGCGGGCGACCGGCCGGTCGACATCTGGTCGGACGACTTCCTCATCGAGCGGCCGCTCCTGAAAGCACTCCGGATGCCGCGCGAGGTCGTGCTCCTGATCGACGAGGTCGACCGCTCGGACCAGGAGTTCGAGGCGTTCCTGCTCGAATTCCTCTCCGACTTCTCGATCTCGATCCCCGAGCGCGGCACGCTCCAGGCGGCCGAGCGGCCGGTGGTGATCTTGACCTCGAACCGCACGCGTGAGCTGCACGAAGCCTTGCGCCGGCGCTGCGTCTACCACTGGATCGACTATCCGAGCCCCGAGCAGGAGGCACGGATCGTCATGCTGCGCGCGGCGGGGGTGGCCGAGCGCACCGCGCGTGCGGTCGCCGAGGCGGTCGCGAAGCTGCGCCAGGAGCCGCTCGTCAAGCCGCCCGGGATCGCCGAGGCGGTCGAATGGGCGCAGGCGGTCGATCTCCTGATCGCGGGCGGCACCCCCTGGCCCGAGGCCTTCCGCCGCTCGCTCGGGGTCGTGGTCAAGGACGAGGAGGACCTGCCGCACGTCCGCGCCCGGCTCGATTCGATCCTCGAGGAGGCCCGCGCGTGAGCTGGCCGCCGCCCCTGCCGAAGGCGGCCCGGCCGTTCGTCGATTTCGCGACGCGCTTGCGCGCCCACGGCTTCGCGATCGCCCCCGAGCAGACCGTGGCCTTCCTCGAGGCGGTGGCGCTATTGGGCCCGCGCCACATGATCGACATCCGCCGTGCGGCGATCGCCACGCTCGCCCCGCCGCGCGAGCGGATCGGCGCGTTCCTGGCACTCTTCGAGGCGCATTTTCTCGGGAGCGGGCGGGCCCTGCCGCCCGAGGCCGGGGCGGGCGAGGAGGAGCCGCTCCGGGTCCAGGAAGAGGCGGGGGGCGAGGAGGACGTCCTGCTCGAGGTCGCGGGCGAAACCAAGGGCGAGACGGCGAGCCCGGCCGAAGCCCTGGGCCTGCGGCGCTTCCCTGTCCGGCCGGCCGCCCGCGCGCTCGACCGCTTCCGCCGCGAAGCACCCCGGAGACTACCGCGGCGGCGCTCCGCGCTGCTCGTCCGCGCCCGGCGCGGACCGGTGGTCGATCTCGCTCGCACGCTGCGCCGTTCGGCGGCGCGCGAGGGGGAGCTTCTCGAGCTCGCCTTCCGCAGGCGGGCGACCCGTCAGCGCCGGATCGTGCTCCTGATCGACGTGTCGGGCTCGATGAAGGAGCAGAGCGAGACCAATCTGCGCTTCGCCCACGCGCTCGCCCGGGTCGCCGAGCGGCTCGAGGTGCTGACCTTCGGGACCCGGCTCACCCGCGTGACGCCGGCGCTGCGCATCCGATCGGTCGAACGCGCCCTCGATCGGGCCGCCCGCACCGTGCGCGACTGGGACGGCGGCACCCGGATCGGCGAAGCGCTCGCCGCGCTCTTGCGGGTGCCGCGGCTCGCGGGCTTCGCGAGGGGGGCCGTCGTGCTCGTGATCTCCGACGGGCTCGAGCGCGGCGATCCCGGCACCATGGTGCGCGCGATCGAGCGGCTCGCGCGGCTCGCGCACCGGCTCGTCTGGCTATCCCCGCTCGCGACCGCGCCCGGTTGGCGGCCCGAGACGGCGGCGATGCGGGCCGTTCTCCCCCGTCTCGATGCGCTCTTGCCGGCCGGCTCGATCGCCACCCTCTGCCGCCAGGTGCTCGAGCTTTCGCGCGACCGGCGGATGCGGAGGCTCGCCGCATGAGCGGCATCGTGGACGCCCATTTCCACGTCTGGCGGCAGGCGGATCTGCCCTGGCTTTCGGGCCCGATGCAGCCGCGAATCTTCGGCCCGTACGAGCCGCTCCGGCGCGATTACGGAATCGAGGACTATCGCCGCGACATCGCCGACACGGGTGTGGAGCGGGCGGTCTACGTCCAGGCGAACTGGGCCCCCGAGCGGGCGATGGAGGAGGTGCTCTGGGTCGAGGGCGAAGCGCGCCGGGAGGGCTTCCCGGTGGCGATCGTGGCCTATGCCGACCTCCTCGCCGAGGATGCGGGCCGGAGGCTCGAGGCACTCGCCCGGCATCCCTCGGTCAAGGGGGTGCGCCAGCAGCTCCATTGGCACGAGATCGCCGACTATCGCTTCGCCGCCCGGCCCGACCTCGCTTGCGACCCGCGGTTGATCCAGAGCTGTCGGCGGATGGGCGAGCTCGGCCTTCTCTTCGAACTCCAGATCTTCGCGGGCCAGGTCGAGAGCGCACTCACGCTTCTGCGCGCCTGCCCGGGTACGACCTTCGTGCTCGTCCACGCCCTCATGCTCGAGGAGGAGGGCGAGGCACCCTTCGCCCGCTGGCGCGAAGCCCTGGCACGGCTCGCCGCCGAGCCCAACCTTTTCTGCAAGCTCTCGGGCCTCAACACCTTCGTGCGCCGGCTCGACCCGGCGCTCGTGGCGCGCATCTGCCGGACCGCGCTCGAGCTCTTCGGCCCCGCGCGCTGCCTCTTCGGCTCGAATTTCCCGATCGAGAAGCTCTGGTGCGGCTATCGCGATCTGCTCGATGCCTATCGCAGCGGCATCGGACATCTTTCCGAGTCCGAGCGCCGCGCCGTGCTCTCGGACAATGCCCGTCGCGTCTACCGGCTGGACTGAAGGGAGGCTCGCCCCGTGCCGCTCGAGATCAAGATCCTGGACTATGGCGACATCGAGCTCGAATCGAGCTTTCTCGTGCTCGGGCGCGACTGCGGCCGGACCCGCCGGGTGCCTACGCTCGGCTTTCTGATCCTGGGCGGGCCGTGGCCGGTCC
>CALBAK010000027.1 GCA_937926445.1 uncultured Alphaproteobacteria bacterium
CGCGCGTCGAGCACAGGGCTCGATCGCAGCCTCCGATCGACTCCGGGCATGGTCTATCAGAATTCACTCGTGATCGTGTCCTGTCGACGCGGTCGAGGCGCAAGAGGGAAACGCCATGAAGACTGTGCTGCTCGCATCCTCGATGCTAGTCCTCGCCGCGGCGGCGGCCCGAGCCGAGCCGGTCGAGCTCGCGGCGCCGGACCTCGATCGCGTCGTCGCCGACCAGTCGCACGACGGTGGCGGTGGCGGTGACGGTGGCGGCGGGGGAACGCTGCCGTCGCTCGGCTTCGGCAACAAGGGCAGCGGCAATCTCGGCGTCGGCGTGACCGGCGAGGGCTGGATCGGCATCGGGCCGATCAAGTTCTCGCGCTAGCCGCAGAGCCGACGCACGCGAGGTGGTCGCGGCCGAACGCGCGCGGAAACGGCGAAGCGCGAGGCCGTCGTCGGCGACGGAAGAGGGGGTGCGGGGGCCCCCCTCAATCCCGCAGATCGTCCCAGAACTCCTTGACCTTGGCGAAGAAGCCCTCGCTCTCGGGGTGTTGGCCCTTGGCCGATTTGCCGGCCTTCTCGAACTCGCGCAGAAGCTCGATCTGGCGCTTGGTGAGGTTGACCGGCGTTTCGACCACGAGTTCGACGACCAGATCGCCGCGGGCGCGGCCCTGGAGTTCGGTCATCCCCTTGCCGCGCAGGCGCACCTGCTTGCCGGTCTGGGTCCCGGCCGGTACCGCCACCTCGATCCGCTCGCCGTCGATCCCGGGCACCTCGACCCGGCCACCGAGCGCCGCGGTGACCATGGGGATCGGCACCCGGCAGAAGAGCGTCGTGCCGTCGCGCCGGAACATCCGGTGCGGCGCGACAGAAACGAAGATGTAGAGGTCGCCCGGCGCTCCGCCGCGCAGCCCGGCCTCGCCCTCGCCGGCGAGCCGGATCCGTGTGCCGTCCTCGACGCCGTTCGGGATGGTCACCGCGAGCGTCCGCTCGCGCTGCACGCGCCCGGCACCGCCGCAGGCGCGGCAGGGATTGGCGATGGTCCGGCCGCTGCCCTGGCAGGTCGGGCAGGTCCGCTCGATCGTGAAGAAACCCTGCTGGGCCCGCACCCGACCCATCCCGCGACAGGTCGGACAGGGCTGCGGTTCGGCACCACCCTCGCTCCCGGTGCCGCGACAGGCATCGCAGGGCACCGCGCTCGGTACCCGGATCTGCGCCTTCTTGCCGGTGAAGGCCTCCTCGAGGGTGAGCGTGAGATTGTAGCGGAGATCGGCGCCGCGCGTGGCGGCCCCGCGCCGCCGCCCGCCGCCCATCAGATCGCCGAACAGATCGTCGAAAACGTCGGCGAAAGAGGCGAAGTCGAAGCCGGCGCCTGGGCCCGGGCCCGCCCCCCCTTCGAACGCGCGGTGCCCGAACTGGTCGTAGGCCGCTCGCTTCTGGGGGTCCTTGAGGACCTCGTAGGCCTCGTTGATCTCCTTGAACTTGGCCTCCGCCGAAGCGTCACCCGGATTGCGGTCCGGGTGATACTTCATGGCGAGCTGGCGGTAGGCGCGCTTGATTTCGGCCTCGCTGGCGCTGCGGGAAACACCCAGCACCTCGTAGAAGTCGCGCCGCGCCATCGCCCGGTCCGCTTATCGTCGGATCGCCGTCCGCTTCGGGCCGCCTCCAGGACCGGCGGCCCGATCGTCGCGCCGGCTCACGCCGAGCGCTTTTTGTCGTCGTCGACTTCCTCGAACTCGGCGTCGACCACGCCCGAGTCGCGGCCGGAGGAAGCACCGGCCCCGGCCGAGGCCTCGGCCTGCTGCGCGCGGTACATCGCCTCGCCGAGTTTCATCGCGGCCTGGGCGAGCGCGTCGGTCCGGCTCTTGATCAGCGCCGCGTCCTCCTTGTCGAGGACCTCTTTGAGCTCGGCGATCGCCCGCTCGATCGCCTCCCGATCGGCACTCGACACCTTGGAGCCGTGCTCCTTGAGGCTCTTCTCGGTCGAGTAGAGGAGGCTGTCGGCGTGGTTGCGAGCGTCGATCAGCTCGCGGCGCCGCCTGTCCTCCGCCGCGTGCTCCTGGGCTTCCTTTATCATCCGCTCGATCTCGGCTTCGGTGAGGCCGCCGGAGGCCTGGATCCGGATCGCCTGCTCCTTGCCGGTGGCCTTGTCCTTGGCCGAGACGTTGACGATCCCGTTGGCGTCGATGTCGAAGGTCACCTCGATCTGCGGCACGCCGCGCGGAGCGGGCGGAATGCCCACCAGGTCGAACTGGCCCAACAGCTTGTTCTGGGCCGCGATCTCGCGTTCTCCCTGGAACACGCGGATGGTAACGGCCGACTGATTGTCCTCGGCGGTCGAGAAGATCTGGCTCTTCTTGGTCGGGATCGTCGTGTTGCGCTCGATGATCCGCGTGAAGACCCCGCCGAGCGTCTCGATACCGAGCGAGAGAGGCGTCACGTCCAACAGAAGGACGTCCTTGACTTCGCCGGACAGAACCGCCCCCTGAATGGCCGCGCCGACCGCCACCACCTCGTCGGGATTGACTCCCTGGTGCGGCTGCTTGCCGAAGAACTGTTTGACCGTCTCGATGACCTTGGGCATGCGGGTCATGCCGCCGACGAGGATCACCTCGTCGATGTCGGCCGCCCGCAGTCCCGCGTCCTTCAAGGCCTGGCGACAGGGCTCGATCGTCTTCTGGATCAGATCGTCGACCAGCGCCTCGAACTTGGCGCGGGTGATCTTCATCGTCAGATGCTTGGGACCGGTCGCGTCCGCCGTGATGAAGGGCAGGTTGACCTCGGTCTGCATGGTCGAGCTGAGCTCGATCTTGGCCTTCTCGGCGGCCTCCTTGAGGCGCTGCAGCGCGAGCCGGTCGTTGCGCAGGTCGATCCCGTGCTCCTTCTTGAACTCGTCCGCCATGTAGTCGATGAGGCGCTTGTCGAAGTCCTCACCGCCCAGGAAGGTGTCGCCGTTGGTCGACTTGACCTCGAAGACCCCGTCGCCGATCTCGAGGATCGAGATGTCGAAGGTGCCGCCGCCCAGGTCGTAGACGGCGATCGTGCCGCTCTTCTTCTTGTCGAAGCCGTAGGCGAGCGCGGCCGCGGTCGGCTCGTTGATGATGCGCAGCACCTCTAGGCCGGCGATCCGGCCGGCGTCCTTGGTCGCCTGGCGCTGGCTGTCGTTGAAGTAGGCGGGGACGGTGATGACCGCCTTGGTCGCCGGCTGGCCGAGATAGCGCTCGGCCGTCTGCTTCATCTTCTTGAGGACCTCGGCGCTCACCTGCGAGGGCGCGAGCTTCTTGTCGCGGACCTGGACCCAGGCGTCGCCGTTGTCGGCGCGCACGATCTTGTAGGGGACCATGTCCATGTCTTTGCGGACGATCGGGTCGTCGAACCGCCGACCGATCAGCCGCTTGACCGCGAAGAGCGTATTTTCGGGGTTGGTCACCGCCTGACGCTTGGCGGGCATCCCGACCAGGATCTCGCCGTCCTCGGTGTAGGCCACCATCGACGGCGTGGTGCGCATCCCCTCCTCGTTCTCGATGACGCGGACGTTCTTGCCCTCCATCACCGCGACGCAACTGTTGGTCGTGCCGAGGTCGATGCCGATAATCTTGCTCATGACGATCCTCTCGCGAGCGACGTGTCGCGACGTCCTCGTGCCTGGCGGGCGGCTCGCTCCGCCGCCGGCGACGCGTCGCGGGCGGAGCTTTCGAAGCCGCGCGTGATGTAGGGAGGCGGCCCGCGTGCTGCAACCTCGCGCGGCGGCGATCGAAGCCGTGCGCCGGGTCGCGCTTCGAGCCGGGGTACGATCGATCTGCCGCCGGGGCCGACCGCGCGCGGGTCGGGGCGCGCGACCGCCGCGACGTGGGCACAGCCACGATCGCCCGCTGCCTCGAGCCCGCGATCGCGCGATCTCGGGGCGGTGGGGGGACGTCCCGACCCTGGCGTCGGGCTCCCCGCCTTCCGCTGGGGGAACTGTCGGTCCCGACCTCAGGCCGAGAGCGCGAACCGCCTCGTCGGGGCTTCGGATCCACGATCCGGCGCGGTCGCGTTCGCGCCGTCGTTCCCCCTCCCGAGGCGGGCCCACGCCTCGCGCAGCGGGTCGAGCAGCGCGATCAGCTCGCGCGCGATCGCGGCATCGTTGCGGACGTTGAGTGCCGTCAGCCGCTGGTCGACGTAGCGGTAGAGCGCTCCGAGGCGGGCGGCGATCTCCCCGCCGCGCTCCCGGTCGAGCGCCGCCTCGAGCGTGCGGACGATCGTCCTGGCCCGTTCCGAAGCCCGCCAACGCGCCTCGATCTCGCCCCGGCCGATCGCCGCTTCGGCCTCCTTGAGGAAGCGGATCGCCGCTTCGTAGGCGAACGCTACGCGCGCGCTCGGCGGCAGCGTGTCGAAACCCCGCGCATAGGCGTCGAAGGCGCGCGCGCGCGCCCCGTTTCTCTCGCTCATGGTCCCCCGCCGCTCCTCAGCGTTTCGCCTCGAAGGCGCGCGCCTGCGCTTCGACCTGCTGCAAAAGGGTCTTCGTCAGCGCGAGCGTCTGTTCCAGCCGCGAGAACTTCTCGTAGAGCTCTTTGCGGTACCGTTCCACGCGCTCGTTGATCCGCTCGATCTCGCGGGAGAGACGGCCGTTGTCCTCGCCGAGCGCTCGCACGCTGTTCGCGATCGTACCTTCGAACGCATCCGTAAGCCGATCGAGCGCGTTGAACAGCCGATCGGCCACCCCCTGGGTGAAACTCACCTCCACGGTCTGCGAGCCGCTGCCGACCCAGGCGAGCTCGAGACCCTCGTAGGCGGTGCCCGGCGCACCTTTTATCCGACCGCCTTCGACCAGCGCCGCGACACCGTCCAGCGTCGCCGATTCCGGCACGCCGTCGTTGTCCGCGTCGGTGATCGCCACCGAAAAGCTGCGGTCCGTAATAAGGTTGGACCGCGTTGCCACCCGCAGTTCGGGAGACGAGATCGTGGCTCGGAACTCGAAGAGATCGCGGACCTTCTCGAAGTCGCCCGCCAAGGCGCGCTCGAGCTTTGCCTCGTCGAGCACGAGATCGCCGCTGCCGTGGCGCCGGACCCCGATCGCCGCGAGCTGGTCGAACGAGCCGCTCGGCACACCCTCGACGCGCATCCCGAGGGCCGCGTCGACCTCGCCCAGTACCCGGCGCAACAGATTGTCGCCGAACAACACCGCATCCGACGCGACGCGGCCGCTCTCGCTCACCGTCTGGTGTTTGGCGGCGAAGGCGCGCAGCGCGTTGTAGGCTTCGACCAGCTCGCGCACGGCCCCGCGCACCCCCGCGGTCGCGGGCTCGATGCCGACGTCCACCACCTGTCCCGGCGCCGCACGGAACAGGTTGAGCGTCACGCCCGGCACCGCGTCGCCGACGAGGTTGCTCGATCGCTCCAGGACCTGACCGTCGATCGAGAAGCGGGCCGTCTGCGCCGCGACGAGCTCGTGCTTGATCGAAGCCGAGGCGGTGAGCCCGATGCGGTCGAGCACCTCTTCGCCGCCCGCCGGTGCGAGCGCGATCGCGCGCCCGGTCTCGCTCGCCGAAAGGACCAGTCGCACGTCACCCGGTGCGACCGTCAGGAGACTCGCGCGCACACCGGTCGTGCCGCGCTGCGCCTCGATCGCGTCGCGCAGTTGCGCGAGCGTCGTCGTTCCGTCGACCGCGATCGTCGCCGTCGGGCCGCCCGCCAGGCCGATCGTGAACGAGCCCGCGAAGGCGGCACCGCCGTTGAAGGCGTCGGCCAGCGTCTGGTGGGCCGAGGCCGCGGCGTCGGCCCGGATCTTGTGCGCGGTGGCGAGCCGCTCCACCTCGAGGCCGAACCGTTGCGCCTGCGCCCGGGGGCCGGCCTGCACGCCCACGATGTCCGCGGCCGGAACCGATCCCGAGGTCGAAAGAAAAGCGTCCTTCCTTTCGAAAAGGTTGCGCTCCGCTCCGAGCACGCCCGGCGGGTTGCGCAGGCCGTCGACCGCGTCGCGCAGCCGCGCCGCGAGGCCGCGCAACTCTTCGAGAGCCGCGGCACGAGCCTCGTTGCGTTCGATCCGCTGCTCGATGCGCAGTGCCGGCACCCGTTTCGCCTGCGCCAGGGCTTCGACGAGCTTCTCGGTGTCGAGGTCCGAAGCACCTCCCAACAGGCGGACCGTGTTGCCCTGGATGCCGAGCGTCCCGGCCGAAAGCGTGCTGCTCGTGACCATCGCTTGACCTCAGGTGCGGATGTCGACCAGCCGGTGCTCGCCGCGCGCGGCCGCCCAGAACCGCAGGAGCTGTTCGGGCGGGTACTGGCCCACGACCTCCTGCGTCCCGCGTTCCCGGACGACCACGACGAACCGCCCGCTCGCCTCGTCGTGTCGGGTCTCGACCGTCACGGGCCGATCGGGGTGGACCAGCGCAGCGGCCCGTTCGATCCGCGGATCGACCCGGCTCGCCCGTTCGCTCGGGCCGATCGGCTCGACCGCGCCGGCGGTGAGCACGGGCGCGGCGGGGCGCGGGGCGGCGAGGGCGGCGGTCGGCGGAGGCGCCGCGGTCGTCGGGGAACTCGGAGCGGGTGCGAGCGGGTTCACGGCTCACCTCCCGGGAAAGGGGGCGGGGCCGCGGGCCCCGCCCCGTCCGCCGAACCTTATTGCAACAGCCGCAGGAGGTTCTGCGGCATCTGGTTGGCCTGGGCGAGCATCGCCACGTTGGCCTGCATCAGCACCTGGGCACTCGTGAACTTGGCCATCTCGGCCGCCACGTCGACGTCCATGAGGGTCGAATGCGCCGCCTCGATGTTCTCGATGCCGGTAGCGATGTTGGCGCCGGCCGCATCGAACCGCGACATGAGCGCACCGACGTTGGCGCGCGCCGCGCTCACGAGCCCGACCGCCGTATCGAGCGCGGTCGAGGCCGCTTTCGCGTTCGCTTGCGTGTCGATCGCCGAAGTTTCGATCCCGAGCCCCTTCGTGGAAACATTGTCGAGCGAGAAGGAGATTTCCTCGGTGCCGAGCACACCCACTTGGAAGGAGAGCGTACCGGACTGCGTAACGGTGAACTGCGTGTTGGCACCGGCTGTCAGGTTTTGAGCAGTGTCGTTCGCAAGGGCCACGAAGTTGCTGAGGTCGAGGGCTATGCCAGCGTCATCGAACGTGATGGTTCGGTCGAGGACCACATTGTCCACAGCTGAGTCGTCGCCGAGGAAAAGCTGCGCTTGATACTTTCGAACATCAGCTGTAAAGTCTGGAGCAGTGCCTGCGTACTTTTCAGCAATTTCCAATGTAAACGTACCGATCCACCTATTGCTGGTGTCTGTTGCGGCTGTAAAGCTCAGTCGGA
This sequence comes from uncultured Alphaproteobacteria bacterium, assembly GCA_937926445.1. Taxonomy (GTDB): domain Bacteria; phylum Pseudomonadota; class Alphaproteobacteria; order Geminicoccales; family Geminicoccaceae; genus JANXAZ01. The sequence goes on from CALBAK010000027.1 coordinate 7,281, forward strand.
AATCCCGCTGCGGTGGAGTAGTCGCAGTCGAATCGTGGTCGATCGCGCCAACGTCGCCGATGACGCGCACCGTAATGCCACGGCTACCCGCACCCGTGGTCGCCCAATTGGTCCCCAAGGCGACCGACGTTCCCAGACTCCCGTCGATCAGGGTCTGGCCGTTGAACTTGGTCTGGACGGCGATCTCGCCGACCTGAGTTCTAAGCTGCGTGAACTCCTGGTTCAGATACGCCCGTTCGGTGTCGGTCACCGAACCCGAAGAGGCCTGCACCGCGAGCGCCTTCATCCGCTGCAGAATGTCGGCGATCCGCGCCATGCCGCCGTCCGCCACCTGCAACAGGCTCGTCGCCTGGCTCGTGTTGACCTGCGCCTGCTTGAGCGCCGCCACGTCGGCCTTGAGCTTGCTGCCGACCGCGAGCGAGGCGGCGTCGTCCGACGCCTTCACGATCCGCGAGCCCGAGGAGAGCTTGGCGACCGAACTCGAGGCCGAAGCACTGTTGTGCTGGAGATAGCGTAGCGCGGTGTTGGCTGCGGTGTTGGTGACGATGCTGTTGGGCATGAAAAGGTCCCTCTACCTGAAGGTGGCACCGGGCGTCTTGCCCTGCGGCCGGCGAGCCGGCGAACCACCCTTTGCAGAAGCCGTGCCAACCTGGTCGCGATCCCCCCGCGCCACGCTCCGGTAGGCCCGGGGACCGTCGTTCATCGGCTCGGCCCGCAGCCCACGGGCAGAATTTGCCGGGCAGAGCCCTCCACCCGGCAGATCCTGCCTGCTTGAACGCGAGCCCTTCCCGGCGCGAGTCGATGGCCGAACCGGCACCCGCGGCGGTCGGATTTCCCCGGGCTCGCCGAAGGGGCCCTCTCCCCGCCCTCCCGGGGGGGCCGTCGCGGCCCGGGCGAGGTCGGGCAGGCCGAGGCCGGCGCGATGCCTCGGACCGATCTCCGGCGACGACGGATCGCGCCCGAGAGCGAGGGGATCGCGCCCGACGGAACCGGGCCTCGTAAGCCGCGCAGAGGCTGCTGCGCGCCTCCGAGCCCGTGTCCGCACCACCGCGAACGGAAAAGCCGCCTCCGGCGACTACCGTGGGCAACCGGCCGCCCCGCCGACGGACCGTTCGGCCCCGTACGCTCGCTCGAGCACGAGCCTCCGGGCGACGCCGGACGCCGCCTGCCGGCGAGCGCGAGCGACACCCGTGCCCGGGAGTGCTGCGAACGCCACCGAAACGCGGGTGGGCGCCCTCGCCACCCCACAGATGCGGCGGATCGCTCGACCGGACGGCCCTCACCTTCCGCGACGTCCTCGCCGCCGCACGGCTGCAGCGGATCGCTCGCTCGATGCACGCGGGCGCCGGCGAACCACCCGCATGTCCCGGGGCCCGCACCGGGCGCCGAGGCGGCGGCGGCCGCCGACGAGGGCCGACCGCGTTCGGCGAAGCCGGAGCACGCGGCCCGTCCCCTCGCCGGCCGGGGCATCGCGGGCCGTCCTCGGGGACCGTGGTGGACACGACCGATGGCTCCGGGTCGTGCCCGCTTTCCGGCCGATCCGCGCCCCGGGCGACGCTCGAGTGCGGGTCGCACCGTCGATCGCAACCGCTCGTCCACGACAACTCCTTCCGGCCGACGGGAGATCTCGACCGCACGATCGAGATCCCGGCGCGGATGCGTGCAGGGGAACAGCTCCTGCACCGCCGAGGTTTCGACCCCACCATCGGGATCCCGCTTCGGACTGGCACGCGCGACATGTTCTCCGTCCCGCGAGGTCTCGACCGCACGATGGGGATCCCGGCCCGGATCGGCGGGTGTCGCCCGCGACCGGCCTCCGCCGAATCGCGACCCGCGGTGGCTTCGGGCGGGCCCACCCGGCCGCTCGCACCTTCCGAACAACGACCGGGATCGGCTTCCGAAACCTGCTCCCGATCGCGCCCGCGCCGAACGGGTCCCTACCGATCCGGAAGGCCCGACGCCGTCCCGGAGCCGACGTGCGGTCCGTGCCGTCGCAGGCCGAAGACGGGCCCGCTGAACGGTCGCTCGGCACCGTCGCGGCGCGCCAGCGGCCGATCGTCCACCCCGCGGGTGGTGCGCCTCGGCCGCGACGCGGGAGAGGGTCTCGTTGGCCCGGTCCTCGGGTGCGGGCGCGCCCGCTCCCGGTCGTGCACTGAGCTCCGCGCGCACGTCGGGAAGCACGTGCGAGAGCCCGATCCGGGCCGCCGCGCGAGCGGGGTTCGGGCAAGCTCGGCGCCGGATCGCTCGCTCTCGCCGTCCCTCGTCTCGCGTTCGTATCGGCTCTTCGGCCGGGTCGGTGGCCGCGTCGGCAGACGCTGGTCCAAAAGAGGCATCGGCGCCGATGCCAGGCTGCGATCGCACGCGCCGGTGGCCTCGCGTGCGACCCGGCGCGGGCACCGCCCGGCACGGTCCGCCGCCTCAAACCGCGAGCAGGGCGAGCCGCGCCGGGGCGAGCGCACCGCCGCGCCGCAGCCCTTCGATCGCCTGCTCGAGGAGTTTCGAGGAGTGCATGAGCTCGCGTCCCAGCTTCCAGGTGACCTGTGCGATCGCTTCGCGCGGGTCTTCGACCTTCGCAGCGAGCCGGGCCGTCACGAGCAGCCGCCAGATCGCGAAGGCGACGACCGCTCGGGCGAGGCGATCGACCACCTCCTTCGGTCGTGCTCCGGGGAATCGGACCTGGTGGAGGAGCGTACCCAGGAGATTGGCTTGAGCGGCCGGATGCTCGCGTTCGAGGATCGCTCGACACGCCCGGACACGCTCGACCACGTTTCGCGCGGCCGTTTCCGGATCCGTGTCCCGGACACCCAGGGCGTCGAGCGCACCGGCGAGGAAGAGGAGCCACGCGATCTTGTGCGCGACCGACACGCGCGCGGCTGCGATCATCGAGCGCAGCACCGGTGCGAGCAGAAACGGTACCTCCTCGCGTCCTCGCTCGAGCGTCCGGGCGATCCCGGAAGGTTCGCCGCCGCCGACCGCGGCCTCGTAACGGGCGGGCAGCGCTCGCAGTTCGGCGCGCGCGTGGACCGGACTCGTAGCGGCCAGCTCCTGAGCGAAGAGCGCCAGCAGCACGAGCCTACCCTCCCAGCTCCAGGTCGGGCGTTGGAGGATGCGCACTGCGGTGCGGCGGATCGCCGTGGTCTCGGCCAGCGTGTAGATCGGCCGGGTCGAGGGCGGTTGCAGCTCCGCGAGCGTCGGGCCGAGCGGGCCTTCGACCGCTTCCTCGAGCGCCTTCGGCTCGCCGACGATTTCGCGGGCGACGGCGACGCAGGCGATCGAGCCCGAGCGGGCGAGGAGATCCCGCTCGCGCTGGTCGCCCCGGGGGAAGACCCGACAGATCCAGGGCATCGCGTGGGCGCCGATCTCCTTCTGGATCGAGCAGAGCCGATCCTCGTCGAAGAATACGCAGTGGCCGTCCTCCCGGAACGCCACCTTGTGACGCTCCTTGCCGTCGGGCGTGCGGACCTGCACAAGGCCCTCGGCGAGCCGCTTCCGCCAGGCCGGATCGGGATGATCGCGCCAGAGCCGACGCGTGGCGGGGTCGACGTCGACCACCCAGTCCTTGCAACAGGTGTCCGGACAGTCCGGGCCCAGGCAGGCGAACTTGCTCATGTGACGAGGTTGTACGATCGTGATCGACACCTGTTGTTCTCCGAGTGGGCGGCGACCGGAGCCGAGCATGCGGCGCAGCGGTAAAGATCCGATTAACGTTGCCTCGGTCGTGTGGTCGTTCGTATCGGCGCTCGCCTTCGCCCGCGCCGCCTTCGCCCTCGAACTCGAGCTACCGATGCGCTGCACACCCGGTCTCGACTGCTGGGTCGTCCACCACGTCGATCACGATCCCGGGCCCGGTGTTCGCGACTTCGCCTGCGGCACGCTCGCCTACGACGGCCACGACGGGGTCGACTTCGCGGTGGCCGACCTCGCGGCGATGGCCCGGGGTGTGGAGGTTCGTGCGGCAGCCGCCGGCGTCGTCCGCGCCGTCCGCGACGGCGAGCCCGACGAGCGGGTCGAGGAGCGGGGCCGTGCCGCGGTCGCCGGCCGCGAATGCGGCAACGGCGTCCTGCTCGACCACGGGGACGGCTGGCAGACCCAGTACTGCCATTTGCGCCGCGGCAGTGTCGTCGTGGCAGCGGGCGATCGGGTGGCCGCCGGTGCACCGCTCGGTCTGGTCGGTCTCTCCGGCCTCACGAGCTTCCCGCACCTGCACTTCGAGGTCCGGCAGGGGCGTCGCACGATCGACCCCTTCACCGCCAGACCCGTCGGCGACGGCGGTTGCGGAGCGGACGAAAGCGGCCTCTGGCGGCCCGAGGCGGCGGCCGGGCTCGGCTATGTCGCGGTCCCGCTCTCCGGCCTCGGCGTCGCCGAGCGCGAACCGGAACGGAGCGAACTCGACCGCGGCTTGCACCAATCGCCGGCGTTGCCGGCGGGCTCGCCCGCCCTCGTCGTCTGGGCCCGCGGCTTCGGCCTCCGGAAGGGCGATCGCTGGCGGCTGCGCCTCTTCGATCCGGACGGTCGGCCTGTGGTCGACCGCGTCCTCGAGCAGGACCGCGATCAGGCCTTCGCCATCCGCTGGGCGGGCCGTCGGCGGCCGGCCGAAGGCTGGCCCATTGGTACCTGGCGGGCGACCGTCGAGGTGCGTCGCGGCAGCGAGACCTTCGGCCTCGAGCGGTCGATCGAAATCGGAGCCCGCTGAAAGTCGCTCAGCTCGCGGCTGCCGCTGCTCCGCCGGGCTCCGACCGGCCGCTGCCGAACAGCCGTGCCAAGGTCTCGAGCTCGCCGAGCCGGCGGTCGAGCTCGGCCATGGTACGGGCCAGGTCCGGGCTGTCGTCCTCGAGCCAGACCCGGAAAACGCGCAGATAGGCGAGTTGGAGCGCTCGTCGCGCGATGCGGGCGCGCCCACCGTCGAGCCCGGCCCCGCTCGCATCCAGAAGCCAGTCGGCCGCGCGCTCCAGATTGGAAGCGGCGGCGAGCAGGAGACAGGGATCGAAGACCGCCTCGCGGCCGGCAGCCCGCAGCCCGCTGCGGAACGGCCGCATCGCCTCGAAACGCCGCATCAGAAGTTCGAAGAGCCGTTCGCGCACGCTCATGCCGTCGAGCTCGCCCACCGGCAGATCGAGCATCGCCGCATCCAGCCGGCGGCCGAGCGCGACGACCAGATGCCGCCGGCTCGGGAAGAGCGCATAGACGGCCGCCAAGGGCTCGCCCGTGGCGCGCGCGAGTGCCACCCCCGACCAGGCCCGCCAGCCGCGCTCGCCGACCAGCCGCCAGGCGGCTTCGAGCAGATCGGGCTGCCCCTCCCGCCGTGCTCCGGTCACCTGGGTCCGCTCCCTTCCACCCCGTCGCCCGGGGCCTCGCCACCCAGCTCGCGCGAGCGGCGTGCCGCCGCGGCGAGCGCCTCGCGCAACAGCCGCGGCCAAGCCTCCGGCGCCATCAAGACCTTCAGGGCCTCGGCCGTCGTCCCGCCCGGGCTCGTCACCTCCGCCCGCAGCTGAGCCGCGGGTGCCGGGTTCGTCCGGGCGAGCTCGCCCGCTCCGGTCACCGTCGCCCGCGCGAGCCGCTCGGCGAGCGACGTCGGCAGCCCGAGCGCCGTGCCGGCCTCGGCCAGCGCCTCGATCAAGTAGAAGACGTAGGCCGGACCGCCACCGGACAAGGCCGTGACGAGGTGCATCAGCTCCTCGTCCTCGATCCAGTGAAGCTCGCCCACCGCGGCGAGCAGCACCTCGGCGAGCGCGCGCTGCTCCGCTCTCGCCGAGGGGTGAGCGACCAGCACCGTCGCACCCCGACCGATCGCCGCCGGCGTGTTGGGCATCGCCCGCACCACGCCCGTTCCCAAGGGGAACGCTTGGACGAACGTGCCGAGGCGGATCCCGGCGGCGATCGACAGGACGAGCGTGTCGGGCCCGGTCCGCCGGGCCCAGACCGGCAGGACCGCCGGCATGGTCTGTGGCTTGACGGCGAGGACCAGAGCTCGGGGCGGCTCGGCCTCGGCGAGTTCCTCGGGGCTGCCCGCGAGCCCGATCGGGCCGAGGGCCGCGAGCGCCGCCCGCCGCTCCGGATCCGGCTCGACGATCGAAAGCTCCTCGGCCGCGAGGCCCGCCGCGAGCCAGCCCTTGGCGAGGGCGGCGCCCATCTTGCCGCCGCCCACGAGCACGATCGGCCCGCGCAAGGGAGCGCTCAAGCCTCCCCCTCGGTCTCGAGCATGGCCGCCTGCAGCGCCTCGCGCGGTGCTTTGAGGCCGCGACCGACGAAGCCGAAGGCCGGGTAGAACCGCTCGCACTCGCTCACGGCGATGTCGATCACCTCCTCGAGCAGCTCCGGCCCCGGGACGACACCGTCGCGGAAAAGGAGGGCGTAGCGGAACGCCGGCCGACGCTCCTCGCCGCCGAGCTCGAAATGCCCGAGCAGCAGCTTCTCATTGGCGAGCGCCAGGAGCGCCACGGCCTGCGTCACACGCCGTGCCGGGATCTCGAGGTCGAGCATGCAGGCGATCTGCAGCACGCCGAGGTCGGCGTGCCAGGAGAGCCAGACCTCGTATCGGCACCACTGGCCCTTGAGCTCCAGCGAGAGCTCGTCTTCCGAGTGGCGCTGGCAGGCCCATTCGTTGCCGGCCGCCAGCCGCTCGACCAGATCGAGCGGATTGAAGATGGCGCCGTGCAGTTCGGGATGAACGTCGTTCACGGACTGCGCACTCCCGCTCGCGGGGGCTCCGTCGGGAAGGTACCGGGCGACCGGCCCCGATGGTGGCGGTTCAGGCCTCGTCCCCTGCGGCTTTGCGCCGCGGCGAAGCGGGGCGGCGCGATGCGGCCTCTGCCAGCTCCTCGAGCCGGCGCTCGAGCTCGGCCACGCGCGCCTCGAGCCGCTCCTGCTCGGCCCGCGCTTTGGCCACCATCGCCCGCACGGCGTCGAACTCCTCGCGGGTCACGAGGTCCATCTCGTTGGCCAAACGCTCGAGCCGCTCGCGGATGCGCGTCTCGATCTCGTCCTTGATCCCGCCCAACGTGTTGAGCGCGCCGCTCGCGACCCGCGCCAGGTCGTCGAACAGCCGATTCTCCATCTGCATCCTGCCCTCCTGCCCGCCCGGGAGCGAGCCCGGCGCCCTGCCAGCGCCTTCGTCTCCGCTGCAAAGCACAGGAGCTGCGCCCCTGCAACACGCGCCGGCACAGCTTGTCGCTCCCGGGGCCGCTGCCTATGAGCGGGGCGCGCTTCGACCCGTCCGCGAGGTGGCCCGCCCCATGGCCCTGGCCTTGCCCTTCCCGACGATCGATCCCGTCGCGATCGCCGTCGGCCCTATCGCGATCCGCTGGTACGCGCTCGCCTATCTCGCGGGCATCCTGATCGGGCTCGCGATCCTACGCCGGCTGCTCGCCCGGCCCGGTTGGCGAATGCCCCGCGAAAGCCTCGACGACCTACTCTTTTCCGTCGTTCTCGGCGTCGTCCTGGGCGGCCGGCTCGGCTACGTCCTCTTCTACAACCCGGCCCACTATCTCGAGCGGCCGCTCGAGGCCCTCGCGATTTGGCAGGGCGGCATGTCCTTCCACGGCGGGCTGGTCGGCGTCGTCATCGCCCTCCTCCTCTTCGCCCGCAAGCACCGGCTGAGCCCACTCGAGGTCGGCGACGCACTCGCCGTCGCGGCTCCGCCCGGTCTCTTCCTCGGCAGGATCGCCAACTTCGTCAACGGCGAGCTCTGGGGGCGGCCGACCGACCTGCCCTGGGGCGTGGTCTTCCCCGACCCGCGGGCCGGGGGCGTGCCGCGCCATCCGAGCCAGCTCTACGAGGCCGCGCTCGAAGGGCTGCTCCTGGGCCTCCTGATGCTCTGGCTCGCTCGCCGGCCGCGCCGGCCGGAGGAGGCCGGGCGGCTCGCCGGCGTTTTCCTCTCGGGCTACGGCCTCGCACGTTTGCTGGTCGAGCTCGTCCGCGAGCCCGACCCGCAGCTCGGCTACCTCTCGGGCGGGCTCACCATGGGCCAGCTCCTCTCGCTGCCGATGATAGCCCTGGGCCTCCTGCTCTTGGCGCGCAGCTGCGGTGCGTTCGCCCGGACCGCGCCTTGAGCGGACTCGGCGAACGGCTTCGGGCGAGCCTCGCGAGCGAGGGCCCGATCTCGATCGCCCGCTTCATGGCGCTCGCGCTTCTCGACCGCGCGGGCGGCTACTACGCCATGGGGGTGCCGATCGGCGCCGCCGGCGACTTCGTGACGGCACCCGAGATCTCCCAATGTTTCGGCGAGCTGTTGGGCGTGGCTCTCGCCCGCACCTGGCTCGACCTCGGCCGTCCACCGCGCGCGCTCCTGGTCGAACTCGGTCCCGGCCGCGGCACGCTCTCGGTCGATCTCTTGCGCGCGGTGCGCAGCGTGCCGGGCCTGATCCAGGCGCTCGAGCTGCATCTCGTCGAGCCGAGCCGGGTATTGCGCGCCGTCCAGGCCGCACGGCTCGAAGCCCATCGACCGCGTTTCCACGAGACCCTGGACACCGTGCCAACCGGAGCGCCGCTGCTCCTGATCGCCAACGAGGTCCTCGATGCGCTGCCGATCCGCCAGCTCGTGCGCGACGCGCGCGGCTGGCGCGAGCGGCTCGTGGCCCTCGATCCCGAGGGTCGGCTCGCCTTCGCCCTCGCTCCGACCGCGATCGAAGCGGCCTTCCCCGAGGCCGGATCGGAGCCGCCGGTCGGCACGGTGGTGGAGCTGGGCCCCGCGCGCGAGGCGCTCGTGGCCGAGATCGCCCGGCGCCTCGCTGCCGATCGCGGCTTGGCGCTGCTGATCGACTACGGTCGGCTCGGCTGCGTGGGCGACAGCCTGCGCGCCGTGCGTGCGCACGCCCCGGCCGACCCGCTCGCCGAGCCCGGCACGGTCGATCTCTCGGCCGACGTCGATTTCGCCGCGCTGAGGCGGGTCGCGCGTGCGGCCGGTGCGGCGGTCTTCGGCCCCGTGCCGCAAGGCGTCGTGCTCGACCGGCTCGGCATCGGCCTCAGGCTCGAGCGGCTCGCCCGCGGCCGCTCCGCTGTCGAGCGCGCCGCTCTCGAGGCGGGCGTGCGCCGGCTCGTCGATCCCGCGGCCATGGGCGCGCGCTTTCGGGTGCTGGCACTCGCCGGGCCGGGCGGGCCCGTGCCCGCGGGCTTCCTCGCCGAGGAGGAATGGTGCGGATGAGGCTCGAGGCGGCACTGCTCGCTCTGCCCGGGATCCGGCACGGCTTCTTCGGCCGGCCGGGAGGCGTGAGCGAGGGTCCGTTCGCGTCCTTGAACGTCGGCTTGCGGTCGGGCGACGAGCGGGCGCGGGTCCTCGAGAATCGGGGCCGGGCCGCAGCCGCCCTCGGCGCCTCGCTCGAGCGGCTCTGCGTCGCCCGTCAGGTGCACGGGACGACCTGCCTGCGGGTCGAAGCGCCCTGGGATCCCCTGGCGCCACCCGAGGCGGATGCGCTCGTCACCACTCGGCCCGACATCCTCCTCGGCGTGACAAGCGCCGACTGCGCGCCCGTCCTGCTCGCCGATCCGGAGGCCGGTGTGGTGGGAGCGGCGCACGCCGGTTGGCGAGGCGCGCTCGCCGGTGTGCTCGAAGCGGTGGTCGAGGGCATGGTCGCGGCCGGGGCCGAGCCGGGTCGTGCGCGCGCCGTGGTCGGGCCCTGCATCGGCCGTCGCTCCTACGAGGTCGGCCCGGATCTCTTGGTCCGCTTCCTGGAGGAGGACCCGGAAAGCGAACCCTTTTTCTCGGAGGTCGCCGGCTCCGGCCGGCCACGCTTCGACCTCGAGGGCTATTGCGTCCATCGTCTCGGCCGTGCCGGGATAGGCCGCGTCCAGGCGGTGGGGCGCGACACCTGCGCCGAGGCCGATCTCTTCTTCAGCTTCCGCCGCACCACGCTCTCGGGCGGCGGACCGTTCGGCCTGCAGCTCTCCGCGATCCGGCTCGATCCCGAACGGGCCTAGGCCCGAGCCCCTGCTCGCCCACCTCGTGGCTACTCTCCAACCTGGAGAAGGAGGCCGCGACGTCGGGCGGCGCGGAACAGGGCGAGGAAGGCCGCGGCACCCGCGAGGATCCACACCGCGAGTGCGCCCAGGGCCCAGAAGAAAAGCTCGGGGTCGAACCGGCCTTCGATCAGAACCGCCCGCATGCCCTCGAAAACCGCCGCGGACGGCAGGCACCAGGCGATCGGCTGGATCGGCTGCGGCAGCACCGCCACGGGATAGTAGACGCCGCTGATCGGCTGGATCAGGAAGATGGCACCCCAGGCGAGGCTCTCGGCGGCGAGCCCGAGCCGGAGCACCAGGCCCACGATGACGAGCCCGATCGCCCAGCCGAAGGCGAGCAGAACCGCGAAGAAAGGCAACAGCGCCCAGCCGAGCGCGTGCGGCAACGAAAAGCCGAAGATCGGCACCGCCAGAAGCGCCGCCCCTCCGACCCCGATCAGCACCCGCAAAAGGCTGATCGCGAAGACCGCGGCCACGAGCTCCCAGGGCCGCAGCGGGCTCACGAAGAGGTGCCCGAGATGCCGCGCGTACATCTCCTCGAGAAAGCAGATCGCGACTCCGAGCTGGCCGCGGAAGAGCGTGTCCCAGAGCAGCACGGCCGAGAGGAAGAGACCGCCGGCGCGGGCCACGAGCCCGCTCTCGCGCTCGAGGAAGAGCGTGAGGAAGCCCCAGAGCAGCATCTGTACCGCGGGCCAATAGACGAGCTCGAGCACCCTCGGCCAGGAGGCGAGCAGGAGGTAGGCGTGGCGGCGGAAGATCGCGCGGATCCGCCGGGCCGAGAGGAGGAGGGGGGAGGGTTCGCTCACTCGGCCGCGCGCGGCAGGCGCAGCACCGCCGGCTCGGCGGGCTGGACCGTCGGCCGCCGGCCCCGCCACCGATCCCCCACCCGGGCACCGACCAGCAGCAGGCACGGCGTCAAGACGAGGGTGACGAGCGTGGCGAAGGTGAGACCCCAGGCGATCGCGAGGGAGAGCTGCTGCCACCAGTCGGCCGAGGGTCCCCCGACCGTGATCCGACGACCGAGCACGTCGACGTTGAGCTTGAAGACCAGCGGCAAGAGGCCGAGCACACCGTTGAAGGTCGTGAGCAGCACGGGTCGCAGCCGCTGCGCGCCGGTCCGCAGGATCGCCTCCACCGGCTCCAGCCCGCGCGCTCTGAGCTCGTTGTAGGTGTCGATCAGAACGATGTTGTTCGAGACCACGATGCCGGCGAGCGCGATCACCCCGATGCCGCTCATGACGATGCCGAAGGGCTGGTCGACGATCAAAAGGCCCAACAGCACGCCCACCGTCGAGAACAGCACCGCTGAGAGGATCAAGAGCGTCTGGTAGACGCTGTCGAACTGGGTCAACAGGATCATGGCGATCAGGAAGAGCGCCACGGCGAAGGCCTTGCCGAGGAAGGCCGACGCTTCCGTCTGCTCCTCGTCCTCGCCGCGGAAGGTGTACCGCGCCTCGGGGTCGCCCGCCCTCGCGAGCCAGGCGCGGAGCTCGGCCACCTTGGCGTCGGGCAACACACCCGGCGCCACCTCAGCCGAAACGGTGAAGGCGCGTGCCCCGTCGACCCGCTCGATCTCGGCGGTGCGCGGCGCCGCCTCGCGGCGCACCACGTGGTCGAGCGGCACCCCGCCCGACGGCGTCGCGACGACGAGCCGGTCGAGCTCGTCCAGGCCCCGTTCGCCGACCGGCAGCCGGGCGACGATGTCGACCTCCTCCTCGCTGTCCTCCGGCCGGTAGGCCGCGACCTTGAGCCCGTTGGTCAGAAGCCGCACCGTCGAGCCCACGGTGGCCACGTCGGTGCCGAGCCGGGCGGCCTGCTCGCGGTCGACCACGAGCCGCCATTCGAGGCTGGGTACGGGCCGGCTGTCGCCGACCTCGACCAGGCCCGGAAGGCGCTCGAAGGCGGCGCGCGCCGCGGCGGTCGCGGCCGAAAGGCGCGCCTTGTCCTCGTGCGCGATTTCGAGCTGCACGGGCTTGCCGACCGGCGGGCCCGCCCGCGGGACTCGGACCTCCACGCGTACGCCTGCGATACCGGCCGTGCGCTCCCGGAGCTCCGCCACGATCGCCCGCGCCGGTCGGCGCCGCTGCCAGTCGGCGAGTTCGAGGAGGATGACGCCGGTCACATCGTCATCGACCTGCTCGCCACCCCGCCATTCGAGGGCGGTGCGGGCATAGATCCGCTCGATCCCCTCTACCCCCGCGATCCTCGCCTCGACCTCGCGCACCAGTCGGTCGCGCTCGAGGATCGAGAGATCACCCCGGGCATGAACGAGGATCTGGGCCCGGTCCGGCTCGACGTCCGGGAACAGCTCGACCCCACGGCCGAACTTCGCATAGGCGGCCCAGCTCGCGACCAGGAGAAGGGCCGCGAGCCCGATCACGAGCCCGGGTCGCGAAAGGGCTACGCGCAAGAGTCGCACATAGCCGCCGATGATCCCCCCTACGGTCGAGAGATCGCCGCTCTCGGTCGCCGCCACGTTCCGCTTGGCGGCGATGTCGTCGGCCGGTGGCCGGCCGAGCATCGCACCCAAGACCGGTACGAAGACGAGTGCCACGAGAAGGGCAGCCGAGAGTGTCGCAACCAGCGTGATCGGCAGATAGCGCATGAACTCGCCGACGATCCCCGGCCAGAAGAGGAGGGGGAGGAAAGCCGCGAGCACCGTGCCGGTCGAGGCGATCACGGGCCAGGCCATGCGGATCGCCGAACGCCGATAGGCGGCCTCCGGGGCGAGACCTTCCGCCATCTTTCGGTCTGCGTACTCGACGACGACGGTGGCCCCGTCGACGAGCATGCCCACCGCCAGGATCAACGAGAACAGGACGACGATGTTGACCGTGAGCCCCATCGCCTGGAGCACGACGAAGCTCGCGAGGAACGCCACCGGCACCGCGAGGCCCACGAGCATCGAAGAGCGCAGGCCCAGAGCCGCGACCGTGATGATCATGGTGAGCACGACCGCGGTGATCACGTTGTTGCCGAGATCGTTCAGCATGTCGGCGATCTCGCGCGACTTGTCCTGCGAGTAACCGACCTCGATCCCTTCGGGCCAGCGCGCTCGCTCGGCCTCGACCACGGCGCGGACGGCCTCGGTCGTGTGGATGATGTTGCGGCCGATCCGCTTCTTGATCTCGAGGGCGAGGGCCGGTCGGCCGTCCACCCGGGCGAAGCCCACCGGGTCCTTGAAGGTCCGGCGGATCGTAGCGATGTCGCCGACGGTGAGGACCGTACCACCCTCGACCTTGATCGGCATCCGGGCGAGGTCCTCGACCGCTTCGACGAGCCCCGGCACCTTGACCGCGAAGCGCCCGCGCCCGACGTCCCAGGCGCCCGCCGCGACGAGCTGGTGGTTGCGGCGGACGAGCGACAGCACCTTCTCGATCTCGAGGCCGTAGCCCTCGATCCGCTCCGGATCGATCAAGATCTCGACGAGCTCCTCGCGCTCGCCCGCGATCTCGACGTCGAGCACGTCCGGCAGCTGCTCGAGCCGGTCCTCGAGCCGGCGGGCGAGGTGCAGGAGCGTGCGCTCCGGCACGTCACCCGCAAGCGTCACGACGAGCACCGGGAACAGCGAGAGATTGACCTCGTCGACCAGAGGCTCGTCGCTGTCTGCCGGCAGCTCGGCCTTCGCCCGGTCGGTTCGCTCGCGCACCTCCGCGATCGCTCGGTCGATGTCGACCCCCGCTTCGAAGGTGAGGATCACCGAGGCCCGGCCCTCGCCGGCCACCGAACGCATCTCCTTGAGCCCTTCGAGGCTCTTGAGCTCGCGTTCGAGCGGCTTGACGAGGAGCCGCTCGGAATCCTCGGCCGAGATCCCCTCGTGGGTGACGGTGACGTAGACGATGGGCAACTGGACGTCGGGCTCGGCCTCTTTGGGGATCTCGACGGCGACCATCGCCCCCCAGACGACGAGCAGAAGGAGCGCCGCGAGCACGGTCCGCGGTCGCGCCATCGCGGCATCGATCAAGCTCCTCACGCCGCGGGCCCGTCGCGCTCGGCCTCATCGGTCGCCACGACCGCGCGGACCTTCTCCCCCTCGGCCACGAAGCCCTGGCCCGTGACGATCACCCGGGCCCGCTCGGGCAGACCCGCGAGCCAGAGCCAACCGCCCTCGCTGCGCACGATGGAAACGGCCGCGAACCGCGCCCGCTCCTCGGCGTCGACGTACCGCACACCGACGCGGCCGCTGTCGTCGAGGACGAGGGCCCCGGCCGGCACCCGGTGGGCCGACACCTCCGGTAGCCGGACGGCGAGCCGGGCCGTCATCCCGGCTGGCAGCCCCTCGGGCGGATCGCCGATCTCTAGTTCGACTCGGAAGGTCCGTGTCGTCCCCTCCGATCGGGTCGCAACGAAGCGCAGCCGGCCCTCGAGCGTGCGGCCGTCGGCGAGCCGCGCGGTTCCCGGCAGACCGGGGGCGAGCCGGCCCACGACGGTCTCGGGCGCCTGGGCCACCACGAGGAAGGGCCGCTCCTCGATGAGGAGTCCCACCTCCTGACCGATCTCGAGGAAGTCGCCGAGTTCGACCCGGCGTCGCTCGAGGCGCCCGGCGAACGGTGCCCGCACGCTCGTCCGCTCGAGCTCGAGCCGCTCCGCGGCGAGCCGGGCGCGGATCTCCTCGAGCGCGGCCCGCGCCTCGGCGACCCGCGTCTCGGCCTGGAAGCCGCGGGCCCCGAGCCGGCTCGCAGCCTCGTATTCGAGCTCGCGCTGGGCGAGCCGCGCCTCGAGCTCGCGGATCCGCGCCGGCCGGTCGCGTGGGTCGAGCAGCACGATCGGCTCGCCCGCCGCCACCCGAGCACCCTGGCGGACGGGGGTCGCCACCACCCGGCCGGCGACCTCGGTCCGCAGCTCCACCGCGCGGGCGGGCTCGGTCACCGCGTTGATCAGAATCTCCGGGGCGATCGGCAGTGCCACGCTGTCGAGCACGCGAACGGTGAAACGTGGCCGCTCCGTCCGGCCGTCGGCCGCGGCGGGCTCGACTGCGGGCGGCGGTCCGCCGAGCCCCAGGATCTCCTGCAACGGCCGCGAGCCGAGCCAGAGCGCGAGCCCGGCCGAGAGCAGGATCGCGGCGACGATCGACGAGCGCATTCCTTTCCCGATCGTTTGCGACGCCGCGCCATTGTACGCGCAGCCGGCGCCGGGCGACCACCCGGTGGGCTCAGCCGGGCCCGCGCGGTTCGTCCTCGCGCCGCCGTCGGGCGGGGATCAGCCGCACGAGTTCCGAGGCGGTCACAGCGAAGGGCGTGAACAGCCGCTCGCGTGGCGTCTCGAACTGGAAACTCTCGGTGCCGCGAAAGGTCACCGTCCCCCATGTCGAACGCACCACCAGTACCGTATTCGGCTCCATGTCGACCACGATCCATTTGGCCAAGATACCGTCTCCCTCGGGGCTCCGCACGACTGGTCGCGATCCAGGCCCGCGAGGCCCGGCTACCGCACGGGCTCAGGCGACACGCGCCGCCCGACGGTCGCGGGCCACGTCGAGGAACACCTCCTCGAGCGTCGTCCGCCCGTACCGGGCGAGCAGCTCGCCGGGCGTGCCCTGGTCGACGAGCTTCCCCGCCTTCATGAGGAGGACGATATCGGCCAGCCGCTCCACCTCGCCCATGTTGTGCGAGGCGAGGAGCACGGTCGCCCCCTTCTGCTCGCGCCAGCACCGCAGATGGGCCCGGAGCCGGTCGGCGCTGTCCGGGTCGAGCGAGGCCGTCGGCTCGTCGAGGACCAGGAGCTCGGGATCGTTGATCAACGCTTTGGCGAGGTGCACCCGGGTCTTCTGGCCGGCCGAGAGTTGCCCGGTCGACCGGTCGAGCAGATCCTCGAGATCGAGCGTGCGGGCGAGGGTCGCGATGCGGCTCGCGGGGTCGGGAAGTCCGTAGAGATCGGCGTAGACGAGGAGGTTCTGGCGGACGGTGAGCCGCAGCGGCAGGTCCACGTAGGGGCTCGAGAAGTTCATCCTCGGCAGGACCGCGAAGCGCTCGCGCGGCATCGGCCGGCCGAGCAGCTCGATACGGCCCGCGGTCGGTTCGAGCAGGCCCAACAGCATGGCGATCGTGGTCGTCTTGCCGGCTCCGTTGGGGCCCAGAAGGGCCACAGTCCGGCCGACCGGCACCACGAGGTCGAGCCCGGCCACCGCCTCGACCCGGCCGAAGCGCTTGACCAGACCCTCGACCAGCACCGCGGGCTCAGCGGTCACCCCAGTGCCCCTGCTCGCGGTACCAACGCTCCGCACCCGGGTGGAGCGCGAGCGGCAGGCCCTGGACCGCCTGTTCTGGCCCGAGTTCGAGGCCCTGGGGATGACCGGCGCGCAGCCGCGGCCGGTTCTCCGGCCGCCAGAGCGCCGCGACCAACGCGTAGGCGAGCTCCTCGGCGAGCTCCGCGAGGGTGAGCCAGACGAGCGGCAGCCCGACCGTCTCGACCGCCGGCTGGCCGGGATAGGCGCCGAAGGGCACGAGTTGGTAGCTCAGATAGGGCACCGCGCGGATCAGCTCGTCGACCGCCGGTCCGGTGACCGGCAGCAGCCGCGCGCCCCAGTCGCGCACCAGCTCCTCGACCACCGGCAAGGGCCAGGCACCTACGAGCAGCAGGGCGTCGACCTGGCCCGTGGCCATCGCCGTGACCATCGGCGAGCGGGCTAGGAAGACCGGCTCGATCCGTCCTTCGTCCAACCCGAAGGCCTCGAGGAGCCGGCGGGCGAGCCGGCTGTTGCCGGAGACCGGCTCCTCGAAACCGACCCGCCGCCCGGCCAGATCGCCGGGTGCCGCGATCGCGACCTCCGGGCGCACGAGGAGATGTACGCTCGCGCTCACGAGAGCCGCGAGCGCGCGCAGCCGACCGGCGAGGGGACCGCGGGCGATCTCGGCCTCGCCCCGCTCGGCCGCCTCGGCGAGATCGGCGTGGACGATCGCGCTCTCGACCCGGCCCGCGGCCAACAGCTCGAGATTGGCGAGCGAGCCGGCCGAGGATTGGGCCAGCGCCACGAGACCCGGCACCCCGCAGCTGCCGCCCTCGCTGCAGGGTGGCGTGCCGGGCGGGCTCGAGATCGTCTCGGCCAGCACCCCGCCGAGCGCGTAGGTGCTGCCGCCGACCGGGCCCGTGGCGATCCGGAAGAAGCGCTGCTCCTGCGCCGCGGCACGGCCCGCGAGCGCGGCCGTGGCCATCGTCGCGAGGCCGCTGCGGAGGAAAGCGCGGCGCTTCGGGTGAACGATCCCCGGCATCAACGAACCCGGACCGCGCGCCCGATCACCCGGCGCACGATCTCGCCGTCGACATTGCGCAGAAAGCGCAGCTCGAGACCGTCCGCCGTCGGCATCCGTCGCGTCTCCTGCAGCTCGAAGCGGCCGTCCTCCAGGAGCACGAAGGCAAAAGTGTGGAGACCTTCGCCGTCGACCACCGCCCAGCGCACGGGATCGCCCGCCATCGGCTGGAACTCCTCGCGCGGGCGGAACAGGCCGGGATCGCGGAACTCGACGAAGTAGGGCCGCCTCGGCGCGGGCACGAACAGGCTCTCGCCCTCGCGCCGCACCACCCCGGGCAGGTCCCGGCGGCCGTCGACCAGGCTCACGGTGATGCTGCGCAGCCGGAAACCCGTGCGGCGGAACGGCTCGATCGACAGATCGAGGTCGCGCTGCTCGAGCGGTCGGCCCTCGCCGTCCTCGACCCGGGCGGTGCCGACATAGGTGCCGAACAGCCGCTCGAGGCCGCCCTGGGCCGCCGCTGGACAGACCAGAAGGAGGACGGGAGCGGCCAGCAGGAGGCGGCGGCGGTCCATCTCAGCGCGTCCCACGAGCGAGTTTGGCCTCGAGCTCGACCCGCATCCGCTCGCCCTCGAGCCGCTCGAGGCGCAGCCCGACGCGCTCGCCGATCCGCTCGAGCCGCGCCCGCTCGATCAAGGGTTTGCCCGCGTCGATCGCGAGCCGGCTGACGGCCAGGCCGGTCGGCAAGTCGCGCGCCCAGACGAGCTCTTCGCCCTCGAGCGGATTGGCGGGTGTCCGCCGGCTGCCGAGCAGGGCGAAGAGCCCGGTCGCGCTGGCCTCGAAAACGCCCGGCCGCTCGGTCGGCGCGAAGCTCGCGTCGAAGAGGGTCCGACCGCCGAGCCGGAGGCGCAACGTCACCGTCCGGCCCGCGGGCTCGACCGAGAGCTCGACCCGCCCCCGGGCGGTCTCGGCCGACCAGCGGCCGGCGATCGCCGCGGCGTCGGCGCACGCGGACGCGGCGCCGAGGAGCCCGTGAGCGATCACGACGAGGGAGGCGAGAAGGCCGCGCATGGCCACTCCCCGGCGGTCCGAAAGCCCGCCGTTCTAGGACATAGCTCCCGGGCCGCCGCGCGACAAGCGGGCGTCCCGCTGGCTTCTGCCGACCCGAGCGGCTAGCTTCCCGCTCGGCCGCCGGGGGCCGGCGAGGGAGAACGACGATGCTCGTGGGCGTTCCCAAAGAGATCAAGACTCACGAATACCGCGTGGGTCTCGTGCCGTCGAGCGTGCGCGAGCTCGTCCATCACGGCCACAGGGTGCTGGTCGAGACCGGCGCGGGCGCCGGGATCGGCTGCGACGACAACGCCTATCGGGCCGCCGGTGCGGAGATCGTCACCACCGCCGAGGAAGTCTTCGCCCGTGCCGAGATGATCGTGAAGGTCAAGGAGCCGCAGCCGCAGGAGTGGAAACGGCTGCGGCCCGGCCAAGTGCTCTTCACCTATCTCCATCTCGCTGCCGACAAGCCGCAGGCCGAGGGCCTCTTGGCTTCGGGCTGCGTCGCGATCGCCTACGAGACCGTCACCGACCGGCGCGGCCGCCTGCCGCTTCTCGCCCCGATGTCCGAGGTCGCCGGCCGAATGAGCATCCAGGTGGGGGCCCATCATCTCGAGAAGATGCAGGGCGGCGCCGGCATCCTCCTGGGCGGGGTGCCGGGCGTGCACGCCGCCAAGGTCGTGGTGCTGGGCGGCGGGGTGGCCGGCACCAACGCCATCCGCATGGCGATGGGCCTCGAGGCCCAGGTCTACGTGATCGACCGCTCGCTCGAGCGACTCTACGAGCTCGATCTGCAGTTCGGCCCGATGCTCAACACCGAATATTCCACGGTCGACGCAATCGAACGCCACGTCGCCACTGCCGACCTCGTGATCGGGGCGGTGCTGATCCCCGGCGCCGCCGCCCCCAAGCTCGTGACCCGTTCGATGATCAAGGCGATGCGGCGCGGCTCGGTGTTCGTCGACATCGCGATCGACCAGGGCGGCTGCGCCGAGACCTCCCGCCCCACCACGCACGCCGATCCCGTCTATGTGGAAGAGGGCGTCATCCACTATTGCGTCACCAACATGCCGGGTGCTGTCCCGCGCACCTCGACCTTCGCCCTCAACAACGCCACCCTACCCTTCGTCCTGGCGCTCGCCGGCAAGGGCTGGAAGCGCGCCTGCCGCGACGATCCCCACCTCGCTCAGGGGCTGAACGTGGTCGAGGGTGCGTTGGTCTACGAGGCGGTGGCTCGCGATCTCGGCCTGCCCTTCACCCCGCCCGCCTCGGTCCTGGGCGGTTGAGGGCGAACCGGCGCGGCCCCGGGGAAAAGGACCCCGCGATGAGCCCGACGAGCGCCCCACGCTTTCGCCCCGCCGACCTCGTGGCCCTGGCCGAGGCTCTGTTCCGCAGCGCCGGGCTCGATGCCGAGAAAGCGGCCGTCACGGCCGAGCTCCTGGTCGAGGCCGACCTCGTGGGCCACGACACGCACGGCCTGGCGCTCCTCGCTCCCTATCTCGAGGAGATCCGCAAGGGCCGGCTCGCCCGCACGGGCGAGCCCCGGGTCCTCGCCGACGCGCCGGCCGCACTGCTCTGGGACGGGCAGTACCTGCCGGGTCTCTGGCTCGCCGCCAGGGCCACCGATCTCGCCTGCGAGCGCGCCGCGCGGCTCGGCACGGCGACCGTCGTGATCCGCCGCTCGGGCCACATCGGTTGCCTCGCCGTGTTCCTGTGGCGTGCCACCGCCCGCGGGCAGGTGGTGCTCCTCGCGTCCTCCGACCCGTCGGTGGCGACGGTCGCGCCGCACGGCGGTCGCCGCGCCGTCTTCACCCCCGATCCGATCGCGGTCGGCCTGCCGACGCCGGCCGAGCCGATCCTGGTCGACATCTCGGCCTCCATCACCACCAACGCCATGAGCGCCCGGCTCGCCCGCGAGGGCCGCAAGGGCCCCGCTGCCTGGTGGATCGACGCCCAGGGCCGGCCGAGCGACGATCCCCGGGTGGTCGAGGCCGACCCGGCCGGCGCGCTCCTGCCGGTGGGCGGACTCGACCACGGCCACAAGGGCACGGGCCTCGCCCTCGTGATCGAGGGGCTCACGCAGGGCCTGGGCGGCTTCGGCCGGGTCGAGGCCCCCTCCACCTGGGGTGCTGCGGTCCTGGTCCAGGCCTGGGACCCGGCGCTCTTCGCCGGCCTCGAGGCCTTCACCCGGCAGACCGGCGAGCTCGCCGCGCGGGTCCGTGCGTGCCCGCCGCGGCCGGGCGTGGAAGCCGTGCGCGTCCCGGGCGACCAGGCCGCTGCCCGAAGGCGCGCCGCCCTCGAGCAGGGGCTCGTCCTGGCCCCCGCCATTCTGGCCGCCCTCGAGCGCGAGGCGCGCGCCGCCGGCCTTGCCTTGCCCGCGCCCCTTCCCGACTGAGCCGGATGGCCGCCGCCTTAGCCCCGCTCGCCCGGCCGGCGGGCGATTCGACCATCATCGGCCTGATCGCCCTCGCCCACTTCTTCAGCCATCTCCACATCCTGGCGCTGCCGCCGCTCTTTCCGGGAGGAGCTCGAGATGGGGGCGGCGGCCCTCGGCCTGGCGCTCGCCGCTCTCCACCTCACGACGATTCTCTTGCAGCCGGCGCTCGGCTTCCTGGTCGACCGGATCGGCGCCGCGGCGATCCGGGCCGCGGGCCATTTCCCGATGGCGGGGACGGTCGCGGCGATCGGGCTCGCCACCGGCTTCCCGGCCCTGGTCGCCTGCACGGTCGCAGCGGGCCTCGGCAACGTTGTCTTCCATCCGGCCGACTATGCGATCCTCGGCGCCCGGGTCCGTCCCGAGCGGGTCGAACGCGCCTTCGCCGTTCACACCTTCGGCGGCATCTCGGCTTCGCTGCGGCACCGGCCGCGATCGTGGCCCTCACCGGTGCCTTCGGCTGGCGGACGGCACTCCTCCTCGCGGGCGGCGCGGGTCTCCTGGTGGGTCTCGGCTTCCTCGCCGCACGCACCGCGGGGATCATCGCCCCCTCGCGCGACATGCTCGTCGAGGCCGTGGCCCCGCCCGGCGCGTCGGGCCGGGTGTTCGGCTTCGTCATGCTCGGCCCCGACCTGGGCGGCCGCGTCGCACCGCCCGCCTGCGGCTTCCAGGTCGATGCCGGCCGGAGCGAGCTCGTCTTCCTGCTCGTGGCGGGTGCGAGCCTGCTCACGATGGCGACCGTCGCCGGCACCACCGCTCGGCGGTCCGGACCGGCGCGAGGCCGAGCCGGCCGAGGGGCGGGCGACCCGCGCCACCCGCCATCCGGTATTCAGGCGTGCTCGCGGTGCTGCTCGACGATCGTCTGGGCGAGCCGGTCGGGCACCTCCTGGAGGTGGTCGAAGGTCCACTCGAAGAAGCCCGTGCCCTGCGAGAGCGAGCGCAGCGAGACGATCAGATCGTGCATCTCGCCCTGCGGGATCTGGGCGCGGATCGCGTCCCAGCCCGGCCAGCCCTCCTTGCCCTCGTAGCCCAGGATCTGGCCGCGCCGCTGGGTGACGAGCTGGAGGGCCCGCGAGGTGTAGTCGGCCGGCACCGAGATCGTGACCGCGAGGATCGGCTCGAGCAGCACCGGCTGGCACTTGGGCAGGCCCTCCTTGAGGGCGAGCGCCACCGCCATCTTGAAGCTGAGCTCGTTGCTGTCGACGGAGTGGTACTGGCCGTCGTTCAGCGTCACCTGGACGTCGACCACCGGGAAGCCGAGCGGACCCTTGGCGAGATATTCGCGGGCACCCTCCTCGACCGCGGGGATGAACTGCTTCGGCACCGCTCCGCCCACCACCCGGTTCTCGAAACGGAAGCCGGTGCCGCGCGGCAGGGGATCGATGTGGATCTTGACGTCGCCGAACTGGCCGTGGCCGCCGGATTGCTTCTTGTGGCGGCCGTGCGCGTCGGTGCTCTTGCGGATCGTCTCGCGATAGGGCGTGCGCGGGGCATGGGTCTCCACCGGGATGTGATACTTCGTGCGCATCCGGTCGAGCGCCACCTTGAGGTGCATTTCGCCTTGGCCCCAGAGCAGCGTCTGATGCATCTCGGGATCGGGCTCGACCTTGAGCGAAGGGTCCTCGTCGACGAGCTTGGCGAGTGCCGCCGAGAGTTTGACCTCGTCGTTGCGGTTCACCGCGGTCAGCCCGTAAGCGAAGAGCGGCGGCAGGGGGGCCGCAGTCGGCAACTGCACGTCGAGCGGCCCGGCACCGTTGCTCAGCACTTGGCCCGTGCGCGCCTCGTCCATGCGGGCGAGGGCCACGATGCTGCCCGCACCGGCCTCGCCGACCGGTTCCTGTTGCTGGCCGAGCAGCCGGTAGACGCCGCCCACCCGCATTCCGGCGAGCTGCATCCCGTCCTTGACCTGACCGCGCCAGATGCGCACGAGCGAGAGCTTGCCGGCGTGTGGCAGATGGTAGGTCTTGAGCACCTGGGCGAGCGTCGCGCCGTTCTCGGGAATGCCCAGCGCGGCGGCGCGGACCGCGGGCTCGGGCGTCTCGGCGACCAGCGCCTCGAGGAAGCGGCGCACCCCCATGTCCTGCTCGGCCACCCCCATGAAGACCGGCACGACCTGGTCGGCGCCGAGCGTTTTCCGGAGATCGGCCAGCACCTGCTCGGTCGGCGGCTCCTGGTCCTCGAGCAGCTTCTCGAGCAGATCGTCGTCGAAGTCGGCGAGGGTCTCGAGCAACGCCCGCCGGGCGGCCTGCTCGCGCTCCCGGTATTCCTCGGGCAACGGAATGCGGTCCGAGGGGCCACCCTTCTTGTAGGCGTAGGCCTGTTCGGTCGGCAGATCGATGTAGCCCACGAGCGAATCGCCGCGGCCGATCGCGTACTGGTGCGGGATCACCGGCCGCGCGCTCACCTTGCGCAGCGCGTCCAACAGATCGCGGTAGCGGACCTCGGAGCGGTCCATCTTGTTGATGAACACGAGATGCGGGATGGCGTGGCTGTCCAGGAAGTGGAACAGGGGCGCTACCGTGATCATCCGCTCGAGCACGGGCTCGACCACGACCACGGCCAGATCGACGCCCATCAACGCGGCCCGCGTCTCTTGTACGAACTCGACCGAGCCCGGACAGTCGAGCACCGTGAACTCGAGGCCGCCGGTGCGGAACCAGGCCGCCGTGACCTCGGTGCTCATCTGGCGCTCGCGTGCTTCGGGGCTCGCGTCGCCGACCGTGTTCTTGTCCATCACCCGGCCCTTTCTGGGGATGGTGCCGGTCACGAAGAGCATGCTCTCGAGCAGGGTCGTCTTGCCGGCCCCGTTGGGGCCGACCAGGGCTACATTCCGCTTGGGGCTCGCCGCGTCCATGTCGCCTCCCGCTTCCTCGCCCCCGCCGACCGCCGCCGCCGGGTGGCCGATCGGCAGCATGTTCGTGGCAAGATCGTGACTTGTCCATCGTCCCGCAGCGCTCCGCGCAGCGCCGCACCCGGGCATGCCCGGCGACGCCGTTCGACGATTGCGCGCCGGCCCGGAATGAGAGAAAGTCGGATGGGGAGGGGCGGACATGCAGTGCGCGGACCTCGATCGTTATCTCGAGGCGTTCCTGGATGGCCGGCTCGGCCGCTCGCGCGCGCTGATGCTGCGTCGGCACCTGGCGGGCTGTCTCGCCTGCCGGGCGCGTTTCGAGCGGTTGCGCCAGTTCGAGCGCGACCTCGCGGGCCGGATCCGCAGCCTCGAGCGCTGCGAATCGCTCTGGGGCGGCCTCGAACTCGACCTCGTGCGAAGCGGGGAAAGCGCCTTGCCCGGCCTCGCCGCACCGATCCGCGCTCTGCCGCCGCCGCGCGCCTGCGCACCGCCCCCGGCCGCGGCACCCGCTGTCGCCCCGGGCCGTACGGCCGCACTCCAACCGGTCGCCCCGACCCGGCCTCGCCGGCTCTGCTCGCGCCTGTTGGGCCTCGCGGTCGCCGCGGTCGCGGCCGGTGCGACGTTCCAGCTCGGCCTGTGGCTCGTCCATCCGCGCGGCCCCGAGGGCGGGGCGCTCGCCCTGCTCGATCGGCTCAAGGGCGAACCGCCCCTCGAGTTCCGCAGCGCCGATCCGGTCGCCGTGCGGGGCTGGCTCGCGTCTCGCCTGACCACCGCCGTCCCGGCCCTGCCGGTGCTTCCCGGCTTCGAGCTCCTGGGCGGCCGGATCGACAATCTCGGCGGCCTCGAAAGTGGCGTGCTCGTCTACCGGCGTGGCGACGAGACGGCGCTCCTCTACCTCCAGCCCCGCCGCGAGACGGCCGGCGGCGAGGTCGGCACCGATCTGCTGGCCAAGCTCGACGGTGGTGCCCGGCTCGCCTGGCAGGACCGCGACTTCTCCTACGCCGTGGTCAGCACCTTGCCCGCGGCCGAACTCGTCGGCCTCGGCCGACCGGTGGCCCCCGCCCGCTGAACCCTCGCCCGATCGGGTCGGCTCAGTCGAGGAACCGCTCGATCAGCGCGTTGACCTCGGCGGCTCGCTCCATGTGCGCGAGATGGCCCGTCGCAGCGAGCCGATGGACGGCGATGGTGGCCGGCAGGCCTTCCGCCTGGGCGACGGGCAGGATCCGATCGGCTTCCCCCCAGATCACCTGCACCGGACAGGCGAGTGCCCCGAGCCGCTCGCGCGCGAGCCATCGCTGCCGGCCGCCCGCGAAGCAGGCCGCCGCGATTCGCTCGAGGGCCGCCTGTGCGCCGTCCATCCGCTTGGCCTTGAGCACGTTCTCGACCATCTCGGCGGTCACGAGCTTCGGGTCGTGGACCAGCATCTCGAGGACCGGCCTGAGCTTGCGGGCCCGGCTCTGGGCGAGGAAGCCCTCGATATAGTCCATCGCGATTTCCGGCCCGAGCCCGGCCGGTGCGACGAGCGTGGCCGAGGCCACCCGCTGCGGCCGCTCGAGGGCGAGCGCGAGTCCGATCGCACCACCGAGCGAATGACCCACGAGATGCGCCCGCTCGACGCCGAGCGCATCCAGGACCGCGACCACCGCGTCGGCGAGAGCCGGCACATCGCCCTCGCCCGGCTCTTTGGCCGAGCCGCCGTGACCCGGCAGATCGAGGGCGATCGTCCGACGGCGAGCCGCGAGCTCGGCCTGGTTGAACATCCAATTCTCGAGATCGCCGCCGAAACCGTGCACGAAGAGGAGGGGCACACCCCCTTCGCCGATCTCGAGGATGCGAATGCGGCGCCCGCCGGCCTCGAGCTGGCGGGGCTGCGGGGCGGAGGCGGCGGCCTCCGCCGCCTCGGAAGCGAAGCGGGCCTCGAACGCGGCGACATAGGCGTCGATCGCCGGATCGGGCACCTCCGGTTCGGCGAGCACGGCCAAGAGCTTGCCCACCGGCACCGTGGTCCCGGGCTCGACCAGGAGCCGGCGCACCAAGCCCGATGCGGGGCTCTCGAAGACGTTGGCGATCTTCGAGGTCTCGATCTCGCAGAGCTCGCGCCCCTTTTCGATCCGCTCGCCCGGTTGCACGTGCCAAGCGGCCAACAGCCCCTCCTGCATGGCGAGGCCCCATTTCGGCATCACGACGGGCGTGATCTCGGCCACCGCGCCTCCTCCTCCTGCCGGACCGCCGCTCAGCCCTGGAACGCCAGCACCTCCCGGACCGCTGCCTCGATCTTGGCGGGCGAGGGAATGTAGAGATCCTCGAGGGCGGGGGAGAACGGCACCGGCGCGTGCGGGGCGGTGACCATCTTCACGGGCGCCTTCAGATCGGCGAAGCGCTCTTGCGCCACGAGGGCGGCGATGTCGGTCGCCATGCTGCAGCGCGGGTGCGATTCGTCCACCACCACCACCCGGCCTGTCTCGGCCGCGGTCTCGAGGATCGTCTCCCGGTCGAGCGGCGAGGTCGTCCGGATGTCGACCACCGTGACGCCGATCTTCTCTTTCGCGAGTTTGTCGGCGACCTGGTTGGCGAAGTTGACCATCCGACCCATCGCGATCACGGTGACGTCGTCGCCCTCGCGGGTGACGTTGGCCTCGCCGAACGGGATGGCGTAAGGTTCGTCCGGCACCTCCGCCTCCTCGTCGTACATCGCTTTGTGCTCGAAGAAGATCACCGGATCGTCGTCGCGGATCGCCTGGATCAACAGACCTTTGGCTTCGTAGGCGTTGGAGGGCAGCGCGACCTTGAGCCCCGGGATGTGGGTGAAGATCGGGTAGAGGCACTGGCTGTGCTGGGAGGCGGCGCGGAAGCCCGCCCCGTACATGGTCCGGATCACGACGGGGGTGACGGCCTTGCCGCCGAACATGTAGCGGAACTTGGCGGCCTGATTGAAGATCTGGTCGAAGCAGACGCCGAAGAAGTCGACGAACATGAGTTCGGCCACCGGCCGCAGCCCGGTCGCCGCCGCTCCTACCGCCGCGCCGATGAACGCACTCTCGCTGATGGGCGTATCGAGCACCCGCTCGCGGCCGAACCGTGGCATGAGGCCCTTGGTCACCCCGAGCGGCCCGCCCCAGGCATCGTCCTCGCCCGGGCTGCCCATGCCACCCGCCACGTCCTCGCCCATGAGGATCACGCGCGGATCCCGCTCCATCTCCTGCCGGAGCGCCTCGTTGATGGCCTGGCGATAGGTCTTCTTGGGCATGTGCGCCTCCCCGAGTCTCGTGGCCCGCGGTTCAATGGTACGAGACGTACACGTCGGTCAGGAGATCGGCCTCGCTCGGCATCGGTGCCGCCTTGGCCTCGGCCGTGGCACGGTCGATCAGCTCGGCCACCTCGCGATCGATCGCGTCGAGCTCCGACGGCTCCAGAAGCGCCGCCTCGGTCACCCGCCGACGGAAGAGGTCGATGCAGTCGCGCTCGGCCATCAGGCGCGGCACCTCGTCCTTGCCGCGATAAGTCATCGCGTCGCCCTCGAAGTGCCCGTAGTAACGGGCGAATTTGACGTGGACGAGGGACGGTCCGCCACCGTTTCTCGCGCGCTCGATCACCTCCCTCGCGACCGCGTGCACGGCGAAGAAATCGTGCCCGTCGACCTCGTAGCCGGGCATGCCGAAACCGGCCGCGCGTCCCACTTGGCTTCCCGCCACCGACCAGGAAGAGGCGGTCGATTCGGCGTAGCCGTTGTCCTCGATCACGAAGATCGCCGGCAGGTTCCACACTTTCGCGAGATTGTAGGACTCGAGCGTGGTGCCCTGGTTCGAGCCGCCGTCGCCGACGAAGGCGATCGCCACCCCGCCGGTGCCGAGGGTCTTGGCGGTGAGCGCGGCGCCGCAGATCAGGGGCGGCCCGCCGCCGACGATGCCGTTGGCGCCCATCATCCCCTTCTCGAGGTCGGCGATGTGCATCGAGCCGCCCTTGCCGCCGCACAAGCCCTCCTTCTTGCCGAAGATCTCGGCCATCATGGCGCCCACGTCGCAGCCCTTGGCGATGCAGTGGCCGTGCCCTCGATGGGTCGAAGCGATGTGGTCGCGATCCTCGAGATGCATGCAGAAGCCGACGGCGGAAGCTTCCTCGCCGGCGTAGAGATGCACGAAACCCGGGATGTTGCCGGCCGAGAACTCTTCGTGGACCCGGTCTTCGAAGGCCCGGATCGTCCGCATCTGGCGATAGGCGTGCAACAGCTGGTCGCGGCTCAGCTGCATCGGCGGCCTCCCTCTTCCTCTTCGACGCTCGCCTTCGCACACCTAGCACGACGCCGCTGGACAGCAAGCGTCGCCCGCGACAATCGGCGGACCGGTCCGAAGCGAAACGGCCGGGCAGCTCCCGCCACCCGGCCGCTCCTCGTTCGATGTGCCTCCAGGCGCCTTACTTCAAGGTCTTGAGGTAGGCGATGACGTCGGCCCGCTTCTTGGGGTCGGAAAGCCGGAACGCCATCCGGGAGCCCTTGATCACGCTCTGCGGGTTCTCGAGGTACTTGTCGAGGACCTCCTCGTTGTCCCAGACGACCCCCGACTCTTTGATGCCCGGGCCGTATTTGCCGGCATAGTTCGGCTCCGTGCCGGCCGCCCGGCCCCAGACGCCGAGCAGCGACGGCCCGGTCGGCTTGCTCTCGGGCTTGTCGAGATTGTGGCAAGCCACGCACTGACGCGCCACCGTCTTGCCGGCCTCGGGGTCGCCCCCCTTGCCTCGGTCCTGGGCGGACGCGCCCACCGCCACGCCGGCCACGAGCGCACTCGCGGCGACCCATACCATCATCCTCATCCGAGCGCCTCCTTCAGGGGTCTCTTTTCTCCCCCGCGAGCGCGCTCCCTAACGCGACCCTGCGTCGCGGCCAACGCCCTTCCCGCGACCTGCGGCAACCCGCGCACCCCGGAGCACCCTCGCGGCCCGCCGAGGGATCGCGGGCCATCGGGAGCCCCCGCCGTGGCCTCCGGCCGACCCGGGCGCGCTCGCGCTCGCCCCTAAGCGCCGAGCGCCAGTCGCCGCTCCGGCGGCCATGCCCGTCCGCCGGCCGACCGCCACATGCCGGTCAGTACCTCCTCGAGCTCGGGTGGCAGCCGCGGGGCGGCCGCCACGATCCCCACCGCCCGATCGTCCGGCTCCGCTTCTGCGTGCGCTCCTTCGTGGGCCTCGGGCCCGTACCCGGCGTCCCCTTCGGTGGGCGAGGTAGCGGCATCGTACGGCGCTTCCGCGGGCTCGGGACCCGTTGCCGGGGAGGGGCGCGCGGTGTCGGCCTCGGTCGCGGCCGGCTCGGCCTCGCGCTGCGGCACGGAGAGGGATCGGAGCTCGACGGGCCGGGTCGCGCGCAGTGCTTCGAGCTCGGCCTCTGCCGCCCGGCGATCCTTCTCGAGGCGGTTGCGGGCGCGCAGCACCGTCGCGAGCGAGGGGAGCGAGGGCTCGGCCCGACCCTCGATCAGGGCGACGAGGACCCGCTCCTCGAGGGCGTCCAGCCGGCCCAGTCGCCAGCTCTGGGCGACGATCGCATCGGCCGTGGCGCACTCGACGGCATCCACGGGACGTAGCCGCCGGTGCCAATCCGCGCGCAGGCGGCGCAGGGCCGGCAGCGACGCCTCGGGCACGGCGGTGGCGAGGGCAGGGAAGTCGGTATCGTTCGGCATGGTTCGCGCTCTCGAACGGTTGCGCAGATATTATACCGTGAATAGGATAAAAGACAACAACGCTTCGACCGAACCAGACTTCTGTCCATGTCTTCGCTGTCGGCCCCGGGCCGTGGCGCGTCAAACCCGAGGCGGCGCAACCGCGCACCATCCCCGCCGGCTCCGATGCGACGCCCGGCACGCGACAGCCGAGCGCCGTGTTTGCGTCTCGGGCGATCCACGAGCGAAGCTCCGGCGCCGCTCGGCTCCTGCCGCACCGGCGGTCGAGCGGTGACGAACGCGACCGTGACGCTGGTTCTCCGCCTCGCGGCCCGGCCGGAGCTCTGCGAGGTGGGCGACCACGCGGGCGAAGCCCGGGCCTGGTTCTACGGTGGTGCCGACCTCCTCCGCGAGCTCGCACCCGAAGGCTTCGAGCTCGAGAGTGCCCGCTGCCCGCCGGCCCGTCTCGGCGATCTGCAGGGCGCGGGGTCGGCCCCGATCGACCGCCCGCCCGCCGGCATCACCCGCGACGACCGGGTCGTTCGCGCCTCAGCCCTCGAGCAGGCGGCGTGCCACCACCTGCGCCTGGATCTCGGCGGCACCCTCGAAGATGTTGAGGATGCGCGCGTCGCACAGGATCCGCGAGATCGGATATTCGAGCGCGTAGCCGTTCCCGCCGTGCACCTGGAGCGCCTGATCGGCCGCCATCCAGGCGACCTGGGCGGCGAGGAGCTTGGCGAGCCCGGCCTCGAGATCGCAGCGCCGTCCCTCGTCCTTGGCCCGGGCCGCGAGGAAGGTGAGCTGGCGGGCGAGCTGGGTCTCGACCGTGGCCCAGGCGAGCTTCTGGTGGACCCGCGGGAAGGCGAGCAAGGGCTTGCCGAACTGCTTGCGCTCGCGCGCGTAGGCGAGGCCCTCCTCGATCGCCGCCACCGCGACCCCGACCGCCCGGGCGGCGGTCTGGATGCGGGCACTCTCGAAGGTCTTCATGAGCTGCTTGAAGCCCTGGCCCTCGACTCCGCCCAAGAGGTTCTCGGCCGGCACGGCGAAGCGGTCGAAGGAGAGCGTGTATTCCTTCATGCCGCGATAGCCTAGGACCGGGATCTCGCCACCCGTGAGACCCTCGACCGGGAACGGGTTCGCGTCCGTCCCGCGCGGCTTCTCCGCCAAGAGGATCGAGAGCCCCTTGTGGCCGCGCTCGGGCCGCGTGCGGCAGAGGATCGTCATGAAATCCGCGCGCGCGGCGTGTGTGATCCAGGTCTTCTGACCCGTCACTCGCCAGACGCCGTCCTCGAACACGGCACGGGTCTCGAGATTGGCGAGATCGGAGCCGATGTTGGGCTCGGTGAAGACGGCCGTGGGGATCAGCGCGCCCGAGGCGAGCCTCGGCAGGAAGCGGACCTTCTGCTCGGGCGTGCCGGCAGAGGCCACGAGCTCGCCCGCGATCTCGTTGCGGGTGGGCAGGGAGCCCACGCCGATATAGCCGCGCGAGAGCTCCTCGGTGACGAGGCACATGGCGAGCTTGCTCATGCCGAGCCCGCCGTGCTCCTCGGGCACGGTGAGGCCGAAGACGCCGAGCTCGCCGAGCTCGCGCAAGACGGAATCGGGAATCAGCGCGTCCTCGAGGTGCCAGCGATGCGCTTCGGGCCGGATCCGCTCTTCGGCGAAGCGGCGGAACTGGTCACGGACGAGCTCGAGGCTGTCGTCGAGGATGCCGGGATCGCCGAGCGCGCCGGGCTCGAGGAGTTCGGCGAGCCGCCGCCGCGCCTCGGGCGGCGCGCCGTCGCGGACCAGGCCCTCGACTTCGGGGGCGCGCAAGGGTCGCAGATCGGCTTCGGAGAGGCCGAGTTCGTGCGGCCGGACGATCTCGCCCTGGGCCATCGGCCAGCCGCCCGAAAGCCGCGCCAGATATTCCGAGAAGCCCCAGGCGAGCTGCAGCCGCTCGAGCTCGCCGAAGCGGCCGGCTCCGCGCAGCCGCTCCGCCCAGTCGAGCAGGGCCTCGAGGGCACGGAGATGGACCTCGAGCCAAGCGAGCCCGTGGGCGGCGTGCTGCTCGCGCTCGAGCCGCTCGGGATCGAGCCGGCCGCCCGGGGCGAGTCGGGCGGCGAGCCGATCGCGAGCGCGCTCGCGCACACTCGTCGCGACCGCGAGCCCGGTTCGGCAGGCGGCGAGGAGGTCGGGTTCGGGCCGGCGCAGCTCGGCGATCGCGGATGCCATGTTCTCGTTCCCGTATCGAGATACGCTACCTCGAGGCGATCGTCGTCCCCCGGCCGCGCCCGGTTTTCGGCCGGGCCGCGGCGCCGGGCTCACTCTTCGATCGCCTCTTCGAAGGTACGCATGCCGGGGCGCTTGGCCTGGACCAGCACCGCCATGTTGCCCGGCTTGTGCTGGTTCTTCCACATCTTCATGTGCGCCCGCGGGATGTCGGCCCAGGCGAAGACCTCGCTCATGCAGGGATCGACCTGTCGGTTGATGACGAAGCGGTTGGCGGCCATGGCCTGTTTCAGGTTGGCGAAGTGGCTGCCCTGCATCCGCTTCTGCCGCATCCACAAGTACCGCGCGTCGAGGGTGAGCTTGTAGCCCGTGGTGCCGGCGCAGATCACGACCATGCCGCCGCGTTTGACGACGAAGGCCGAGACCGGGAAGGTGGCGGCCCCGGGATGCTCGAAGACGATGTCGACGTCGTTGCCCTTGCCGGTCACGTCCCAGATCGCCTTGCCGAATTTACGGACCTCGGCGAGCCAGCGCCCATAGGCCTCCTTGTCCATGGGATCGGGCATTTCGCCCCAGCAATGGAAGTCCTTGCGGTTGATCACCGCCTTGGCGCCGAGCGAAAGGACGAAGTCGCGCTTGTCCTCGTCCGAGATCACGCCGATCGCGTTCGCCCCCGAGGCGGCGATGATCTGGGTCGCCATGGAGCCGAGCCCGCCCGCGGCACCCCACACCAACACGTTGTCGCCGGGCTTCAAGGTGTGCGGCGGATGGCCGAACAGCATGCGGTAGGCGGTCGCCAGGGTGAGCACGTAGCAGCCCGATTCCTCCCAGGTGAGGTGCTTGGGCCGCGGCATGAGCTGGCGCGACTGCACCCGGCAGAACTGGGCGAAGCTGCCGTCCGGCGTCTCGTAGCCCCAGATCCGCTGGGAGGGCGAGAACATCGGGTCGCCGCCGTTGCACTCCTCGTCGTCGCCGTCGTCCTGGTTGCAGTGGACCACGACCTCGTCGCCGACCTTCCACCGCTTCACCTTCGAGCCGACCGCCCAGACGATGCCGGCGGCATCGGAGCCCGCGATGTGGAAGGGCTGCTTGTGGACGTCGAGCGGCGAGATCGGGATGCCGAGGGCGGCCCACACGCCGTTGTAGTTGACCCCGCCCGCCATCACCATGACGAGGCACTCGTCCTCGCCGATCTCGTGGGTCGGCACCACCTCCTGCTGCATGGCGGTGATCGGCTCGCCGTGCCGCTCCTTGCGGATCACCCAGGCCCACATGTTGCGCGGCACGTGACCCAAGGGCGGGATCTCGCCCACTTCGTAGAGATCCTTGGTGGCGATCCGGTTGATCATCGGTGCCGCCTCGCGGTGGATCGGGATCACTTGCGCACCGCCCACGGCCGCGCCGCCCGACGGAGAGGTGGCGGTGGCGGCGGCGGTCGAAGGCTGGGAGCCGGTCGCAGGCGTCGCGCCGCCGTTGGTGCCGGTCGCCGCGACCGCCTCTTCGAAGAAATCGGAGGGCTCGAGCGGGATGCCCTCGCGGCGGGCGATCGCGAGCAGCTCCTCCTGCCGGCGGACGGGGATGGCACCGCGTCGCACCCAGCCCGAGATCGCCGTCTGCCAGATGCCGAGGAGTTCGGCCACCCGCTGCTGCGAGCCGAACTTGGCGATGATCCGCTCGACGTTCTGTCTGCTCATGGCGATCCCCCGCTGGTCGACGCCGAAAGCGTGACACGGGAGATGATGGGCGTCAACGACGATTCGTGTTTGACGCGACGCAGCAGGAGTGTTAGGGCTCTAGAAACCACCGCCGAGAGCGGCCGCCACCGCACCGGGTCGAACCGATCGCGGAGCCGGCGGGAGCGAGGGAAGCGCCATGACGAACCGGCCGGAGCGAGCGGGAGAACGCCGCAAGGAGCGGCCCTGGCTCTTTCGCACCTATGCCGGTCACAGCTCGGCCGCCGCCTCCAACGCCTTGTTCCGCCAGAATCTCGCCAAGGGCCAGACGGGGCTTTCGGTGGCCTTCGATCTGCCGACCCAGACGGGCTACGATGCCGATCACCCCTTGGCCAAGGGCGAGGTCGGCAAGGTCGGCGTGCCGATCGGGTCGATCGCCGACATGGAGGTGTTGTTCGAGGGCATTCCGCTCGAACAGATGAACACCTCGATGACCATCAACGCGACCGCAGCATGGCTTCTCGCGCTCTACGTCGCAGTCGCCGAACGCCAGGGGGCCGAACGCCGCAAGCTCGCCGGCACGACCCAGAACGACATCGTCAAGGAATATCTCGCCCGTGGCACCTACATCTTCCCGCCTGGCCCCTCGCTCAAGCTGACGACGGACGTCATCACCTTCACCGCGCGCGAGATGCCGCGCTGGAACCCGATCAACGTCTGCTCCTATCACCTGCAGGAGGCCGGGGCGACACCGGTCCAGGAGATCGCCTACGCGCTCGCGACCGCGATCTGCGTGTTGGACGCGGTGCGGGCCTCGGGCGACATCGCGCCGCAGGAACTGCCCGAAGTCGTCGGCCGGATCTCCTTCTTCGTCAACGCGGGGATCCGGTTCGTGACCGAGCTCTGCAAGATGCGGGCCTTCACCCGCCTCTGGGACCGCATCTGCCGCGAGCGCTACGGTGTGGAGGATCCCAAGCACCGGCTGTTCCGCTACGGCGTGCAGGTCAACTCGCTCGGCCTCACCGAGCAGCAGCCGGAGAACAACGTCTATCGCATCCTGCTCGAGGCACTCGGGGTCACCCTTTCCAAGCGGGCGCGCTGTCGGGCGCTGCAATTGCCGGCCTGGAACGAGGCGCTCGGGCTCCCGCGGCCCTGGGACCAGCAATGGTCGTTGCGACTGCAACAGATCCTGGCCTTCGAGACCGATCTTTTGGAATTCGAGGACATCTTCGACGGCTCGCCGGTCATCGAAGCCAAGGTCGGCGAGCTCGAGGAGGCGGCACTCGAGGAACTCGGCCGAGTGGAAGCGATGGGGGGTGCCATGGCCGCCGTCGAGAGCGGCTACATGAAAGCGCGACTGGTCGAGAGCAACACGAAACGTGTTGCGGCGATCGCCTCCGGCGAGTTGCCGGTGGTGGGTGTGAACTGCTTCACCGAGAGCGAGCCCTCGCCCCTGACCGCCGGCGAGGGCGGGTTCCTGGCGGTCGATCCGCGTGCCGAGGCGGAGCAGATCGCCCGCCTCGAGGCGCATCGCGCGCGCCGCGATCGGAAGGCGGTGACGGCCGCTCTCGACGCGCTGCGCGCGGCGGCGCGAGAGGGCCGCAACATCGTGCCGCCCTCGATCGACTGTGCCCGGGCCGGTGTCACGACCGGCGAATGGGCCCAGGTCTTGCGCGAGGTGTTCGGCGAATATCGCGCTCCCACCGGCGTCGGCGCGGTCGCCGGGGTGGGCAGCGATCTCCTCGCACCGGTCCGCGCCCGGGTCGAGGAGGCCAGCCGCCGGCTCGGCCGGCGGCTCAAGATCCTGGTCGGCAAGCCCGGCCTCGACGGCCATTCCAACGGCGCCGAGCAGATCGCGGTGGCGGCCCGCGATTCCGGCATGGAAGTCGTCTACGACGGTATCCGCCTCACACCGGCCCGGATCGCCGGCACCGCTCTCGAGGAGGGCGTGCATCTCGTGGGCCTCTCGATCCTCTCGGGCTCGCACGAACCGCTCGTGCGCGAGGTGCTCGAGCGGATGCGCAAGCTCGGGATCGGCGAGGTGCCGGTCGTGGTGGGCGGGATCGTCCCGCCCGAGGACGCGAAGCGACTGCTCGCGGCCGGCGTGGCGCGGGTCTACACGCCCAAGGACTACCGGGTCGACCAGATCATGGCCGACATCGTCGAGCTGGCACTCGCCGCCCACCGGAAGGCGGCCTGAGGGGGCGGCCCCACCGTCCCGCACCGGCGTTTTTCGGGCGCCGCCGCTCCTCCCCGGGCCCGCGCCGGCGGGGCATCCGACGGCGCCGATTGCCGATCGCGGCCGAGCGCTCCAGGATCGGCGCGCGCTGGCAGCGAGGCTGGAGATGAGCGAGATCCGGGTGGCGACGTTCGACGGGCCGGGGGCGAAGCCGGTCATCCGCACCGTTCCGAAGCCGGCCGTGCCGAAAAAGGCGGCGCTGATCCGGATCGGCTGTTGCGGGGTCTGCGGCACCGACCTGCACATCTTGAAGGGCCACTGGCCCAAGCCCCTGCCCTGGCCCTTCACGCTCGGCCACGAGCTCGCGGGTGTGATCGTCGAGAAGGGGCCGGAGCTCGAGACGGACTGGACCGGCCAGACGCTCGAGGTCGGCTCCAAGGTCATGCTGCCGCCCCTGATGCCCTGTGGCCAGTGCGACTGGTGCCGGCGCTATCCCGAGCAGGCCAACAAGTGCCTCACCCCGGTCTATTACGGCCGCTATCTCGGCTTCGAGAAGCCGCCGCACTTGTGGGGCGGCTGGGCCGAGATGGTCTATGTCGATCTCGACATGCTGCCCGGCACCAAGATCTACAAGCTGCCCGACGACATGCCGCTGCTGTTGGGCTCGCTCTCCGAGCCCTTGACTTCCTGCATCCGCGGCTTCGAGCGGGCCAAGAAGGCGGGCGGCTTCCCCTGGGGTGCTTCGGTCGTGATCCAGGGCACGGGGCCGATCGGCATCCTCGCCATTGCCGCGGCTTACGAGATGGGGGCGGGCAAGGTGATCGCGGTCGGTGCCCCCGAGAAGCCGCGCCTCGAGCTCGCCCGCGCCTTCGGTGCGGTCGCCACCGTGAACATCGAGGAGTGCAAGACGGCGGAGGAGCGCATCCGCCGGGTGCGCGAGCTCGTGGGCGGATACGGGGCGGATCTGGTGATGGACTGTTCGGGCCACCCCACGGCCGGGCCCGAGGGGGTCGAGTTCCTGCGCGACGGCGGCACTTACGTCGAGATGGGCCAGTTCACCGATGCCGGGCCCGTTCTCACCAACTGGCACCGGATCTGCACGAAGGACGTGACGATCCTGGGCTCCTGGGCGTTCACCGCCAACGACATCCCGCTCGGTATCCGGATGCTCGATCGGGCCCGCGAGCGCTATCCCTGGCGGGCGATGCAGACGCTCTTCCCGTTCGACGCGGCGGGCGTGCAGGCGGCGATCGACGCGGCCAACGCGATGCGGGTGGTCAAGGCCACGATCGTGCCCGACGAAAAGCTGCTCGCCGCCTGAGCCGCGTCCGGGCCGGCCGGCTCACGGACGCGGGCCGCGGCCCGGCAGGGCGTGGCCGGTCGTGAGCGTGAGGAGGTGCGCGAGCGCCACGACCACGAGGATGAGCCCCACGCCGAGAAGGAAGGTCGAGGGGAAGAGCGAAACCTCGCCGAGCTCGCGCGGCCGCCGCTGATGCCACAGGCAGAAGCCCGACAGGCCGAGGCCGGCGAGGAGGAGTGCCAAGGTCCAGGGCAGGGTCAACGGACGGTCTCCCGACCGATGCGGCGCGCGCGCCTACAAGTGCGGCGCGCTCGCATATAAGACTGCGCCGAACGCGGAGGGAGAGTCGCCGATGCCGAGCATGCGGGCGATGGTGCTGGGTGCGCCGGGCCGGCCGTTGCGCCCGGCCGAGCTGCCGGTGCCGCCCCCCGGCCCGGGCGAGTTGCTCTTGAAGGTGCTCGCCTGCGGGGTCTGCCGGACCGATCTCCATTTGGTCGACGGGGAGCTGCCCGATCCGAAGCTCCCCGTCGTACCGGGTCACGAGATCGTGGGCGAGGTCGCGGGCCTCGGGCCGGGGGTGGAGGGGCTCGCGATCGGCCAGCGGGTGGGCGTGCCCTGGCTCGCGTGGACCTGCGGGGTGTGCCGGTTCTGCCGCAGCGATCGCGAGAACTTGTGCGACCAGCCACTGTTCACGGGCTACACGCGCGACGGCGGCTACGCCGAGTTCACGCTGGCCGATGCGCGCTACTGTTTCCCGCTGCCGGCGGGCGACCCGGTGGCGCAAGCGCCCCTGCTCTGCGCCGGACTGATCGGCTATCGCGCCTATCGGATGGCGGGCGAAGCGAAGCGCCTCGGCCTCTACGGCTTCGGCGCGGCCGCGCACATTCTGGCGCAGATCGCGACCGCCGAAGGTCGCGAGGTCTATGCCTTCACCCGCCCGGGCGACATGGCGGCACAGGCCTTCGCGCGCCGGCTCGGTGCGGTCTGGGCCGGGGGATCGGACGCGGTGCCGCCCCTGCCGCTCGACGCCGCGATCGTGTTCGCCCCGGTCGGCGCGCTGGTGCCGGCGGCCCTGCGGGCGGTCGACAAGGGCGGGGTCGTGGTGCTGGGCGGCATCCACATGAGCGACATCCCCTCCTTTCCCTATCGGATCTTGTGGGAGGAGCGGGTGGTCCGCTCGGTCGCCAACCTGACCCGCGCCGACGGGCTCGGCCTCTTCGCAAAGCTCGCGCGAACGCCCGTGGCGACCGAGACCGTGCGCTTTCCGCTCGAGGCCGCGAACGAGGCGCTCGCGGCCCTGCGCGAGGGGCGCTTACAAGGGGCGGCGGTCCTGGTACCCTGACACCACGCGTCAGAGGCATACCGGGTCGAACGGGAACGCAAGCACGAGGGGGGCCGCGGTGGAGAAGCTCCAGCGGGTCCGGGAGGCCCTCGCGGACAGCGACTTCTTCGGCTCCCTGACCGACGAGGAAATCAGCCGGCTCGTCGTCTTCGGCACGATGGTGACGGTGCCGGCAGGGCGGACGATCTTCCAGAAAGGCGATCCGGGCGACAGTCTGGCGGTAGTCGTGAGCGGTCGGGTTCGGATCGGCACCGTGACGCCGGAGGGCCGCGAGGCGGTGCTCAACTTCGTCGATCCGGGCCAAACCTTCGGCGAGATGGCGATCTTCGACGGCAAGCCGCGGAGCGCCGACGCGGTCGCGCTCGAGCCGACCGAGCTCTTCTGCCTCGAGCGCCGCAACGTCTTGGCCTTCCTCGAGCAGCATCCGGAGGTGGCGCTCAGGGTCATCGGCGTGCTCTGCCAGCGGCTGCGGCGGACCACGGAGATGGTGGAGGACGCGGGCCTTCGGGCGATGGCCCCGCGGGTGGCACGGGCGCTTCTGCGCCTCGCGGCCGACCACGGTCGACCCGTGCCGGAGGGGCTGCGGATCGAGCTCGAGCTGTCGCAGCGCGAGCTCGGTGCCTATTGCGGCCTCGCCCGCGAGAACGTCAATCGCCAGCTCTCGCTGTGGCGCGAGGCGGGGCTGGTCCGCCAGGAGGGTCGCCGGATCGTGCTTCTCGATCGGGCGGCCCTGCAACGGATCGCCGCCGACGGTCGCTGACCGCCGCCGCGGCCATCCGGGCGCGATGTTAACCATTCGGTAGAGTTTTGCATTTAGCCTCTTGCGCGAGACGCACGGTTGAGTAACCTGTGCGCGATTGCGTGGCGCTGGTAGGCGCGTAGTGGGAGAATGGCGATGCGGATCCGAATGACGCTCCTCGCGGCCTCGGCGGTGGTGAGTCTGCTCGCGACGCCAGACGTCGCGCTCGCCCAGAAGAAGGGCGGCGCCTTCGTGGCCGACAACGTGCTCTGGCTGCCCGAAGTCTTCAACGCGCTGAGCGCAACCAACAAGACATCCGTGCAGAGCGAACGGCTGTT
Source organism: uncultured Alphaproteobacteria bacterium (assembly GCA_937926445.1). Classification (GTDB taxonomy): domain Bacteria; phylum Pseudomonadota; class Alphaproteobacteria; order Geminicoccales; family Geminicoccaceae; genus JANXAZ01. The sequence goes on from CALBAK010000027.1 coordinate 46,181, forward strand.
CGAGGACGCCGTCTTCAAGAAGGTCCAACGCGCCCTCTCCCGGAACGATTTCAGCGCGCTCACCCGGTCCGAGCTCGGGCGCATACTCAGTTTCTCGAACCTGAACGTCGCCGACCGCGATCTCACACCGTCCGACCTCGAGGGGACCGGGCCGTTCGCCTTCGCCGGCCTCGATCGGATGGTCGGTGTCGGGGTGAGCAGCGGGAGCAGCTTCCGCGTCGATCTGAGCGAGAACCTGTTGCCGACCTTCCTCGTTCCCACCGTCAGTGGCGGTAACATCACGGCATACACACCGCTCGACGACATCTATTCGATTTCGCGTGTGCTCAAGGGTAAGGGCGGCGCCAAGATCGCGAAAAA